>NZ_JBCNEQ010000098.1:0-900 GCF_050480245.1 Bhargavaea massiliensis | reverse complement strand
GTGAATCAGAGGTTAAAATGTCAATTTGGATGTATATATACAATATTATTTCATAAAAGACAAGTGCCCGCTCCTAATTTCTTGGTTTACCAATCCGATAATTTTAATAACTTATATACTTCCTTATCATGAAAGTCTGATTCAGAAATTTGTAATATATCTATAAGTCTCTGAATTCCCCCTATCCACATGCGATCGTCATCCTCAGCTGCTTTTATTAGCGAAGCCTCTATATGTGGAACTATCACACTTTTATCTATACTCTTCAATATCTCTATCGCTGTAGGGACACCAGGCCAATTCATATCTTGCATTAACTCTATTAAGCAGGGTATCGCCAGCCTATTTCGTGGGTATCCAATTTTATTTAAAACTTTAACCGCATTCTCCCAACAATGCTTCTCGGTATCTTGTATTAACAAAGGAGTGTATTCATCATCAATTGTTGTTAACTCCCTTATTGCAGATAGTTGAACTTCTTGGGGCATATTCCAACTCAAGTTTTTCATCAATCTTTTAACTTCACTAAGTTCCATTAAAATTCATCTCCTACTATTTAACTTTCACAGAAAGGGCCTGCAATAATTTTGTATATTCATGTGGTCTAGTATTAGCATTTTCCCTTGAGTTTGTCCATCCCTGCATTTTCTTCATATTTACTGGTCTCACTGACACATGAGTTTTACCATCTTTTATTGCTACTAGTTTTCCTGTTGCATTAATGGCCTCAATAGTAGTTGCTGTATATGGTCCAGATAAAGGCTTTACTGTAGTATAGGATAGCCCACTAACATCTTTTGGTCTTGGAGTTAAATTAGTGCCGTTTCCACTTCCAGTACGATAAATAACTGTTGGGTTTTTCCTATTAAATTTACGTTCTAACTCACATTTCGCACCCTC
>NZ_JBCNEQ010000097.1:0-503 GCF_050480245.1 Bhargavaea massiliensis | reverse complement strand
CCCAAGTCAAGGAAGGAGGACGAAGTCCGTTTGCACTTCTGGGGAGTTGCAAGCCCTCACTTCAAGCATTAGCTAAGTGGGGGTAGTTGACAAGGCTCTCCTCCTGTTTCTAGTTGACGTTGTTTAGTTTTGTTCTATTTTATTTTCGTAACATATTTGAATTGAAAATGTTTAATGTTTCCATCATTATATCCTTGCCAATGGATTCATTCAATCCTTCCTTACGAACAGTGCCTGGCACCGTTCGCTAAATTTCATCGTTTTCACCTGTTCTTCAAATAATTGAAGATTTATTGGCGAAAACCATTGTCCAAATGAAGTTTTTCGTGTAATCTTGTCCATGAGTTTGGTCCTTTTTAGTGGATTTGGACGGGTTACCACCTGACTTATCCATTATAAAGGACTTTTTCTTTTCACAAAATAAAATAAGTGAAGATTGTGAGTCTTTTTAATATTAAAATCAAATTAATGCAACACTAGTGAACTACTTTATAATTATTTTT
>NZ_JBCNEQ010000096.1:0-825 GCF_050480245.1 Bhargavaea massiliensis | reverse complement strand
AGCGGAACAAATATGTTTTTCACGATTCCACGAACGACGTTTCGAAGCCCTATGTTACTTACCGAAGAAACAGCGATTACTGTACCGCAACATATTCATACACCGACCGTTGCTGACGAACGGCGTTTACTTATTAGCGACAATCCCGAACTACTTACAACGGAGTCAGTGCCAAATCGCCAAGCAACATTAGCGCTAGATGACGTTCGCGAGCGACAACAAACAGTCGATCATCGTGTGTTCGGTTGGCACGCCAATATGTTAGGTCAACAGGCATCGGTTGCTATTGTGATTGATAACCTCTCTTCATCTAACGACCTTGTCGTTACAAGCGGAAAGGGGACGTATCGAACAAGCCCAAACAGTTGGGGACATTACGATGTTGGCTTACCGATTGCAGAGGCGGTGTTGCGCCAATCGTTCGCAACTGCTCAAGCAGTGAAAGTGAAAGCAGGAACGAGCGCGGTCATTCAAGCATTTGACGTCCCAAACAACCAACTGCTCGGATTTTTATATGACTTTACCGTCCAACAAGAAGGCTCAATGACTAACTATCGCATACGAACGATCGTAACGAGCTCTTTAGCTAACTTTTCAACCGTTTCCCCTACGCTCGCACCGATTGATTCTTATGCAACCCATCCGCGCGGTGTATGGAAAGGAACGACATTAGAAGCGACGTTGCCTGCATATACAACTGACAGCCCAGCCGTCGCCTACAGCATCTCAAACGGAAAAACGGATCATCTTCTTTCCGTTTCCAATGCATTAAGCCATCCGAGCGAAACAGTACACAATCCAGGGCATTACGGCTTAACATACCGT
>NZ_JBCNEQ010000095.1:0-250 GCF_050480245.1 Bhargavaea massiliensis | reverse complement strand
CTTCGGTTTGTCCATCATCGACGCGTCTGCCCTTTTGCGAAGCGATCTGGAACCAAAGCGCTTTCGATTCTCGGCGTAAGTTTCGCTTGATGACAAAGTCCACGTCTTCCTTTAGACATACGTGCACATTCGCTTCCGCATCGTTTCCTGCATCCATGCGGACAAGCAGACGAGACGAGGTCAGCGGACGAGCTCGATGGATGGCGGTAGTTAAAAACGAAGGCATGTTGTCTTGTACATGTTGTTTCCC
>NZ_JBCNEQ010000094.1:0-250 GCF_050480245.1 Bhargavaea massiliensis | reverse complement strand
ATCGGAGTTGTCAAATGGGGAAGCATCTATATCAAGGGGAAGCCATGTCGTTTTCCCTTTCGCCCAACAAGGGGACAAGGTAGCGTGTTGTCGAACCAACAGACGCATCGATTCCTCCCAAATGATGGTTTCGGTCATCGGAAGACAAGCGAGCTGATCGAGACGCTGTCGCAACGTTGGGGAGGAAGGTACGTGCCGAATACCCATCGATGTCGAAAAGATATCGTCATGACGATACGCTTCGATATGA
>NZ_JBCNEQ010000093.1:0-508 GCF_050480245.1 Bhargavaea massiliensis | reverse complement strand
TCATATCGAAGCGTATCGTCAGGACGATATCTTTTCGACATCAATGGGCATTCGGCACGTACCTTCCTCCCCAACGTTGCGACAGCGCCTCGATCAGCTCGCTTGTCTTCCGATGACCGAAACGATTCTTTGGGAGGAGTCGATGCGTCTGTTGGTTCGACAACACGCTACCTTGTCTCCTTGTTGGACCAAAGGGAAGACGACATGGCTCCCACTTGATATAGATGCTTCCCCATTTGACAACTCCGATACGAAAAAAGAAGGAGTGAGTCGAACGTATAAAGGATTTGACGGTTTTACGCCGTTGTTTGCGTACGCAGGGAAGGAAGGGTATATCGTTCATGCCGAGCTGCGTCCAGGGAAACAACATGTACAAGACGAGATGCCCTCGTTTTTGATCACCGCCATCCGTCGAGCTCGTCCACTGACCTCGTCTCGTCTGCTTGTCCGAATGGATGCAGGAAACGATGCGGAAGCGAATGTGCATACGTGGACTTTGTCATCAAGC
>NZ_JBCNEQ010000092.1:0-3473 GCF_050480245.1 Bhargavaea massiliensis | reverse complement strand
CATCCGCCAATGCCGAAACCTTCCTCGACTTTTTGCGCCGATTGAAAGAGAGATATGCCGATCGATTCCTCGTGCTTGTGTTGGACAACGCACGCATTCATCATGCCAAGATGGTGCAAGCCTTTCTTGATGGAGAGGAAGGTGGCGCTTTTCATTTTGGCGAACAGTGCCAGGCACTGTTCGACGATGGGCCCAGTGGGAGAACAGTTGACGGACCCTCAACAAGTGCTCGTGGAAGACCGGGCGTATTTCAAAATCGAACGCCTCGATCGATTTGTGGAGCAGCATCAGCTCTTTGTCATTCGGATGAAGGACAACATCGAACTTCATCAGAAAAAAAGCTTGAAACGCCTTTCCAGCACATCCTCATCGGTTCAAGCCGACTTCACGTGCCAGTTGGGGACGAAACAATGCCGCTCCACCAAGCGTCACCGGGTGGTGATCTTTCGAGATGAGAATGGCCGCGACATTCGGGTCGTGACGAACCTCTTCCATGCGTCTGCGGAAACCATTGCCGACATGTACCAACAACGTTGGACTGTTGAGGTCTTTTTCCGTTGGGTGAAGCAATATCTGAATGTCCCGACCTTGTTTGGCACGATGGAAAATGCGGTATACAACCAACTGTTTGCGGCGTTCATCGCGTATGTGTTGCTGCGATGGCTGTATGATCAAACCAAAAAACAGACGAACGTCTCTCTTTCCTTCATTTCGTTTGTTCGCCGTTTTTTCTCTGGGCAGCTTCCTCTCGATTGGAAATCCGGGATGGCCGCTGCTTTGTTTGAGTATGCCCAAATTTATGGAAGGTGTATGTATAATTTTGGATAATCAACACTCGTGAATTGCGATAGACCTTTTTGACTTGAACGTTCATAAGAGAAAAACTCCTTTACGTTCCTTGTGTGTCAAGGATTCATTCGACATCGGAACGAAAAAATCCTCCCGATTTTCGTCGAGAGGGTGCGAAATGTGAGTTACAAATATACATTGTTCGAATCAATCACTAGATAATAGTGGCAGTCTTCATCACCTATATTGGTAAAACTATGTTCAATATCTGCTTCATAATACATGGAATCGCCTTCTTCTAGGTCATACGTTTCATTTCCTAATTTTACTCTTAATTTACCCTTAGCTACCGAGATATACTCCTTAACTCCTTTTTTGTGCTTTGGGAAAATTCCTGAAGCTTTTTTATAAGGAATAATATTTAAAACAAATTCGATCCCCCTTGATGGGAAAGAAGGAGATAAAAGATGTCTTTCAAAACCACTATGTTCATCCTTATAAATATATCTTTCCTCCTTTTTTATAACAATCACCTCTTTTCTAGCATCTTCTCCTAATAATTGTGAAAGGGTCATATCTAAACCTTCTGCAATTTGACAAGCCACTTGGATAGTAGGGTTTTTTTCCCCTCTTTCGATTTGCGAAAGCATAGAGCGACTTACTCCACAACGATCAGATAATTCCTGTAAAGAAAGTGACTTAGATTTTCTAGCTTTTTTAACGTTTTCCCCGAAACTCATGATGAATCCCTCCTGCTATAAGTTCAGATTGAAAAAAAGATATAATATAAATGTTTAAGTTAAGCAAAAGATCGAATGGAAAGTTTCATTATATGGCGGAAAATCAATTTGATACATAACTATATTACACTATAGTGGAATTTTTGTCTTGACTTTCATGATAATTAGTAATAATACGGAAACATATCCGCTATAGTGGAATTTAAACTATGGAAAAAGTGATATTTATTAATTCTCCAATGTTAACACAACAAAACTTTAAAGACTATTGTTATCAATAACAATACATAGGGGTGATAAGATACAATGCAACTTTTTTTTAACTTTATACTGTCTGTATCACCAATTTTATTAGCTCTAGTTTGTTTGATTTGGTTAAAAATTTCAGGAATGTACACAGCAATATATTCATATTTGTTGTCGGTTATCGTATCACTGTTGCCTTTCCATTTTGAAACATCATTAAAAGATTTATTACATTCCTCTATCCAAGGTTTATTGATATCAATTACTGTTATTTATGTTTTGATATTTGGGTTACTTTTATATAACGTATTAAGTGAAAGCCAGGCTATTAACATTATTTCTAACAGATTATCTTTTTTTTGTAGCTCACCGGTAGAACAAGGGTTACTAATTTCCTCAGCATTAGGTCCTTTTCTTGAAGCAACTAGTGGTTTTGGTATCGGAATTGTTATAGCCGCCCCCCTATATCTTTCGTTAGGCTTTCAACCAAGAAAGGCGGCTCTCTTGTCTTTATTGACGCAGTCTGCTGTTCCATGGGGGGCGCTTGCTATTGGAACAGTAATCAACGCTGAATTATCGAGTGTCCCCCTCAATGAACTGGGAAAGTATAGCGCCTTAGTAAGTATTCCTCTTTATTTTTTTTATACAGTAATGGTAGTTATCATTAGTGGAGGGAAGAGAGCTATAAAAAATTACTTTTTAGAGATATTAATTGTTTCAACAACGTTATCATTAACTACATGGTTGATAAGCGCTTATGTTTCAACGGAATTAGCTGGTGTATTAGCAGGACTTACATCCTCTTTATGTTTGATAACTTATTGGAAATTAAAAGAGTTAATTTACAAAAAATTTGCTAAAGAAGTTGCGGTATCAAAATCAACTCTTCTAACAAATAAAAGGGATTTTCTAAAAGCTATTATACCTTACCTTATTTTAACGACTTATATCTTTATATCACATTTTTATTCGTCTTTGAAATTAATCCTTACTAATGTAATGGTGGTTAGATTACCAAAATATAATTTTCATTTAGAACTCTTGTATAGCCCGGGATTTGCATTGTTTTTAGCTTCCATTGTGACCATTGGGATATACCGCTTAAAAATGTTTCAGATCAAATCCTGCATTATTAGAACGATACAACAAGTATATCCAGCAAGTATGGCAACAATCGGATTTGTTGCTATGTCCAGTGTAATGCAACAATCTGGAATGACAGATTTTATCGCGACAAATGTGGCCGCTTTATTGGGTTCTTGGTTTATTATTGCATCTCCTATAATCGGTGCAATCGGTGGATTTATGAGTGGTAGCAACAGTGCTTCTAATGCAATGTTCTCACATTTTCAAAGCACAATGGCAAATAAATTACATAGTTCAGAACTGTTGTATGCTACATCCCAAAATGTTTCAGCATCTAATATGACTATGGCTTCACCATCTAGGGTTGCATTAGTTGCTTCCATTACAAAAAATTCAGGAAATGAGGGACAATTGGTACGAGGTATTCTTCCAATATCTCTAACGGCTATGTTGATTATTATTATTTTTATATTATGTTTGAATTTTTTTACATGATTGTTTAGAAATCTTATATAGACTCCCATGACAAAAAAATTTCGTCACCATCGGAAGGATGAAAACAACCTTCTGTCGAATGGTCTCCTTGCAGCCGGGGTCATGAGGTCGTTGTAT
>NZ_JBCNEQ010000091.1:0-1732 GCF_050480245.1 Bhargavaea massiliensis | reverse complement strand
GGAGCATTCCTGTTAGAAAGGTTTTCGGGGACTTGAAAGAAAAAAGCCCTCTTGGTATGATGCAGGGGTACCAACAATCACCTATCATCAGACCAAGGAGGACTATACAGTGAATTGTACACGAAATCTCAAAATTGAACAAGTCACTGAACAAACATTAGTCATCGGCATGGATATCGCGAAACACAAACATTATGCAGCGATGGTGGATGAGCGTGGTAGGGAACTGAAAAAGCCGTTTCCCGTTCTTCAATCTCGAATCGGATTCGAACAATTTTACGCATCCATCGAAGAAGCGAAAAAAGTGTTTGGCAAGACAGAAGTCATCGTTGGCATCGAGCCGACCGGGCATTACTGGTTGAACCTCGCCTATTTCCTCGAGGAAAAAGGGATCCCATTGGTGATGGTCAATCCGATGCACGTGAAACGATCAAAAGAACTCGATGACAACTTGCCAACGAAACATGATGCAAAAGACGCCCGAATCATTGCCAAACTAGTCAAAGATGGACGTTTCAGCTACCCACGTATTCTCCACGAAGTGGAAGCAGAATTGCGGGCAGGAAGTACGTTTCGGAAATCCTTGATCACGGAACGCAATGCTGTTCATAATCAAATGATTCGATGGACAGATCGTTACTTTCCTGAGTTTACGCAAGTATTTCCATCATTCGGAAAAATCGCTTTGGCTGTATTAGAAAAAACACCATTTCCGAATGAAATCGTTGATCAGACGGTCGAGGAGTTGATCGAGCGATATCGACAAAGTGAAGGGCTCAAATGTCCGCAAAAACCGAAAATTCAAAAGCTGTTAGAGGTTTCCCGTCAGTCGATTGGCATCACTCAAGGACAACAGATGGCCCGTATCGAAATCGCCACGTTGGTCCGCCGATATCGTCAATTGGAACAGGAAATCGCAGCGCTCACGGAACAGTTAATCGCCCTTGCACAAACGACGGTGGAGTATGAATGGCTTCAAACGATCCCTGGGCTTGGCGATGCGACAATTGTGGAACTATTGTCGGAAATCGGGAGTTTTCATCAGTACCAAGATCCGCGACAACTCATGAAATTAGCGGGCTTAACTTTGAAAGAAAACTCATCTGGGCAGCACAAGGGACAAAAGCGTATCTCGAAAAGAGGACGAAAACGGTTACGCGCCCTCCTCTTTCGGGTGATGATGCCTCTCATTCGTCATAACGAAGCGTTTCGCGCTTTGCATGAATACTATACGACACGTCCCATCAACCCGTTGCGTAAGAAACAATCGATCGTTGTGTTGTGTGGAAAGTTATTGAAAATTCTCTATGCCGTTTGTGTGAAACAACAAGCATTTGATGGGGAACGAATGATACGGGATATCTCCCATACTCATACTCAAGCCCACGCAGCTTAGAGCCATCCCTTTTGGAAATAAATCTTGTTTGAACAACCAGATGACACGGAGAAGCTGGCACGATTTCATCCATTCGACCGAGAGTCCCTAAGGGAGCTTAGCCGGCCTCTGCCTGGTGAAGAGACCGAACGAAGGAATGTTGGCACAAGGATGCCCAGAGACATGGGAGGGTTCGTCCTCATCAGCAATGCAGAGATCCAAGGTGCATCGCATATGTATTTTCCATTGGTTTTAACATACAAAAATAACCAGTGGTCGCGAAGCGTACCTATGGGTTGTTAGATATAAACAAAAATGAAAAAGTATGTGATGAGTTTTGTCGAAAAAAATTTTTTT
>NZ_JBCNEQ010000090.1:0-709 GCF_050480245.1 Bhargavaea massiliensis | reverse complement strand
AGGGTTAGGATGAGCACAGAATTGCGAACAATCGTTCGTTATGCTCCTTCTCCCCATTTTATGTAAATGTTCAGAAGGGGCTCGCTATAGCCACTCCTTCGCGTCAGTTTCATCCAGATCTGTCGTGATCGGCGGACGAGTCGACCTGCCATCGTGATCACCGTCTGAATGATCGTCTTGATGCGGCGGCGTTTCACTTTATGATGTAATGGATGTCTCGGATCGCTTAATAGATCTTGTCCAATCAGACGAAGAAGGTTGTACACGAATGCTCCCATGACTAACACGAGCGCATTCGTTTTCATCTTCCCTGATGGAAGTCGCTCTAAATCTAAGTCGCTTTTCAGTTCGCTATGAAACTGTTCGCATGTCGCATGATCGTGATACAATGCGAGCACATCACTCATTCGAACATGCTCGTATCCTTCGAGGCGCACCCAGTAGCTTTCGACTTCGTAATTAGGAACGAGCATCAGCTGTCCATTTCGTTCCATCGTTCGTTCCGTCACTTGGGTGACTTGAACGTACGTATACGTGTGTCCATCAATTGCTGCGGTCTGTGGAAGGCATAACTCATACGTTTGTACTCCTTCGGTTTGTCCATCATCGACGCGTCTGCCCTTTTGCGAAGCGATCTGGAACCAAAGCACTTTCGATTCTCGGCGTAAGTTTCGCTTGATGACAAAGTCCACGTATGCACATTCGCTTC
>NZ_JBCNEQ010000089.1:0-4043 GCF_050480245.1 Bhargavaea massiliensis | reverse complement strand
TTGGCAACTTCTTCAAAAATTCTTTTTAAATCTCGTTCAATATCTCCAACTAACACTTTTCTGCGGTATTTTGGACAAAACACAATATGATATTGATTGAGATAAACAATCCCTTTTTTATGGGTGTATTTTTCGTTTTCCAAAAACAATCACCTCTATACTAAATATACCATAAACAATACGCAATTCATCCCCTTGTCTAAAGACAGGGGCTTTCTTGCGCTTCCCCCGTAAATCTTCCTAACGATGTTTGCATGCGATTTGGTATATAGCTTCGCTCTTCACCCCAATGAAAATGAACGAGAATAATTTGTGCCCCTTGCTTTCGCAGTGCGCGAATGTCGGTGACAATTTGCTTTCGTACTGCTTGGGTGTCGCTCCATCCTTTATAACCGAGCGTACCGATTTTTACTCCTTTAACTGTTTTCATTAAAGGTATACCGTTCCCGAAATAGCCAATTTTCGCTCGCTTTAGCGTTGCAATTGTATCCGCATATCCTTTTTGTCCATAGTCGAACGTATGATTATTCGCAAGATTCACCCCTTCAATGCTTGCGCGCGTTAAAATATTGACATACGATGGATCACCTCGAAACCGAAACTTCTTCTCCGCTTTTTGTGTGGCGTTTGTTAACGTTGTTTCCAAATTAACCGTTGTAAAATCATCTTGCTTAAAAATGGGCTCAATGTATTTCGTAAAAAAAATGAGACCGTTTTTTTTCGCTTCATGATCAAATGAATACGTATAGCCATAGTTATCATCACGACCGAGCGTGACGTCCCCAGCAACGCTTAATGTAATGCTCGTTTCTCCTTGCGCCCAAGCGGGATGGGCAAATAAAAACAGAAAAATCCATAAACACATCCATATCTTTCTCACTTTTTCCTCACTCCCCTTTGTGTATATAAATTTTTTCTACACATGGGGGAAAAAACCTTTTTTTATTTGTTGATGATTTAGAACATAGTTTTATAAAAATAGATAAAAAATGACTGTACATGTTGTGGCAATGGCTATGCCTATGAGCGTTTCGTACGGAAGCAATGTAAGGCGCTCTTTCGTTGACATATGTACACTTGCTGCGGTGATATGAAAAAAACTGCCGTGCGGTAAATGGTCGAGCACTGTTGCCCCCGCATGTACCATAGCTGCTCCCGCAAGCGATGGGACACCCGCTTCAACTAACGCTTTTCCAAACACGTGGCTTGCGACAGCTGTCCCCGCCGTTGTAGATGCAGTAATGCCTGACAATAACGCACCAGCTAACGATGCCATGACGTATGGCGGAAACCCTAGCGATTCGAGCATGTGCATAAACGTTTGGTGCAAAGCGGAGTTCGCGATTACACCCGCTAGCGTTCCAGTACCAAGAAGCATGAATACAACACCGCTCATTTTTTCCATGCCTACGCGTAGAAACACGTTCAACTCCCTCGTTTTATTCATAACAATCACACCAATCACCGCACCAGTCGGCAAAGCGATAAGCGGATCAATTGACACGCCAAAGAGCGGACGTGACAATAAAAGAATTATCGCAACACCGGGAGCAACAATCGCTTTTTGCCATGGAGGTGTTTCTTTTTCAACCGTTTCAATTTTTGGCATATGTTTGTCATCACCCCGCCACCGTTTTGCAAGCTGGTACGTGACAAAAAGACCAATCACCGCCGGTGCGATGCCTGCCATCATGAGAGAGGAAAGAGGGACATGAAATGCCTCAGCTGCTGCAATCGTATTCGGGTTAGGAGAAATAATATTCCCAGCTTTCCCCCCACCAATTAATGCGAGCAATATAGCAAAACGTGACATATCAAGTCGATGTGCCATCGCAAGCGCAACAGGTGCAATCGTCATAATGGCAACGTCAACAAACACCCCACACGCAGTTAACATCATCGCTGCAACACATAGCGAAAATAGCGCATATTTTTCCCCGCATGCTTGCATGAGTTTTTCTGCTATTGCCACCGCTGCCCCCGACTGCATTAATACACCAGCAAGCACACCAGCTGCTAAAACGCGCAAAATAGACGGGGTCATCTCTTTTGCTCCATCTATCATTAGCCAAACAGCCTCATCGATGGAAGCTCCCCCTAATAAAGCACCAATAAACGCTCCGCCCATCATTCCATACCCTACTGGCACATTTCGTAAAATAAATACAACAGCTAGTAGAAAAGCAGCTATCGCTCCCAATATGTTCAATTTGATCCCCTCCAAGTATACAATCTATAAAAATATCATGATGTAACGTCATTTTTTGTAAATATATCACAAATAACATAAAAAATGTGTAAAATTTTTCGAAAATACGTACAGATGTCATCCGTATATACATTATTTTTGTAATAGTCTTTTTGTCGGAGGTGATCAGTGTAACAGGACGTTTTTTACTTATTTCTCTCGGAACGGGTGTTATAATGGTACTTGGAACATATTTCAAATGAAATGAAGCGAGCCATTCGACAATTTTCCACGTAAGAAAAAGGTGCCCAAATTGGACACCTTTTTCTTATGATGAAATCGTACGTTTAAACGTATCAAATTGCTCTGTCACTTGTTTATCTGGCGCTGCTGTCAATACACTGACGATAACAATAGCGATGAGGCTTGCGATAAAACCAGGAACCATCTCATACATGACGCTAGCGTATGAAGAGTTTGCCCAAACGATGACCGTCGTCGCCCCTGCAATCATTCCTGCAAGCGCTCCCCATTTTGTCATGCGACGCCAGCATAAGCTTAATATAATGACAGGACCGAACGAAGCACCAAACCCAGCCCATGCATAGCCAACAAGATTTAAAATCGTATTGTTTTGCTCATATGCCAAAATTAAAGCAACAACAGAAACAAGTAACACCGATAAACGACCAACAAACACAAGCTCTTTATCGGACGCTGAACGACGGAATAAAACTTTATATAAATCTTCAGTTAGGGAACTTGATGTCACAAGCAATTGCGATGAAATCGTGCTCATAATTGCCGCTAAAATGGCTGCAAGTAAAAACCCTGTAATAAGCGGATGGAATAAAATTTCCCCAAGTTTAATAAATACCGTTTCTGGATCTTCTAACGTCATGCCGGCTTGTTTAAAGTAGGCGATTCCAAAAAGACCTGTGAGCATCGCGCCGACAGTTGAAAAAATCATCCAGCCCATTCCAATCCGACGAGCTTGTTTCATCTCTTTCACCGATGAAATCGCCATAAAGCGAACGATAATGTGAGGCTGTCCAAAATAACCAAGTCCCCAAGCGAATAAAGAAATGATGCCGACTACGCTTGTTCCTTTAAACAAATCGAGCAAATTCGGATCGGTGTCTCGAATCGTTGCTGTCGTTTCTGTGAATCCCCCTGTATGCATCAATGTCACAACAGGTACGAGAATAAGTGCAATAAACATAATGAGACCTTGCACAAAGTCTGTCCAGCTGACCGCTAAAAATCCCCCGAATAACGTGTACGCAATAACAACACTAGCGACAATCCATAGCCCCGTATGATAATCTGTACCGAACGAGTTTTTAAACATGACCCCGCCAGAAACGAAACCAGAAGAAACGTAAAACGTAAAGAAAATCATAATGACGAATCCTGAAACGAGGCGAAGTAGCTTCGATGTATCACCAAAACGATTTTCTAAAAATGCTGGAATCGTAATCGAATCGTTTGCCACTTCTGTATACACACGCAAGCGTGGAGCAACGTATAACCAGTTCGCATACGCCCCTAAAGCTAGTCCGATGACGATCCATGAAGCGCTTAACCCTTGTGCATACATCGCGCCAGGCAAGCCAAGCAACAACCAACCGCTCATATCTGACGCCCCAGCACTTAACGCCGTTACGGCTGGACCGAGCGTCCTTCCACCTAACATATAATCAGACAAGTTTGACGTCCGTTTATATGCCCAATACCCAATGAGTAACATCCCCACCATATATACGACAACAGATGCAATAACCAAAACAATCTCCCCTTCCTTTTGTTTCATTTCATTCGGGAAACGTTTTTTAATCACTTCAAGCATGACGTG
>NZ_JBCNEQ010000088.1:0-779 GCF_050480245.1 Bhargavaea massiliensis | reverse complement strand
CCGCAAAATGCTGTCAAGATTTTAGCATAATCGAACAAAAAAGAACAGGATTACTCCCCTGTTCTCATTTGTTCAGCTTTTTCTTTTGGAACAAATACGTTGATATGACGATACAAATTGACAAACTCACCTGGAAGCATTCCGCCATACTCGCCGTCTAAATTGAGTTGCATATTTTCTTCCGTATATACTTTGACTCGATTTGCTTTCGTGTAAATGATGTGTGGATCGTGAATATGCTCACCGCGTAGAGCCAGCGTCGCAATTTTAATAAACTCTGCTAAGTTCGTTTCTTTTAAAATAATTAAATCAAACATGCCATCATTTAATGATGAATCAGGTGCTAGTTTTTCAAAACCACCGACCGAGTTCGTCAGCGAAACGAGAAACAGCATGACAGCACCTTCAAACATTTTGCCGTCGTACTCAATTTTTACGTGAACAGGATGGAGGGAAGGAAGCATTTCAATTCCTTTTAAATAGTAGGCCAATTGACCAAGCATCGTTTTTAATTTGCTTGGCACTTCGTACGTTAATTCCGTCAAACGTCCGCCACCTGCAATATTAACGAAATAATGCGTCTTTCCTTCGTTTGTTACCGATCCAATATCAATTGGCACGGCTTCCCCGTTCACGATGACATCACATGCTCCTTCTATGGAGCGTGGCACACCGATCGCGCGGGCAAAATCGTTCGTCGTACCGACTGGAATAATGCCGAGGTTCGGGCGATACGCTGCATCAGCTAGCCCGTTGACGACTTCGTTAATCGTGCCATC
>NZ_JBCNEQ010000087.1:0-19488 GCF_050480245.1 Bhargavaea massiliensis | reverse complement strand
CGATGGCACGAAGTAGACGGACGCAGAGTGCAACGAGATTTATACAGCGCATTTTTAATCATGAATGTGAAAGACAATCGAAAAGAAATAGATAGACACAAATGTTTAGAGAGATGGGATCAATTTATTCGACTGCATGATGAAGAAATCAAACGACTTCATCTTCATCCATATGTCGTAAGTAGTATGGGAATTTAAATGATAAAAAGCGTCTTGAACCGGGCGCACAGGGCGATAAGCACCAGTAAGGTGTTTGCCCATGAAAGTCTTGTGGAACAAGGGTGAGTTCTACACGCAGGTGTACGAGAAACCCTTTTGTACACAAGAACCCCGTGGCTTTAGCCATCGGGAGGTTCAGGTGTATCCAATGTATCCATATCCGGTCATGCCTTATCCGCTTCCGCCAGCAACCGCGAAAGATTACGGACCGAATCCATTTGTTGTTCAAATAGAAGAAGCGACGAAACAAAACAATATGTTTTGTACGACGTTATGGACAGGTACGCATTTACAAGTGACGTTAATGAGCTTGCGTGTCGGGGAGGATATTGGTTTAGAAATTCATCCGGGCGCGGATCAATTTTTACGTATTGAACAAGGCGAAGGGATTGTACGGATGGGGAAAAAGAAAAACGAGCTAACGTTTGAACGACGAGTGGGCGACGGTTCTGCTATTTTTGTCCCTGCTGGAACATGGCATAATGTAATAAACATTGGAAACGTTCCGCTAAAATTGTATTCCATCTATGCACCGCCACAACATCCAGCGGGTACCGTCCATCCGACAAAAGCCGATGCTCTTGCGGCGGAATGAGAGAAAAGACTCGGGGGAAGCCCTCACGTGTTGGAAAAGGATAAAAAATAGTTGCAATTTTGTTGTAAATGATGTACATTAATTAAAAATCAGAAAATTCGATATTGTTTTGCGTTCTTATCGAGAGAAGCGGAGGGACTGGCCCGATGAAGCTTCAGCAACCAGCCGGAAACGGTCAGGTGCTAAATCCAGCGAATTGGCGTTCAATTCGGAAGATAAGAAGAAGCGATTGTCTACGGACAAAAAAAGCCTTCTTCTTTGAAGGCTTTTATTTTTTTAGATTAGAAAGGGAGAGAGCGAATGAGTCATATCGAAACACGGTTAGCGCAAATTGGCAATCGAAGCGAGACAGCGACAGGGACGGTCAATCCGCCAGTATATTTTTCAACGGCGTATCGTCATGAAGGAATCGGACAATCGACAGGGTACGATTACATTCGTACAGGAAACCCGACGAGACGTATTGTCGAGGAGGCGATTGCGCAGTTAGAAGAAGGGGATCAAGGGTTTGCATGTAGCTCAGGCATGGCAGCGATTCAAACGGTGTTTGCGCTGTTTGAAAGCGGCGACCATTTTCTCGTTTCCGCCGACTTATATGGCGGGACGTATCGTTTGTTTGAAAAAGGATGGCGCAAATGCGGCATGACGTTTACATACGTTGATTTTCGCGATCTCGATGCGGTAAAGGCGCATGTGACTGAAAAAACAAAAGCGATTTTTTTAGAAACGCCGACAAATCCGCTCATGCAAGAAGCGGACATCGAAGCGGTCGCGGCGTTTGCGAAACAACATGGGCTGCTTCTTATCGTCGATAATACGTTTTACACCCCTGTACTGCAAAAGCCGCTCACAAAAGGAGCTGATATCGTCATTCATAGCGCGACAAAATATTTAGGAGGACATAACGATGTGCTAGCCGGGCTCATTGTTGCCAAAGGAAAAGAGCTGTGCGAGCAACTCGCGATGTATCATAATGCGATCGGTGCGGTGTTGTCTCCGTTTGATTCATGGCTGTTAATTCGTGGCATGAAGACGCTTGCGCTTCGCATGCGTCAGCACGAACAAAACGCAAAGGCGATATATAAATTTTTAGTCGAACATGAAGATGTGACGGACGTATTGTATCCGGGAAGAGGAGGAATGTTGTCGTTTCGCGTGCGCGATGAAAAGTGGGTGAATGCTTTTTTACGAAGTTTAAAGCTCATTACGTTTGCGGAAAGTTTAGGCGGTGTCGAAAGTTTTATTACGTATCCAGCGACGCAAACGCATATGGATATTCCAGAGGATGTTCGCATCGCAAACGGGGTGTGTAATCGCTTATTGCGTTTTTCTGTCGGCATTGAACATGCGGACGATTTAATTGCCGATTTAACTCAAGCGTTTCAACGCATGAAAGAGGTGTAAAAGATGGATTTACAAACACAACTTGTTCATAATAAATGGCGAATTGATGCGCAAACAGGGGCAGTTAGCGTCCCGATTCATCATGCATCGACGTTTCATCAGTTTGATTTTGATACGTTTGGAAAGTACGATTATAGTCGTTCAGGCAATCCGACGCGCGAGGCGTTGGAGGAAACGATTGCTGAACTTGAGGGGGGAGTCAGCGGATTTGCGTTCGCTTCCGGCATGGCGGCCATTTCTACGGCATTTTTATTGTTGTCAAAAGGTGATCACGTATTAATTACCGATGATGTATATGGAGGGACGTATCGCATCATCACGGACGTATTGAGCCGATTTGGTATTGAGTATACGTTTGTTGATATGACCGATTTAGATGCGGTGGCGCGTCACATTCGTCCGAATACGAAAGTCATTTATATGGAAACGCCATCGAATCCGCTATTGAAAATTACGGATATTCGCGGGGTTGTGAAGCTTGCCAAAGCACATGGCTGTTTGACGTTTTTAGATAATACGTTTGCGACGCCTATTTTGCAACGTCCGCTTGATCTCGGTGTCGATGTCGTTTTGCATAGCGCAACGAAATTTTTAGCGGGGCATAGCGATGTTGTGGCAGGGTTAGCGGTCGTGAAAGACGAGCGGCTCGCAAAAGAGCTTCGGAAGTTGCAGTATTCGTTTGGTGCGGTGCTTGGCGTGCAAGATGCGTGGCTTGTGTTGCGCGGGTTAAAAACGCTTCACGTTCGGTTAGAGCATTCGTCTCGTTCAGCTATGCAATTGGCGCAGTTTTTACATCGTCATCCGAAAGTGGCACATGTGTATTATCCAGGGCTTTCCCATCATGAAGGGCACGTCATTCATCGCGGGCAAGCGCGCGGGTTTGGTGCGGTGCTGTCGTTTGAATTGGAAGATGAACAAGCGGTGCGGACGTTTGTCAAACATGCGCACATTCCGGTATTTGCGGTCAGTTTAGGAGCGGTCGAGTCGATTTTATCGTATCCGGCAAAAATGTCGCACGCGGCGATGCCGAAAGCGGAGCGCCACCGCCGCGGCATTACGGACGGCTTGTTGCGCATAAGTGTTGGATTGGAAGCAATTGATGATTTGCTTGCCGATTTTGAACAGGCATTGTCGTATGTATAGGCTAGGCACACCGCCTAGCCTTAGCTAATTTGGTCGAGGGCATCACGTTGTAGTTGTTGCTCGACCATGCGATCGAGTTGTTGGATTTTTTTCAAGGCGAGTTCATCATCGATTTGGCGATAATGATGTTTGCCACCCGGTTCCTCATCTGCCTCATCAGCAAGTTTGACGATCGTTTGTAGCGGCTTTCGTTTTAATTCTCCTTCTGGAAGATACGAGTCGGTATGAAGCAAAATAGCGAGGGCGATTTCTTTGGCGTGTTGAGGATGTTCTCCGAGTCGAATAAGCAGTTTATGCGCTCGCTCCGCCCCTTTGATCGCATGAATGTCGTTTTGTTTATATGTTTCATAGTCCCATGTTCCGTTTGAGTACCATTCATAATGACCGATATCGTGAAGCAATGCAGCTTTCGTCGCCAAATCGACGTTTACCCCATACTGCAAGGCGAGGCGATACGCATGATATGCGGTCGCAATGGCGTGCGCCACGCCAGAACGTTTTAAATATTTTTGGGTGATGGGGTGAAGGAAGATATCAGTTAATGTGACACGTCTCATAGCTCATCATCCCTTTCAAATGTTTTTCTAATTATCATATCATGTCTGCTTTGCGAAAGGCAATACATATTTTTTCTGTTTTTCCTTCATCGTCTTTGGCAAGGAGACCCCGACTGCAACGACCAAAGGGAGTAAGTGGGGGAGGAATCGCTTTTTTGTCCGCCATTAGCCATTGCGTATGCGATGGCTAAAAATTTTTTAAAAAAGTATTTGACAATGTGGGCGGAGGTGAGTATAATGAAAAATGTGTTCGATAGGACAACAACATACGATTCCGTAGCTCAGCTGGGAGAGCGCCACCTTGACAGGGTGGAGGTCGCTGGTTCGAGCCCAGTCGGAATCATCGAAAAATCCCTTGTGCCAAAAGGCTTCAAGGGATTTTCTATTTTTGGTGAATGGGTGTGACTGCTTGAGGGATTGATTTTCCTCGATCTACTGCTTGAATTTTCGGTTGCTGTTGCTTGTTTATTTGGAAGTAAATTGCATAGAAAAGTTGAAAAGAATCAGAGCAATTTCGCCCTGATTCTTTCAGATGATTGTTTCGGATGTATCGATCGAACATTAATGTGTTAGTTCTTTTATGCCGGTATTTGCTTTGACGAGAATTTCTTCGTATTTTTTCTCGTCTGCTTTTTTCGATGAGAGGAGCGTACCGACAATAGCCCCGATAAAGCCTAACGGAATGGACACAATTCCTGGGTTTGCAAGTTTGAAAATTGGTTCGCCAACGAGAATGGCTACACCAGGCTCTGGTGCCCAAACGTTCGGGCTAAGCGCTACAAGCAAGAGCGAGCTAAACAAGCCGACGAGCATGCCTGTAATGGCGCCTGTTGTATTAAAGCGCTTCCAAAAGATCGTTAATAAAATGATTGGCAAGTTGGCGCTTGCTGCTACGGCGAACGCTAATGCAACGAGGAATGCCACGTTCATTTTTTGAGCAAATAACGCTAATAAAATGGACAATACGGCAACTCCAACTGATGCCCAACGCGCAGCCAACATTTGCTCTCTTTCTGTTGCTTGCCCGTGACGAATAATATGGCTATAAAAGTCGTGGGCAAATGCTGATGCGGCAGATAAAACAAGTCCAGCGACAACGGCTAAAATGGTTGCGAACGCGACCGCAGAAACGAATGCGAACAAGAAGTCGCCGCCTAATGCTTCAGCTAATAATGGTGCAGCCATATTTCCAGCTGGGTTTGCTGCAACGATTTTATCGTAGCCTACAAATACTGCTGCTCCGAATCCTAAGAAAATCGTCATAACATAGAACAATCCGATAATCCACGTTGCATATACGACTGATTTTCGAGCTGTTGGTGCGTCTTTCACTGTAAAGAAACGAATTAAAATGTGTGGAAGTCCTGCTGTACCTAGGATGAGAGCTAAGTTGAGCGAAATGGTGTCAAGTGGATTTTTAAACTTATTGCCTGGATTTAAAAACGCTTCGCCTAACGGTGTTGCTGTTTTTACTTCTTCAAACATTTTGAAAATGCTAAAATCAAATTTCGCAAATACCATGATAGAGATAATGAACGTACCACCCGTTAATAAAACAGCTTTTATAATTTGCACCCAGCTTGTTGCTGTCATTCCGCCGAATACGACATAAACGGTCATCAACGTTCCGACGATTAAGACGGAGTACACATAATCAATACCTAACAAAAGTTTAATGAGGGCGCCTGCGCCGACAAGTTGTGCAATCATGTAAAAAATAGAAATCGAAACGGTGCTTAATGCTGCCACACCGCGCACTTTTTTATCATCAAAACGTGCGGCGATCATGTCTGCCATCGTATACTTCCCTAAGTTGCGAAGCGGCTCCGCAACGATATAAAGAACGACAAGATATGCGACGAGGAAGCCGATGCTGTAGAAAAATCCGTCAAAACCAACTAACGCAATCATTCCGGCAATACCTAGAAATGAGGCAGCTGACATGTAGTCTCCAGCGATTGCTAATCCGTTTTGCCAGCCAGTTAATGAACTGTCGGCTGTGTAAAACTCACTCGTTGTTTTTGTTCGTTTGGAAGCAAAGTACGTAATAATAAGCGTTAATGCAACAATCGCTAAAAATAAGGCGAATGCTAATCCGTTCATTACATGTTGCCTCCTTTTACTTCTTGTTTCATTTTTTCAACGATTTCATCAAAACGTGCGGCGCGTTTAGAGTACAACATGCAAAGCACCCATGTCATGATGAATTGAGCGAAAGCGAACACCCAAGCCCAGCTAATGGAGCCGAATGCTGGAGTGTTAAGCACAGTTGAATACGATGTTAAAATCGGCAACGTAAAATAAAACGCTAAAAAGAACAATGAGAAAGGCAAAATGAATCCGCGTTTTTCACGCATAAGCTGTTGGAAAGAAGCTGATTGAACGACTTTGCTATAGTCAATCGTTTGCTGCTGAGAAGAAAATTCTTTCAAAGCCATGATTTTAACCCCCTCTTACAAATATTTTTTGATTTTGATGGACAAGATAAAAGTAATGCGATCCTCCTTTCATTTCGTTTTCATAAGTATGACACATTATGTTCACAAATATGTCACAATTTCATTATTCATTATACATTTATCCGAAAAATTAGTAAATTAAAAATTTAAAGAAAATTATTTATTATTTAACTATTTTTTAATAGAAAAACAACTGAAACTATTTTTATAAAATTAAAATAATAATTTATTTTCTGATAAATAAGATGATTTTCGTGTTTAGGAGGTAGGGTTGTGAAAAAAGAAAAGTAATCGGACTATTTCTTTATTTTTCAACTTTACAAAAATTATCGAATAGTGTACAATTTCAGACGTATGACTTCTGCAACATTCGACAAAAAACGACAAGGGGAGACAGCGGATGAATTTATTCAGAAAGAAATCGATTGATGCCCTTCTGAGAGAAGCAGGAGGAAAAGGGGCATCGCTAAAAAAAGAATTAGGTGCATTGGATTTAACGATGCTCGGAATTGGTGCGATCATCGGTACGGGAATTTTCGTACTTACAGGGGTAGCGGCAGCAGAACATGCTGGGCCAGCACTTGTTCTTTCATTTATTCTTTCCGGTCTTGCGTGCGTGTTTGCGGCACTTTGTTATGCAGAATTTGCATCGACTGTTCCGGTATCGGGAAGTGCGTATACGTATAGCTACGCAGCTTTTGGTGAATTAATTGCTTGGATTTTAGGTTGGGACTTAATTTTAGAGTACGGGGTCGCTGCTTCTGCCGTTGCGGTAGGATGGTCCGGTTATTTCCAAGGGTTGTTAGCAGGTTTTGGTATCGAACTTCCAAAAGCGCTCACAAACGCTTACGACCCAGAAAAAGGAACATTTATTGACTTACCAGCCATTTTAATCGTTTTATTTATTACGTTCTTATTAACGCGTGGAATAAGAAAATCGGCTCGCTTTAATGCGGTGATGGTAGTTATTAAAGTTGCGGTTATATTATTGTTCCTTGCGGTTGGCGTATGGTATGTGAAGCCAGAAAACTGGACGCCATTTATGCCGTACGGTTTCTCAGGCGTTGCGGCAGGAGCTGCGACAGTATTTTTCGCATACATTGGATTTGACGCCGTTTCTACTGCTGCGGAAGAAGTGAAAAATCCACAACGCAATATGCCAATCGGAATTATCGCATCACTTTTAATTTGTACGTTATTGTACATTGCCGTTTCACTCGTACTAACAGGTATTGTCCCGTATGATCAGCTAGGCGTAAAAAATCCGGTAGCATTTGCTTTAGAATACATCCAACAAGATTGGGTCGCTGGATTTATTTCACTTGGAGCAATTACAGGAATTACAACAGTATTGCTCGTTATGATGTACGGTCAAACTCGTTTATTCTATGCAATTAGCCGTGACGGATTGTTGCCAAAAGTATTTTCACGTGTTAGCCCAGTTAGACAAGTTCCGTTTGTGAACACATGGGTAACAGGTTTATTAGTTTCGTTCTTTGCAGGAGTTGTACCATTAAATAAACTTGCAGAATTAACAAATATCGGAACATTGTTCGCGTTTATCGTCGTTTCAGCGGGTGTTCTTGTTTTACGTAAAACGCAACCAGATTTAAAACGGGCGTTTAAAACACCGCTCGTTCCACTTGTGCCATTATTGGCGATAGCGTTCTGCAGCTATTTAGTGCTTCAATTGCCGTTAACGACGTGGATCAGTTTCGTGACTTGGTTATTAATTGGTCTTGTGATTTACTTCATCTACGGACGCAAACATAGCACGCTGAATGAAAAAGCTTCTGCTAGCGAATAATGAACAAAGGTCTTTGCTACACGTTAGCAAAGACCTTTTTATATCGAGTCAAAGTTGACTATGTAGTTGTTTTTTTATATCCTTTTGTTTAAGGTTGTGCAATATGTTGGATTCTATAAATAAGTAGTAAGCAGGAGGTGAACTCTCTAGCTGCTTATATGCAGGTAGAGGCTTAGTTGGAAATATTTAATTTGTTGATGATTGTGTTTTTAATTGCATTAACAGCGTTTTTTGTGGCTTCGGAATTTGCGATCGTTAAAGTGCGGAGTACTCAAATTGACCGGCTTGTTATGGAAGGAAACCGAAATGCGGTAGCTGCCAAGCGAGTCGTGACGAACTTAGATGAATATTTATCTGCTTGTCAGCTTGGGATTACTATTACTGCATTAGGGCTCGGATGGCTGGGAGAGCCGACGGTCGAGCATTTGCTGAAACCTATATTCGAACAAATGCGTTTGAATGAGTCTTTAGCTTCTTTTCTTTCCTTTGCTATTGCATTTTCCTCCATTACCTTTTTGCATGTTGTTGGTGGTGAATTAGCCCCGAAAACATTGGCGATTCAAAAGGCAGAAACGATTACGTTGCTATGTGCAAGACCTTTAATTTTTTTCTATAAAATCATGTATCCGTTTATTTGGACATTAAACGGTTCGGCTAGAGCCATCATTAAGCTGTTCGGACTAAAACCGGCATCTGAACATGAAATGTCCCATTCCGAAGAAGAACTGCGGCTCATTTTGTCTGAAAGTCATAAACGTGGGGAAATCAACACGTCGGAATATAAATATATGAACAATATTTTTGAGTTCGATGACCGGACTGCTAAGGAAATTATGGTCCCTCGCACAGAAATTGTCGCTTTGGACATTAATGATGCGATTGTAGACCATCTTGAAATTATGAAGAAAGAAAAGTATACGCGCTATCCCGTAATGCGAGGGGATAAAGATCATATTATCGGCATGGTAAACATAAAGGAAATTTTAACGGATTGTATTACAAATCCTCATGCTATTGAGAAAAAGTTAGATGACTACGTTCGCCCGATCATTCAAGTCATTGAGTCGATTCCGATTCACGATTTGTTAGTTCAAATGCAACGGGAGCGTCTGCATATGGCCATTTTAATTGATGAATACGGTGGAACGGCAGGTCTTGTGACCGTTGAGGATATACTAGAAGAAATCGTCGGGGAAATTCAAGATGAGTTCGATGTTGACGAAGTGCCAATGATCCGCAAAGTTAACGATCATACGATTATTGTAGATGGAAAAGTATTGATTGACGAAGTAAATGATTTACTAGGCACGGACATAGATGAAACGGATGTGGACACGATCGGCGGCTGGATTTTAATGAAAAAATTTGACATTCAACAAGGGGAAGCATACACGTATGGCGATTACGAATTTAAAGTGGTGAAAATCGAAGGGCGCCATATTCAACTCGTACAAATTACGAAACGGACAGACGTCCCGTTGGTAAGAGAACAAGAAGAAATGATGCAATAATTAGTGCTCCCATCATCGAAAAGACCTTTACTATCGTTGAGTAAAGGTCTTTATTTATGTGCTTGGTCATATTATAATATTGTAGTCTTTGAAATTCATTCATCACAAGGTCTATGAGATGAGGTGGGTTATGGAAAATTGGATTATACATATTATAGAACAATACGGGTACATCGGCATTCTCTTTTTAATTGCGTTGGAAAACGTATTTCCCCCGATCCCTTCTGAAGTGATTTTAACTTTTGGCGGATTCATGACGACGAAAACGAATTTAACGATCGGTGGCGTAGTAGTTGCATCGACGCTAGGTTCTGTGCTTGGGGCTGCAATCCTTTACGGTGTCGGTTCGTTGATGGATATTGAGCGGCTCGGAAAAATCGTTGACAAATGGGGACATATTCTCCGCCTGACGAAAAAAGATGTCGATCATGCGAATGCTCGCTTTTTAAAATACGGGGTGTGGGCGGTATTTTTATGCCGTTTTATTCCTTTAATAAGAAGTTTAATTTCCATCCCGGCTGGCATGGCGCGCATGAAATTTAGCCTCTTTTTATTGTTAACAACGATTGGTACAGCCATTTGGAATATTGTACTCATTAAAATTGGCGCGATGGTTGGCGAATCGTGGGAAAATATTGTCGAGTATATGAACATGTATTCACATGCTGTTTATGCGTTGTTAATCGTTCTTTTTATTGCTTTTATTGTGTGGTTAATGAAAAAGAAAAGAGCCTAAATAAAAATAACCGATGGAGGAAGAAGAAAAAAGCTGGGAAGACGAACTGTTGCTCAGCGAAGAAGCGCGTTGCGTGTTGTGCCGCATGTTACAGCTTGATGAGCCGTATGTATCTGTTGAACGGCTAGCGCGCGATGTCGCATACGTGATGAAGTAGGCGTTGTTGACGCCTATTTTTTATGTTTTTCAAATTCGCGTTTCGCACGAATGAATGCGACGAGCTGAATGATCTCGTCTTCCGTTAACCGTTCGCCGTCTACGGTAATATGGCATGTGACGGTGGTGAGCTCGGTCGTTGGACGTTCTTCGTCGGTTGCGCCAAGCAAATAATCGGTCGTTGTCCCAAACAAGACGGCAAGCTCTTTTACCGCTTCGAGCGATGGTTGGCGGTAGCCGGATTCGTAGCCGGCATATGTGCTTTTCGCAATATTGAGTTGATCAGCGATAAATTGCAGAGACCATTGTTTCTTTTTTCGCAACTCCGATAATCGTTTTGAAATCATCGTGTTTCTCTCCCCTATCGTTCATTTCGCTCCGTTCGCGAAACGAATAAAAATACTTGTTGTTTTCTTTTTTTCTGAATATAATTGAAACGTAGGTACGCGAATCGCGAACAATTTTATTTATAGTTTACACTACATGACACAAACAATACAATAGATGACTTAAAATCGCCATATTTGAGGTGACGATGATGAAAAAAATTTTGTTGCTTGCGACAGGCGGCACAATTGCTTCCGTGCCGAGCGAAGAAGGATTGACACCGAAACTAACCGCAAAAGAATTAACAAGCTACATTACGATCGAAAATCAGCCGTATCGGTTACATAGTCAAATTTTAATGAACATCGATAGCACGAATATGCAGCCAGAACATTGGCGAGACATTGCGGAGGCGATTTATACACATTACGACCAATACGATGGTTTCGTCGTCACACATGGGACAGATACGATGGCGTATACGGCGGCCGCGTTGTCATATATGCTTCAAAACAGCCAAAAACCGATTGTGTTAACTGGCTCACAAGTGCCGATCGGTTTTCCGAAGACGGATGCGAAAAAAAATATACGCGATGCGCTCCGTTTTGCGTGTGAAGACGTCGGAGGGGTGTTTGTCGTCTTCGATGGGCGCGTCATTTTAGGAACGAGAGCAGTCAAAATGCGGACGAAAAGTTATGACGCATTTGAAAGCATTAACCATCCGTACGTCGCCTATATTCACGGGGAAACGATTCATTATCAATACGAGCTACAAAAGCCAAATGGGCACGTGCAGTTTGACCCGTCGCTTTGCCCAGACGTGTTTTTATTGAAGCTTCATCCAGGGACAAAACCAGAAATATTCGATTACATTCGCCATTTATATCGCGGTGTGATTATTGAAAGTTTTGGAAGCGGGGGCGTGCCGTTTCAAGGGCGCAACTTGCTGCCGAAAATCAAAGAATTGATCGACGACGGAAAAGCGGTCGTCATTACGACGCAATGTTTAGAAGAAGGGGAAGATTTAACATTATATGAAGTTGGGCGGAAAGTGGCGCAAAACACAGTTATTTTATCAGGGGATATGAATACGGAAGCGATCGTACCGAAACTGATGTGGGCGTTAGGAAAAACGACCAATTTGATGGAAATTAAAAACATGATGGAAACGCCAATCGCAAACGACATGACAAAAAAACATGAAGAAAGTTGGGAGGCATAGATGTTGCAAACGAAAGCAGTACGACTTGAACGAGATTTGCTTGGCGAAAAAGAAATTCCATACGATGCGTATTACGGCATTCAAACGATGCGTGCCGCAGAAAACTTCCCGATTACCGGGTATCGTCTCCATCGCGAACTCATTCAAGCGATGGCGATCGTGAAAAAAGCGGCGGCGCTCGCGAATATGGAAACAGGTCAACTTCCGCGGCGCATCGGTGAAGCGATCGTGAAAGCAGCCGAGGAAGTGATCGCAGGACAATGGCACGATCAATTTATCGTCGACCCGATTCAAGGTGGCGCAGGAACGTCCATCAACATGAACACAAACGAAGTGATCGCGAATCGCGCACTTGAATGGTTAGGGGAGCGAAAAGGAAATTATCATATCATTAGTCCAAACACGCACGTCAATATGTCGCAATCAACAAACGATGTGTTTCCGACTGCCATTCATATTGCGGTGCTGAAGATGATCGATCAACTGCTTCAGACGATGGAACATATGCACGATGTGTTTGCCGATAAAGCGAAGCAGTTTGATCATGTCATTAAAATGGGGCGGACGCATTTACAAGATGCTGTTCCGATTCGGCTCGGACAAGAATTTGAAGCGTATCGTCGCGTCGTAAAGCGCGACATGGAGCGCATTGCCCATTCGCGCCAACATTTGTACGAAGTCAATATTGGTGCAACGGCGGTCGGAACGGGATTAAATGCCGATCCCGCCTATATTGAGCGCGTCATTTTTCATCTCGTTCGTTTGACCGACTTGCCGCTTGTGCGTGCAGCACATCTCGTCGATGCGACGCAAAATACAGATGCTTATACGGAAGTGTCAGCCGCTTTAAAAATATGTATGATTAATATGTCAAAAATCGCAAACGATCTTCGTCTCATGGCGTCTGGTCCGCGGGCGGGGTTAGGGGAAATTACGTTGCCTGCTCGTCAGCCGGGATCATCGATTATGCCGGGGAAAGTGAATCCGGTTATGGCGGAAGTCGTCAACCAAGTGGCGTTTCAAGTGATCGGTAATGACCAAACGATTTGTTTAGCGTCAGAAGCAGGACAGCTCGAGCTAAACGTCATGGAGCCGGTGCTTGTGTTTAACTTACTTCAGTCGCTTCATATGATGGACAACGTGTTTCGTGTGTTTACAGATTATTGTTTAGCTGGCATTGAAGCGAACGAAGAGCGAATGAAGCAACACGTCGAAAATAGCATCGGCGTCATTACGGCAGTCAATCCGTACATCGGCTACGAAGCGGCATCGCGCATCGCAAAAGAAGCGCTTCACACAGGAAAATCGGTGCGTGAATTATGCATCGAGCACGATTTGTTGAGCGAGCAACAACTGAACGCCATTTTAGACCCGTATGCCATGACAAGTCCGGGCATTGCAGGAAAATAACATGAAGCGATAGAGAAAAGGAAGGGTACAACATGTCAAGCGGAGCAAACATGCACATTACGATTCGATTACAATTTGCGAAAAACGTCGTCTCTTTTAGCGACATTGCCACCGCAATTGGACAAGCTGGTGGAGATATTGTCGGCATTGACGTCATTTCCTCAAGCAAAACGCATACAGTGCGCGATATTACGGTGAGCGTTCTTGATTCGAAGCACGCGGACGTTGTCGTCGATACGTTGCGACAAACAGCGGGCGTGAAAGTTATTCACGTTTCTGACCGCACGTTTTTAATGCATATTGGCGGAAAAATTGAAGTGAGATCGAAAATTCCGATTAAAACGCGTGACGATTTGGCGCGCGTATATACGCCGGGAGTGGCGCGCATATGTACGGCGATTGCCGAAGATCCAACAAAAGCGTATTCGTTAACGATTAAACGAAATACGGTGGCGGTCATTTCAGACGGAACGGCAGTATTAGGACTTGGCGACATTGGACCGTATGCGGCGATGCCGGTCATGGAAGGAAAAGCGATGTTGTTTAAACAACTCGCGGGTGTCGATGCGTTTCCGATTTGTTTAGATACGAAAGATACAGATGAAATTGTGCAAATCGTCAAAGCGATCGCCCCGGCGTTTGGCGGTATTAATTTAGAAGATATCGCTGCGCCACGTTGTTTTGAAATTGAAGAACGGTTAAAACAAGAGCTCGATATTCCTGTTTTTCATGATGACCAGCACGGTACAGCTGTTGTCTTGCTTGCCGGTTTATTAAATGCGTTAAAAATTGTAGATAAAAAGATTGAAGATATTAAAGTTGTTTTAACAGGCATCGGCGCGGCAGGCATCGCCTGCACAAAAATATTGTTAGCAGCGGGTGTGAAAAACATTATCGGTGTTGATCGCCAAGGGGCGATTCATCGTGGCGTACAATATGACAATCCGTATTGGAACGAATATGCAAACATGACGAATCCGGAAAATATAAGCGGAACGCTTTCAGACGTTATCGCCGGGGCGGACGTATTTATTGGTGTATCCGCACCAGGCATTTTAACGGTAGAAGATGTGAAAAAAATGGCGAAAGATCCGATCGTTTTTGCGATGGCCAACCCTGTGCCAGAAATTGATCCAGAGCTTGCGGAACCGTATGTGCGCGTCATGGCGACAGGCCGATCTGACTATCCAAATCAAATTAATAATGTTCTTTGCTTCCCTGGCATTTTCCGCGGGGCGTTGGACTGCCGCGCCATCGAAATTAACGAAGAAATGAAACTCGCTGCAGCCGAAGCGATCGCTTCTGTCGTCACCGAAGAAGAATTAAGCGAAACGTACATTATCCCAAGCGTCTTTAACAACAAAGTCGCAGAACGCGTGCGCGAAGCCGTTATGAGAGCCGCATACAAAACCGGCGTCGCCCGCAAAGACGATATGATGTTTCGATAAAAACATGGCGTGATTGCGCCATGTTTTTTGTTTCAAGAAGTTCTTTCATTGTTACAACAAATGTTAGAAGCAAAAATATTGTACCGATTGCTGTATTTAGCTACGATCCGATCCGCGACGAACGATCTACATTTATGATCCACTTTCCTTTTGGCAAAGTCCTCGATTTTCATTTTTTCACTGTGGAACTTCGGAAACAAAACTGGCGCAACTACATCCGCCAAGACAACCCGATCGCCGCTGCATTGTTAAGCAAGATGGGTTATACTGAAAGTGAACGGGTAGAACTGAAAAAACAATTTTTACGCATGCTTGTCCGAATGGAATTAGACGAAGCGAAACAACGGTTATTGTTTGGCTTTTTTGAAACATATGTGAAATTATCAGATGAAGAAGAACGAAGGCTGCGAAGCGAGGTGAATGAAATGGAGACGAAAGAAAAAGAACAAGTGATGGAGTTGATTATTTCGTATGAACGGCAAGGAATGAGACAAGGCATGAAGCATCTTATCCAAACGATGGCAAAAAAAGGGATGAGCGTCAAAGATATTGCAAACGTCACAGACCTTACGGAAGAAGAAGTACGGGAGCTGTTAGAAAAGGAATAAGTAATTTGTGTATTATTTCACAGCTGTCGTCGACCTCCAATCTTGCAAAAACCCCGGGGGATCGACGACAATTTGTTTTTTGCAACTTTTTTAGACGTATCAACGCATCAAGACGATTGACAGAATTTTCGAATGTATGTATAATGACATTGTATAGCTTTTCCATGTGTTGATTTATCAACACTTTTTGGGATTTGTATCGTACCTATGAGGAATTGAAACACGATATTGCGGAATGTTTCATTTTTCGCAAATGTCACTGATTTGTATCGTACCTATGAGGAATTGAAACTATGAGAATGTGAAAGGTTGGCGATACAACGCGGATCATTTGTATCGTACCTATGAGGAATTGAAACTACAGCTTTTATGTGCTGGTTTTTTTCGTATAGGTTTGACAGGTACCATTTCACTTTTTCTTCAAAATTCGTTATAATGAAAAATAGAGAACATCTTTCTTTCCGATGACGGTAAAGTGAGATGTTTTTTTCATGGGGACATTGATTTCACAAAGAAATGGAGGGATTTCTGATGAAGAAATACGCCATTGTGTATTGTGAACATCAATTTGGTTCCATGGATGGAAAAACAGCGAATGGGCTTGTGCGCGATTCTGGATTGTATGAGATCGTTGCAGTCATTGATTCGACAAAAGCTGGTCAAGATGCCGGAGAGGTGCTTGATCAAAAGAAAAATGGCATTCCGATTTGTAAAAACCTTCAAGATGCAATAGCCTCCGCAAAAGAAAAACCGAACTACTTCATCTTAGGAATTGCTCCAGCGAACGCTTTTCTCAAAAAAGAAGAACGCCAAGTAATCATCGAAGCAATGGAAGCAGGCATGCACATCATTAATCCACTTCAAGAGTTTTTAACAGAAGATGAAGAAATGATGACGATGGCGAAGCGCTACGGGGTAACGATTCGCGACGTTCGCAAACCGCGTCCGAAAAAAGAATGGACGTTGTTTACGGGACGTATTTTGCAAGTGAAAACGCCAATTGTGGCGGTGCTCGGGACAGACGGCGCGTGCGGAAAGCGGACGACAGCGATGATCGTCGCAAAAGAAATGCAAAAGCGCGGCTACAAAACTGCATTCGTTGCGACAGGGCAAACAGGCTTAATTCAAGGCGCTTCGTACGGATTTGCGATGGACGCGTTTCCGCTTCAATATATGATCGGTGAACTTGAGCGGGAAATCGTGCGCGCATATGAAACAGAACGTCCAGATATTATTATCGTTGAAGGCCAAGGGGCGCTTAGCCATCCAGCTTATGTGAGCTCGGCAGGCATTTTAAAAGGAGCGCGGCCGCAAGCAGTTATTTTACAACACCCACCGAAGCGAAAAGTGCTTGGCGACTTCCCGTTTGTTGAGATGCCGACGGTAGAAAGCGAAATTGCATTAATTGAACATTTCGGAAAGACGAAAGTCGTTGCGATCACGTTAAATCATGAAGGTATGACAGATGACGAACTAAAACAAACCATTTACGAATACGAACGAAAATTCCGTATGCCAGTAACTGACGTATTAAAATACGGAGCGGATAAAGTCGTTGATCGTCTCATCGACTATTTCCCATCTTTACAAAAACATGAGGTGGCAGTATCATGACGCCGAGAGTCGAAATTGACTTGCGGAAAATTCGTCATAATGCTGCAACGTTAAAAAAATGGTGCGAAGAAAAAGGAATTCAAATGACAGCTGTCGTCAAAGGGGTGGGCGGAGATGTGCAAATTGCGCGCGCCCTTGTCGATAGCGGCATCACAAGTTTAGCGGATACGAAAGTCGAGCGCATCGCAAAATTAAAATCAGCGCAAATTCCAGCAACGTATATGCTTATTCGCACGCCTGCGCTAAGCGAAGTGAGCCAAGTCGTTCAACATGTCGATGTGAGCGCTCAATCGGAAATCGACGTCGTGCGTGCCATCTCTGCAGAAGCGGTGAAGCAAAACAAAACGCATGCGATCATCGTCATGGTTGAAATGGGCGACTTGCGCGAAGGCGTCATGCCGAAAGATGTGCCGGCGTTTATTGAACAAATCTTGCAGTTGCCAAACATTCAAGTGGTCGGCATCGGGGCGAATTTCGCCTGCTTTGGTGGCGTTATTCCGACCGATCAAAAAATGCGTGAACTTTCGTCTCTCGCCAAATACATTCAAAAAGAATATTCGTTATTGTTACGGTACGTATCTGGTGGCAACTCCGCAAACTATTATTGGCTAAAACAGACGAAAGACGTCGGAGCGATTAACCATCTTCGTTTTGGCGAAGCGATTTTTTTAGGACGCGAGACGATCCGTGGGGCTGCGATCCCTAACTTATATCAAGATGCGTTTTGTTTAGTGGCAGAAGTGATTGAAGTAAAAACGAAGCCGTCTGTTCCGTACGGTGTACAAAGTCGCAATGCATTTGGCGAAACACCGACGTTTCAAGAGCGCGGTATGATGAAACGCGCGATTGTCGGCATCGGTCGCCAAGATGTGCACGCCAATGGATTAACGCCGCTTGCCCCCGTTGAAATCATCGGATCAAGCAGCGACCATATTATTGTTGATGCGACACACACTGATATTCAAGTCGGTGATCACATTCGCTTTGCGGTTGACTACGGTGCAATGATTTCGCTTATGACGTCTCCATATGTTCAAAAAACGTATGTGCAAACGGATGAAAAAAATGGTCGTTTTCCGACAAAAACGTCGGCGTAAACAAGCCAGCGCATTAGGCGCTGTTTTTTTTTTCGATAGGTGACAGGAAGCGCGAGGATGTTATATTATGATAAAGTAGGAATCGAAAAAGAAATGGGTTGAGTGAAGCATGATGAAAAAGTGGCTTGTTCTTGCACTGTTGGCAGCAATCGCGTTTTTTTTGCTTCCGTACAGTTTACCGCTCGTGTTTGCGTTCTTTACCGCCCTTCTCCTTGAGCCGGGAGTACAAAAGCTGCAAAAAAGCGGATTGAAACGAATCCACGCAGTAACGATTACGTTTATGCTCTTTTTGCTTGCGATGGGAGGGCTTGCTTATTTTGTTGTTGCGATTCTCGTTAAACAGACGATGATGTTTTCGCAAAAAATGCCGCTTCTTTTATCGGAAATTACCGCAGTTGTCAACGAGCTCATTCAAAAATGGCAGTCGTATTCTAGCGACATTCCGCGTGAAATCATTACATCGCTCGAAAATAGCGTCGAAACGGTGAAAAATATGCTTTTGTCGTTTGCGACAAATTTGACGCAAGCGATGATTGGCTATTTGACGAAAATTCCAGAATTTTTAATTCATTTTCTCGTCTATTTAGTTGCGCTTTTTCTCATTAGTCTCGATTGGCCGCGGCTCAAAAAAGCGCTCGAAAAACATTTGTCCGAGCGTACAAAGCAACGGTTGACAATCATTATAACGCAGCTAAGCCGTGCAGGTGTCGGCTTTATTAAAGCGCAGTTTTTATTGAGCGTCATTACGTTTTTGCTTGCGTTAGGCGGCTTGCTTATGTTAAGGGTCGATTATCCGATTCTTTTTTCCTTGTTAATTGTCGTTGTCGATATTTTGCCGATTTTAGGGACAGGTTCGGTGTTAGTGCCATGGGGAATTTTTCATATTGCCAACGGACATAGCGCGACAGGCATCGGGTTAATTGTCCTATTTGTCGCCATTACGGTCATCCGCCGAACAATCGAACCGAAAATTTTCTCGTCGAACTTAGGCATTAGTCCGCTCGCCGCATTAGTAAGCGTCTACTTAGGATTCCGCCTCCTTGGCTTTCTTGGACTGTTTGTCGGCCCTGCCATCGTCATTGTTATTGAAGCGATGGTAAAAGCAGGGATTATTAAATTCACATTTAAACTGTGACAAGCTGACGACATGTCAGCTTTTTTAGTGTGCTCGGCAT
>NZ_JBCNEQ010000086.1:0-14669 GCF_050480245.1 Bhargavaea massiliensis | reverse complement strand
ACTTACGCCGAGAATCGAAAGCGCTTTGGTTCCAGATCGCTTCGCAAAAGGGCAGACGCGTCGATGATGGACAAACCGAAGGAGTACAAACGTATGAGTTATGCCTTCCACAGAAGGTAGCGATCGATGGAAACACGTATACGTACGTTCAAGTCACCCAAGTGACGGAACGAACGATGGAACGAAATGGACAGCTGATGCTCGTTCCTAATTACGAAGTCGAAAGCTACTGGGTGCGCCTCGAAGGATACGAGCATGTTCGAATGAGTGATGTGCTCGCATTGTATCACGATCATGCGACATGCGAACAGTTTCATAGCGAACTGAAAAGCGACTTAGATTTAGAGCGAATTCCATCTGGGAAGATGAAAACGAATGCGCTCGTGTTAGTCATGGGAGCATTCGTGTACAACCTTCTTCGCCTGATTGGACAAGATCTATTAAGCGATCCGAGACATCCATTACATCATAAAGTGAAACGCCGCCGCATCAAGACGATCATTCAGACGGTGATCACGATGGCAGGACGACTCGTTCGCCGATCGCGGCAGCTATGGATGAAACTAACGCGAAGGAGTGGCTATAGCGAATTCCTACTGAACGTCTATCAGAAATGGAGAGAGGTAAGATAAAGAACAAATGTTCGAATATTGATGTCCAACGTCACTCCCTGTGCTTTTTTGTCTCTTTTTTTGGTTTTCACACCCAAAAAAGAGATTTGTTTCATTTTCAGAAATAGAGATGACATAGGTCATAAGCATAAAAAGGGTTTTATGGATCATACATCCATAAAAATTACAACAAAATCAAAGTCAATTTCAATTCATCACGGATTTAGGACAAAAAAAAAAAAATCAATACTTTTTAACATAAAATTATCAATAAAATATGAATATTAACTTAAAAGAAAAATATACCCATTTATCACAGCGTTTCTCAAGACGTCCACACGAAAAAAACATTTCAGTTGAAAAAAACAAAAAGTTCGTTTATTCTGAATTTTATACAACAAAATAATAAGTTCACGCAACAGGTGGTTCACACATGCTGTGAATCTTAAAAGGGAAGTTTGGTGAAAGTCCAACACGGTCGCGCCACTGTGATGCAGAGCTGTTTATCACAATCCACTGTTTCATTTGAAATGGGAAGGAGATAGACGGCGATGAAGCTAAGTCAGGAGACCTGCCTGTTGTATGCACTTACGACCTACGCGTCATAGGGAGGAGTGAGGACATATGATCTTGAGGCACTTCATGTATCTCAATACGAGCTAGCTATGCCCTCCTTCTGTTTGGAAGAGGGTTTTTTGCTTGATTGGGATAAAATGACTGGAGGTGCTTAACTTGTTCATCCGTAGTTCAAATGTAGGGTATCCGCGTATTGGTGAGAAAAGAGAGTGGAAAAAAGCGTTAGAATCTTTTTGGAATGGGCAAATAAACGAAGAGCAATTCACAAAGACGATGGAGACGATTCGACTGGATTCCATTCGTAAACAAGTCGAGAAAGGAATTGATCTCATTCCGATCGGAGATTTTTCCTTATACGATCACGTGTTAGATACAGCATTTATGTTCGGATATATTCCAGAGCGATTCAAACAAATAGTTAATCCGCTAGAGCAATACTTTGCGATGGCGCGTGGGACGAATGGGCAACATGCGCTTGAAATGACGAAATGGTTTAATACAAATTATCACTACATTGTGCCTGAAATCGGGCAAACGAAGCCGAAATTAGTGGATAATCGCCTATTGAAAGAATACAAGCTTGTCAAAGAAACATTCAATTTAGAAACAAAACCTGTATTGCTTGGCCCGGTTACATTTCTTTTGCTTTCTAAGCAATACGCGCGAAACGAGTGGCGAAAATATCTCGCACAATTAGTTCCTCTTTATGTGGAATTATTCAAACAACTAAGAGAAGCGGGCGTGTCATTCGTCCAAATCGATGAACCGATTCTCGTTCAAGATATAGATGATGACATCATCGATGCATTTCGTGATGTATATGAAGTTTTCCATCGCGATGTACCAAATATAAACCTTATTTTACAAACATATTTTGATAGCGTGTCGCATTATCGTGAAATCGTTGCTTTACCTGTCGCAGGCATTGGGCTTGACTTTGTACATGATAATGGCGAAAACATGAAAAACATAAACACCTATGGATTCCCGAAAGATAAAATATTAGTTGCTGGGATTGTAGACGGTCGCAATGTATGGAAAAGCTCGCTTGCACAAAAAGCAACGCTCCTTCATCATTTAGCAGGCGTTTCTGAACAACTGATCATTCAACCGTCTTGCAGCTTACTGCATGTTCCTGTCACGACAAGACATGAACATACGTTGCCGACGGAGCTTGCTGGGGCTTTATCATTTGCCGATGAAAAATTAGATGAGATACGTATGTTGACAGAGTATATGAACGGAAACGTAACGATCGACGAGCTAATCAAATACGATGAACAAACAAACGTTTATTTCGCCAAACTTCACCACGAACAAGAACAAACAACTGAAACTGTTCCGATAAGCCGCGTGCCTTACAACGAACGACGAAAAGTACAACAAGCCCATTTACAACTTCCGCTTTTACCGACAACAACGATTGGAAGCTTCCCGCAAACGAGCGACGTGCGCCAAGCTCGGATGAAGTGGAAAAAAGGCGAATGGAACGACAATCAATATAAGTCGTTTATAAAAAAAGAAATCGCAAAATGGATCGACATTCAAGAACAGTTGCAGCTCGACGTGCTTGTCCATGGCGAATTTGAACGTACAGATATGGTGGAGTTTTTCGGTGAAAAACTGCAAGGCATGGCATGCACAACAAACGGCTGGGTGCAATCATACGGCTCGCGTTGTGTGCGCCCGCCAATTATTTTTGGAGATATTGCTCATTTATATCCAATGACTGTAGAAGAAACAGTGTATGCTCAGTCGCTGACAAATAAACCTGTGAAAGGAATGCTGACAGGTCCTGCGACCATTTTAAACTGGTCGTTCGTTCGCGACGATATTCCACGAAAACATGTGCTGATGCAGCTCGCCCTCGCCATTCGTGAGGAAGTATTGCAGTTAGAAAAGGAAGGGATACGCATCATTCAAGTCGATGAGCCAGCGTTACGGGAAGGATTGCCGCTCAAAAAAGAGAAACATGCATCATATTGGGAAGATGCCGTTATGGCGTTTCGTCTCGCTACCTCATCGGTGAAAAAGGAGACGCAAATTCACACCCATATGTGCTATTCACAGTTTGAACATATGATGCATATCATTGATGAGCTTGATGCGGATGTCATTTCCATTGAATCATCACGAAGCCATGGTGAACTTGTTTCATCATTTGAAACATATGAGTATCAAAAGGAAATTGGCTTAGGGGTGTATGACATTCATAGTCCGCGCATTCCGACAAAAGAAGAACTAAGCGAACAAATCGAACGGGCACTTCGCGTTCTTCGTCCAGAACAATTTTGGGTCAATCCTGATTGCGGATTAAAAACTCGAAAAGAAGAAGAAACGATTGCCGCACTTCAAGTGATGGTAGAGGCAGCACGCGAATACCGCGAGCGTCTTTTAGCGTACGGAGGGAAAAAGTTATGGAAGTAAGCGCCGAGCAGTCGAAAACGATTCAAACACGGCTCGTATTACCTTCTGATACGAACCATCTCGGCACGATTTTTGGTGGTACCGTTTTAGCTTATATTGATGAAATTGCGGCAATATCCGCCATGCGCCATGCGCGAAAAGCAGTCGTCACCGTTTCGATTGACAAAGTTGATTTCATTTCGTCCGCAAAAGTTGGCGATATTTTAAAGCTTGAAGCATTCGTCTACTCGACCGGTCGCACATCCATGAAAGTATTCGTCAAAGTCGAAACAGAAGATTTATTTACAGGCGAACATCACTTAACAACCACATGCTTTTTAACAATGGTCGCCATCGATCAAAACAAAAAACCGACGCCTGTTCCAAAAGTTATCATTAGCGAACGGGAAGAACAAATCGTACAACTGTATCAGCAAAACAAACGAGACAACAAGGCATAGCATACATTCATATAAAAAACACACGTCCGATTACATGCATCGTGACGTGTGTTTGTACAATTACAAAAAAGTCGTTTAATTTTAGTCTTTAAAATATGGATAACACCATTCAGAAATCTGAATGGTGTAAAAAAATAGTTGTTTAATTTTTAAATCAAATATTCAAATTGTTGAGACATCAATTACAAAAAAGTTGTTTAAAATTCTATGGTCGCTTCGATTATAAAGAACAAACTTAGCTAGTGTCCAAATTCATTAAGGGATTAACAAGCAATCATTATTTGTTGCAACAGGGATTTCAAAGAAAGAATGATTAAATTTATTATTCACCTGTTTCGGCAAAACGTTTAATTCTTTCACCGATCTCATCGCGAACACGTCGGAAAATTGCCCATTTTTCTTCTTCTGTCCCCTCTGCCTTCGCAGGGTCATCAAATCCCCAGTGTACATGCTTCACATGTGACGGTGTTGCTGGACAATGATCAGCTGCGTGACCACATAGTGTTACTACTAAATCAGCTTTGTTTAAAATTTCAGGATCAATGATATCAGATGTTTGATTAGAAATGTCAATCCCTACTTCTCTCATAGCCTTCACTGCTTTTGGATTGAGTCCGTGCGCTTCAATACCAGCGCTGTATACGTTCCATTCATCACTAAGATAAACTTTACCCCATCCTTCCGCCATCTGACTGCGACAAGAGTTTCCTGTGCATAAGAAGTAAATCGTCTTTTTACTTTTCATATTTCATTCCACCTTTATTATTTAATAATTATGCCGTTTCTGTTTTAAAGTATTTTCGTTGAACCTCATAATGCTATGTTAACTAATACAATCATTACAGTTACTTCCATAAGTAATCGAATGACAGCTACAAAGGATGCACCAGAACGACTCCCAAATATACCAACAGTGACGGTAATCGCTGGTTCAGAGTTATTGCTGCCGACTGTAAAGAATACAGGGTTAAACGCTACAATTCCAATTACATACTCTCTATCATCCTTTTACAAATAAATCTAACAACTACTATTGCAATACAACGGACCAGACCAATTATGATAAGTCTAACAACGATGTATTGAGATTTATTCGGCAAGAATATAACGACCAACAAAAGAGTATTAAGATAAATCTAGTAACCTAGTTTGTAAAAGGGATAAAACAGTATATACTGCCATTACCTTATCAAAAAACATAACACAATTTATATTATGCAGTGTAAATATAATCAAAAAGAAGCCACTGAATGGCTCCTTTTAAAACAATAGTTTTTCCATTGCCATGGTGTCTACAAATCTTCCATCTAGTATTCCTTGCTTTTTAAATATACCTACTTCCCGAAATCCCATTTTTCGATACAAATTTTGACCTATTTGATTAAATGGAAATGTAAATAGAACCAGCTTATAAAATCCATTTTCCTTCGAGGGCCGAAAGTAGTACCGAACCTAATCCTTTGCCTCTCCATGACCGTTCAATATAAATGGATATATCGGCAACACCATCATAGACACAGCGATGTGAATAAGGATTTAATGAAGCCCATCCTCGTATTTTTTCATCACCTATTACAAGAACAGTATAACGTTCAGGACGATGGTGATACCAATTGTTTATATAATCAATCGATTTTAAATCTTGCTCTAAAGTAGCTATTCTATCCTCAATTCCTTGATTATAAATATTAAGGATCTCTAAAAGGTCATCCTCTCTGGCTTGACGAACATTCCAAACTTTAACCATCACCAATCTACCTTTATTTCACAAAAATTAAAATATAATATGCTAACATAGCTAATATACCAGCCCCAGGTAATGTTACAATCCAAGATAACACCATGTCACGAACTACAGACCAATTAATAGCATCTTTATTTTTTCCTAATCCTGCTCCAATAATAGCTGTTGTTGAAACGTGAGTCGTAGATACTGGTAAACCAAATCGACTAGAAGCCATAACGAGTAATGTTGTAGTTAATACAGATGAAAGACTGCTCTGATTATCGAGTTGTGTAACTTTTCTTGCTAACAGCTGAGTAACTGACAACCCCTTAACAAGGCTACCTATACTCATAGATACTGTTATCAACAAAAATAATGGAAATAAATCATCGGTATTTTTAGTGTTAATTGATGTTATAGCAACTAGTGCCGTAATTGCAACAATTTTAGGAGTATCATTCACCGCACGGACGAAGCAAATTGCTCCACTTGAAATCCAAGTAATTAATTTACCTGCACTCGAAGGTAATTTGATAAACTGAATGACAAAAGTCAGTACCCAAGCAATGCTTAAACCGAGCAACGGACTAAGTAAAAGGGGCATTACTACCTTGCTTACAAGACTAGACCAGACAATACTTGAACCCCCAAGAGCTACACACCCAATCATAATAACAGAACCTACTATAGCATGTGTAGTTGAAACCGGTAAAGAAAATCGGGTAGCCAATGAGACCCATAACGTTGCACCGATTGCCATGGATAAAGCCATTGTTGTATTGACTTCATAATTAGAATTAATTAGACCACTAGTAAACAGCTTTAACAACTTTATTGCAAAATAAATAGATATTGTTCCAGCAAGAGCAGTGACAATTGCCCCATAAATTAAAGCTGTCCTCTCTCTGGCTACCCCTGAGGCAACAAGGGGAGCAACTCCTTTTGATACATCATTGCCACCATTTTCAGCAGCTAGCCAAGCTACAATTGTAATACCAATAATAGATTCTAACGAATAATTAGGAACCAGATCCATTAACATAAAAATGAGCGTTGTTGCTACAGCTATAAAAAGACCAGTTAAAGGATTTTTTGTAAGAGGAATCATCCTATGCCAAACATTATCCTTATTTAGTATTTTACTATTTTGATTGCCTATCACAGTGTTTGAATGTTGCTCCATAATATTCTCCTTTCCATAAGTAATTTGGTTTAAAAAGATTGGATATTACTAGCCTTTTAGGTACTGATCGTAATCTCATCATTAACGGATTTACAAATTTCCTCCAATTTCGGAATCGTGGTCAAGGACATTAATTTACCGTTTACAATTACGGATGGTGTAGCATATTGCATAGTTTTTTCGGCATTAGATGCAATTGCTTTAAGCCCTTTTTCTTTTAATATAGAGGCTAATTTTTTTTGAGCCAAAACCAAATCTAGATGAATCTGATAATTATATATCTGAACAATTACTTGATCCTTAAACCTTTCTAATAAACGTTTCTTTAGTTCTTGTATTTCAGTATTCGATTCGTCAGAAACGATATCACAACATCCACCCTCCGTTGAACATCCGACATCTTCAGATTGAATTGAATATTTCGGAAATATCTCAATCAAGAGTTTCTTTTTCATAAAAATCCCCTTTCCAAATATTATTAACATTGGGGTGTTAATCTATGAGTTGGGACAGGAGGTTTCGGACTAAAGCACTCATGATAGCTTGCTTTCCAATGAGTTCCATACTGCTGATTAGTTGATTCAATAGACTCAGCTACGATTAAATCTAACATCGATGGGTTAGCCTCTATACGAATGTTAAGAAGAACACGAAATTCTTTATTTGGACTGCCATCAGTGATTGTAAAAATAGGAGACTCCCCTGTTTTTATCATGCTTGCTTTTACATAACCATTACTCTGCACCAATTGGATTTTAAGATGAGCAATCGCCATTTTTTCTCGAAGAAAATGTCCATTCAGTGTTTCAAGAAAGGATCCTACCCATTCCTTTGGATCAAATAAGCCATTTTCTAAATTGACTAAATCACCCAACATGTTCATCCAGGCTAATTGTGCTTCGCCTTCCGCGTACAAATCATAATCAATATCTAGTACCTTATCCCCGCCTACAGTATCGGAAAGCCAAAGATCTATTAATTCTTCGAGAAAATCTCCTCGCTCTGCTGAAATTGCTTTAATTTCAGCCTGAGGGTAGCGCTGTTTTAAAAACTGGATTACTTCTGTAATTTCTTCATGCTGGAATCTATCCAATTTGTTTAATGCAATAATATCAGCTTCCGCAAGTTGTTTTTCAAAAATATAACTAACTGAAGGAGAAAATATTTTATTTTTTCCGTCTATTTTATAATCAAGGTTATCCATCAATCGGGAAGGGTCTACAACAATTGTTAAAGGAGCTGTTTTAAATTCTTCTGCATAATACTTTTTCAGTGGTTGAATAACAGTGGCCGCTAGATCTGTACAACTACCTACCGCTTCGGCCAGAATAACATCTGGTTGTTTTTCTTTTAATAGTAGGGTGAGATTTTTGTATAAATCTTCAAATTGGCAACAGAAACATCCACCAGTAACTTCTTCTGCATCCAAGCCATTATTTCGTACTAGTTCAGTATCAATTAATTCCTTCCCTTGATCATTTGTTACAATTGCTACCCTTTTTCCGCGTTTCTGTAACCTCTTTGCTGTTTCAATTAACGTTGTAGTTTTACCAGCACCTAAAAAACCACCTAAAAGAACTAATTTTGCCGCCATATTATCCCCACCAATCATTATTTAGAATGATATTAGATAATTCGTAGTTCCAAAGATTTTAATATTTCTTCAGATATTTCTGAAGCTTGGACATCTATTGAGCCTTTAGTTATCACATAACCTAATCGGTTATAATTATTTGTAGTCTGAGGAACGATTGTACCTGGATGCACATATAGTTCGCCATTAACAAGATTGCAATGCCCTTCTTTAAGAATTTTGTCATTGATCAATACAGTTCCTGGTTGATCCGCGATCAAAAAACGGATTGCGGCAGAAGGAGCTTGAACAGGATGTTTAGGTGCATCCCTAAGACTTCCACCTAAAGCAATATGTAAAGCTAATTCGGCCAAATCATACCCTGTAACAATTCGAACTAGCTTCGGTATGTGGTCTCCCCCTGGTCTAGCATTTACCTCTACAATGTGCCACCCTGATGAAGTTTTCTTGATTTCTACATGGGTAACAGCATTCCGAATTCCAAGTATAAAAAGGGCTTTTGAGATCAATTGATAGACAGATTGATAATCCTCATGACTTAATGTATATGGAACCGTATGACCAATCTCAATTGAATAAGGTGGAGGGGTTATTTTCTTTTCTGTGATGGCAATGATTGTGGTTTCCCCATTTATAGTTACTGACTCAACACTAAACTCTGGACCTTCCAGGTATTCTTCGATAAGAATTTCCGGATCAATAGGTTGTCCAATAAAGTTTGTATTTTGATTTTTAATTTCTCTGATCGCTTGAACTACCTCATCCTCAGACTCACATCTCCTGACAAGTTGACTACCAGAATCATTGGATGGTTTTACAATAACAGGAAAAGAAAATTGTTTTAAAATCTCCAAAGATTCATCAGGAGACTTAACCAAAGCAAATTGAACTTGGTCTATTTTGGAATCATAAAGGATTTTTCTTGTAAGCTTTTTGTTACGACAATTTAGTGCAGCTTGGAAACTTAACCCTTTTCCCAACCCGATAGCTTCAGATATTCGAGCGCATAAAGGAATCCTATACTCATTCATGGTAAAAACCGCTTGTATATCATACTGCTTAGCTAATTCTATTGATTCTTCAATTACCAATAACTCATTGTTAAGATCAACTTCAATAGGGACATCAACAGAGAAAGCTTCTTCAAAATTAATGGTCTTTCTAAACAGAATAGTTTTAAACCCTTTAGCTTTAACTAGATCTATTTCGTTATCGCGTGGAGCAATAAGTATGATTGCCTGTTTATTTTGAGACAATCTTATCCCACCTTATTCACAACATTTAGAGGATTGGTTTGTTGATGTAGGCGTATTGAATGAAACCAACCCGTTGATTTTTTGCCCTTTCATAGCAATAGTAATAGCACTAATATGGCCTATTTCTTCGTTTGTAAGACCTAATTGTTTTGCAGTAAGAACCGCATTTTTTAAAGTATTAACATCTTCCATGGCCAGAGCCGTTGCAAGAATAACAACCATACGGTCTCGCTCAGATAGAGTCCCACCTTCTAAGGCTTCGGTAAAAAAAGTATCAAATGCTTGTTGCAATTTATTGTTTAACGCTAACATTAATATCACTCCTATCTAAAAATTAGCATTTTAAACAACAACGTTTAAAAATCCCTTCTTCCGGAGGAGATAGGATTTCATAATACAGTTCATCTATTTGGGGATCAGGATGTTTCCATTCATAATGAAATTCATACTCTGTTAATTCAAGTGCCTGAATTGATGAGCGAGATAACAATGGTGAACCTTTATATAAATAAAGCCTTGTTTCATATTGAATTGGATCGATAATATCCTCAAGTTGATTTTCAGCTACAAAAGCACGGAAGGTAGAAAGGTCTTCTAATTTGGTCCAAGGATTAAACATAATGAATGTAGGGTTTAATTTGATTCCAATTTCCCTTAAATATGCAATAGCTTCCTCGATATCCGAAACTGTAGTTTCTTTTGCAACTGCATCAAGAACTTCGTCCGAAGGGAACTCAAGAGCAGATGTAATGAATTTAACACCTAACTCTTTCATCTCACGAAGGATTTCTTTGTTTTCTAAAATGTGATCAACCCGAGTAGTAAAGTCATATGTTAAATGTGGAAACTTAGCGTGTAACTTTCTAAGGATTTTAATACCATGGTATTTTGCATTAAAGAAATCTGCATCAATAAATGTGAGATGCGTCATTCCCCCCTCTACGAGTTGCTGAACATCTTTTAACACTATTTCTTCCGGAATTAATATCACTTTCCCATCATAAGCTGCATATACAGAACAATATAAGCACTTGTGATGACATCCTCGAGCTATCTCCGTAGACCCAACGATTTGAGATGAACCAAGAAGCCTATCAATCTGCTTTTGAGGATACTTGTACAAAGGTGGAAGAAGGTGTCGACTTGGAACATCTAAATGATCCCGTGACATAAAAGGATGGACATAAACTCCGTTTATTGCTTGTTCTGCAAATAGTACCCCCGGTACATCTCCCTCGGTATCTCCGGAAAGATGCCGAGCTAAATATACAAGTGGCTTTTCCCATTCACCGCATACACAAGAATCACTGTATTTTCCGGCCAAACGGTTCGCATGAATCGTTGCATGTTGACCAAAGAAAGTAATATGTGCACTCGGGTTAACAGATCTGACCATTTTAGCTATTTCAACCCCAGATTGGACAGCATCAAACAAGGGAATAGAAATGGCTACTAAATCTGCTGAGGAGAAACGATTCTCTTGTATCCCTTCGACGTAGGTATCCAAAACAGATACATTAAAGCCATTTTTTATTAATGGGGTTGCTGCAGTAGCAATGGTATTAGGCTGAAACCCCCCTTCAAATGTAGAGACGAGCAAAATATTCATGATCCACCTCCGATTTTTTGGTTTTATTAGTTGTAAAATGAATTAGTTGTATTATACAATTATGATTGAAATATACAGAATTTTTTTATTTTTATTACATAATGAAGTATATAATATCCGTTTTGATTTTTCAATATTTTCTATATATGAAAAAATATTTTTTTTAAAAATTTCATTTTGAGGGAAGTTGTGGTATAATGAACAATAGTTTTTCTGGTAAAGATAGTAAACAGTTAGTTTGTATTAGAGAAATGCTTCAAATTCTTATCCGTCGATTTGGTCTATTGCAAAAAGAAGGAGCTGAATGTTGTGGATTAACGCTTGTTCAAAGTCATGTATTATATGAAATTAATCGATTAGGTAACCCTTCATTAAATGATGTTGCAAATGTTTTAGGTTTGGATAAAAGTACATTGAGCAGACATGTACAAGGTCTTGTAGAACAAGGATTGATCAAGAGAAAACAGTCTACCACTGATCGACGTTATGTGGAATTAGTACTTACTGAAGAAGGAAAGCAATACGAAGACCAAATTAGTAACCAAATGATTACCTATCTTCAAGAAATCGTCGAAAACATTCCTGAAGAAAAAAGAGATCAAGTTAATGAAAGTATTAATCTCTTACTAAAAGCCATGAGGAACAGTAGCTGTTGTTAAGGAACGATATACAAATCCGTAGTGCTAGATAGGATATGGGATTAATCCATGCATAGAGATATCTCCCTAAAACCACAGTAAGTCGTTCTAAACATTCTAAAAAAGGAGGAGACCCAATGATTTAGTGTGGTTAAAATTCAATAACGTGATTATGCGTTTTACAAAATTATTGAAAAGCACCTCTTATATCTGGATGATATTTTTTCACCAGTAACTTAAATAGCCTTATACCAATATTACCAACACTATATTAACAATAATAAGGGTATAAAAAGTACTAACTCATTTTTAGTGAATAGTTGTATATTACAACTATTATAAAAAGGAGGAAGTTTATCATGTGGGATATTCTATGGAATATAACAAAAGAATTTATTTCTTTAGCTAAAAACCTTTTAGTTCTATTCATATTAATAACTTATCTTCTTAATGTCGTTGAATATTTAATTCCGTTTGATAAATTAGAAAAGTCACTTTTCGTTAAAAATCGTTTTTTAGCTAATTTATCAGGAGCATTATTGGGATTTGTAACACCGTTTTGTTCATGTTCTACAATTCCTATGTTGGTAACTATGCTTGATAAAAAAGTGCCTTTTCAAACGGCAATGACTTATTTGTTCACATCACCACTATTGGACCCTTGGATTCTTACGATGATGACATATATATTAGGTTGGAAGGTTACAGTTATTTATACTGTTGTTACTTTAATAGTCTCCATGATTATAGGTTGGTTATTGGATAAGTGGGGATTTGAAAAATACGTAAAAAACGTTCGGATTAAAGGTCAAGAAGCTCCGCAGCTCGAAAGTACAGGTAAAGTGAATTGGAGAAAAGCTTGGATCGATACACTTAATCTCCTAAAATCTGTATATATCCATATTCTCATCGGTTCCTTTATAGGCGCTCTTATTAAAGAAGCTATTCCACATTCTCTCCTAGAAGCTGTTTCTAAGGGAAGTCAATGGTGGTTGATCCCACTAGCTGCTATTATAGGAGTGCCATTATACATCAGACTTTCTACTATGTTGCCCGTTAGCCAGGCACTGATTGCAAAGGGTCTTCCTCTTGCCCCTACGATGGCTTTGCTAATCGGAGGCGCAGGAGCAAGTTTACCAGAAATTATTATGCTAAACAGCTTATTTAAGAAACAACTATTAATCGCTTTTATCGCTTCTGTCTTTATTATGGCAACATTTTCTGGGTACTTATTCTTATTGATTAATTAAAGGAGGTGAGAGATGTGTCAAACAAATTTTTATCCATCTTCGGATTAAATAAGAAAAAAGACAATGATTGTTGTAGTTTTGAGATTGAAGAAGTTAAAGAAGAGAAACAGGAGGAAAACAGAGAAAAAGGAACATGCTGTACTAGTGATTCTCATGAGCAAAATAAAAATTCAATATAGTTTATAATATCCAACTTTTATAGCGTTAGATATTTCTTGTTTATTGCAAAATTAAAGTGCAGAGATGTGCAAAATTTCTATGCAAATGGTTATGCAGAGGGGCTTTACATGGAGGGGTAGCCATGATAACCTGTTTGGGTTTGCCAAATCTGTTACAGCTGGCCGCTTGGCAAAAGAATCATGGCTGCAGAGGCTCCATGTCAAGCCCTTAATAGCGAGAATTCAGATTGAATTTTTATGCGGCATAAACGAATTTATATACTGCAATACTCTGCACTTTTTTCTTGCAAAAAACAATTTCTGACTGCAATGAGGTAGGAGGGGGGACTAATCCCATAGCCATCAAGTTAAGAATTTGGGTTCATCACCAAATTTTGTGATTTAGTGACAAAAAAGAGAAAGCACTAACGAGATCCTGGCAATAATGTTAGTGGTGAAATAAACATTAAGGAGGTCTCGTAAGTGCTTTCTATATCACTAGGATTGCCAGAATTTAAAATGATTAAACAAGAACTTCTTTCCTATGGTTATGCGATTCATGTAGAGAAAACAGAGACACAGGAACGTTGCCCTCATTGTGGGTTTGCCACTTCCCCTGTCCACGACAGACGGACAAGAAAAGTACGGGATTTGGCGCTTTTCCATCAACCGGTGTACTTGTTCGTAAAGGTAAAGCGCTATCGGTGCTGGAATTGTTCCCAAGTGTTTTCCGCCTCTTTGGAATTGATTTCACCCAATCAACACTACACCAATCGATTTTGTGAGTACTTGTATGAACTTTGCGAAGGCTCCACCATTCAAGAGGTTAGCCGAAAGCACCGCATCCCATATACGACATTGGAACGCATCTATTACTCCATCGCATCGAAAAAAGCAAAAGAGCGCTAAGCAGCGATGGAGGCCTCTTCTCCAAAAGGGATGGTGCTTAGCTTAGATGAAATCGCGGTAAAAAAGGGACAGCAGTATGAAACCGTATTGATGGATGCCAAAGCTGGATCGGTCATGGGAATGCATGCCGATCGCCAATGTGACTCCGCCATCAACTTGTTGAGCCAAAATGGCCTGTCGAAAGAAATGGTCCAAACGGTGATTCTTGACATGTGGGAACCTTATCATAAGGCGGTTCGCGCCCTGTTTCCATCTGCTTCGATTGTCATCGATGTCAAGGCCGATTATTTTT
>NZ_JBCNEQ010000085.1:0-1781 GCF_050480245.1 Bhargavaea massiliensis | reverse complement strand
CTCATATTTCGCACCTTGGTAGGGCGGAACAAAAGGATTTTTTATTCAGTTTTTTAGAATAACTTTTAAACCAACACCAAAAGCGATGGTATCCTTTTTTTACCATCGTTGGTCGTTCTTTATCCCATTAGACGTAAATGCTCTCGTCCATCCCTAATCCTTGCAGAATCCTTCGCTGCTCGTACGTGAGCGGTTGACCTAACGCGCGTTGAATTCGTCCATCCGGCAGTTCCAACAGGACGACTCTGACATACCAAAACAATTGAAAAATCGCTTGTCCGGTCGGTCGGGTCAGTTTCCGGCCTCCCGCGCCCTTTAATGGGTGTTCCGGGGTGATGAACTGACGCACCCGGCGCTGGAAGACGCGGTAAATCGCCAAGGCCAACAGAAACAAATAGCCCAATACCGCGACCCGTTCCGGTTTTTTTACGTAAATCTCATCCGTAAAGAACGGGTCTTTCAAGAAAGAGAAGTTCATTTCCACCGAGATTTGGCCTTTATACAACTTCAAGATCTCTTTCGCATCCATCGGTTGACCTTTCCATTCCTCCGGAACGGTCGTGACAAGGACAAACCGGGACGCTTTCCGTCTCGCCTGTTCCCACGCATCTTGGTCGAATTCCACGTTCAAGCGAAGGGCGTACAGCGTTTCCATGTCCGGTTCCGCCCCTTTTTTCGGACGTCCGCGCCGTTTTTTCGGACGCACGATCGCTTCGACCGACGCCTCGACGCGATGGAACCGGAGACGAAGGGACGCCTTTAGAGACGCTAGGGCTTGTTCGGCGTCTTCCCGGCACGAAAACAGACGGCTTTCCCACTGGGTTTGTTTCTGCCGAAGAAGCTCTGCTTCTTGGTTTCGCTCTTTTTCGAGCGTCTTTCCTTTTCGTTGGTCGAGCGCGCTGGATTCAACGACGATCAACCGGACCGAATGACCTTCGTACGTCGATGTCGTTTCCCACACCCGGTAGGTGGCTCCGTTTTTCTCCGCTAAGGAAAACGGATCGCTCCACGGCGTGTCTTGGGCATCAGCTTTAGCCAGCGCGGTTTTGACGATCCGGAGCGAAGAAGGGCCTCTTGTGATCAAAAAGGCTTTGGCGGCCTTCGTTTGCGCCAGTGTGTCTTTCGTCATGGCGGCAGAATCGGCAACATAAATCCATTCATCTTCGATCTTCGCCTGCTTCAGCTGTTTCTGCACACGGGACAACACCTCGGGATTCCACGTCTTATCCGGCAGGTTGCCGTCGTGTACATCGCCATAAAACGGGATGCCATCCTCGTTGCCAATCAGCCCAAATCCGATCTGCTTTTGCCAACGATGATGCCGGTTGTAGCCATGCGTAATCTGCAAGGCATCCGGCGAGGCCGATTCATACGCGCCATAAACGGTCTTGTCCGTCGTATCGGCGTGGAAGACGCGAAGAGAGAGGCCTTCTTTCTTGTAGATCTGCACGAGGCAAGACGAAAGGACTTGATGGATATTCGCCTCATACAGGCGATCCAAATGACGCGCGATGGCATCGTCGTTGAACCAAGACGGCTCCAGCCCTGGCCGAATCAGCTTCGGCAAATCGATGTCATGCGCCCATTGTTCCAAATGAACGAGCGCTTGCCGGCCGCTCAAGATATCCAGAACGATTAGTTTGACGATATCGCTGGCTCGAGTTTGGCATTGCGGATCCACGGGAACGAGACGATCAATCAACTGAGGAAGGTCAAGATCTTTGAACAGGGCGCTTATTATATTCAAATAAGAACTTTCATAAATGGCCCGAATTTGAACG
>NZ_JBCNEQ010000084.1:0-935 GCF_050480245.1 Bhargavaea massiliensis | reverse complement strand
AACTTCGCTGTGTGAACGTCAACTTCCCCTGTCGCTAAATTGCGTACTTTTACTTCCCATAAGTTGTCACTTGTTCGTTTCATATCTTCAACATGATGTTTATAATACAAATTCACATGCTTATGTTCTAAATACCCAAATAACATGCGTGTTAAAGCCCCGAAATTCACGTCCGTTCCCGCTTCAATTCTTGTTGCTGCAATCGGTTCAGTAACGATACGATCTTCCATCATCAACGGAATCCACTCTCTTAATTTTTGCGGATCGTCAGAAAACTCCATCCCTTTAAACAAAGGATTATCCACCATCTGTTCAAACCTCTTCTTCAGAAACGCAACATTTTCTTCCCCTTGCACGAAACTCATATGCGGAATTGGCATAACAAAGTCCTTCGGGCTGCGAATGTGTTTATTTTGAACGAGATAAGACCAAAATTGCAATGATTCTTGAAACTGCTCATTAATTTTAATTGCTTTACTTATATCAATTGATCCGTCCGCTTTTTCAACTGTGTAGTTTAGTTCACAAAGTGCGGCATGACCTGTTCCCGCATTGTTCCATTCGTTCGAGCTTTCATCTGCTGGTTGACCAAGCCTTTCAAACACAGCAATTTCCCACTCTGGTGCTAACTCTTTCAACAACGTCCCTAATGTCGCACTCATAATCCCCGCACCAATTAAAATCACATCTGTTTTCATCATTGGACCCCCTAAACGTTCCCATCGATTCGACCAAAAACTTCCCCACATTTATCATAACACATTTCAATTATAGTATGTCACTATTATTCTACACGATTACAAAAATGTTTATATAATTAAATAAAAACGAATATACTCACACATGTTCAACAAAAAGAAACAATATTCTTCTTTTAATGATTTTACAAAATAATTTGATATTTTGCTAGCTTTATTTAATCGAGTAGGAGGAGG
>NZ_JBCNEQ010000083.1:0-39729 GCF_050480245.1 Bhargavaea massiliensis | reverse complement strand
TGCCGAGCACACTAAAAAAGAGGATGGCTTTCACCACCCTCTTTTCTTTCTTACATAAATTCTGCCACAAGTTGATCAAATTTTTCTTTACTAATTGTTAAGTCCGCTTCTGTCAGTGGTTTTTCGCTATAACCCGGCACAAGGTCTTGATATGATTTGCGCTCTTTATTTTGATAAATAAGCCCTGTAACAAGTCCTTTATGTTTCATTAACGTTTGCATCGCCATTTCGCGGTTAGATGGATCATATCCTTCAATGGAACTTAAGCTCGTTAAATTGTCTTTAAACCAATCGTATGTGTTCACTTTATTGTACGTGACGCAAGGGCTAAATACGTTAATGAGCGAGAACCCTTTATGCTTAATGCCTTCTTCAATTAATTGCGTCAACTCTTTTAAGTCGCTAGAAAAGCTTTGAGCGACGAACGTTGCTCCTGCAGTTAACGCCATTTCCATAATCGACAACGCTGGTTCAACTGAACCTTGTGGCGTACTTTTCGTTTTAAAGCCAACTTCACTACGTGGTGATGTTTGACCTTTTGTTAAACCGTAAATTTGGTTGTCCATGACGATGTACGTAATGTCGATATTACGACGAATCGCATGAATCGTATGACCCATTCCGATCGCAAATCCATCACCGTCACCACCAGCAGCAATGACAGTCAAATCACGATTGGCCATTTTCACCCCTTGGGCGATTGGAAGCGCTCGACCGTGCACACCGTGGAAGCCGTACGAGTTAATGTAACCAGAAATACGTCCAGAACAACCAATTCCAGATACAACAACAAGTTCATGTGGTTCGAGTCCAACGTTAGCAGCTGCGCGTTGAATAGCCGCTTGTACAGAAAAGTCACCGCAACCTGGACACCAGTTTGGTTTAATGTTATTACGGAAATCTTTAAATGTCGCCATGTTTAAAACAACTCCTTGCATTTTGTATAAACTTCGTGCGGTAAGAACGGATTGCCATCATACTTCAACACGTTGAACACTTTTTCAGCATGTCCAACGTTCATTTTTAAAATGTTGGCAAGCTGTCCTGTTGCGTTATTTTCAACAACAACGACTTTTTTCGCTGATTGCACGAGCGGCAACATGTCTTCTGTTGGGAACGGATGAATGAGACGAACGTGTGCATGGTTTACTTTTATACCATCGCGCTCTAAACGTTCCATCGCTTCTTCAATCGCTCCACGCGTGGAGTTAAACCCAACAATTAATAAATCCGCTTCTTCATGCTTCACATGTTTATGAACTGGTGTCGGGAATTGAATATGTTTTAGTTTGCGTAAACGCTTATCCATTTGCGCAATACGATTCGCTGCCACTTCAGACGGACGACCTGTCTCATCATGCTCAACGCCTGTCACATGGTGAATGCCATTTTTCATTCCTGGTAATACACGTGGTGACACACCGTCTTCTGTCACTTCATATCGTTTAAAACAACCTTTGTCTGGGATTTCAGGAAGTTCCCCTGTTACGAGCTTACCGCGACGAATTTCAATTTTATCGTACTCTAGCGGCTCTACAGTTTGCTTTCCTAACGAAAGTTGTAAGTCTGTTAAAACGATAACCGGACATTGATACTCTTCTGCAATATTAAACGCTTCAACCATATCATAAAACGCTTCTTGTACAGTGCTTGGCGCCATGACTACTTTCGGAATCTCTCCGTGCGTACCGTAAATCATCGCCATTAAGTCGGATTGCTCTTGTTTTGTTGGAAGACCTGTGCTCGGCCCACCACGTTGTGTATCAACGATAACGATTGGCGTTTCTGTAATCCCAGCTAATCCGATCGCTTCCATCATAAGTGAAAGACCTGGTCCGGCCGAAGCTGTCAACGTGCGAACACCCGCATAGTTCGCACCAATAGCCATTGTACAAGCTGCAATTTCGTCTTCTGTTTGAATGACTGTACCACCAAATTGCGGAAGCTTCTTAATTAAGTATTCCATGATCTCTGACGCTGGGGTAATTGGATACGCTGCCATGAAACGAGCGCCACCAGCAAGCGCACCAAGGGCAATTGCATCGTTTCCAATCATAAACATTCTCTTTTTGCCGTCCGCTTTTTCAAGCTGCATCAATTGAATGTTGTCACCCAGTTGTTCACGCATGAACTGAGCGCCCGCTCTGATCGCTTCCATGTTTTTCGCAACAACTTGTTCACCTTTGCGACCAAAAATCTCCTGAACGACCCCTTCATATACGCTAATATCAAGACCGAGTACTGCGCTAGAAGCTCCGACTGCAACCATGTTTTTCATTAATGCTGTTCCTAACTCTGTTGCGATATCTGTAAATGGAACCGCATACAACGTAGCTTTTGACTCATCCGGAATCGTCGGATTAAACTTTGCGTCCGCAATGACGACTCCGCCTTGACGCAACTCATGAAAGTTAAAATCAATCGTCTCTTGGTCAAAAGCTACTAATATATCAAGATCATCGGCAATCGAACGAACTTGTGTCGTGCTAACACGAATTTTATTGTTCGTGTGACCACCTTTAATCCGAGATGAAAAATGGCGATAACCATATAAGTAGTAGCCTAGTCGGTTGAGCGCAATGGAGAATATCTCTCCCGTACTTTCAATACCTTCCCCCTGTTGTCCTCCAACTTTCCATGAAAGTTGACTAATCATGTCTTACACCCCTTTAAAGTTCCATCAATTGTAACATAACGTTGTACGATTATAAGTGTAGCACTTTTCCAAAAAAAGCTCTACCATTTCGCTTAATAAATTTTTCGAAAAATTTCATATACTAAACGCTTTCATTCTAGCCCTATTGCAAAAAAATTGCAATATATTTGTTACAAAAATGTGAATTTTTCCTCCGATTTTTTATTGTGGGATTCGCTCATAAAAATTACAAAACAAAAATTTTTTCACCTGCTCTTCTTTAAAATGCTTCAACAACTCTTCAATGAAGTGCGTATAGTGAGAAACCTTTCCTAATTGTTCCACCGTTTCAAAAATGCCGTCAAAATCAGAGCCAAAACCGATGTGATTTTCCCCGCCTAGCGCACAAATATGATCAACATGACGCAACACATCCGTTACCGTTGTCGTCTCAGCGTCATGACGTAAAAACTGTGGAACAAACGTCACACCAATGACTCCGTTTTTCTTAATGAGCGCTTGAATTTGATCATCGCGCAAATTACGCGGATGTGGACAAAGAGTATACGCATTTGAATGTGAAGCAATCGGATAATGAGCTAATTCAATGACATCCCAAAACGCGCGCTCGCTTAAATGCGACACATCTGTCCAACATTGTTGTTCATTTAATAATTGAACAACTTCTTTTCCGAATTTTGTTAACCCCCCGCCGCGTTGCTCAAGGGCACCATCTGCTACCATATTCGCATCATTCCATGTTAAACCGACAGAGCGAACACCGAGGCGAAGAAGTGTACGCAACTGCGTTAAACTTTCTCCAATGGCTTCACACCCTTCTAATGTAAGCATCGCCCCAATTTCATTCGGTTGCAATTGATCAATTTCTTTTTTTGATCGAACAACTTTCATGTTTGGCTGTGACACAATTTTTTCATAAAAATAATCAATCATCTCTAGCGCTACAAAAAAACGCGACTCAGGTCTTACATGTTTTGGAATATAAATCGCAAACCCTTGTACAGTTACACCAGCCTGCTTTAGTCCATCATATGTTACATGTAATGATGAGCTTCGTTCAAATGATAAATCTTGATCACAAAATAGTTGATATAACACATCACAGTGAGCATCAAATATGCGCACAATCATCCCTCCACAAAAATAACCTGCTTGCTGTACAAGCAAACAGGTTTATGTGTATTAACGCGGCTCAACAATGAGCTTAATTGCCGTCCGCTCTTCCCCATCAATTTGAATGTCCGTAAACGCAGGAATACAAATGAGATCAACTCCGCTCGGTGCTACGAATCCTCGCGCAATCGCTACTGCCTTAACGGCTTGGTTTAATGCACCTGCGCCGATCGCTTGAATTTCAGCTGCACCGCGTTCTCTCAACACGCCTGCAAGTGCACCAGCTACGGAATTAGGATTAGATTTTGCTGAAACTTTTAATATTTCCATTTCTAGCTCCTCCTCGTTTCTAACAATTGCTTGTAAAAAAGTTGTACTGTTCATTATATATTCGTCCCTGTTTGCTCGTATTCCTGCTACAATATGTATTTTTTCAGAAAAATCTTAAAAGAGGAACTAGTCAAAATATGGATGATCGTCATTAATCATAATTCGCTGAATCGATTTCGTTTTCCCGCTTTTTTCATCTACTTCAATGAGCACGGCATTCAACTGTGCTCGGCCTGTTGTGACTTCAAACCGAACCGGTAAACCTGTTAAAAATTTGCGTAATACCGCCTCACGATCCACTCCTAAAATTCCATCATAAGGACCTGTCATACCTACATCGGTAATATAGCCTGTTCCGTTTGGCAAAATACGTGAGTCAGCTGTTTGAACGTGTGTGTGCGTACCCACCACAGCGCTTACTCGCCCATCTAAATACCATCCCATCGCTTGTTTCTCGCTTGTTGCTTCCGCATGAAAATCAACAACAATAATAGGTGTGCGCATAAGCGCCATTTCTACTAATTCATCTGCTTTTTTAAACGGGCAATCAATCGCTGGCAAAAACGTCCTTCCTTGCAAACTGATCACCGCAACTTCATATCCCTCTACTTGAATAAACACAATTCCTTTTCCCGGTGTGCCCGCTGGAAAGTTCGCTGGACGAACGAGCATTTTCGCTTGATCAATAAACTCAAAAACTTCGCGATTGTCCCATGCATGATTGCCAAGCGTTACTGCATGTACGCCCATCTCTAAAAAGCGATGATATATTTTTTCTGTAATCCCCTTCCCACCAGCGGCATTTTCACCATTAACAACGATCACATGCGGCTTATATTTCGCTTTCAATTTAGGCACATATTCATCAACCATTTTTCTTCCCGGCTGTCCTACGACATCACCGATAAATAACATTTTCATTTTATTACCCTTTCTATACTCATGATCTCCATTTTTCAGTTTCGCACAAAATAAAACGTTTATCAATACGAAAAAGCCACTCCAAACGAGGAGTAGCTTTTATTTTGCGTATTCAACAGCTCGTGTTTCACGAATGACTGTGACTTTAATATGTCCCGGGTAGTCAAGCTCTTCTTCAATGCGCTTGCGAATATCACGCGCTAACCGGTGCGCTTCCAAGTCATCAATTAAATCCGGCTTGACCATAATGCGAATTTCACGTCCTGCTTGAATGGCATATGACTTTTCGACACCTTCATATGACTCAGCGATTTCTTCAAGCTTCTCCAGGCGACGAATATAGTTTTCTAACGTCTCGCTTCGAGCTCCTGGACGAGCAGCAGATAAAGCGTCTGCAGCAGCCACAAGAACAGCGATAATAGACGTTGGTTCCGTATCACCATGATGCGAAGCAATGCTATTAATGACAACTGGATGTTCTTTATATTTTGTTGCAAGCTCTACACCAATTTCGACATGGCTTCCTTCAACCTCATGGTCAACTGCTTTTCCGATGTCATGAAGAAGACCTGCTCGCCGTGCAAGCATTTCATCTTCCCCTAACTCCGCAGCCATCAAACCAGCTAAATATGCAACTTCCATTGAATGTTTAAGAACATTTTGCCCATAGCTCGTACGGAACTTCAACCGTCCTAAAATTTTAATTAAGTCTGGATGCAATCCGTGAACACCGACTTCGAACGTCGTTTGCTCTCCGACTTCACGAATATGCTCATCCACTTCTCTTCTTGCTTTCTCGACCATTTCTTCAATTCGAGCCGGATGAATACGTCCGTCTTGAACGAGCTTATCTAAGGCGATGCGCGCTGTTTCGCGACGGATTGGATCAAAACCAGATAAAATGACTGCTTCTGGCGTATCATCAATAATAAGATCAATACCTGTTAATGTTTCTAACGTACGAATGTTACGCCCTTCACGCCCGATAATGCGCCCTTTCATTTCATCATTTGGCAAGTTCACAACTGATACAGTCGTTTCTGCTACATGATCAGCAGCACAACGTTGAATGGCAAGCGATAAAATTTCTTTTGCTTTTTTATCGGCTTCTTCTTTCGCTTTCGTTTCTGCTTCTTTAACCATGAGCGCAATTTCGTGCGAAAGCTCTTTTTCTACACGCTCTAAAATGATTTGGCGTGCTTCTTCGCGCGTCAAGCTAGAAATGCGCTCAAGCTCTGCTTGTTCTTTTCGAACGAGTTCTTCCACTTTGCTTTCCATCTCTTCAATATGCTGTTGTCTTTCATTCAGAGAATTCTCTTTTTTCTCAAGCAATGCTTCTCGCTTGTTTAATGATTCGTCTTTTCGATCGAGATTCTCTTCTTTTTGCAACAAGCGGTTTTCCTGTTTTTGTAACTCACTTCTTCGTTCGCGAATTTCTCGTTCTGCTTCAACACGAAGTTTGTGAATCTCATCCTTTGCTTCAAGGAGCGCCTCTTTTTTCAATGCGTCCGCTTCTCGTTTCGCTTCTTCGATCATTTGTTTGGCAGCTGCTTGTGCGCCACCAATTTTTGCCTCGGCAATGGATTTACGAACAAAAAAGCCAACAACTGCACCGACGACTAGGGCAAGCAAAGCGGAGATGATCGTTTCACCCATTGTCCTCACCTCCTCTTGCTATAAATTCGTTACTTCATCAATGTCGGCATGTACATTGCAACCATTCAACATACACTTCAAAATTGTCAAATATACATGTACATTTTAAAGGTGACCTTTCATATTGTCAAGGCTTGTCATTGTGGGAAAGCGTTTCATGTGGTTGGAAATTCCAAAATAAAAGGAAAAGAGACACAATGTGCCTCTTTTTACTCTAAAAAGTCTAAGTCATCTTCACGCACAGACGTCGTTGATGCACCTGTTGTAATGCCATAATGTTGACGGATTTCACGCGCAATTTCTTCCATAATGTGTGGATTTTCTTTCAAAAATTGTTTTGCGTTTTCCCGACCTTGTCCTAGTCGTTCATCTTTATATGAATACCACGCGCCACTTTTCTGAATGATGTCAAGTTCGGCACCCATATCAATAATTTCGCCTTCTTTTGAAATTCCTTCGCCATACATAATATCTACATCTGCTGTTTTAAATGGCGGTGCCACTTTGTTTTTAACGACTTTAATTTTCGTTTTATTTCCAACCATGTCGTTGCCTTGTTTGATTTGTTCAGCACGACGCACTTCTAAACGAACAGACGCATAAAACTTCAATGCGCGACCACCAGGAGTTGTCTCTGGCACATCCTATAGATTTACCATCTCTATAGGGTGGACTATATCTTCATCTCCAAACATGGAGAGCCTTGCGCTTCCAGCAGTAGCCTATCCTCTGCTGTACCCTACTCAGTGGCAACATATGCCCCTTTCGGTAGTCTCTACACCTTCCTTACTATAAAAGTAGTAAGGCTTGGCACGGTATTACCCCATAAATCTTGGAGGGCTCCACCGTTAGCACGAAGTATACAAACTTCGCACACCCCTAGGCAATCGGGTTCACAAGGTTTTTTTCTTGCTATCACTAGCAAGGGAAACCCAGAGTAAATTGCTTAATTTTTTCTGTTACATGTTCAATATTTTGTAGTTCTTTTTCGTATATAACCAAATAACGATAGCCTTTTTTTGATAAATATTCTCTCTTTCTAACATCTCGATCTTGTACCTTTTTTGTTGAGTGAGCCCATTCACCATGGACATCGATACAATGTTTTCTTCCAAGATAAAAATCAATAGACCATTTATCTATTCGTTTTTGTTTTATATACGCTAGATCAAGTTGTTCAAGAATTTGTTCAACCTGTTGCTCGATTTGTGTATCAAAGTTTTTCCGTCGAACCTTCACCCCAAGTTCTTTTCTTCTCTTTGCCACACAAGTATCAGTTACACCATACTTTTTAGCAATCTCTACGTGGGATAAATAAGGATTTCTTAACTCCCTCTCAACCTCTTCTGTTTTGGGTAAATACATCTTCCAATGTCTCTGCCTTTGTATTCCTAAAAGTTTGATGATTTCCCCAATCCTTCGAGGATCTAACCGTGTTTCACGCGATATTTCGGTTAATTTCTTGTTCGAATTTTGAACGATATAATCAACTTGCCACTGCTCTATATTTCTAAATGTTCTATTTCCCACTTTAACAACCAAATCATATCTCCTCCTAGAGAGGATATAGAAAGAACTACAATTTGTGAACATGTAACGAAATTAAGCAACCATATATCGATTTCCAAACATAACCCCCACTTTTTCCCTTATTTGGTTAATAAAGATAGCAATCGTTTTAGATTTGTTAATGGCGCCGGATAATTTACGTAGTGCTTGAGACATAAGACGTGCTTGTAGCCCAACGTGGGCATCGCCCATTTCCCCTTCAATTTCTGCTTTTGGAACAAGGGCTGCAACGGAGTCGATAACAATAATGTCAACCGCTCCGCTTCGCACAAGCGCCTCAGCAATTTCTAACGCTTGTTCTCCTGTATCTGGTTGAGAAAGCAACAATTCATCAATATTGACGCCTAACTTTTCAGCATAAATAGGGTCTAATGCGTGTTCTGCATCAATAAATGCCGCTTGACCACCTTGCTTTTGCACTTCTGCGATCGCATGAAGTGCAACCGTTGTTTTCCCTGATGACTCCGGACCGTAAATTTCGATAATACGTCCGCGTGGATATCCACCTACTCCTAATGCAATATCAAGTGCAAGAGAGCCGCTTGATACAGTCGAAATTTGACGATCTGTTTGCTCTCCTAGCTTCATAATGGAGCCTTTTCCAAACTGTTTCTCAATTTGCTTTAACGCCTGTTCTAATGCTGCTTGACGATCGTTCAAAGAAACTCCTCCTTTTACTTGCAAAAAATAAAGCAGTAACTGCTACTTATTACTATACATGTTTTCTGTTTATTTGCCAAGAAAAAACGAATAGATGTTCGTAAATCAATGTAACAATTGCAGCAAATGATAACAACCATATTTTGCCGTACGCATCCGAATGGCTTGACGATCACCAGATAATGTAAGTGCAAACGTTTTTGTCCCTCGTTCTGTGGCAATCCCTATCCATACCGTTCCTACTGGTTTTCCTTCCAAATCGTCCGGTCCTGCAACCCCCGTAAAACTAATGCCAATATCACTTTGGCAAAGCTTCCGAACGTTTTCTGCCAACAATTGTGCACACCGTTCGCTCACTGCCCCCTCTGTTTGTAATATTTCTTTCGGCACATGAAGCACATTTTCCTTTATTTCATTCGTATAACATACAACTCCTCCCGTCATGACTATGGAAGCATTTGGAAGTGCTGTCATTTCCTCTAAAAACAAACCACCTGTTAAACTTTCAGCAGCAGCAAGCGTTTTGTTTTTTTCTTTTAATGTAGCTAGTAATTTTCCAAACAACGTTTCATCGTTGTAACCATAAAAGTAAGGACGCACGCGTGCTAAAATTTTTTGCTCCAACTCATGAATAAGTCGCTGCGCTTCCTCTTCGCGCTCATGCTTCGCTGTTAAGCGAAGGGTCACTTCACCATCAGCGGCCAGCGGAGCGATCGTTGGATTTGTCTGCGCATCAATCAAATCTTCAATTTCTGCTTCTAGTTGTGATTCACCAATATGAAAAAAGCGCAAAACGAGCGATACGACTTTTTCGCGAACATGAAGTTTTTGCAATAAAAAAGGACGTCCATATTTTATGAACATCGGTTGCATTTCTTTCGGTGGCCCTGGGAGGAGCATATATGTAATGTGGTCGACGGTAAGCGCCATTCCAGGAGCCATCCCATGTTCATTTTTTAACACGTAACATCCTTCCAATACAAGCGCCTGTTTTCGATTGTTCGGGGACATTGGACGCTTCGTTTTGGCAAAATAATTACAAATCGATTGCCACGCATCTTCATCTAAAACAAGCGGTTTATTTAACATATTGGCAATTGTTTCTTTTGTTAAGTCATCTTTCGTTGGGCCAAGTCCTCCTGTAAAAATGATCAAATTCGAGCGTTGCTTAGCCACCTCAATCACATGTGTAAGTCTTTTCGGGTTATCACCAACAACCGTATGATAATATACATCCACACCAATGTCGGCTAGTTGTTGCGATAAAAATTGAGCATTTGTATTTGCAATTTGACCAAGTAAGAGCTCCGAGCCAACTGCGATAATTTCTGCTCTCATCTTTCTCCCATCCCCTTTTATTTACTTTGAATGACGAAACGCGTGTTTATTTTTCGCGAAATAATCCCATCCTGACCAAATTGTGAAAACGAGCGCTATCCACAATGAAATGTCTGCAAACGGGATCGACAAGAGCGAAAAAGGAATATTATGCAAAAGAAGCGCAGCAATTGCAACAATTTGCGTCCACGTCTTAATTTTTCCAAGCATATTCGCTGCTACAACTTCTCCCTCTCCAGCTAGCACAAGCCGCAATCCTGTTACAGCAAATTCTCGGCTAATAATGACAATCACTATCCAAGCTGGTGCCAAATCCAATTGTACAAGCGCAATGAGGGCAGCAGATACGAGCAGTTTATCTGCAAGCGGGTCGAGAAACTTCCCTAAGTTCGTCACTAATCCGTATTTTCGGGCGTAGTATCCGTCCACCCAGTCAGTTGTCGATGCAATAATGAAAATAAGCGCAGCAATTGCATGTGTCATAGGTAATTGTTCTCGCCCAATTTGAATGACACCGAAATCAATGGGTGCTAGCAAAAAAATAAGGAAAAAAGGAATAAGTAGCATTCGTGCAATCGTAATTTGATTCGGTATATTCACAGCACTAACCTCCAGCATTCATTCGACATTATTGTTTGTTATGAATAATCGCAATGTCTTGACGGACATGATCATTCGGATTGACAGGATATTGAAGCGTCTGTCCGTTTATTTTCACTTCCGTATTTAATGTTTGACCAATGACTAGCAACACTTCTGTCTCATTAGTTAAATCGAATGTTTCAGTTTGGTTTGCATACATCATTTTACGTGCAAACGCCTTCCCTTTTCCGTTTTTCACTTCGATCCACGCATCGCCCTTTGTTGCAATGTCAATGATCAATTGTTCTCCTGTCACTTCAAGCGTCGATTTTCGACCATTCGTTTCCACTACTTTTACCATTGTTTCCGATGGTTGTTCGTTTTCCCCTTCATTTTCTGCTTGTTGTTCATTTTCAGACTGTTGTTCACTTTGTTTTTCAGTTTGTTGTTTTTTCGCTTGTTCTGACTGTTCAAACTCCGCCCCTTCCTGAATAATTTGCTCTTGTGGTTGTTCGTTCACCGTTCGGTTTTGAAAGAAAAACCAAAGGGCAACCGCTAATCCGACAACGAATGTACCAATCAAAATTTTCGGGAGCACATCGAGCACTTTCGCACCTTGCTCTGATAATTGTCGCGATTTGACACGCGATAGTTCGCCAGGGAGCTCTTCTTGCTGAGCAGTTGGAATTTCATTCGCATATTGCTCAAACAGCTCATCAGGATCAAGGCCGACTGCTTCAGCATATTGACGAATAAATGCTCGGACATAAAATTTCCCCGGCATGATCACATAATTTCCTTGCTCAATTGCAATTAAATATCGTTTTTGGATTTTCGTGATTTCTTGCAAATCATCCAAACTCATATTTCGTTGTTCTCTAGCTTCTTTCAAACGCTTCCCTAACTCTGTCAACGGAAACACCTTCCATCTTTAAAAATCGATATTTGAAAAACCATCGTTGCCAAAAAACGAAGATTGATCCACGAGATCGTACGTAATTTCCTCATCTGCATCATGACGCAATTCAATAATATAGTCAAAATCATCAAGTTTATATTCTGTATGTCTTACAAAAATATCCGGATGCTCAATCACTTTCGTCGCCGGTAGACGCATTAGCTCACGAATAAGTTGCCAATGCCGCTCGTTTGATCGACGTGTAGATACAATTCCATCAATGATAAATACATTGTTTTCGCTATACTCATCTTCAATGAGCTGACTGCGAATCGTTTGTTTAATTAATGTAGAAGAAACAAACAGCCAACGTTTATTTGCGCATACACTTGCGGCTACAATCGATTCCGTCTTTCCGACGCGCGGCATGCCGCGAATCCCAATTAACTTATGTCCCTCTTGCTTAAACAGCTCGGCCATAAAATCGACGAGCAAACCTAATTCGTCTCGAACAAACCGAAACGTTTTTTTATCATCAGCGTCGCGCTGAATGTAACGTCCATGTCGAACAGCGAGACGATCTCGTAACTTCGGTTCACGTAATTTCGTTACTGTAATATCTTCCATCGTCGCTAAAATCGATTGAAGACGCTCAATTTGCTCCTGACTTTTGCATAGCAAAAGCATGCCGCGTCGTGAATCATCTACCCCATTAATCGTAACAATGTTAATGGAAAGCATGCCAAGAAGTGATGCAATATCCCCTAACAATCCTGGGCGGTTTATATGTATTTCATATTCTAAATACCATTCTTTTTTTTCCATATACCCCTTCTCCCCTTTACATTACACGATGCGATCATTTAAGCAACGCTTTGTCGAAACACACATGTATGTTTATTTTACCATTTGAATGCGAGAATGAAAAGAATGGACGATTGTTTTTTGTGAACAGGTAAACATAGTAAAAACAAGCTGGCGGATGGCACCAGCTTGCTTTGTCGCTTATTTATTTTGCACAAGTTTTATCATCATGTTCGCAATCGCACGTTGCTCTTGCTCATTTGCTACATGCCATAAATCAGCAAGTACACGCTCCTCTGGATTTTTCGGATCGACTTGCTTCGCTAAATAATCTCCAATCTGATAAGCAATATCCGAAATGACTTGCTGATTCATTCCTTGCTCTTCCGCTTGATGAAGGCGATCGGCCAAAAAGCTTTTCCATTGTTCAAAATTATCAAGAACAGACATATGCAAACCTCCTTGAAATTCTCTTCAAGAGCAGTTTGCCTCACAACACAAAAAGTATGCTCGTTTAACAATACCAACCGCCATTTACAGATAAAATTTGTCCCGTAATATATGACGCATGATCAGAAATTAAAAAGGATACAGCTTTTGCAACATCTTCTGGCTTTCCAATTCGTCCAAGCGGAATATCTTCAGTTAGCGCCTCTAACTCTTCTTCAGTAAACTCATGAAGCATCGGTGTATCAATCGCTCCAGGAGCAATCGCATTTACTCGTATACCGCTTGGAGCAACTTCTTTAGCCAATGCTTTGACAAACGTATTTTGTGCACCTTTCACCATAGAATATAGCACTTCACATGATGCACCTGTTAACCCCCAAATTGATGAAATGACAACAATTTGTCCACGACGCTGTTGGATCATAGATGGAAGCAGCCGTTTTGTCAATAAAAACGGACTTGTTACATGCAATTGCACCATTCGCTCTACTTGTTCGTCAGCCATATCCGTCATCAATCCATAAGCACTCATCCCACTATTATGAACGATCACGTCAATCGGGTGGAAAATGGAAGATACTAACACATCTACCCCTGAAGGATGGGATAAATCTGATTGGATGGCATATGTTTTTGTTGATAGTTCTTTCATTAAAGATTGGATGGATTGCTCATTTTTATAGTAATGCAAATACAAGCCATATCCATCTTTAGCAAGCTGGCGAACAATTTCTCGACCGATCCCTCCGCTTGCTCCTGTAATTAACGCATATTTCATCTCACTTCACCTTTTCGGAACAACTTGACATACAGCAAACTGTTCGCGCACAAAACATTCGCGAGCCACTGTATTTAAATCTTCACATGTTAATGATTGTAACGTTTTAACAACATCAAATAAACTCATATGATGAAACGCATAACGAGTAAACTGATTTGCAATATATTCAAGCGAGTTTAACGAACGTAAAAACGTCCCGATCTTTTTTCTTTTCATTCGTTCCACTTGCTTATCATCAATAACATCAAACTGCAAAAGAATACGTTGAATTTCTTCTGCTAATTTGTCGGGTTGCGATGTGTCGCCACCAATTAAACCAAACCCAAAGTCCCCTTCCTCCGTATAGTCGACCATAAATGTTTCATCAATTAATCCTTGTTGATATAACCGTTCGTAATGTGGAGAGCTTTTTCCAAACAAATAATCGAGCAATAAACTAATGGCCCATTCATGTTTTAATTTTTCTTGCCCTGTTGTACATACATGTTTTGCTTTTACGCCAACTAAACATTTCGATGTTTGCACGTTCATTTCAATCACGTGTTTCTCACGAGCAACATGAGCCGGTTCTTCGTAGTGAAATCGCTCAATCGTTGTTTGTGGGCGAAACGTTTTTTTCGCTTGATTTGCCCGAATTTGTTCAAGCGTCGCCAATGGATCAATCGGACCTGTAACAAATAGCAACATGTTGCTTGGATGATAAAACGTTTCATAACATTCATATAACAAGTCTTTCGTAATATGCGAAATAGACTCTACCGTTCCTGCAATATCAATTTTTACAGGATGGTTGTGATACATGCTTTCAATTGTTCCAAAATATAAACGCCAATCTGGATTATCGTCATACATACGAATTTCTTGAGCGATGATCCCTTTTTCTTTTTCAACGGTCTGCTCCGTAAAATATGGATCTTGCACGAAATTAAGTAACGTTTCTAAATTGTTTTCTACATTTGTTGTGCTAGAAAATAAATAGGCTGTACGTGTAAACGATGTAAAAGCATTCGCAGATGCTCCTTGTTTGCTGAACGTTTGAAATACATCACCGTCTTCTTTTTCAAACAATTTATGCTCTAAAAAATGGGCGATACCATCCGGCACTTTTTTCATACTCGTTTTTCCATATGGAGTAAAATAGTTATCCACTGAACCGTATTTCGTTGTAAACGTTGCATATGTTTTGTTAAATTCCTTCTTCGGTAAAATGTAAACATCTAGTCCGTTGTTTAGCCGCTCATAAAACAATTGTTCTTCTAATTGATCATATTGAATCACCTTCATTGTTTCTCACCGTCCTTTTCTGTTAAAAAATAAATCGTATCTAATTCAATCTTTTCTCCGATGCGAACAATATCTTCACGCGTCACTTTTTCAATCCCTTCTAGCCACTCATCTAATGGACGTTGCCGTGTTGCCATGACGTTATGATAAGAGATCTCAATCATTCCACGTGCTGTATCAACCGTTTCTAATAGTTGATTACGAATGACTGCTTTTGTTTGAATGATTTCCTCATCGCTAAATTGCCCGGTGCGCATCGCCTCCGCCTGAGCATGAATAATTTCAAGCGCACGATTATAGTTGCTCGGCTCAATCCCTGCCATCACCATCATCATCCCTTGGTGACTTTCGATGCGTGAAGCTGCATAATAAGCTAAACTTGCCTTTTCACGCACATGGATAAACAATTTCGAATGTGCAAAGCCGCCAAATATTCCATTCCATACTTGTAGCGCATCGTAATCGACGTCGTTATATGTGATATTTGTTCGATAACCAAGATGCAGTTTCCCTTGCTTCACATCTTGTTTTTCTACAACTTCTTGCACATGTGTTCGTTTAGGCAAGGATGAAGTTGAAGTCGAACGAGATGGACGAGCAGCAAGCGGAAAACGTTCAGCAACATCGTGTTCTACATCAGCTAACATCACATCACCAACAATGTATAAGTCTATTTCATCGTGTTTCAACATGTACTCATAATGTTCATACAAACGTTTGGCGTCAATCGGATCAACATTTTGAAGTTTACCGTGAACATCGAGTGCATAAGGCGAACCTTTATACATTTCTTCAATGAGTCGATGTTGAGCATATCGCATTTTATCATCAAACAATGATTGTATTTTTTGTTTTAAAGCACGTTTCTCTTGCTCAACGATCGAAACAGAAAACCCACCTTGCTCGGTAAGGGGACGAAACAACATGTCGCTTAATAACGTCAGCGCATCCCGTAACAATGGGGATGTGCCACCTAAAAACTTTTCGTTTGCAATATCCATACGAATGGTAATGATATGATGTTCTCCTTTTTTAGCTAAATCGACTTGTAACGTTGCGCCATATAATTCATCTAAATATGTACGTAACGCTCCCATCGAAGGATGTCGCTCTGTTGCGCTTTGTAGCACGTATGGAATCATAGCCCGCATCGTTACATCTTGCTCACATAGTGGCGCTTTCATTTTCAACACGAGCGTATTCGTTTTATATTTTTTTGTTGGAATCACATGAAGACGAAGACCGCCTATTTCTTTTACTTCTTCTTGAAACATACAATCACTCCTTTTTATTTATAGCCTCGACATTTTTTGCGCCTCTTATCCGTTAAATAAATCTGATGATAAATAACGTTCGCCTGTATCTGGCGCCATACAAAGCACACGTGCATCATGCGGAAGAGATCGAGCTACTTGAACCGCACAAAAAGCAGCCGCTCCACCTGAGGCCCCAACTAAAATCCCTTCTTCTGCTGCTAACCTTCTTGCCATCATTTGTGCTTCTTCATCTTTGATAAGTAAAATGTCATCATAAACATTTTGATTTAAAATGGACGGGATAAATCCTGGACCTGTTCCTGGAATTTTATGCGGCCCCGGTTGTCCACCTGATAGTACAGGAGATCCATACGGTTCAATAACATAAATACGCAAGTTAGGAAATCGTTTCTTCAACTCCTCCCCTGTTCCCGTCACAGTTCCTCCTGTTCCCGCAGTCAGTACAAACGCATCAATTCCGTCTGGAAACGCCTCGATCATTTCAAGTGCCGTGCTTACGCGATGGGCATCTGGATTTGCCTCATTTTCAAATTGCATCGGAATAAAGCTGTATGGAACACATTCAGCGAGCCGATACGCTTTATCGATGGCGCCTTGCATGCGCAAAGAAGCAGGAGTCAAGTGCACTTCCGCTCCATATGCTTTTAATAAATTGACACGTTCCTTTGTCGCATTATCTGGCATTGTGATGATGCAGCGATAACCTTTTGCTGCGCATACCATCGCTAACCCAATTCCTGTATTCCCTGATGTTGGTTCAATGATTGTGCTTTGAAAAGGGACAATTTTACCTTCTTGTTCTGCTCGCTCAATCATTCGTCTAGCCGCCCGATCTTTTACACTTCCACCTGGGTTAAACGATTCAAGTTTGATATATACACTTGCGCCATTTTGGAAAACGACACGATTGAGCTTCACAATTGGTGTATTGCCGATCAAATGTACAATCGAATGATATACTTTCACCATTCTTCCCTTCTTTCCACGCTAAATCTTTTTCCTATTTTACTACATACTGAGCACAGAATGTTGTCGAAATGTTTGAATGGAACGAGAAAATATAATAGAATACTTATCAGGGTATAAAAATGTAGAAAGATGAACGGATATGAAAAAGTGGGTCATATGTTTATTGATGACATTAGTTGCGGTAAGCGGATGCGCACAAAATCACTATACGAACATTTCTGTCGATGAGGCGACAAACATGATTGAGAAAGGGAATGTCGTTATTCTCGATGTGCGCACGGAAGAAGAATACGCTTCCGGACATATTCCAGGCGCTATGTTACTTCCTTTACAGCAACTTCAAGAGCGCATGAATGAGCTAAAAAAGATGAGACATATATCGTCGTTTGCCGTTTAGGCAATCGTTCAGCGCAAGCAAGCAAACTGCTTGTAAAAGAAGGTTTCACAAATATATACAATATGAATGGCGGAATGAACGAGTGGAAAGGTGAAGTTGAAAAATAGGAGAACATTCTCCTATTTTTCAAATAAAAACAACATTCGTTTCTCTTTTTCATCCCATATGAGCGCAGCATCAAATGTGCTTTCTCCCTTTTTAAATCCTTTGATAACGTTCGTTTTTCCTTCTGCTAATAATTTTTTGACGTTTGTTTGTGAAATAGATTTCCCTAAAATCTTTTTTGAAATGGTAAATGGACACTTTGTTTTCGCATAGTTGATGCATCCGTAAAACGAGCCTTTATCCACAACGGAGCCCCCACAAAGCTTACACGCCCCAACAATTGTTCCTCTTGTCGCTTTTTTCTTCCGCTGAATCGAAGCGATATCGAGTCCTTCAAACGACCAGCGATGAGCCATGTGCACCGCATCGGTTACAATTTTCGTTGCTAATTTTTTCACTTGCTCCATAAACGCTGTGGCCGATGCTTTTTCTTCGCCAATTTCACTTAACCGTTGCTCCCACTTTGCGGTCATTTCCGGTGATGCCAAAATGTGTGGCCCAATTGCCTCAATTAATACTTTTCCTTTATCTGTTACATATACTTGATTGTTTTTTATTTCAATATAGTGTCGTTGTTTTAACGTTGTAATAATCGAAGCGCGAGTTGCCTCAGTTCCAAGCCCCTCCGTTTTTGCTAATACTTTTTCTAATTGCTCGTCATCTAAAAATTTTCCCGCCGTTTTCATTAATGTAATTAATTCCCCTTCGGTATATCGTTTTGGCGGCTGTGTTTTTCCTTCTTTCACAAATACATCATATACCGTTCCTTTTTCTCCACTTTGTACATTCGGTAAAAGTTGTACATCATCATCTTGTGACATAAGGACGTCCCGCCATCCTGCTTGTATTTGTTTCTTTCCTTTTGAAATAAAGCGAGCACGTCCATCGACAACGGTTACAATCGTTGTATAATCAAATATAGCTTCTTCACTATGAGCAGCAATTAATCTCCGAACGACAAGGTCGTAAATATTTCGCTCATCCTGACTTAACTTTGTCAAATTCGGCACTTGTTCAGTTGGAATAATGGCATAATGATCTGTTACCTTCTTTTCGTTTACATAACGTTTATTATGTAAAATTGATTCATGAACAAGCGGAAAATAAGGAGCATACTCTTCCTTTTGTGAAAGTTGTTTTAAGATATGTCGAAATGTTTCTGCTTCTCCTTTTGTTACATATTGTGAATCGGAGCGAGGATATGATACATACCCTTTTTGGTATAGTTTTTGTAATATATCCAACGTTTTTTGTGGTGAATATTTAAATCGTTTGTTCGCTGTTGCTTGCAATGTCGATAAATTAAACAAAAGCGGCGGTAAAAATGTTTTTCGTTCACATGTGACTTCCACTACTTCTACTTGTTTTTGTTTACAAAATGTGCACACTTTTTTAGCAAGTTGCTCGTCATATGTACGCGTCTCGTTTTCGTGCCACCACTTTCCTTCATATCGCTTTCCGTTCACATCAAATGTAGCAACAACTTCCCAAAACGACTCCGGGCGAAACTGTTCAATTTCTTTTTCTCTCCTCACAATAAGAGCAAGCGTTGGTGTTTGAACACGTCCGACAGAAAACACGTCATTCATTCCTTTTTGCTTCAATAAAATCGTATAAACTCTTGATGCATTCATCCCAACGAGCCAATCCGCACACGCACGCGCATACGCTTCCTCGTACAAAGGACGCGTTTGTTTTTCGTCTAACAACTGACGAAATCCTTGTTCAATCGCCTTCGGTGTTAACGATGAAATCCAAAGCCGCTTAATCGGCTTTTTTACACCGCTCATATAAATGATGTTACGAACGATCAATTCCCCTTCTCGCCCTGCGTCACCCGCATGAATAATTTCTGTCACTTCTTGCTTATGAAGCAATTGTTTAATGACTGTAAATTGCTTTGCTTTTTTGCGATCTACTTCATATTGAAAACGTGTTGGAATGATTGGCAACGTATCAATAGTCCATCGCTTCCAACTTGCTTCATACTTTTCCGGAGAGGCTAATTCAAATAAATGACCAACCGCCCACGTCATATAAGCTCCTTTCGGAAACAACTCATTTGGTAAAATTTCAATATACCCATCTCTTTTTTTCGTTTGAAAAATAGATGCAAGTGTCATCCCTTGGTCATGTTTTTCAGCAATAATCACTTTCATTTTCCCCACCCCTTGACGAAAAGAAACCTGCTCGCTAATTGAGCAGGTCATTTGGCAGCTTCTGTCGCATACTTTTTTCATTGCGCCCAGGCATCAGTAATAACTTTGATATTGGACGCACCACATAACACATGATCTTAATAACAAGCCATATACATCTAAACTCAATAAACGCACTTATAGCTTTTCTTTGTATAATTATTATAACACAAATTACATAAGAGAACGAAAATGAGCATTCATTTGTCCCCTTCGCATGTTTTCTCGAATTTCTTTCATCATTTCATAGCGAATTTCTTTTGTTTGGACCCCTTCTTCACGCTTATTTGCAATCTCAACGAGCCATTCGACATCAGCGAAAGAATACTTTCTCGTCCCTTTCGATCGATCTGGAAAAATCAGTTGACGCTCTTCATAATAACGAATTTGCCTGGGTGACAAACCTGTTAACTCGCTCACAATACCAATGGAAATGACTTTTTTATGCTTATACGAATCCATCCTCATCCCCTCTTATATATGTTATTTTTTATAACACAATCATACACTATTTAAAGGAATTTTACATGTTTTTTATTATAAAAGTTAACATTTCATCTTTATGTGTTAGAAAAAGTAACAAAAAGAATGTTCAAAATAAAAAAAATGTATATAATGATCAGTAAAAGAGAGATGGAGGGAAGAGAAAGATGGGAAAACTACTGCAAACAGCCATGGAGCAAAAACAGTTTTACATTGGCAAACTTATAAAAGCGGGAGAAATTAATGCATCTCAATTTCATCATTGGACAGTAGCTGAACTTCGCCGCAAATATGAACAATATGAGGAGGGAGCGTATGGAAAAGAAAGCAATTGATCTGGCTAAACAAATTATCGAACTCGATTTACAGCGAGATGCAATGTTTGAACAACTTCTAGAACTCCTCGGCGATCGGGCCCATGAGATATTGAGATTTATACAAAACAAGTATTAAAGGCTCTTGTCACTAGCAAGAGCCTTTAATACTCATATACGTATGGCTGTTCTGGCTCATTCACAACGGTGACACTTGGCTTTGTGATTACAGGGACAAGCCTCTGCCTGTACATCGTTTCATCAATTGCTTGTGCAAGCACTTTTGTGTCAAAAATCACAACAGATACAGCGTTGCACGCTTGTCGATAAGCGGAAAGGGTGGCTTTCAATACTTCTGCTTGTTCCGCTGTTGGGTAAATTTTGATTTTGGCTGTTAACGTCATGTCCATTTGTCTCACCTCTCTTTCACTAAATATATTTTTGGACGTTGGTCACTGTTGTCGAACTGCTGGCTGCCGGCAGCTTTCTGAACTATTGGGTTCCGTCTGCGCCGTTATGGTTGCTTACCCTCCTGTGCTTTTGCGGAAACACCGATGATGATTCGTTAGTTGGCCGGCGACAGCTCGTCTTCGGTCACCCATTTGTGGTTGGTCACTTTTTGACCAGTTTCCGTATCGGTGTAATCGATCATATACACCGTCGTTTGTTTCGCCGAATCAATGACTGCTTTGGCCCTTTTCATCCCTTCCATGTGATCGGCATTCAAGACGACTTCATCGCCCGGCTGGAACGGTTTGTCTCCGGCGTTTTCGATTTCTTCGTGAATGACCCATTTATGGTTTTTCACTGGGTCCCCGCCTGTAGTTGGGGTGTATGTGACCGTATAGACGATCGTGTCAAAGGCACCGGTGACAGTCGCCTTGGCTCCATCCATTCCCGGCATATGGTCGGCATGGATGATGACTTGGCTTCCAACCGGATACTTTGGTTGTTTCGCCTCCTTCAATCCGGCCGGCACCTCTTTGGAGCCCGAGTGATTCATTCCTTCATGCCCGGTGTGAGAAGCTGTGTGTTCCTTTGGCGCTTTGTTGTCGTTGGCACCGGTGCAGGCCGATAACAAGAGCGCTGCCATAACTGAAGTTGTTCCCAATAACATTTTCCAGTTTTTCATCGTTTTCACCCTCCTTGCCTTGTTAGCATACCGGACATTTGTGCAGATTTTGTGGAGATGGCCTTGGATTTGCCGCTAAAGGCCGTATGGCGCCTAGGCTGACTGTCCTTTTGGGCGGGGGCCGTTTCACCCTGCTGCTTTTTGCCCTATCTTTCGCCAGACGAACCACAAAAGAACGATCGATGCAACAGCGAGCATCAGTTTGCCTGCCCAGGCGGCCTCGAGGACTTGCGCCCTTCCCATTTGTAGCCGACGCCCCAGACCGTCTGCAAATAGTCGTCCACTGGGAACCCCGCTTTCCGCAATTTTTCGCGGATGTTTTTCATGTGGGAGTCAACGGTCCTCTCTTCCGTATCAGCGAGATAGCCCCATAGCGATGCGATGATTTGCCCGCGGCTGAACACCTGATTCGGGTGCTTTAACAGCAGCCCCAAAATGGCAAATTCTTTCGGCGTCAACGCAATCGGCTTATCTTCGTAGCGGATCGTATGTTCCTCTTCGTCCCATACAAGCCCGGCCGCGCGAATGGCGGAACGACCGCCAGCTGTACGGCGCAGCACCGCTTCAATGCGAGCAAGCAGTTCCGCCTCGTCAAACGGTTTCGTCACATAATCGTCCGCTCCGATTTTCAATCCTTGGACAATATCCGCCGTCTCATCGCGAGCGGTGACCATCATGATCGGCACATTCGAAAACGATCGAATGCGGCGGCACGTTTCCCATCCGTCGAGTTCTGGCATCATGACATCAAGTAGCACCAAATCGGCGTGATGGCGCCGCAAATAGTCAATGGCTTCCGCCCCTGAACGCCGTTTCACGCAACGGTAGCCGTTCGGCGCTAAATACAATTCCAATAAATCGAGCATCCGCTCTTCATCATCAACCAACAGCAAGGTATACATCATTATCCCTCCGGCAGCGTAATGAGGATGGTCGTTCCTTTTCCTTGTTCGCTTCGAGCAGCGATCGTTCCCCCGTGCGCCTCGACGATTTCTTTGGCAATCGCCAAACCGAGTCCGGTCCCGCCGCTTGTCCGCGACCGCGATTTGTCAACCCGATAAAACCGCTCGAAAATCCGGGGCACATCTTCCAGCGGAATGCCGGTTCCTTCATCGGATACGGCAATGACGATTCCTTGCTTTTGAAGGTGAACGGCGACGGCCACCGTCGTGCCAGAAAACGCGTACTTTCGTGCATTGTCAAGCACATTGATCATCACTTGCTCGAACCGTTGCCGATCAATCGCAGCCATGACCGAACCGGGGCACTGGTACACAAGCGACAACGATTTTTCCTGAAACGCGGGGCGCAGTTTTTCACACAATTTTGTCAAAAACGAACAAAGCATTCCGAGTTTCCATGACAGTTTTCGCACGGATTCCTCTCCTCATCCATCAAGTCCGAGTGTCATTTCAATTTTACTATTTTATTTGGCAAATGTGCAGAAAGTGTGGAGATGCAGCTTTGCGCCACGCCAAGGCGCCTTGTCCCGCCAAGGAGACAAACCTTGACGGATGCGTCTTTTTCCTTCTTCCTTTATACTTAAGAAGCAGACTATGCTCATGTAGAGACGACAGAAAGGGGTTTATCGATGAAATCGCTCGTGTTAGCGGAAAAGCCGAGCGTCGCCCGCGACATCGCCCGCGTGCTCGGTTGCAAGCAAGCACATAAACATTATTTTGAAGGAAAGCAGCACATTGTCACCTGGGCACTCGGCCATTTAGTGGAGCTGAAGATGCCGGAAGACTACGACCGAAAATACGAAACATGGCGGCTGGAGGACTTGCCGATCATCCCAAAGAAAATGGGCTTGAAAGTCATTCGGCAAACAAGCCACCAGTTTCGCGCCATTGAACGGTTGGCGAAACGACCGGATGTGAAAGATGTCATCATCGCGACCGACGCGGGCCGCGAGGGGGAACTGGTGGCGCGCTGGATTTTAGAGATGATCGGTTGGACGAAGCCGATTTGGCGGCTATGGATTTCGTCGCAAACCGACCGCGCCATCCGCGACGGCTTCCGCCAACTCAAGCCCGGGGTGCAGTTTGAACGCCTGTATCAATCAGCCGTCTGCCGCGCGGAAGCCGACTGGCTGATTGGGTTAAACGTCTCGCGCGCCTTGACGACCAAATACAACGATCCGCTCTCAGCCGGGCGGGTGCAGACGCCGACGCTTGCGATGATCATCGAGCGCGAACGCGAGATCCAATCGTTCGTTCCCGTGCCATATTGGACAATTCGGGCCAAGATCGGGTCCATCACAGCCGTATGGGAGCGGCATGGCGGACATCGTCTGTTTGACCAAGACGAGGCCAACCGGCTGATGACTCATCTCAAAGGCCAGCCGGCGCGCGTCACATCGATCAAACGGAAACGAAAAAGCGAGTCCGCCCCGTTGCCGTATGACTTGACCGAACTGCAGCGGGACGCAAACAAGCGGTTTGGCTTTTCGGCGAAAAAGACGCTCTCGGTGTTGCAGCGACTGTACGAACAACACAAGCTTGTCACGTACCCGCGCACCGATTCGCGTTATTTGCCAAGCGATATGGAAGCGACGATGACCGAGCGGTTGTTGGCGATGAAATCCGGTTATGAGGACGTCATCGTTCCGCTTCTCGCCAAAGGCAAAGCCAAAGCAGCCAAGCGGGTATTTAACGATGACAAAGTAACCGATCATCACGCCATCGTTCCAACGGATGAGCGGCTCGACCTTAGCAGGCTGTCCACTGATGAGCGCAAGCTGTATGATCTCATCGCCCGCCGTTTTTTGGCGCTTTTCTACCCGCCGCATGAATCCGAAACGACGACAGCCGTCTTTGACATCGGCGGCGAAACGTTTGTCGCCAAGGAGACGGTGGTTGTCAACGCCGGATTTCAAGCCGTTCTCAGCAAAGAAGACAACAAGGCCCAACCAACGTTGTTGCATCTCGCGGAAGGCCAGACGCCCCCATCAGTGCAACTTGAGCTGGAACAATCGTTCACGGAACCGCCTGCCCGTTATTCGGAAGCTGACTTGCTCGCGCAAATGGAGAAATATGGGCTCGGCACGCCGGCGACAAGAGCGGACATCATCGAACGGCTGGTTGAAACCGAAGTGGTCGAGCGAAAAGACGGACGGTTTTATCCGACAAAAAAAGGGAAACAGCTGATTGAGCTCGTCAATGAAGAGCTGAAATCGCCGGAATTGACCGCCCGCTGGGAGCGGGAGCTGGAGGCGATCGCCCGCGGGAAAGGAAATCCACAACAATTTTTGGCCAACATCCGCCGGCAAACACAGCAGCTCGTTGCCGAAATTAAGCAAAGCGAGCAGGTATACAAAGCGCCAAACCTCACGAATCTGACGTGTCCAGAATGCGGCGCGCTTTTAAAAGAGCGGAAAACGAAAGACGGACGGATGCTTGTCTGCTCGAACTTAGCGTGCCGCTACCGCCGTCGGCGCGACCCGAAACTGTCGAACCGCCGTTGCCCGCAATGTCACCGGCGTATGGAAATGCATGAAGGAAAAGCAGGACTTTATTTCCAATGCCGCCCGTGCAATATTGTCGAAAAAGCGGACGAGACCAAACGCATCGCCGCAAAAGGAAGCGAACGGGCACTGCTGAAAAAATACAGCCCGGCCAACGAATCGTTTGGCACGAGTTTAGGGGAGCTGCTCAAGCAGGCGTTGAACGAAAAAAAGGAATGAGGTTGCCACACCGCGCTAGGGGCTAATGCCCCTGGCGGTTTCTTTTTCATCTTTGAATCTGAAACCTCCCTCTCATTGCCTCGTATATGTATATATAGATAAATCTATCGCAAAGGAGCGATCACGATGTTGAAAAAATGGCTAAAATCCCTTTTCGGCCATCCCCATCATCCGTCGCACTACCATAAACATTACAGCAGCAGCGACCACCATTATTACAACCCGACGTATCATTCGCACCACCACCCGTCCCAGTACGGGCATCATCACTACAAAAAGAAACATCATAGCGGCAGCTTCTTCTCAAGCTTTTTCGGCAGCTGATGAAACGGTTTTTTGAACGCCATCCGTTCGTTTCCCGCTGGGTTGATCGGTCGCATCGGGGCGGGAAGGTGCTTTTGGGTCGCTATGAAATCATCGAAGAGCTTGGGATGGGAAGCTACGGCATCGCCTACAAAGGGCGCGATCACCTGACAGGCCGTCTTGTCGTCATCAAACAAGCGCGGCGGACAAAAGGCGAAGACGGCCGCCGCTTGCTTCAGCGCGAAGCTGACGTGCTCGCCCACCTGCGCCACCCGCAAATTCCGAGGCTGTACGATCGGTTTGTGGAGCGCGGACAGCCGCATCTCGTGATGGAGTATATCGACGGAGAAACGGTGGAAGACCAGATTTTCGAGCTGGAAGCCAAGTACACGGAACAAGAGGCGTTTCGATTGTTAAAGAAGGTGCTTGAGGTCGTCCGGCACGTCCATGCTTTCGGCATCGTCCACCGCGATTTGCGCATCCCGAACATCATTTGGCGCGATGGAACGGCGGCGATCATCGATTTCGGCTTGGCCTGCCGCATCGGCGAACCGGTGGATTTCCGCGATGACGACCCGCTTGAGAAACGGCTGCGGCGCGAACCGCATCCACGAAGCGATTTCTATGCCCTTGGACACTTCACCTTGTTTTTATTGTATTCTGCCTATGAACCGACAAGTGACGAGGAAAAAAGCTGGGAAGAAGAGCTCGATTTATCGCCAAACGCTCGTCGGATCTTGCGGAAAATGCTGCAGCTGGATGCGCCGTATGACCATGTTGACGAGTTGATCGACGACGTGGATCAGTTGCTCGCAGAACCCATCCGGAATCAAGCAGGAGCGCTTTGACGCTTGATCGCACCGTTCCCCGACCAGCCACCCCTTTTCCCCATTTGGAAAGGGGGCTGTTTCATTTGAGGCGAAGTGAAAACAAAATACGCCCCGTTTCTCGCTGATGGAGAAACAGGGCACAACGCTCTTTTGGCACTGCCGCTCGCGCCGTCGGTGACAATCGCAGCTTTTCCGTTCAGCCTCACGTTCTCCCGCCTTTCCTTTTCTTCCGGATGAATCCGTTTTCAAAACACTGTATACCAACCGGTTGGTATGTGATTGCTTTTATTATACAATGATTTCTAATATTTGAAACATTTTTATTGACTTGATCAAGAAGTTTCTCCTGTTGCGGCGGAAGGGAAAGGAGGCTTTTTCCATTTGTATCGCCTCTCCAAACGGCCATACTGAGAATACGGAGGTGTTTGTTCATGAGAGAACCTTGGGAAGAACGCAGCGCCGCTTCCAACCTGCCGCGCTATACCCCGGGAATCGGCGTTCCCGATGAAATGAGTCCGATTCGCGATATCGCCCGCGGCTTTGAAAACGGACGGCCGCCGGTCATTGAAATCACGCCCGCTGACGGCCGCCAACAAGCGGACGATATCGATTTTCCGCCCGTTGACCGGGCGTTTTGAAACGTCGGGCCACAAAAGAGGATGTCACGCTGTTTGGCGGACATCCTCTATGCGTTGATGGCGCTATGCGGGTTGAAAATTGAGAAACAGGTGGAGCTACCATTATTTTGTACTAAATCACCAACCTCCTAGCGGCGGAGGAATCGGCCGGCTCAGCGGCGCACAGACGCCCACGGCCGCCCGTTCTCCCAATGAACGCGCATATGGAGGCGGAACGCCGCTGAAAGCCGCTCATCGGTCAGCACATCCTCTTTTCGCCCAGCGGCGGCAATGCGCCCGTCTTGCAAGAGCAGCACATGGGTGATCGATCCCACAATCTCTTCAATATAGTGGGTAACGTATAATACATGGCACGGACGGGACACGACCTGTTCGATCAAGGAAAGCACTTCTTCACGCGCCAATAAGTCTAGGCCAACGGTCGGCTCGTCCAAGATCAGCAGCTTCGACGTCAAAAGGCGTTTTCTCCCCCTTCCACCCAAGCTGTTCACAGGCGCGGGTGAACGTGAGGGAGGATGAGTCGCCGATAATCCCTTCTTCGATTTCATAACCGGCATAACGAATCAGTTGATGATTCCAAATGCGCACTTCCCCATTGGGACGGAAGATCGTGATCGTCGGTCGGATTTTCCCGCCATTGGTTGCAACCTCAATATGATGGAATAGATACGAAAACACCTCATCCTCGGTGACCGCTTCCCGCGCATCGATGACATGGAGCGATTGCCAAAACAAGCGGCCGATGCAGCGGTTGCTGTGGCGCCAAGCCATCTTAGCCCCATAGCTTAACTCTTCGTACGTATGGCGGTATGTTCCGGTTTGTTCCACTTCCCAACGGATTTCATTCACCCGCCGCTTTATTTCTTGCTCACTTTTTCCAAGCTCCCGATAGCTTGCTATGATAAACTGTTCTGCTTTTGTCATCAACTGCTCATCGTGCTGCCTGAGCTTATCGCTCTCGATCGTTACCATATATGCTTCTTTTTCCTCCACTTCGCCGTCATTCCAATTCCAATCAAGAGGCAAATTCCCCCGACCCACCACATTTGCTCGATAAACATCGAAATCGCCAAAAAAATGAGCGCAAAACCAAGCAGTCAACGGATCGACATGATTCTCTCCCCTTTTCCCCGCCATCGAGCGCTCTCCCATAGCGCAAAAGCAGCAGTGAACAATGCTTGGGAGACGTCTATCCTACGGGGCAATTGAGAGTGAATATGACGACGTTGAAGTTCACGCTCTATTTTCCCCCATATTTTTTTACACTTTCCATTTTTCGCTGAAGGATTTACAATAAAATATAATACCAAGCCTTCTCCCCTATTCCCTATTTCACCCTTTCTTTTTATTCTAACATGGCATATACATGTATGAGATCAATCTTTTCCCTTGACATAATTTTTGAAGCCTTATACAATTAAAAACAAATTGTTGCACCGTGCGATTGATAGCCAAACAGCTCCATTGTTTTACCTTAGCGCTTTTGACGTGGTGACATGGCGAAAGCGAAAAGGCAAACGTTGAAACTGTTTAGGCTAAAGATACATCGGTATGTTTCACATGATGTGTACGTGAAGCATGCCGATTTTCGTTTCTAAAAAAGGGGGGTCATTGTGAAAACAAAAGGGGAGCTAGAAGACCAAATTAGTCGTGCACTTACCCAATGGGAAAAAGAATATTTAGGCCGCGGTCCGCTTTCTGTAAAAACAGATATATTGCGAAATATGGTCATCGTTCAATTGCGCGGGATTTTAACTCCTGCCGAAAAAGCATTGTGTGAAACAAAAGAAGGAATGTTGTCTATTAAACGCATTCGTGCCGATTTAATTGAATCAGGTAGCGAGCAGTTAAAACAAATGATTTATACATTAACAGGTAAACAAGTAACAAGTATGCATACGGATATTAGTACAAAAACCGGGGAACGGATGATCGTCTTTTTGTTACAAGAGCCAATCGATATACAAGGTTGATCTTTTAAAGGCCCATTGTGGTCAGTAAAAGATAAGCCGGAAATATTTTTCGATCGAATCGAAAAATGTTTCCGGCTTTTTTGTTGAATATAAAAACAGAAACGTAAGGAGAGGATTGTCATGCAAGAAATGATTATCAACAACTTAACATCACCTGCCATTTTATTTTTTATCCTTGGCATTATTGCTGCTCTCGTCAAATCGGATTTAAAGTTGCCAACAGGATTAAATGAATCGTTAAGCATTTATTTATTAATCGCCATCGGTATGAAAGGTGGCATTGAACTTTCGGAACATGCTTTTCATGAGCTCGTTCGTCCGTTAGTTGGAACGTTATCGCTCGGCATTATTATCCCAATCGTTACGTTTGGTGTATGTCGTCGCCTTGGCATTGATCGGAAAAATGCTACCGGTATTGCAGCGACATACGGATCGGTTAGTATCGTTACATTTGGTGCTGCACTTGCTTTTGTCGAACAAGCAAACATCCCTTACGAAAGCTATATGAATGCATTTGTCGTCTTATTGGAAAGTCCTGCGATTATTGTATCGCTTGTCATATTGAAATTGTTAGAAAGTCGTTCACATAAACAAGAAATGGTATATCGCTTCTCTGCTACATCTGTGTATGGACCAATCATTAAAGAAGGGTTATTTGGAAAAAGCGTCTTTTTAATGCTCGGCAGCCTTCTCGTCGGACTCATTGGTGGAGATCGGGCCCTTACCATTGTAAAACCTTTATTTATTGATTTATATCCGAGCATTCTTGTTCTCTTTTTACTCGGAATGGGGTTAACAGCCGGAAATCAACTTGCGGCCGTGCGCAAATACGGGCTCAAATTGCTTGCCTTAGGCATTCTTCTCCCCCCTGTATATGGCTTTTTAGGCGTTGTGATCGGCTATTATTCTGGTCTATCTTTTGGAGGAACGATTTTACTTAGCGTACTTGCCGCTAGCGCCTCATACATTGCAGCTCCAGCTGCGATGCGTGCATCTGTCCCAGAAGCGAACCCTGCTATTTATCTTGGTATGGCGCTCGGGCTCACCTTCCCATTTAACTTAACAATCGGCATGCCGCTATATTATGAAATGGCAAAATGGTTTTATTAAAAGGCAAGGGAAGACCCTTGCTTTTTCCATGTCCTATGTTATCGTAATGATACAGTATCACGAAAAGGAAAGGTGTAAACGATGAATCGTTATATCGTCATTGGCGGTGGAATTGTTGGCTCCTCTGTTGCTTTTCACTTAGCAAAAGAAAAAGCAAACGTCATTTTAATCGACCGTGAAGATCAAGGGCGAGCAACTGATGCTGCGGCGGGAATAATTTGTCCATGGACATCGCAACGCAGAAACAAAAAATGGTATGCCCTTGCAAAAGGAGGAGCAGCATTTTACCCTTATCTCATTGAACAATTGCAAGCGTACGGTCATCAAACAGGATACAAACGTGTCGGGGCAATTTGTTTACATCATGATTCTGATAAATTAAAAAGTATGGAAGAACGTGTTTACAAACGACGCGAAGAAGCTCCTGAAATCGGAGAAATTACCCGCTTGTATCCAAAAGAAGTAAAAACACGATTTCCCGTATTAAGCGATGAGTACGAGGCGATATATGTAAGCGGTGCTGCCCGAGTGGATGGGCGTGCATTAAGACGTGCTCTTATTCATGCTGCCATTCAACTAGGAACAACATATGTAAAAGGAAGCGCGACCCTTTTGCATAAAAATGGACGGGTCATTGGCGCAACAGTTGGGAATGAACGTTTTGAAGCAGATGGGGTTATTGTCGCCGCAGGGGTTTGGGCAAAGTCGTTACTTTTGCCACTAGGTATTGATTTTCTCATCACACCGCAGCGAGCACAAATTGTCCATCTACAACATCCCGAACAACATACCGATCATTGGCCTGTCGTCATGCCACCAAATAATCAATATTTACTGGCCTTTCCAAAAGGAAAAATCGTTGTTGGGGCTACACATGAAGACGGTGTCGGTATCGACTGTCGCGTAACTGCTGGTGGTTTGTACGAAGTGTTACATAAAGCATTAACCGTCGCTCCCCACTTAGCGGATTGGACCCATGTGGAAACACGCGTTGGCTTCCGGCCTCATGCACCAAACTTTTTACCTATATTCGGTGCCGTACCGCATATCGAAGGTCTTTACGTGGCAAACGGTCTTGGCGCATCCGGATTAACCGCAGGACCATATGTTGGTGCCGAACTTGCGAGAATGATTCTCGGGCAATCTACCACATTACAACAAAGCGACTACGATGTCATTCAAGCCATTCAATTTCTTTGATGAATGCGCTGTTCGATTGCATATACTAACAAAAAAAAACAGAGGTTCGTTCATGAACAAATGGGCGTTTGTTTCTGATTTTGACGGGACGATTTCGCATAAAGACTTTTACTGGATTGTTATTGAAAAATATTTTCCTGAAGGGAAACGATTATTCGAACAATGGCGTGCTGGAAAAATAAAAGATATCGACTTTTTAAGCACCGTATTTACATCCATTCATCAAGATGAAAAACAAATCATTGAAGATATTCATCGCATTCCAATTGATGAAACTGTCTTACCTTTCATTAAACACGTCCAGCGAAGTGGTGGAGATTTTTATGTATTAAGCGCCGGAACCGATTACTATATCCGACACATTTTTAAAAAATATGATATACGCGGCGTTGATATTTTTTCTAACGAAGGCTATTATCATGACAAAAATATTCATATGCGCATCGACCCGAATCATATTCATTATTCCGAACGATACGGTATTGATAAATCAAGCGTCGTTCGTACGTTAAAGCAAACGTATAAAACCGTCTATTTTATCGGCGATAGCGAACCAGATGTCCATGCAGCAAAAGTAGCTGATGTCACATTTGCCAAAGGCACTTTACAATCATTGTTGCATGAACAACAAATTCCATTTGTTCCTGTGGACACATTTGCAGATGTTGAACGTTATTTACAAGAAAAAGGGGTATTGACATGAACATTCCAATTCCATCTATTCTTGAAATTGGCGAAGGTGTCGTTTGGCGTATGGACGATATAGTGTGAACGTACCGTTTTTCCAAAGCTGTCATGCTATTTGACGACTTTACTTATCGAACGTATGAACAAGACATGAAACAGGCGATTTCCTCCGTCCCTGTGCATACCGTTTGTTTACCACCACAGCTTGACATTGTCGACATTATGAAAAAAGCGTTTGAACTTCCCCATTGTGATGTGATGATTGCGATGGGAGGAGCGGTCATCGACTGTGGCAAGTATATGGCGTTTTTACGACAAGTACCGTTTATTAGCATTCCGACATCCGCATCGAATGACGGTTTTGCAAGCACAAACTGTTCGTTTCTTGTTCATGGTAAAAAAAACAACCGTTCCCGCCAAAGTACCGTTCGGCATTTTAGCTGACTTAAATATCATTCAGCAAGCTCCTGATCGCTTTATTTTAGCGGGCATCGGCGGTTTAATGTCGAATATTACTGCGTTGTATGACTGGGAATACGAACAAAGCCATGGAGTTAGTCGCGTGAGCGCTTTTGCTGCGATGATTAGTAAAAAAGCGGTCAATAGCTTTATTCGGACGCCAATGCGAAATATTAAGCATCCTATTTTTCAAAAAGAATTAATTAGCTCCTTAACCATGAGCGGCATCTCAACTGTCATCAGCGGGAATAGTTCCCCGACTAGTGGATCTGAGCATTTAATCTCTCATGCACTTGACAAAATCAGCCCGTCGCCACATATGCATGGCATTCAAGTTGGGATCGCTACGTATATCATGGCTCACGTTCAACAGCATCGAGCTGAACGTATCACAAAAGTGTTTACACGTACTGGATTTTTCGATTACGTCAAAACATTACAGTTGAACAAAGAGGAATATCGTCAAGCAATCCACATGGCACCGACCATAAAACCAAACCGCTATACGTACATTCACGACGAAACATATCGAAAACGAGCCGTTCAACTGCTTGATGAAGACCCTATTTTACAAGAGATTTTTACATAGCACACATATTTCATTGCGAAACCGCCTACCCTACTGTTTAAGGAGGTGGTGCGGTTGAATCAAACGTTAGCGTATTTACGCGAAATATTAGCAAACTATGCTGACCGTCATCACGCGGTAGCCATTCATTTATACAAAAAATTAATAAGTAAACCGTACAAAAATGAAGAACAATTCGTCCGTGATTTATCACAAAAAGAAGCAGCATTTTTAGATCGCATGTTGCGCCAAGAAATGAAATATGCAAAAGAAGAACAAGACGATGTTCGCGTCCATCATTTAAATGAAATATACGAGCAACTCATTTAAATAAAAAGGTCTTGCGCCCATTTAAGCGCTAGACCTTTTTATTTGTTTCATCAATAAAAAAACGAAACAAATAGTCCATGGCAAACAAATCGTCTGGATAGTCGATGCCAACATCTTCTCCTTCATAAACGAGCGCTTGAATAAAATCATGAAGCGCTTCTATATAAAACTCATATAAAAATTCATAACTAAATGGCTCATCAGGCAAATATGATTCAGCACATACATTCGGAGAACAGTAGTTTAAATACGTACGACATGGTATTGGCCTTACTTCATAAATCAAACATGTATTTGTTTGGCGATTTAAAAATATACATGGCAATTGTTCTTTCATGTATATTTCTTTAAAACGCTGATCTTCTGTAAAATCTAACATGTTCACTCGCTTTATTTTATCAGCATAATGTTTACCATACTATTGTATATGTTTATCAATCTTTTAATTGCAGATAGTTGAATTTTATAACGATTTAACAAACATCACAAATGTTTTCAAATTAAACGTCCGAATATTTTATTTCCAAAATAAATACAGAAAAATAAAAATTTTTTAAATGTTTCTGTTAGTTTCTGTCGTTTTTCGTAGTTTGATTTTACACTTAATCACAGTTTAACTTCACATTCAATTCAAAATTTTTCAAAAAAAGAAAGGGGGGGGAACATATTGATTTACTTCCATCAAGTGAACAAGCATTATGGGGACTTTCACGTCTTAAAAGATATTAATCTTACTATCAAACAAGGCGAAGTTGTCGTCATTATTGGCCCGTCTGGTTCTGGAAAAAGTACGTTAGTCCGTTGTATTAATCGCCTTGAAACGATCACAAGCGGTGAACTCATCGTTGATGGCGTGAAAGTGAACGATAAAAACACCGATATTAATAAACTGCGCCGCAACATCGGCATGGTTTTTCAACATTTTAACTTATATCCGCACAAAACTGTCTTACAAAACATTACGCTTGCACCGATGAAAGTGCTCGGTGTGCCTGAAAAAGAAGCAAAAGAAACTGCGATGTACTATTTAGAAAAAGTCGGCATTCCTGATAAGGCGAACGCCTATCCGACAGCATTGTCTGGCGGTCAACAACAGCGCGTCGCCATCGCTAGGGGACTAGCGATGAAACCGAAAATTATGCTATTTGACGAACCGACTTCTGCGCTTGACCCTGAGACAATTGGTGAAGTGCTCGATGTCATGAAAACACTTGCAAAAGAAGGAATGACGATGGTCGTCGTCACGCACGAGATGGGGTTTGCGCGGGAAGTCGCTGACCGCATCGTCTTTATGGACCAAGGGAGAATTTTAGAAGAAGCACCGCCGGAACAGTTTTTTGCTAATCCGCGCGAAGAACGGGCGCGCCTGTTTCTCAGCCGGATTTTGAATCATTAATGAATAAGGGGGAAATTTTTCATGTTCAAAACTGTTTGGAAAAAAATGATTGGGTTTGGGCTTGTCGCTATGCTTAGCGCTACTGCGTTAGTCGGCTGCAATAGTGAAACAACGACAGAAAACAAAACCGATAACAAAAAAGAACAAGCAGCAGAAACGACGTTAGACAAAATTAAAGAACGCGGCAAATTAGTCGTCGGCGTCAAATACGACCTCAACCTTTTCGGGTTGAAAAACCCGGAAACTGGTGAAGTAGAAGGATTTGATATCGACATCGCGAAAGGATTAGCGAAAAAAATTCTTGGCGATGAAAACAAAATTGAGCTAAAAGAAGTCACGTCAAAAACGCGTATTCCAATGTTAAACAACGGTGAAATCGATGCGATTATCGCAACAATGACAATTACAGAAGAACGAAAAAAAGAAGTTGATTTCTCAGACGTCTACTTCATGGCTGGCCAATCGCTACTCGTCAAAAAAGATAGCAACATTAACGGAATTGCTGATGTGAATAAAGAAGGCGTGACAGTATTAACGGCAAAAGGCTCGACTTCCGCACAAAACATTCGAGCAAAAGCACCAAAAGCAACGGTGTTAGAGTTTGAAAACTACGCGGAAGCATTTACCGCATTGAAAGCCGGACAAGGCGATGCACTCACGACAGACAATGCGTTATTGTTCGGAATGGCAAAACAAGATCCAAACTTCCGCGTCGTTGATGAAACGTTCTCTGAAGAACCATATGGAATTGCGGTTCGCAAAGGCGATAAAGAATTACTAGAAGTGATTAACGAATATTTAAAAGAAATTAAGGCAAACGGCGAATACGATAAAATTTACGAAAAATGGATTGGCGAAAAGCCAAAACAATAATGACATGACGATGAGCGGAAACTATCCGCTCATCTCTTGTTAATTGGAAAGGAGGCAACAAGATGCTCGACTATTCGATTCTTATAGAACATTTCGATATGTATATGCAAGGATTTGCCAACACGTTAAAAGCTAGTGTACTTGCATTAATCGGCAGTTTGGTCATTGGGACAATCATGGCAATCTTTCGTATCGCTCCCATTCGCCCATTAAACTGGATTGGGGCTGCTTATGTTGAATTTATTCGCAACATCCCGCTCATTTTAATTGTCTTTGTCTTTTTTGTCGGTTTGCCTGCCATCGGCATTCGCTTTGATTCATTCACCGCAGGTACGTTAGGACTAACCGTTTATACGGCTGCATTTATTGCTGAAGTCATTCGCGCTGGCATTCTTTCCGTTCCGAAAGGGCAAATGGAAGCAGCTAGATCATCGGGTCTGACGTATGTGCAGGCGATGTGGTATATCATTTTGCCACAAGCTGTAAAAATTGTCATACCACCAATGGGCAACCAGTTTATTAACCTTGTGAAAAACTCATCGGTTCTCGGAGTCATCGCTGGACTTGATTTAATGTATTTCGGCGACTTAATTTCTTCCGAAACGTTTGTCACGTTCGATGTATATATTTTCGTTGCGTTGTTTTATTTACTTTTAACGATCCCATTAAGCTTAGGGGTCGGTGCGTTAGAACGCCGCCTAGCAAAAAGTCGATAAAGTCGAGGTGAAGTGAGAGATGGATTTTGTTGGTGCATATTCTCCTGCACATTTGAAATTTTTATTAGAGGGATTTGTTGTTACACTAGAAGTTGCCTTTCTCTCGATTTTCTTTAGTTTTTTAATCGGCATCGTCATCGGTGTGTTGCGCTACAGCCGCATTCCTTTCATCTCTCCCCTGCTTGCTGTCGGGGTGGAAACGATTCGGAACTTACCGCTTTTATTAATTATTTTCTTTACGTATTTTGCCCTTCCGGAAGTCGGATTCAAACTGGATAAGTTTTATGCAGCTATTTTAGCGCTTGTCATTTTTGAATCGGCGATGCTGTCGGAAATTGTCCGCAGCGGACTCAATTCAATTGAAAAAGGACAAATCGAAGCGGCACGTTCATCAGGGCTCACTTACACGCAAACGTTGTGGCATATCATTTTGCCGCAGGCGTTACGCCGCATGGTTCCACCAATTGTCGGGCAGTTTATTTCGCTTTTGAAAGATACATCGCTTGCTGTCGTCATTGCTCTTCCGGAATTAATGAATCATGCACAAATTATTAACGGGCAAAACGTCAATTACGTCATTCCGATTTTCTTATTAGTTGCCGTCATGTATTTTGTCGTCAACTACTCCCTTTCGCTCGTTTCGCGAAGACTGGAACATAAGCATATATAAAAACATAAAAAGTCTCATCACTTCCTTAAATATACAAAAAATTTTGGAAGCGATGAGACTTGTATTTTTTCAGACAAATAACATGTCAAAAAACAATATACAGGTATATAACAAACAAAAAGTACAGAGTAGTGAGAATAGTAAACATCCAAATTACTACTCGAAAAATTCGTAATTGTTTTCCTAATTTATTTTTTGTTATCCTCAGAAAGAAATAACCAAAAAAAGCGCCTATGCCTCCTTTGAATATCGCAAGTAACATTGTTCGTTCAGAATAATTATTGACGATAAAGGTGACTATGGCATAGCTAAAAAAATTAAGGACAAAGCCAAAGTAACATATATCATAGCTTTATTTAAACCCTCATCCGTTCCTAATCTCCACATGATCTCACCTTTTCAGTTCCAAAAATTCATTTTTTCTCTTTTTTAGAAGTTCCTCAATGTAATTAATGAAAGCTTCGCGAATGGCATTTGCCTAATTATCACTAGGTATTCCGTTTAATACCGACGAAACGTTAAAAAACTAAATACAGGAATACGACAAATAAGATGCATAAAATGATGAAAGAAGTGCATGTCCAAATAAACACTCTAAAAAAACGAATTTTTTTATCCATTTCCCCTTTTGTTTTCTTAAGAAAAACTGCTCCAAACATAATTGCAACCAAACCTCTAGATATAGTAGCAAACCAAGTATTCATTATATTTGGCCCAATAATTAACGTGCTGATCGCATAAATGAACAAGATGACAGATACACATAGAGAACTATAAATAATCGTCTTGCTTCCTGTTTGTTTCAAAGGATTCATAAAGACATTCCTCTTCCTTTAGATTTAAATAATGAAAAAGTACCCTATTTCTGTTCTTTTGATGCTTGATTTAGCACATGATTAATGAAAGCTTCACGAATGACTTTCACTTGGTTATCTGTCGGAATTCCATACTTCTCAAACTTGCCACTATCCATTACAATAGGTCCGGTTTTTAAATTAACACTATTGACAGCTTCTTTGAACTCTTTTTTGCCTCCAAACGATTCAATAAATTCACTAAACCGTCTATTCACTTCCCCAGATTTTGAATAATATTTTTCAATGGCGTCGGACAAATGTAGTTTAGAATTTTCTCTTATCATATTTGCAATATTCACAGCGTCTATATCTGCCAGCAAATCGGAGGTAGAAAACGAACTATTCCCACCTATAATCTTTTTAGCTTCTTTCTGAAGAATCTTCAAATCGTTCGAATCGTTTGTATTCCGCTGAAGGTCTATGACTGCAGTTTGTAAATCCCCAGACCATCCAGATAAGTCATCAGGAATCGGAGACACTGATAATATTCCATCTAATGTTGCAGCCATATGCAAGAAATCGATTTTGTTCCCAGTCACAGGATCTTTTAAAAATGCCCCTTCACCATTCGGTTCAAAGAATTTACTTAAGCTTTTGCTTTTGGATTCAACGTACTGAACATGCCTTTCATCTATTGTCCCAGCGGTGATAGCCCATTTAAATCCAGCATACACTTTAGAGTTATATCTTATAAATTCTAGGTTGTAATCATTTATTTCAACTGGCTTGCGTGAAACGTTCGTTCTTGGATTCTTTTGTAGCTCCCTCAAGTACGAATCCGTGAGTTTTTCTAAATACTCTAATCGCTTCACTAATGTTTTTACATCTGTAGCATCTGATTTTTTATTGGCTATGGCTTGAACTGTAACTGTTTGCACATGATGTGTTGTCTTTGTTGAGGTACCAGCTGCTACTTTTATTTCAAAATTTCCTGAATCTTTATTCCCTACTCCTTGAATAACAGCAGAAGGCGTTTTATTCGCCATTATATTTTTTGAAGCGTGAGAAGCATTGTCGGAAACTGCACTTTGATATACTTTTTTAGTACCGTACACAATATCTTTCTGTTGATTAAAGTTAGTAGACACGCTAACTGAAGAAGGTATCGAAGGGGGAATTGGTTGAACAACTTGATTGGTTAGCGTGTTAGAAACTTGATTTTTAGAAACCATCTGTTCATAAGCTCTCTTAGCAGCCTCGCTAATCGATACAACATCTTTAGAAATCGTTGCTTTTGCTGGTGTATATGACACTGATGCTGTTACAGAGCCAGAAGGTTTTGTGGTTACAATCGTGGGAACATAAGAATTTGGTTTCTGTTGAAAATACTGCTTAACAGAAACGGTAGGCATCGTCATCCCTCCAAGATCATAATCCTTAGGATAATAATAATCCAAAATTGTTTTTTTTTTTAATATGTTCTTTTGATTTTTTACCTAAATCCGTGACAAAACATCTTTACAATGGTCGCAAACCGTTGATACGATAAGGGAAAACGACGTTGACGACTCTTCATC
>NZ_JBCNEQ010000082.1:0-10209 GCF_050480245.1 Bhargavaea massiliensis | reverse complement strand
TTTATCATCGGCTTTAACATTTCAACTGAATAAATGCCGTATCCAAGTTAGTTTTTAATGCTGTTCCCCCACTTTTATACCCTTTTCCAATAGCATAACCCATTTCATGATTTAAATTAAGTGTATTTTTAGAGTTGGGATCTAATAACCACTCTGATATTTTAGTTGCATTCTGAGATAATGCACTTTTTATCACTTTAATTGCGGTACTTTGATTAGTGTAAGATGTAACATCTACTTTTTGTTGTGCCGCTCTTTTAACCATTTCTGAATCAGATAATGATATATGTTTTGATATAGTATGTCCTCCTACTTTTTCTGAGTATAATAAAAGATCTGGTACACTAATCTCCCTAATATTTTTTGATATATGACTTATTACAGCATCATCAATTTTATCTGTTCCTTTTCTTACCGTCGATTTGATTACATCGACTGCTTTCCCAATATTTTTTAAGTCTTTTAAGTCTCCAATAACAGGTATGAATGCAAATAATGCTAATCCAACTTCTTTAGCAGTAGCATTAGGATTAAATAAAGTATTGACAAGATTATATGCGTCTTTAAATTGACCAACAACAAGCGTTAAGACTCAACTAGCACCACAGGTTTCACCTAATATAATTTCATAATTCCTTATGTTCGTTTTTGTTGTATTTTTGAATTTCCGATCTTCCAAAAAATCTTGATATGCAAATTTGAGCAACAAAAAAGGACTACCTCCTTTAAGGAAGTAGCCCTTACGATTGAATATATTTGTTTCTGCGACTAGTTCTCTTTCTTATTACATCATGCCGCCCATGTCTGGCATGCCTGGTGTGTTTTTGTTTTCTTCTGGTTTGTCAGCAACAACTGCCTCAGTTGTTAAGAACATAGCGGCAACAGACGCTGCGTTTTGAAGTGCAGAGCGAGTTACTTTTGTTGGGTCAACGATACCAGCTTCAATCATATCAACCCACTCGCCAGTTGCTGCGTTGAAACCAACACCAGCTTTTTCTGTTTTTAAACGTTCAACGATGACAGAGCCTTCTAAACCAGCGTTTTGCGCGATTTGACGAACTGGCTCTTCAATTGCACGAAGAACGATTTTCACACCAGTTGCTTCGTCGCCTTCAGCTTCGATCGCTGCAACTTTGTTGTATACGTTCATTAACGCTGTACCACCGCCGGCAACAATACCTTCTTCAACTGCCGCACGTGTTGCGTTCAATGCGTCTTCAATGCGTAATTTGCGCTCTTTCAATTCTGTTTCTGTTGCAGCACCAACTTTGATTACCGCAACGCCACCAGCTAATTTCGCTAAGCGCTCTTGTAATTTTTCGCGATCAAATTCAGAAGTAGTTTCTTCTAATTGAGCACGAATTTGGTTGATGCGTGCTTGAATGTCTTCCGCACGGCCAGCGCCACCAACAATTGTTGTATGTTCTTTTGTTACAACAACTTTCGCTGCACGACCAAGTGAAGCAATTGTTGTTGATTTTAACTCGCGACCTAACTCTTCTGTGATGACTTCACCGCCTGTTAAAATCGCAATATCTTGAAGCATCGCTTTACGACGGTCACCAAAGCCAGGCGCTTTAACTGCAACAGCTGTGAATGTACCGCGAAGTTTGTTTACAACTAATGTAGCAAGCGCTTCACCTTCTACATCTTCAGCAATGATTAACAATGGTTTGCCTTGTTGAACAACTTGCTCTAATACAGGAAGAAGTTCTTGAATGCTTGAAACTTTTTTATCTGTAATTAAGATGTATGGATTATCTAATACAGCTTCCATTTTATCAGAGTCTGTGATCATGTATGGAGATACATAACCGCGGTCAAACTGCATACCTTCCACAACATCTAATTCTGTTGTGAAACCTTTAGACTCTTCTAATGTAATGACACCGTCTTTACCAACGCGTTCCATTGCTTCTGCGATTAATTGACCAACTTCTTCGTCAGCCGCAGAAATAGCTGCAACTTGAGCGATAGAGTCTTTACCTTCGATTGGTTTAGAGATCGCTTTTAATTCTTCCACAGCGACCGCAACAGCTTTTTCAATACCTTTGCGAATGCCCATTGGGTTCGCGCCAGCTGTTACGTTTTTCAACCCTTCGCGAATCATCGCTTGTGCTAATACAGTCGCTGTTGTTGTACCGTCACCAGCAACATCATTTGTTTTGCTTGCTACTTCCGCAACAAGCTTTGCACCCATATTTTCAAACGGATCTTCTAATTCAATTTCTTTTGCGATCGTTACACCGTCATTTGTAATTAATGGAGAACCGAACTTTTTCTCTAATACAACGTTACGACCTTTTGGACCTAATGTTACTTTTACTGCATCAGCTAATTTATCTACACCGCGTAACATCGCACGACGAGCTTCTTCACTGAATTTAATTTCTTTTGCCATACATCTTACCCCCTTGATGAAATTTTAGTTAAGTATTTTTATGTGCTTTATATGTTATCAGGCGAACGATTAACCAATCACAGCTAAAATGTCACTTTCACGCAAAATTAAGTATTCTTTTCCATCATATTTTACTTCTGTACCCGCATATTTTGAGAAGATGATGCGGTCGCCCACGCTCACTTCTGGAGCTACGCGCTCACCATTATCAAGAACGCGACCTGAACCAACTGCCACAACTTTTCCTTCTTGTGGTTTTTCTTTTGCTGTGTCTGGTAAGACAATTCCGCTCGCTGTTTTTTCTTCAGTTTGAATTAATTCAATGACAATACGATCACCTAGTGGCTTCAACACGGCAAACGACCTCCTTAATTAGATTTTCGTTCTGTTATTAGCACTCATTCTTATTGAGTGCTAACACACTTATTATATTAATGAACTTTTTTCAATTTTGCAAGTAGGGAGTTAAAAATTTTTCATTAAATGATTCCCTCTTTACATTATGTCTTTTCTTTCGAAATTCATGCAAAAAATATGATAGAATAAAAAAGTATTCACTTTGTAAAAAGGGGTTGAACGCGTGAAAAAGCAATATTGGTATGTCATCATTACATACATTGCCATGCAGCTATCCAGTTTAATTGGCGTTCCTGTGCTCACACATAGCGGATTTATTAACGCATCAAATAAAGAAGTAGCTTTATCGATCGCCTCAGGCTATTGGGCTGTCATTAGTTTTTCGATTGCCCTTTTTCTCGTTCTTTATTTCATGAGAGAAGATATGAAATACTCGTATGATCGCCACCAAGCGTCAATAGGATCGTCCATCATTTGGGGCATTGGAGGCTTTTTCCTTGCCCTTTTTGCTCAAGGCGTTGCTGCAAATATTGAAATGCGCATATTTGGCGTCGAAATGGGATCCGAAAACACACGACGCATCGTCGAAATGGTAAAGCTCACACCAGCACTTATGCTTGTCACTTCGATCGTTGGACCAATCTTGGAAGAAATCATCTTCCGAAAAATTATTTTTGGGGCGTTGTACCAAAAATATAACTTTTTCTTATCAGCGCTTGTCAGCTCACTTTTATTTGCGGTTGTTCATTTAGAGTTCGAGCATTTGCTTCTTTATGCAACGATGGGATTTGTATTCGCCTTTTTATATGTTAAAACAAAGCGCATTCTCGTACCTATTGTGGCACACGTGCTGATGAATACATTTGTTGTTGCTATTCAAACATTATTTGCTGAGGAAATTGAAAAAATGATGCGCGAAGCAGAACAAATGCAATTCGTGATTTGGAGGCTGTTTTTATGAAGTCAGAACCGTTGTTTTACTTTCTGATGGGCATTTTATTTACTTATTTTGCTGTGGATAGTGCTGATGACGGCATTTGGGACGTAACAACAATGTTGTTCATCTTAATTGCAACATTTGATTTTGGCACAGCTATTCGCTCTTTATTGAAAAAAACCTCCCGCTCATAAACGGGAGGTTTATTCATTTCCGTAGTGCTTTAAAAAATAAACGAGTGACTGCAATTCGACCGCTAAATCAATATGATGAACACGAATGTGTTCTGGCACATGCAGGCGAGCAGGTGTAAAGTTTAAAATCCCTTTAATCCCCTGTTGGACAAGTCGGTCAGTAATCGGTTGAGCAACTTGAGCCGGCACAGTTAAAATAGCTACTGTAATCTCCCCGAGCTTTTCTTCCAGCTCATCTAAATGATAAACAGGAACTCCTCCTACTTCCGTTCCGACTTTGTCTGGATCGACATCAAATGCCATCACAATTTTCGTATTATTATTTTTGCTGAAATTGTAGTTTAAAAATGCAGTCCCTAAATTTCCAACCCCAAATAACGCCACTTCCGTTGTTTCATCTTGATCTAACGTTTTACGGAAAAACGACAACAAGTAATTGACGTTATATCCGTATCCTTTTTTTCCGAGCGCACCAAAGTATGAAAAATCACGGCGAATCGTTGCTGAATCTACTTTGACAGCTTCGCTTAATTCCGCTGAAGATACACGCTGCTTTCCTGATGCATGCAAATTTTTCAAAAAACGATAATATAACGGTAGTCGCTTCGCGGTCGCCTGCGGAATTTTTGGTTGTTCATTGTTCACGAGTCAATCCCCCACATTTCCTTTCACAAATAGTTAGCGCTTTCATTTTTCTCTCCTATATGTCCAAAAAGCTCTCCCTACTTTTAAACTATACACTATTTTTTTCATTCTGTCCTTCCTTTGTACCCTTTATTATTATTTTTGTCAAATTTGTTATTCGCACACTAGTATTGCCGAACATGAAGAAAGTACGTTACACTATCAAAAGAAGATTGAGGTGAGAAGTCATGATCATTTTACAAATAAATCAACTGTCCAAATCATATGGAGCTGAACAAGTTTTATCAGACATTAAACTTGAGATTCAAGAAAAAGACCGCATTGCATTAGTCGGAAGAAACGGCGCAGGGAAATCCACATTATTAAAAATTATTGCCGGCCAATTGTCATACGACACAGGCGAAATCATCAAACCGAAACATGTAACAATCGGCTACTTAGATCAATATACAGGTTTGCAAGCACATCGCTCCATTTGGGAAGAAATGCTCGATGTTTTTGCCCCGCTTCAACAAATGGAACAACAGTTGCGCGAGCTAGAACAACAAATGAGCCTGCATGATGTTGACTATGAACGGCTACTTGAACAATATGATCAGTTGCAAACAGAATTTAAAGACAAAGGCGGCTATCAATATGAAGCAGATATTCGTTCTGTCCTTCACGGTCTTCGCTTTTCTCAGTACGATTACACGACAAAAGTATCAACATTAAGCGGTGGCCAGCGGACGCGATTAGCGCTTGGTAAACTGCTTCTCGCTAAGCCAGATTTACTTATTTTAGACGAACCGACAAACCATTTAGATATGGAAACATTACAATGGCTCGAACAATATTTAAAAAATTATCCCGGCGCCATTCTCGTCGTCTCACACGACCGCTACCTTCTTGATCAAATCGTGACACAAGTGTACGAATTGTCGCGCACAAAAATAAAAAAATATGTCGGCAACTATACAAGCTACTTACAACAACGCGCGGAACAGTTCGAACAACAACTAAAACTGTATGAAAAACAACAAGAGGAAATCACAAAATTAAAAGATTTTATTCAACGAAATATCGCTCGCGCCTCAACAACAAAGCGAGCACAAAGCCGCAGAAAACAATTAGAAAAAATGAACATCATCGAAAAACCGCTCGGTGATGAAAAATCGGCATCGTTTCGCTTCGAGATTGAACGTCCAAGCGGAAATGATGTGCTAACAGCTAACGATTTAGCGATCGGTTACGATCACATCATTGCAAAAAATCTTTCGTTTCGCATCACTCGCGGTGATAGTATCGCATTAATTGGACCAAATGGAATTGGCAAATCAACTCTTTTAAAAACGATCGTCAAACGGCTCCCTGCAAAACAAGGGGAACTGCGTTACGGAACAAACGTCCAAATCGGCTATTACGATCAAGAACAAGCGGAATTAACGTCTAATAAACGGGTCATCGATGAGCTGTGGGATGAGGATCGCTTAAAAACAGAAAAAGAGATTCGAACGATACTCGGTAACTTTTTATTTTCTGGAGACGATGTATTGAAACCTGTTCAGATGTTAAGCGGTGGCGAAAAAGCTCGGCTCGCCCTCGCTAAGCTAATGATGAAAAAAGCAAACGTATTAGTGTTAGACGAACCGACAAATCATTTGGATTTAGATAGCAAAGAAGTGCTAGAACAAGCACTCATTGAATATCCTGGGACAATTATATTCGTTTCTCACGACCGTTATTTTATTAACAGAATCGCAACAAAAATATATGAGTTATCCACAGATGGGCTTGTGGAATATTTGGGAGACTACGATTATTATGTGGCAAAAAAAGCAGAGTTGCTTGAGCTTGGACAACTCAATGAAAAGACGATAACAGAAGAACGATCTTCACCAAAGCGTTCATATGAAGAAGAAAAAAAGCGAAAAAAGCTTGAACGACAGCGAAAACGAAAACTAGAGCAGCTAGAGCTGGAAATGGAGCAACTTGAACAACAAATTGCCGCATATGAACAACAATTATATGACCCTTCCTGTTACAATGACTATGAAAAAGCTCGAGACATACAAGCGCATATTGAAGCGCTAAAACAAAAATTTGATGAACTATTCGAACAATGGGAACATTTACAACGATAATAATGAGCCAGCTCCATTTGTGGGCTGGCTCATCTTTTTACACAAACATATCCACAGAAAAAACACCTAAATATAAGTTATTCACCAACTTTTCCACATTATCCACAACAACAAAAGAAAAATTCCCCATTTTGTTGTGGTTAACTTGTTATGATAAAATAACATACAATCAACGTTTTCCACATTATTCACATATGTGTGGATAAAATAATCCACAAAAAAGTTCAGTTTTTATTCGAAGAAATTTATACGATTATAAGAAAGGGTGCCCCGTTACTTCTGGGACACCCTGTTCCTATAACAGTAAACTTGGGTTTGCATTTAACGCCATTGTGGCGCGCTTTCCTTGTTGAAATAATACCGTTCCCGCTGCCGCAATCATCGCAGCATTATCTGTGCAAAGCGACAACGGCGGGATAACTAACTCGACTTCCGGCAGCTGCTTCATTTGTTTTTGTAGTTGCGTACGCAGTCCTTCATTTGCTGCTACTCCGCCAGCTAACAAGACTTGTTTCACTCGATAATGTATAGCTGCTTGTATCGTCTTTTCCACTAATACTTCGATGACACTTGCCTGAAAACTTGCCGCCATATCCTCAGGATGAATCGTCTCTCCACGCTGTTTCGCATTGTGCAACGCATTAATAACCGCTGATTTTAATCCGCTAAAACTAAAATCATATGAACCTTCTTCAAGCCATGCGCGCGGTAAATCAATAGTTGGTTTTCCCTGTTTCGCTAAGCGATCAATGTGAGGTCCTCCCGGATAAGGTAGTTGTAACGCTCGGGCAACTTTGTCGTACGCTTCCCCTGCCGCATCATCGCGCGTCTCGCCAATCACTTCAAATACACCATGCTCTTTCATATAAATGAGCTCCGTATGACCTCCTGATACAACAAGGGCTAAAAGTGGAAATTTCATTTCTTGTACAAGCTGATTCGCATAAATATGCCCTGCGATATGATGCACACCAACAAGAGGAATGCGATGTGCAAAAGCTAATGCTTTCGCTGCATTCACGCCGATTAATAGAGCACCTACTAATCCTGGACCTTCTGTCACCGCAATGGCATCGAGCTCGTTCACATCCATATTTGCTCGCTTCATCGTTTCTTCTAAAACGAGCGTAATTTGTTCAACATGATGACGTGAGGCAATTTCAGGAACAACTCCCCCAAATCGTTGGTGACTTTCCATTTGTGAAGCGACAACGTTAGCTACAATTTCACGTCCATTTTTCACAATGGCTGCAGCTGTTTCATCACAGCTTGTCTCAATTCCAAGCACAAATATATCTTTTTCGCTCATAATTTCACCCACATTACTAAAGCATCTTCTTGGTTATCCGAATAGTATCGTTTCCGAATTCCACCGTTTAAAAAACCGAGTTTCCGATATAATGATTGTGCAACCGTGTTTGACACTCGAACTTCTAATGTCATCGTTTGCGCCCCTTCTTCTCTCGCTAACGTCATCGCCTGTCTCATAAGCGCTTCTCCTAACTTTTTACCGCGAAATTGTGGCAATACCGCAATGTTCGTAATATGTGCTTCATCCATAACCAACCACATGCCACAATAACCGATAATTTGTCCATCATGCTCCATCACAATGTAACGAGCATACGGATTGTTTGTCAACTCTTGATAAAAAGAAGAGCGACTCCATGGAAGCGTAAAGGAGAGTTGCTCGATTTCTACAATGCGATCAAGATCTTGAAGCGTCATGAAACGAAAAGAGACATTCACTTAACATTCCGTCCTTTCCTGCTGACGAGCAAGCCAATTCGCTTCCGCTTCGGCTAAACGAATATAGTTTGGTACAAATGTATGAACATCTTCTGGCTCACGATTCATTCCTAACCAGGCAAGCTCGCTTGGACGTGGATTGTGAAGTGTCGCTGAAGCCACTTCGACAGAATGACCTAGCGCTTCAATAAATGCTGCTTCGTGTAGCGCACTATCGTTTCCAACTAATAAAATCGGTTCGCTGTACGATTTTAATTCATTTGCCCACTCCGTAGCTAAAATGACTTGATCAGCGACAATGGATTGAATGTTGCCTCCTTCAACTTTGTAAAGACCTGTATAAATTTGTCCGCGCCGAGCGTCCATTAATGGAACAACGAGTCCTTGAAAATATTTTGCACTTGCTGCCATCACTTCTAAACTTGATATGCCGACAAGCGGAATGCGCAACGTCCAAGCGAGCGTTTTAGCAATCGTCACACCAATGCGAACACCTGTATATGATCCAGGACCTTTCGCAACAACAATACGATCGAGATTATGCGGACTTATATCACATTCTTGGAGAAGCGCCTCAATCGCAGGCATCACTCGTATCGAATGATTTTTTTTCAAATTCGTAATAAGCTCTCCTTTGACGATCTGCCCGTCAACAACAGCGATTCCCATAACAAACGTTGATGTATCAATGGCTAACACTTTCATCGGCAAAAATCTCCTTACATAGCTGTTCATAACGTTGACCAATCGGTGAGAAACGAATGATTCGATTTTCTCCATTCGCATGGTGAATCGTAATGTGTAATCGTTCGGTCGGCAAATACGGTTCAATTAAGTGTGCCCATTCGACAACTGTTACACCATCACCGAAAAAATATTCATCAAATCCTAAGTCTTCTTCGCTTTCTGCTAAACGATATACATCCATATGATACAAAGGTAAGCGCCCTTCATATTGCTTTATAATAGTAAAAGTCGGGCTGTTCACATTGCGGTCGATTCCTAAACCTTTTGCCAATCCTTTTATAAATGTTGTTTTCCCTGCCCCTAAATTACCTTCTAGTGTAATGACATCTTGTGGTTGAACATATTGAGCAAGTTTCATCGCTAATGCTAGCGTATCTTCAGGATGATGTGATACATATTCATATGTTTTCATCGTTCATTCCCCTAATTAAATAAAATCAGCATACAAAAAAGGCCTTAGGATCGCTCTCCTAAGGAAATGCTACACGTATAAGTGTACACGAAAACAAAGCATAAAGCAAAAAAGGCATAAAAAAATACGAAACTTATACCGTTTCGTTTCATGCATTGGTTGCGGGGGCAGGATTTGAACCTGCGACCTTCGGGTTATGAGCCCGACGAGCTACCTGGCTGCTCCACCCCGCGACGATAAAAAATAGCTTAAAATTAACTTAAAATTTATTGAATGGACCATAACTATCGTAAAAAACTGGCCGTCCCGCTCTCGGATAGTATATTCAAGCAACGCGACCCGAGCGGTACGCTGATGTAAACTCACAGATGTGGATTCGTTATTTTTCTCGTATAAATACAATAATGCCCGGCAACGTCCTACTCTCGCAGGCGGTGTCCCGCCAACTACCATCGGCGCTGGAGAGCTTAACTTCCGTGTTCGGGATGGGAACGGGTGTGACCTCTCCGCCATCGTCACCGAGCAAGAATGCTTTAGACAAATGTTATTATAACGGAATATTTTTTGTTGTCAAGCGTTTTTTATTCCTTCAAAACTAGATAACAGGGCTTGGCTGAACAGTCGCCTACGCTTTTCGTGTGTGT
>NZ_JBCNEQ010000081.1:0-13413 GCF_050480245.1 Bhargavaea massiliensis | reverse complement strand
AGCAGAAGAATTCGGGTATCCGCACATTCAAAAGCAAGTCAAAGAAACATTAAAGGATGCAAGTGCTATCAACTCGACAAGATGGAAAGCGTATGAAGTGTTAAAGCAGACAGGATTAGATGTCGAGTGTGGAACAGGTGCACGAACAAAAATGAATCGTATTCGTTTAGACTTGCCGAAAACACATTATTTTGACGCTTGTTGTGTAGGCGAAAGCACAACAAATCACTTATATTTCAAAACAAAAGAAGTGTTATTTATCAAGGCAAAAGGGCGTGGTAGTCGCTCTCGTACAAACCTAGATAGATATGGCTTCCCAAGAGGTTATCTTGCAAGACAAAAATTCTTCTTTGGTTTTCAAACAGGGGACATGGTTAAGGCTGTTGTCCCAAGAGGGAAATATCAAGGCGTTTGGTTTGGCGAAGTCGCATGTAGAAAGACTGGAAGTTTCGACATTAAAGGCAAGGACGGAAAGCGTATCGCACAAGGAATAAATTATAGATATGTCCAAGTCATTCAGCGATTCGACGGATACACATATCGAAGGGAGGGAATGAACATTGCGTAAGGCGCAATTCCTCCCCGTGCCTTAAGGCAGGGGCTTCCTTGCGCAAGTGTTCGTGACTAATGGAACTGATTATGATTGTCGTCATCGGTTGTTTATTTACCGCTGCGACATACTTGTTGCTCAGCAAAAGTTTGCTCCGCATTATTATCGGGACGGGTTTGCTCAGTCATGGTGCCCATCTTTTATTGTTAACGATGGGGGGGTTAAAAGTTGGAGCGCCGCCGCTTTTAGGGGAGAAGGCGGCACGATACGTCGATCCGTTGCCGCAAGCACTCATTTTAACAGCGATCGTCATTAGTTTTGGGGTAACAGCGTTTTTCTTAGTGTTGGCATACCGTTCGTACCAAGAAATTGGAACAGATCATATAGAAGGGATGAAGGGAGATGAATAACCTTCTGCTTTTGCCTATTCTCATTCCGCTTGTCACAGCAATCATTCTTATTTTTTTTCCGAAGCACGTTTTTTGGCAACGCGCTGTCTCTGCGCTTGCAACGATGAGTTTAGTCGTCGCAAGCAGCGCCTTGCTTTATCGTGTGCATACAGACGGCATTCAAACGTTAAACGTCGGAAATTGGCCCGCGCCATTTGGTATTACGCTCGTGTCTGATTCGCTGTCCGCTTTGCTCGTATTGACGACGAGCATCATCGCGCTCGCTTGTTTACTATATTCTTTTTATGCGATTGGGCATAAGAGAGAGACGTTTTATTACTATTCATTTTTTCAATTTTTAATCGTCGGTGTGAATGGGGCGTTTACGACAGGTGATTTGTTCAACTTGTTCGTCTTTTTTGAAGTGATGCTTATGTCGTCTTACGTGCTGTTTGTGCTCGGAGGCACGAAAATACAACTGCGTGAAACGATGAAATATACGCTTGTGAACGTTATTTCTTCGGCGCTATTTGTCGTTGGAGTCGCGTATTTATATGGAGTAACAGGTACGTTAAATATGGCGCATTTAGCGGAGCGTATAAGCGAAATAGGAATGTCGCCTATTTTAACGGTTATTGCGGTATTGTTTATCATCGTATTTGGTTTAAAGGGAGCGATTTTTCCGCTATATTTTTGGCTTCCAGCAGCCTATTACGCCCCGCCTACCCCGGTATTAGCCTTGTTTGGAGGTTTGTTGACAAAGGTTGGTGTGTACTCGATTTTGCGCACGTTTACGCTTTTATTTACGAGTGATGTCGGCTACACGCATACGTTGCTCGCTTGGCTTGCGCTCGGCACGATCGTCATCGGTGTCATTGGAGCAGTTGCATATAACGATATGCGCTATATCGTCATTTACAACATTATCGTTGCAGTCGGCGTTATGATTTTTGGGGTAGCGATGATGACGCCAGAAAGTTTAGAAGGAACGATTTTTTACATGTTGCAAGATATGGTCATGAAAGCAACATTATTTTTACTAGTCGGTATTGTTTTTTCCATCACTAGTTCAAATAACATTCGTTCATTTTCGGGGTTAATGTCGTCTTATCCGCTGCTTGGGTGGTCATTTTTCATCGCTGCATTGTCGCTTGCGGGCATTCCGCCGCTTAGCGGATTTATCGGAAAGTTGCTCATTGTAAAAGCAAGCTTCGATGCGCAACTCATCTTTGAAGCGATCGTTATCTTACTGTCGAGTTTGCTTGTGCTATATTCGGTTATGAAAATATTTATGAACGGTTTTTGGGGCGAGAAAAAAGGATTTGAACAAAAGCAAGTAGACGGACGATTGTTTCCGGTGTTGTTTTTACTTGTTTTATCTGTTGCATACGGCATCGGCATCGAATTTGTTCGTCCATTTGTTCTCGACGCAGTAAACGTGTTAGTCGATCCGAGTATGTACATTGAAGCGGTGTTAAAGGAGTAGAGAACATGGCATTTCAAATTTTATTAAACGTCATTTTAGCGTTCGTATGGATGTTTTTAACAGTTTCGTTTGACGGAGCGTCATTTCTTGTCGGGTACATGATCGGGCTGTTTATCATTTTCATCTTGCGTCGCTTTTTCCATTCGCGCTTTTATCTCGTTCCGGTGTTTGTCATCATCAAATTGCTGTTCATTTTTTTCAAAGAGCTCATTTTATCAAACATCGCCGTAGCGAAAGTCGTTATGCAACGTTCGTTAACGATTCAACCTGCCATTTTTGCTTTGCCGACACAATTAAAAAAAGAATGGGAAATTACAGTGTTAGCGATGCTCATTACGCTCACGCCAGGTACGCTCGTTTTAGATGTATCAGATGATGGAAGTACGCTATATATTCACGCGTTAAATAGCCCAGATGTGCACGAAGCGATTCAAAGCATTAAACAATCGTTTGAGAAAACGATTATGGAGGTGAGCAAATGATGTTAAACATCGCCCTCGTCATCCTTTCTTTAGCGATGGTTGGTTTTTTATACCGCGTTGTCAAAGGTCCAAGCGCTGCTGATCGAGTGATTGCTCTAGATGCGATGGGCATTACGCTCGCTGGGATCGTTGCGATCGTTTCTATACTGCTAAATACGAGCGCGTTTTTAGACGTCATTTTGCTCATCGGTATTTTAGCGTTTGTCGGTACGGTCGCGTTTGCGAAGTTTTTAGAGAAAGGGGTTGTCATCGAACGTGGTGATCGCGATCGGTAATGTGCTCGTCGCAGCACTTGTTTTGTTCGGAGCGGTGCTCGTGCTCTTGTCGGCAGTTGGTGCGATTCGTTTGCCGGATGTATATACGCGCAGCCATGCCATCAGCAAAAGCACGACGCTTGGCATGATGTGCATTTTACTCGGTGCATTTTTTCACTTTTTGCTTGAAAACGGTGAATTTAACTCACGGCTTTTACTTGGCATCGTGTTTATTTTTATGACATCTCCTGTTGCGGCTCATCTCATTAGCCGCGCTGCGTATTACACAAACGTGCCGCGCTGGGAAGGAACGGTTCGTGATGATTTAAAAGAAAAAGCTGGCGGAAAATAACCGTCAGCTTTTTCTTAGAATGTATAAGGCATCTCACATCTTCCTTTCATTTTCATACATGCTTATTTCAATTTAGTGGAAGAATAGTTTGAAAATATACGGTTAATAGATTAATAGTTTCATGTTATGATATGGACAAGGAAGCGCTTCAAAAAAGGAAGGAGTTTGGGACGATGAAAAAGACGATTGTAGTTGGAGCGGTATTATCGACGTTATTTTTAGGGGAAAAAGCGGTTGATGCGGCACGATATACAGTTAAGTCGGGCGATTCGTTATCGACGATCGCACGGCAGTATAATACGACCATTACACGCCTTCTTGAACTAAACCCGACGATTACAGACGTAAACCGCATTTACGTTGGCCAAACGTTAACAGTACCGAAAACAAACACAACAAATACAGCAAATACAACAAGCCAACTTATATCGCCGAGACCGGCATCAACAGGGCCGACAAATAGCGCGAGTAAATCGTATATCGTCCAACCAGGCGACACATTGTCGACGATTGCTAGAAAATTTAATGTGACGTTAAACGATTTACTCGCACTAAATCCAACGATTACAAACGTGAATTTTATTCGCGTTGGCCAAACGATTAACGTGTCGCTTTCATGGGAAGAGCGAGCAGATGCGATCATTGAAACAGGGAAAAAATACGTAGGGGCGAAATACTTATTCGGAGCGCCAACGACGCGCACAGACGTTTTTGATTGCTCATCGTTTACCCAGCGCGTGTATAGAGAAAATGGTATTACATTGCCGCGCACATCGCGCGAACAAGCGATGGTTGGAACAGAAGTGCCGCTTGCGAGCGTGCGCAAAGGCGATTTAATGTTTTTTGATACGGATGGCGATGGTGTCATTAACCATGTGTCCATCGTTGTAGATAGCGAGACGTTATTGCACGCGGCAACAAGCACAGGCGTGGCATTTGCAAATATGAAGCCGTATTGGGCACCACGAGCAGTCAAAGCCGTTCGTTTATTTTAGTGATGTAAACGAAAAGATGCCTCTTACGTTTGAGGCATCTTTTCGTTTATGGAAAGCACGGTTTCAACGGCTTCATGAACGGAAGAAACGATATAGCGTGCTTCTTTTTTCACTTGTTCGGGCGCATGTGACATGACAAAACTATGTGGGGTCAGGCGAAACATCGGAATGTCATTAAACGAATCGCCGAAGCAAGCCACTTCTTCTGCTTTCAGCTGTAAATGATTCATTAGCAATCGGAGCGCTTCACCTTTGCTGATTTGCTTTGGCATAATGTCTAAACAACGAGGTTCGGAAATAAACGTATCGACATCTTGCTTCCACGTTTCACGAACGAATCGCTCAAAGTGCGCGACAACGTCTTCTTCAGCAATAACGGTAATTTTTGATGGAGAAATGTCACGACCAATCGCTTCGATCATATTTCGCTTTTCGATAATATCGAAAAATAACCGCGCTTTCATTTGTTCGATTTGTTCTGTTTTTGTTTCGACAAAGCTCGTTTGTTCGTTGCACACAAGCACAATCGCTTCTAGTTTGCGCGCTTGTTCGTAAATGGCGCGCGCAACGGCTGGATCAAACGCGCTACGATGAAGGAGACGATGGTCGTTCGTGTATACAAAGGCGCCGTTTTGACTAATGCGGTGCGCGTCGTGGCCGATCTCTTTTAACACTTCTAAAATTTCATTATCCATTCGTCCCGAAGCAACGGCAAAATCGATGCCGCTTGCAATGGCGCGAACGACCGCCTCGCGATCTTCCGTTTTGACGCGCCGGTCGTAACCGAGCAACGTTCCGTCTAAATCGGTAACAATGAGTTGAATCATGATGGCAAACTCCTTCCATTTCTATACTAAACAAAAGTTTAATCGAACAAATGCGTTTGTGCAACCGAAACGCCTTTTTGACAAAAACATTCACAGCTGTCTTGACAAAAAACAGCGCATTTCCATTGACGTGGTTTTGTTCGTTTCGTAACATTGAAAGTAATGTAAACGTTTTTAAAGGAGCGAACTAGACGTGGACCAATCGTTTCGCATTGAAAAAGTATTAAACAACAACGTGCTCATTGCCTCGCATCCAACGTACGATGAAGTTGTGTTGATCGGCAAAGGAATTGGCTTTGGCAAAAAGAAAGGAGACGTCATTGAACAAAAAGACGTCGAAAAATGGTTTATTTTAAAAAATGAACGGGAACAAGAGCAATATAAAAAATTGTTGCCACATGTCGATGAAGAATTTATCGGTTTAATGAACGACGTCGTTCACCATATTCGCAAGCGAACGAACAGCCCGTTAAACGAACATATTCACGTTGCGTTAACGGACCATATTTTGTTTGCGATCAAGCGGTTAGAACAAGGAATGGACATTAAAAATCCGTTTTTAGTCGAGACAAAAAGCTTATATCCGCTCGAGTATGATGTGGCAACCGAAGTCGTAAACATGTTGAACGAACGGTTACACATTCAGCTCCCTGAAGGAGAAATTGGCTTTATTGCTTTACACATTCATAGCGCGCTAACGAATCATCAATTATCGGAAGTCAATCAACATTCACAGCTTATTTCTCGATTAGTTTCCGTCGTCGAAGAACAGCTCGACATTCGCATTGATCGCGAAAGCATTCATTATTTACGGTTTGTTCGCCATTTGCGCTATGCGATCGAGCGCGTGAAAAAAGGAGAAAAAATTGAAGAGCCAAAAAAATTGTCGAACATATTGAAAGAGACGTACCCACTATGTTATAATTTGTCGTGGAAGCTCATAAAAATTATGCAGCAAACGTTGCAGCTTCCGGTAGATGAAGCCGAAGCCGTATATTTAACGTTACATTTGCAGCGGTTAACTGGTAAAAATGAATAAATGGGCACTTATCTTTACGTGTTACTGATTCGATCAGGCATGAGTAAAGAAGGCGAAAAAAGTGGTGTAACGAAAAATGTCGTTACATAATACCCTTTTTCTGTCGTTCTTTGCTCATGCCTTTTTGTTTTCTCTTATTTGCAAATGCTTACATTCGTTAGACGTCTAACGTTTCGCTTCATCTACTTTTGATGCATGAAAATGGCGTTTGTTGCGAACGTTAACATGATGAGGGAGGGTTCTATAATGAAAAAAGCGTTTGGTACGTTACAAAAAGTTGGTAAAGCGCTTATGCTTCCGGTTGCGATTTTACCGGCAGCAGGTATTTTGCTTGCGTTTGGTAACGCATTGCAAAACCCAGCATTAATTGAAAAAATTCCAGCGTTAGAAACAGGCTGGGTCGAAATGGTCGCAAAAGTGATGGAGCAATCTGGTGGTATTGTATTTGCGAACTTGCCGCTTTTATTTGCGGTAGGGGTTGCCGTCGGATTAGCTGGCGGTGAAGGGGTTGCTGGTTTAGCGGCGATCATCGGTTACTTAGTCATGAACGTGACAATGAGCGTCATTTTAGGCGTGACATCAGACCAAATCGGCACAGATCCATCGTTTGCAAACGTATTAGGTATTCCGACGTTGCAAACAGGGGTATTCGGCGGGATTATCGTCGGTATTTTAGCAGCGTACATGTACAACAAATACTTTAACATCGAATTGCCATCTTACTTAGGTTTCTTTGCAGGAAAACGTTTCGTTCCGATTGTAACAGCTGCATCGGCATTAATTCTCGGTATTGTGATGACATGGTTATGGCCACCTGTCCAACACGGCTTAAACACCTTTTCACACAACATGATCGATGCAAACCGTACATTAGCGGCATTCATTTTCGGTGTCATCGAGCGCGCATTAATTCCGTTCGGTTTACACCACATTTTCTACTCGCCGTTCTGGTTTGAGTTCGGTCAATACGTCAACAAAGCAGGCGAGCTTGTGCGCGGTGACCAACGTATTTTCATGGAACAAATTAAAGACGGTGCTGAATTAACAGCTGGGACATTTATGACAGGAAAATTCCCGTTCATGATGTTCGGTTTACCAGCAGCTGCGCTTGCCATTTACCATGAAGCGCGTCCAGAAAACAAAAAAGTCGTTGCCGGCATCATGGGATCTGCAGCGTTAACATCGTTTTTAACAGGAATTACAGAACCAATTGAGTTTTCATTCTTGTTCGTTGCGCCAGTATTATTTGCGATCCATACTATTTTCGCAGGATTATCATTCATGCTTATGCATATTTTAGATGTAAAAATCGGTATGACATTCTCTGGCGGGGTCATCGACTTCTTATTATTCGGTGTGTTACCAGGTCGCACAGCTTGGTGGCTCGTCATTCCGGTCGGTTTAGTATTTGCGGTCATTTACTACTTCGGCTTCCGCTTTGCGATTCGTAAATGGGATTTAGCAACACCAGGACGTGAAAAAGAAACAGCTGAAACAAAAGGTACAGCAGACGCAGGTGAGCTTCCGCACGAAATTTTAGCGGCGCTTGGCGGAAAAGAAAATATCGCGCATTTAGATGCGTGCATCACACGTTTACGCGTTTCAGTAAACGATATCCAACACGTTGATAAAGATCGTCTAAAAGAGCTCGGAGCAGCTGGCGTATTAGAAGTTGGAAACAACATTCAAGCCATTTTCGGACCAAAATCAGACATTTTAAAAACACAAATTAAAGACATTATGGAAGGTCGCGTGCCGACAAAAGCGGTAGAAAAAGCGAAACCATCTGTACAAGCGACAGGAGAAATAGAACAAGTCGCATCTCCATTAACAGGAAAAGTTGTGCCGCTTTCCGAAGTGCCAGATCAAGTATTTTCGACAAAAATGATGGGTGACGGTTTTGCAGTTGAGCCAACAGATGGCACAGTCGTATCGCCAGTAGATGGAACGATCATTAACGTCTTCCCGACAAAACATGCGATCGGCATTCAATCAAAAACAGGTCGTGAAGTGCTTATCCACTTCGGCATTGATACAGTGAAATTAAACGGACAAGGATTTGAAGCGCTTGTATCGGAAGGCACAGAAGTGAAAAAAGGACAACCGATTTTAAAAGTGGACCTTGAATATGTGAAACAACATGCGCCTTCTGTTGTGACACCGATTATTTTCACAAACTTACAAGCAGGAGAAACAGTAAACATCACGAAACAAGGAACAGTAACAAAAGGCGAAGATGTCGTCATCGTTCAAAAATAATTTACTTGCAAAATGCGTCATTTTTCGGTAAAAAAACATAGAGGGTTTTTTGCTCTCTATGTTTTCAAAATAAAAAGTGAGGAGATGAGCAATATGCAAAAAACGTTTAAAGTAACAGCAGCATCTGGTATTCATGCCCGTCCAGCAACGATGTTAGTGCAAACAGCAAGCAAATTTGATAGCGACATTCAATTAGAGTACAACGGCAAAAAAGTCAACTTAAAATCCATTATGGGTGTGATGTCGTTAGGAATTCCACAAGGTGCGCAAATTACAATTTCAGCTGAAGGCAGCGATGCAGCAGACGCAATCAACGCATTAACAGAAACATTATCAAAAGAGGGATTAGCCGAATAATGAAACGATTGCAAGGGATTGCTGCATCGAATGGCATTGCCATTGCGAAGGCGTACCGTTTGGAACATCCCGACTTAACGGTTGAAAAACAAACGATTGAAAACCCAGCTGAGCAAGTAAGCCGCTTCCAACAAGCGCTCGCCAAAGCGAAAGAAGAACTTGAAGTCATTCAAGCGCATGCGTTAAAAGAACTTGGCGAAGATAAAGCGGCCATTTTCTCCGCTCATTTGCTTGTACTAAGCGACCCAGAACTCGTCCAAGCCGTTGAACAAAAAATTGAACAAGAACGCGTCAATGCGGAATTTGCCCTTCACGAAGTCGCATCGATGTTCATTGCGATGTTTGAAGCGATGGATAACGAATATATGAAAGAGCGCGCTGCAGACATTCGCGATGTGACAAAACGTGTTCTTGCTCATTTATTAGGCGTTACGATTTCAAACCCGAGCATGATTACAGAAGAAGTCATCATTGTAGCTGAAGATTTAACGCCGTCAGATACGGCTCAATTAAACCGAAAATATGCGAAAGGTTTTACAACCGACATTGGCGGACGGACGTCCCACTCTGCCATTATGGCGCGCTCGATGGAAATTCCAGCTGTCGTCGGAACGAAAGAAGCGACAGCAACGATTCAAAACGGCGACATCGTCATTATTGACGGGCTTGACGGAGAAGTGATCGTTAACCCAACCGAAGAAACGATCGCGGAGTACGAACAAAAACGTGCCGCATTCGCTGCCCAAAAAGCAGAATGGGCAAAGCTCGTTCATGAACAAACGATGACGAAAGACGGTCATCACGTTGAGCTTGCTGCCAATATCGGAACGCCAAACGATGTCGAGGGTGTACTCGCGAACGGGGCAGAAGGAATCGGCTTATACCGTACCGAATTTTTATACATGGGCCGCAACGAATTGCCGACAGAAGAAGAACAGTTTGAAGCATACAAAACGGTGCTAGAAAAAATGGAAGGAAAACCGGTCGTCGTTCGCACGCTAGACATTGGCGGCGACAAAGAATTGCCGTATTTAGACCTTCCAAAAGAAATGAACCCGTTTTTAGGTTTCCGTGCGGTTCGTCTTTGTTTAGATATGCAAGACATGTTTCGCACGCAACTTCGCGCGTTGTTGCGCGCAAGCGTATATGGCAATTTAAAAATTATGTTCCCGATGATCGCGACGGTAGACGAGTTCCGTCAAGCGAAAGCTGTTCTTTTAGAAGAAAAAGAAAAGCTTGTCGCTGAAGGTGTTGCGGTATCCGATCATATCGAAGTCGGCATGATGGTCGAAATTCCAGCAGCCGCTGTATTGGCGGATCAATTTGCAAAAGAAGTAGACTTCTTTAGCATCGGAACGAACGACTTAATCCAATATACGATGGCGGCTGACCGCATGAACGAGCGCGTATCGTATTTATATCAACCGTACAACCCTGCCATTTTGCGCCTCATTTATAACGTCATTGAAGCGGCGCATAAAGAAGGCAAATGGGTTGGCATGTGCGGTGAAATGGCTGGCGAAGAGCTAGCTGTGCCGATTTTATTAGCGTTCGGCTTAGACGAATTTAGTATGAGTGCGACATCGATTTTACGCGTCCGCTCGCAATTAAAGAAACTGTCCAAACAAGAAGCGGAGCGAGTGAAAGATCACATTTTATCGCTTGCGACAGCAGAAGAAGTCGTTCGTTTCGTGAAAGAAACGTTCCAACAATAAGAACCGGACGCCTCCGGTTCTTTTTTTCATGGAAAAAATCAGTACAAAACGGTCATAGACATCAGGTTATCAATTTTATTAAAATCATAGAATAATGATAAAGATTTTAATAAAATTGTTTATCCGTCCACGTCGTTTAAGCGACATGTACTCGGATTGGGTGTAACCCCACACCCGCTATCCCATTGGCGAACGCCTTTGGGAATACTTTTCTCATGATGTTGTATGCCCCGTTGACATCTGCGTTAATCAGTATTCCATTTTCAGATTGAAACAGTCCTCGCTTGATGCGCGTTCCTTTGTATTGCTTTTGCTTTTTGATTTCTTCCATGTCTAAAAAACTGCATTTCGATGTATAGCTTTCTTCTGTCACGATGACACGAATCCCATGCTGTGCTGCTTTGTACTGCAACTGATGAAGAAACGTTTGATACGGGATGTGAACGAACGCTTGATTTGTGCGCTTTCCGAGATGGACTTCACGCTTCCAATCTTTATTCATCCCCACCACAATCGTATCGCAGTCTAAAGACAGCGCATGTTTGATGACAAAGGCACTCGCTTGGTGCATAAAGTTTTCCACGATGCGGTTTCGTTTTTCTGTCATTTTGCTCATTCGTTTTGTCCAATCGAGTCCATTCATCTGTTTCGCTACTTTGCGGTAGTGGCTCATTTGTTTGTTATAGTATTGATTGGCGGATTTTAGACCTTTACCATTGATGACGATCGGTTGTTTGCCCACATTGTTCACAATGGTTGCGAAGTTATCTAATCCCAAATCAATACTGATATATCTGTTGTTATCTTGTTTTTGTGTTGGAATAGGGATTTTGTAAACGACTTCGACGATGATATGGCGGTGTTTCGGAACGAATCGGACTTGTTGAAGCTTCCCTTTCATGTTTGTCTTTAACCGAAACCCTTGAAAACAGGCAGGAAACGTGATTTGTTCATCGACGACTTTGCATGATTGATTCGTTAGCACAAGTACATATCGTCCGTCTTTTTTGAGATATTTGGGCGGTTTCGGTCTGCCTGTATATTTGTCTTTGTTTTTTGCCCAATCTTTCATCGACTTAAAAAATGATTGCCAATTTTGATGCAACATTCTTAACGTTTGTTGAGCACATTGAGCCATTGGCATCGCTCGATAGTCTGTATCCATCCCTTCTGTTTTCAGCAGCTTGTCTAGCTTGTTGTAAGAAAGATACGTGCCGTGTTGGAAAAACGTTTGCCTCACTTGATAGTTGGCGAAGTTGTACAAATTTTTTGACCGAAAACAATACTCATCGATCATCGGATAATACGGATGAGTGGCGAAAATCATATGCCTTTCCACTCGATTCGCCATCATGATCGTTGTTCACCTCGCTTTCTCTTTTACTATACATGTTCATAAGAGAACCATGCAATAAGATGTAAAGATAATCACGAAAGAAGTGGGATCTCAAATATATTTTATCAAAATTTTTAATATATTTTTACGATTGGATGAAAAAACAGAACCATATCGTAAACCTTTTATAACAAAAAAGCGATTCCTCCCCCACTTACTCCCTTTGGTCGTTGAAGTGGGGGTCTCCTCGCCAAAGACGATGAAACTGCGACTTTGTTAATTTTTCAACAACAATCGACATAGCTGAAGGGGAACCGCTTTGTTTCGGTCATTAACGATGAAATTAACTAGTTTAAAAAGCAAAACGAACAGGGAGGAATCGCGTCATCGTTAGCGAATGTACATATCGAAGGGAGGCGGATGAAATGAAAACAGCGATTGTTGCTGCATCAAGCCAAGGGCTTGGGAAAGCGATTGCGACAAAACTTGTTTCGCAAGGTGTAAACGTCATGCTTGCTAGCCGTGACGAACGAAAGCTACACGATGTTACCGAACAGCTCAATGCGCTCGGAAAAGGGAAAGCGGCATACGTCGTAACGGACGTGACGAACAACGCGATGATCGAACAACTCGTGGAAAAAACGGTGGAGACATTTGGTGACATTCATGTATTAGTCAATAACGCTGGCGGCCCCCCGACGGGAACGCTCGCGACGTTAACAGATGACGATTGGCAACAGGCGTTTGAGTTAAATTTATTGAGCTATGTGCGAATGATTCGCGCAGCATTACCACATTTGAAAAAAACGAAAGGGAAAATCGTCAACATTGCCTCATCGTCCATTAAAGAGCCGATTCCGGGGTTGCTTTTATCGAATACGTTTCGGCTTGGCATTGTCGGCTTAACGAAAACGCTCGCCCAAGAGCTTGCCCCATACGGTATTCTAATTAATACTGTTGCACCGGGGCGCATTGCGACGGAACGCGTCGCTTATTTAGATGAACAAAATGCAAAAAAACTCGGCATTAGCAAAGAAGAAATGGAAGCGCGCGTGAAAGCGGCCATTCCGCTCGGTCGTTACGGTACGCCAGAAGAATTTGCGAACGTCGTCGCCTTTTTATTGTCCGATGAAAATACGTATATGACCGGTCAATCGCTTTTAGTCGATGGCGGCATGGTGAAAGCGATTTAGAATGGGGAGAGAACGATGCAAACGATCGGGTTTATCGGACTTGGCGTCAACAACCCAATGACTAAAGTCATGGGCTTGTAAGCCCCATGTTGACCAGACCAAGGCTTGAAACAGAGCCTACGTTATAGATGTCATGACACGTTCGGGTGCTTCTCCAGCCCGTTCCTCTGTCGTGCAAG
>NZ_JBCNEQ010000080.1:0-5752 GCF_050480245.1 Bhargavaea massiliensis | reverse complement strand
AACTTTCGCCCTGCCCATTTCCCATTAAAATCTTGGATGGTCAAATACACGACTTTTTCAGCAGCTTCTAAACTACTCAAACTGTTCATCGGTTTGAGACGTTTCCGAATCTCCTTGATCGTTCGTTCGATGGCATTCGTCGTGTAAATCACACTTCGAATACTGCTTGGATAATCCATAAATGTAAGGAGGACATCCAACTCATTGGCCCAAGATTGGACTTCTCTCGGGTACTTGCTGGACCATTTCGACTCAAACTGTTGAAACATCTGTAACGCTATCTTCTTATTCGGTGCGCGATAAATCAGTTTGAGATCCTCCGCCATTTCGAATTGGTCTTTTTTCCGAACACGGCTGAGGGTGTTACGGACTTTGTGAACGACACAACGCTGTACGTCAGCTTTCGGATAAACCGCCCGAAAGGCTTCCTCCAGCCCCGGAAGACCATCAAATACGCCTAAAAGCACTTCCTTACGAACAGTGCCTGGCACCATATTGATGACAGGGGGATACACATGAATCAACCGATGATTTCCCAGCGCAAGCTGTTAGGCATTGCCGGTCTCGGTTGGCTGTTTGACGCGATGGATGTCGGCATGTTGTCGTTTTTGATGGCCGCCTTGCAAAAAGACTGGAACTTGACAGCCGAACAAGTCGGCTGGATCGGCAGCGTCAACTCGATCGGCATGGCGGTCGGGGCGCTCGTGTTCGGATTGCTTGCGGACCGGATCGGGCGGAAAAACGTTTTTATTTTCACATTGTTGCTGTTCTCGCTTGGCAGTGGGCTGTCGGCGCTGACGACGACGTTGGCGGCGTTTTTGGCGCTCCGCTTTTTGATCGGCATGGGACTTGGCGGCGAGCTGCCGGTCGCGTCAACGCTCGTCTCAGAAGCGGTGCCAGCTAAGGATCGCGGCCGGGCTGTCGTGCTGCTCGAGAGCTTTTGGGCTGGCGGTTGGCTATTGGCAGCGCTCATCTCGTATTTCGTCATACCAGCTTACGGCTGGCGGACGGCGTTATGGCTGGCGGCGATTCCGGCGCTGTATGCGATCTATTTGCGCCTCCGCCTCAGCTTTCAGTCTTCGATTCTCTTCCTCTAAACTGCACTCTTTTTTTCGGGGTCTTCCCTTGAATGGAGACTTGGATGTCCCGCGCCGTTCTTCGAGCCCTTTTCGACCATGTTCATGATAACGTTTTACCCAAAGTCTGATCGTTTTCGTGCAGGGAATCCCTATAACTCTTGGCATATCCGCTTATATCCCCATCCTTCTTCGATGTACATCTGGACAGCCCTCCATTTAAACTCCACGGAATAGGTGGTCTTCCCTTTCGGTGTTTGCTTGGTCTCGAACATAAACAAATCCCTCCAGTGTTTTTCATGACAGTATGGGCATTTTCCCAACTGTCTACACTAGAGGGATAATATCAAGCGAGAAGGGCTCCTTTTTCATCCCGACAACTTCTCCAGCCTCGCGCACAACTCATGCTGCCACTCAACGTCGCCGGTCATGCTGGCCAGTAGCGACAGGTTTTTGAGTTTCGCGATCTCCATACTCTCTTGACATTGACAGAATCGTTTGGTGAAGATTTGGATGTTTTGAAGAAAAATAAACCCGCCTCGACATGGGCGGGTTTTTTCTGTCAATCCAAATACTTCTCGCATAACGATACGAACTTTCCATCTGACTTTAGCCCTTCCAAAATGCTTCTCAACATTGCACTTCTTTTGGGAAGCTGCTTCTCGAACTCTGCCACAAATGTGTCCTTGTCCCACTGTGATTTGCCAGCGTGATAAAACAGCTTTTCCAGGCGTTCCAACTCGTCGGCAGTAAAGCCAGTGGCTAAGGCCAGAATCGCAAAGCTTTTGTGCTCCTTGTTCACCATATCTAAGAGTAACGTAATTGCGTCGGTGGCTAGACTCAATTTTGCTTCAAGATCCTTGATTCTTTCCTCGTTCATAGCACCCTCCTTGTACTATAGTAATACCCAGTCTACGAATTTTGAAATGACCCAACCAACCTGTCTCGCTGTACTCAGTGGTACTCCCAGATCATATAACGCCCCGCTAACTTGATCTTGAATGATTTGGATAGAAAGGTCTTTCCAAGAAGCTATGGTCCGCAAGGTATCAGCAATATTATCGGCATATTCCCTGATAGTATCTGCTACCTTTTTACTGCCGTAGTCCTCAACAAAGTCGAGCAATTTTTTAATGGCTTGCGATTCCAGCATGTCTGCTAACGTCAATACCGCTTTCTTGAGAGCTGCAGTTTTGATACCCTGTGTTTCTACCTTTGGCGACACTGTGTTGACCTTCGCCACAGAAGGGGTGAGTTGTGACACCGTGTTTGTCTCTGCGGCAAAAACAGAAGTAGGTACTGCTACCGCCAAAACAGACAGAGCTAAAACAGGAGATAAAATTCTTTTGAACAACTTCATAGACAGCTTCATAAATTCCCCCTCCCTTTTATCGGTTTATTTATTTCAATGAATACTATAAAAGGTTAAAAAAGTAAAAGTATGTCGCAATTTGTCGTTCACAAAAAGTTCATATAACCCATATTAGTACTCACATTTCGCACCCTAACAGGGTTGAAAGAAAGGATTTTTTATTTCGTTTTTTAGAATAACTTTCCGACCAACACAACGAGTGATGGAAATCCTTTTTTTACCATATCTGGTCGTTCCGTATCACGTTACACGTAAATGCTCTCATCCATGCCCAATCCCTGCAGAATCCTTCGCTGATCCGGGGTGAGGGAGCGATCCAGTGAGCGTTGGATGCGTCCATCCGGCAGCTTGAACAGGACGACGTTCACGTATGGAAACAGCTGAAAAATCGCCTGTCCCGTCGGACGGGTCAGCTTGCGGCCTCCAGGACCCTTCAACGGGTGTTCGGGAGTCATGAACGGACGCACCCGGCGCTGAAAGACGCGGTAAATGCCGGCCTCATACAGACGATCGAGATGACGGGTCAACGCATCGTCATTCAACTGGGAAGGATGGAGCCCGGAACGGATGAGTTTCTCCAGGTCGATCGTGTGCCCCCATTGTTCCAAGTGAACGAGGGCTTGCCGGCCGTCAAACACATTGTAGAGAATGGCTTGAACGGCATCGTTGACTCGAGTCTGGCACTGCGGATCGACGGGAACGAGATGGTCAATCGATTGGGGGAAACCCAGTTTTTTGAATAGAGCACTTATGATATTCAAATAAGAATTGCGATAGACCGATTCGACTTGCACATCCATGAGAGAAAAACTCCTTCACTTTCCTTGTGTGTCAAGGATTCATTCGACATCGGAACGAAAAAATCCTCCCGATTTTCGTCGGAAGGGTGCGAAATGTGAGGTCGAAATACGAACGGTGCCTGGCACCGTTCGTATCGTTTACCGATTGACCTTTTGCTTTCCCAAAGTTAAAATGAAAGACAATTAAAGGAACGAAGGAGTTAGTATTTCTATGCCTAGCTTTCAATATGGCAAGACAACAATAGATTATGCAGTAGAGTATAAGCCGGAAAAGCGGGATGTGACGATATCGGTTGAATGGTTGGAGGGAGTAAAGGTCGTAGCCCCTGAGGGGATAGAGCCTACACTTTTACATTCTATCCTTTATAAAAAAGCTCCATGGATTATTGATAAATGGCAGGCGTTAAATCAAATTTCTGATCCCCCTGCCCCAAAAGAGTTTGTAAGCGGAGAGAAATTTGCTTATTTGGGGCGTAACTATCGGTTAAAAGTATATAAAAGTGAAGAAGTTACAAAGCCGGTTCTTATGTTTAAACAAGGGAAATTTATTGCCACGGTGCCACCGCATTTAACAGAAGAAGAAAGAATCTCATTTTTCCAACAAGCGTTCAAAGATTGGTATATTCTGTACGGAGAAATGAAACTACAAGAACGTTTAAAAATTTATTGCCCTAAAATGGGAGTAACCCCTACTAAAATTAAATTAAAGGAACAAAAAATGCGCTGGGGAACATGTACAAACGAAGGAGCCATATATTTAAACTGGAAAATTATGATGGCACCAATGCCGATTATCGATTATTTATTAGTACATGAATTGGCACATTTGAAATATCCAAACCACTCCAATGATTTTTGGCATTTTGTTAAATCTGTGATGTCGGACTATGAACAAAGAAAAGAATGGTTGCGTGTCAATGGCCCAACCTTAACTTTATAGACATGGAAAAGAGCCTTACTGTGAAGTAACGGCTCTTTTGTAGTTTTTTATTCTGGAATATATATTTTTTGCAGTGGCAACAATGATCTCGTTTCATTTGGCATTTTATCGTACCATCGAACAGTGCCTGGCACCGTTCGCTATTATCAGCCCTTAATCTTAAACTTAGAGATTACTAAATGTAACTCTTCTGCCAATGAAGAAAGTGATTGAGCCGATGAGGCTATTTCCTCCATTGTGGCTAGTTGCTCTTCTGTAGCGGCTCTACTTTCTAGACTTGAAGTTACACTCTTTTCTGCAATGTCCCGTACATTTTCAAGAGCCATTGATATATTTAAACTAATGGCTTCAATATCTTGAATGGATACTGAAACATCTGTAACTTTATTTGAAACATCTGACATAGAATTCTTAATATCATTAAAGGATTGTTTGGCTCCCTCAGTTGAAGAAATACCCTCTAGTACCTTTAAATTTCCTTCGTTAATCGATAATACTGCATTCTTTATTTCTGTTTGAATTTCTACAATCATTTCTGCTATTTGGTCTGCTGATTTTTTGGATTCCTCTGCAAGTTTCTTTACTTCGTCTGCTACAACTGCGAATCCCTTTCCATGTTCCCCTGCTCTTGCGGCCTCGATGGCAGCATTTAGTGCCAAGAGATTAGTTTGATTTGAAATATCGGTAATTAATGCTAAGATATTCCCAATTTCTTTTGAACGATTATCAAGTGAGTTAATGACAGCGTTCATTTGATTAAACGACGCCTTAATATCTTGAATACGATGTACAACTGTTTCAACAGATGTCATTCCTCTTTCAACAAATTTAGATGTGATTTTTGTTGATTTATCCATTTCGGTACTATTATTACTTATATCTTTTACACGTTTGACCATTTGACCTAGTGAAGCAGAGACATTATCAATCCGATTTAACTGTATTTCTACACCTTCTGCATTAGTTTGCACAAGGTTTGATAATCGTTCAGAGGCATTTGTACTTTGCTCAACACTTGCAAATAATTCCTCTGAGGAAGATGCAACTTGGATTGCTGAATTGTTTGCTGTCAAAACAGTTGCCTTTAAATCTATTAACATTTTATTGAGTGAACTAACTAGTAAACCAATCTCATCTCGATTACGAATTTTTAAAGGCTCCATAGTCAAATCACCATCGGAAATAAGTTTTAAAGTATCTGTTACTGAGATAAGAGGTTTACTTATGCCACGCGTGATAAAGAACGCTACTCCAATTGCGAAAAATAAACTTATACTAATAAAGATTATGGATTGAGAAAGCCCTCTTTGATACAAATTACTAGCCTTTTTGCTTGCATCTTCAGCAAATTGCATGTTTAATGCAACTAGTTGATCCATATCCATTGTTATTTCATTAATTTTCTCTTGATAATTTGCAACTTCTATAATTGCTTCATCGTCATTATTTCCAGCACTTAATGTAAATACATTATTAACAAAGTTATCATATAATCCAATTTCGTTTTTCATCTCATCAATTAAGTTTCTTTCTTTTTTAGTTGTTACTCATATTTCGCACCTTG
>NZ_JBCNEQ010000079.1:0-7679 GCF_050480245.1 Bhargavaea massiliensis | reverse complement strand
ATATTCAGTCTCCTGTGGGGAGAAAATCGGTTCCCTATCAATTCAAATCCATTTCAGAGAAACCCTACCCCATTACATTACACAAAATTCTTGACGGTACCGTTTGGATCATCCGCATACTTTTCAAATTCGCTTGTCAAATTGTACATTTCTGGTGCAATTAAATTCATTTTTCTCTCCCCCTTACCGTATGATTACAGAAAAAATTATACAAGAAAACGGAATATTTTTGTATAACTTTTCTAAAAATTTCAAAAATAAAAACACTCGGTAGGACGAAATCTACCGAGTGCTGTCATCTATATTTATTTTTGGCTACCCAATTGTTGTTCTGCCATCTTCACGAGGCGTTTCGTAATCTCGCCACCGACAGAACCGTTTGCTCGCGCAGTTGTATCTGGGCCTAACTGCACGCCAAACTCTTGAGCGATTTCATATTTCATTTGGTCAATTGCTTGTTGCACACCAGGGACGAGCAATCGATTTCGATTTGCCATTTGTCTTCACCCCCTTGTAACCATAGGTTGTGCAAAACAAATGGACTCTATGCATCTCCCCGTTAAAATAGCTCGTCCAATGGTTGATCTGGTTTCAATGTAATCGTTTCGACGCGAGCAACTGTTTCAGCAATCATCTCATCTAAAGGTAAAAATTGTTCATATTGGATTACCTTCTCTTTTTTCGGCTTCGTTTTTGGTGCTTTTGGCGTAAAAATTGTACAGCAATCTTCATACGGTCGAATCGAAATATGATGTGTACCAATTCGCTCAGCGATCGCAATAATTTCCGTTTTATCCATCGAAATAAGCGGACGAAGAATTGGTGTCGTTGTCACATCGTTGACAACAACCATACTTTCAAGTGTTTGACTAGCAACTTGCCCTAAACTTTCCCCAGTTACAATCGCCAGTCCGTTTTGTTTTTTACGAATTTCATCTGTAATGCGCAACATCGCACGCCGCGTAGCGATCAACGAATAATTTTCCGGCACTTGTTTATAAATCGCTTGTTGCAACTCCGTAAACGGTACAATATGAAGACGGATCGTACCACCAAATTCCGTTAAACGCTGCGCTAAGTCGATCACTTTTTGCTTCGCTCGCTCACTTGTAAACGGTGGGCTAAAAAAGTGAACAGCCTCAATTTGCAAGCCGCGCTTCATTGCTAAGTATCCAGCTACAGGGCTGTCGATTCCGCCTGAAAGCATCAACATCGCTTTTCCGCTTGTTCCAACAGGTAAACCACCCGCTCCTGGTACATCGTGTGCAGTAATATACGTTCCTTCTTTTCGCACTTCTACGCGAACATCTATGTCTGGATGATGGACATCAACCGTTAAGCCCGTTGTGTTTTTCAACACATAACTGCCCAGCTCATAGTTTAATTCATTTGTTGTAACTGGAAATTGTTTATCTGCCCTTCTTGCTGATATTTTGAATGTTCTCCCTTCGTATGGAAATTGTTTCACGAAAAATAATGTTGCTTCTTTTATTTTTTGCAAGTCGTTCTCTGTCTTTAATGCCAAACTTAACGATTGAATACCGAACACTTCTTGCAATTTTTCGATGACAGGTTGCGGTGGTGTATGATGTAGTCGAATGTACATCCGATCGCGCAACGCTTCAATTTGAAGGTTCGGAAAATGTTTCAATTTTTTTGCTATATTTCGTTTTAAACATCGTACAAATTGTAAACGATTTTTTCCTTTTGTCGACATTTCACCGTAACGAATTACAATATGATCATACGTCATTTCGTTCCCCTCGCTACTATTTTTAATCGTTCATATGCTTGCTCAATGGCTTCAATAATGATTGGGACATGCTCCATTTGTTGTTCGTATGATAAACTTATGCGAATCGAACGCTCCGCCCGCGTTTTTTCGATTCCCATCGCTAACAACGTTTTACTTGGCGCCTTTTTACGGGATGAACAAGCTGATGTTGTCGATACGTATATATGTTGCTTTTCTAATTCGTGAACAAACGTTTCTGATTTTATTCCTTCTAGTGAAAAATGAATAATATGTGGAGCTGATTGTTCAAATGGCGTGTGAACACGAATACCCTCAATCGTTTGTAAGCGTTCGATGAGCGCTCGTTTCATTTTCTCAAGTCGATCATATGCCTCATGATACTTTTCCACCGATAATCGTAACGCTTTCGCCATCGCAACAATAGCAGCGACATTTTCTGTTCCTGAGCGCAATTGCATCTCTTGTGCCCCCCCCGATAAAAGCGGAGAAAGGCGCACACCTTCGCGAACGTACAAAACTCCTGCTCCTTTTAGACCGTGAAATTTATGCGCCGATACCGTATATAAATCAACGTTTGCCTGTTTCAAATGAAGTGGCACTTTCGCCGCACCTTGCACTCCATCAACGTGAAACAACACTTTCGGATATTTTTTCAACATCGCACCAATTTGTTCAATCGGTTGAATAGAGCCTACTTCGTTATTTACATGCATGACAGAAACGAGAATTGTATCATCACGCAACGCTTGTTCAATATGTGTTGGAGAAACGATACCACGTTCATCAACAGGTACATATGTAACTTGAAAACCGAGTTGTTCTAGCTGTCTGCACGCCTCGGTGACAGATGGGTGTTCAATCGCTGTTGTAATGATGTGGCGGCCGCGCTGCTGATGTTGCCAAGCCGCACCTTTAATGGCTAAATTGTTTCCTTCCGTCCCACCTGATGTAAAAATAATTTCTGTTGATTTCACCCCAAGGAGATGGGCCATTTGTTCTCTTGCTTGCGTGAGCAATCGCTCTGCTTGCATACCTAGTCCGTGTAGCGACGACGGATTCCCAAAATAATCGCTCGCTACTTTGAAAAAAGACTGCAACACCTCTGGAAACGGTTTTGTTGTGGCACTATTATCTAAGTACATCATCGCGCTAGCCTCCATTACCTTCGTATACAAACAGCCTTCTTATATTATCACATCTTTATTCAAAAAGGAAATAATCAAAGAATATTTTAAAGATTGAAACTTTTTATAAAAACGACAAAATTTTTATTTTGTATGATAGTATATATGCTCGTACGGAGAAAACGAAGGAGGATCAGCATGTCGAAAAAAGATTTAATAGCTGTCGGTTTTATGTTATTTGCTTTATTTTTTGGCGCTGGTAACATGATTTTCCCTCCAGCTCTCGGGCAAGCAGCAGGGGAAAACGTGTGGCTTGCCATCGTAGGTTTTTTAATTACCGGTGTCGGATTGCCAGTTTTAGGAATAATCGCGATTGCAAGGACAGGGAACGACTTGCAACAATTAGCTAGCCGAGCACATCCAGTATTTGGTATCATCTTTACGATCGTTATGTATTTAGCCATCGGTCCGTTTTTTGGTATTCCACGAACAGGTACGGCATCATTTGAAATTGGTGTGACACCATTTTTACCTGAAACGGTCGATCGATCCGTCATGTTAGCGGTGTATACTGTTGTTTATTTTAGCATATCCCTTTGGTTAGCGTTAAACCCTTCGAAATTAGTTGACCGAATTGGCAAGTTGTTAACACCTCTTTTACTCATCGGTCTTGCTTTATTTTTTGTCAAAAGCATATGGACGCCTATGGGAGACATTCAACCGCCAACGGATGCATATACAGACGCCCCGTTTTTTAAAGGGTTTGTTGACGGGTACTTAACGATGGATGCCATCGCAGCACTCGTTTTTGGTATCATCGTCATTCAAGCCATTCAACAAAAAGGAATTACAAATAAAAAACAATTAACGAAGCTTTGTATTCAGGCCGGGTTCGTGGCTGCTTCTGGATTAACGCTCGTGTATGTATCGCTCGCTTTTATTGGAGCATCGAGCGTACAAGCGATCGGTTACCGCAATAACGGCGGCGAAATCATTAGTCAAACCGCGACCTATTTATTCGGTCAAGCGGGTACAATCATTTTATCGATCACCATTATGCTTGCGTGCTTAACGACATCAGTTGGTTTATTATCTTCTTGCGCAAGTTATTTTTCGAAAATTTCGCCAAATCTTTCCTATCGAATGCTCGTCATCGTTATGAGCTGCTTTAGCGCATTCACCGCAAATGTCGGTTTAACGAAACTCATTTCGTTATCCGTTCCTGTGCTTATTATTATTTATCCATTAGCCATTACCCTCGTCGCCCTATCGTTTCTCCATGACTATTTCAGGGGAAAACAAACCGTTTACATCGGGGCCCTCGCTGGTACGCTTCTCGTCAGCATCGTTGATGGACTGAAGGCAGCAGGATTTGATGTATCGTCCATCTTACATGTATACGAAAAAACATTGCCGCTCTTTGAACAAGGGATCGGCTGGCTTACACCAGCACTCATTGGCGGGGTCATCGGTTTATTACTAAACAAAACAAACCGTGTCACACGTACCGAAAGAAAAGCAAGTTAAAAGAAAACGAGTGAAAGGACATCCTTTCACTCGTTTTCTTTTAGCCACTTGCGAATACGTTCAAATGCCCCTTCTTCGACTTGTTCGACCACAGCGATTGCTTTTTGTAATGCCAGTTCGTATTCGTATCTTCGAAACAGTTGCTCTGCTTCTTCTAATCCTTCTTTTACCGCATGGAAGCGACGACGATAACGGTTGCCGTACTGAATGACTTTTTCCGCTAACTGAGCTTGTTCAATCATTTCTTTTGTTTGATCATACACGCTCTGCACAAAAACAATCGCCTCATCTAACGCTTGATGAACCGCCTCCATATTTAATGGCTTGCCATCTAACGTAAGCGACACACGCGTTAAACTTTCACGCGCTTCACTCACTTGTAACATATAAGATTCTGGTAAACCTGGTAGCTTGCTTTTTTTCACAAGTCGAATCGCTTCTGACAATTGCTTTTTCATTTCTGCTAACTTCTCGCGCGCTGCTAATTCATCTTTCCGCAGCGCATATAAGTGCTCACGAAACTGGTCATGCTTTTCTTTCACTGCCGCAATTTGCGCTAAAATTTCCTCCAATTCTTCACGAATAAGCGAGTAAGCTAACCGTTCCTCGATCATTTTCGTTTGAATGAGCATAAAACGTTTCATTAGTTGTTGTACTTGCTTCTCGATTTGTCGATATTTATCTAAGTCGCTTTGCGATAAATGATAGCTTTGTTGCACAAATAATGTTTCATCACGCGTTTCTTTCGTTTCTTCTTCCAAATCGTAAAGCGTTTGTTCGATCTTTTCTGTTTCATCATGAACGAACCGTTCAGCATACACTTCTTTTTCTAATAAGTCGTACAACGTATCGACATCTTCTTGTGTTTCACGAAGGAGCGCTTCTGCTTCATCGACTTTAAGCTCTTCTAATAATGCAACCACTTGAGACACTTTTCCTCGAACCTCTTCAACCTCTTTATCAACAGGAAGATGGTCAAGCACATACCCTTTTTCTAACAGTTCACGATATCCCTCGACAATGTTGTCGAGTTGCGCAGGAATTTCAATTTGTGCGTCGCTTAATAAAAGCGGAATTTGTTCAATAAAACGATTCAATTCATGTAGCTCGTTTTGAATAACCACTACGACTTCGCGAGCAGCCAAATAATTCCCTTCCGTTGTTAACTGTTCAAATGTTTGAAATTGTTGTTGAAGAGCGTTTAACCGCGTTTCAAGGGCAAGCTCTGTACGCCCAAATGTATGTCGTTGTGTCAGCATCGCTTTTTTTATTTGGCGATACTTTTCTTTCAGCTGTTCAATTTCCTCGCGATTTTTTTCTTCACTTCCAACTAATTCTTGCAATTCAAGTAAAATGCGTTGAATGCTTCCTTCAATTTCTCTTAGTTGTTGCTCTGTTTGTTGCAATGCATCTTTTGCTTTCATAAAACGGTATTTGACGATCGCTTCTTCAATATCAAACAATTTTTCTTCTATGTTCGGCAGTTGAACGGCCACAATATCGTCCCATTCATTTCGCCACTTTTCAAACAATTGCTCTGTTTCACCCATCATATTTAACGATTTGATTTTTGACAGTTCTTCTGGCACCGGACGATTCATTAAAGAAATTTTCCACTGTTCTAATTGATCAATTTGTTTATATAAACGTTTTCGATACATATATGTATATGTAAGTCCCCCGATAATGAGGAGCGCACTAATTGCTACAATTTCCATAATGGGCCTCCTTGTTGTCAAGCTTTCCTTTTTTGTGGAGAAGGCATTTTCTTTTCAATGATTTTATGATACCATGTTAGCGACACTTTTTGAGCAAAAATTTTAACTTTTTTCCTAAAAAACGTGATTTTTGTCGAACTGTGCGCCTAAAGAGGTGAAAAACGTGCGTGATGGGCATATTCATACGCCATTTTGTCCTCACGGAAGCGAAGATGCGCTACATGAATATATTGAAAAAGCCATTTCGCTTGGTTATACAGATATTTCATTTACCGAGCATGCACCGCTTCCGAAAGGATTTATTGACCCAACCCCTTATCAAGATAGCGCGATGAAAGGAGAACAACTAGCGTCATACGTATCAATTTTACAATCATTAAAAAAACAGTACGAAAGACATATTCGTATTCGTATCGGATTAGAAGTTGATTTCATCGTTGGATATGAGCAAGAAACAAAGATGTTTTTAAATGAGATCGGCCCTCAATTAGACGATAGCATTTTATCGGTTCATTTTTTATCTGTTGGTCATCGTTACATATGTATCGATTATAGTGAAGAAATGTTTGGCGACATGGTTGCATCATTTGGTTCAGTTGAACGAGTGTACGATGCGTACTACAAAACAGTTTTAGCCTCCGTTGTTACCGATTTAGGAACGTACAAACCAAAACGAATCGGTCATCTCACGCTCGTACGCAAATTTCATCGCGCATATCCATGTGAATATGATGCAACAAAAATCATTGCTCGCATTCTTGATGAAATGAAAATTCGTCAATTGGAACTCGATTATAACGGTGCCGGGACAACAAAACCGCTCTGTTTAGAGCCGTATCCACCCCATTGGGTTGTTAAAGAAGCGTTAAAACGCGGTATCCCGCTCGTTTACGGTTCAGATGCGCACTCGGTTGCTGGGCTTCATCAAGGAATCGAACATATGTTGATTTAAAGGAGTGAAAAACATGTTTCATGCCCAAACATATACAGGTACAAGAGAAGAAAATTATGCACTTGTGATTGAACAATTGAGAGCTTTAATTTCGGATGAAAAAAATGTTGTTGCAAACTTAGCCAACGCTGCCGCGTTATTGAACTACTTTTTACAAGACATTAACTGGGTCGGTTTTTACATCGCACAAGAAAACGAACTCGTTCTCGGACCATTTCAAGGGTTACCTGCATGCGTGCGCATTCCGTTCGGCAAAGGCGTCTGTGGAACAGCAGCCGCTGAAAAACGAACGGTGCGTGTTGCAGACGTTCATACGTTCCCAGGTCATATCGCCTGCGACGCAGCGTCCCAATCTGAAATTGTCGTTCCCATGATCAAAGACGGTCACGTTATCGGGGTGCTTGATATTGACAGTCCGATAAAAAATCGTTTTGATGAAATAGATGAACGTTACTTAGAACGTTTTGTTGAAACGCTCGTTCGCTACCTCGACATATAAGAAGGAGGCCGATGAATAGGGCCTCTTTCTTGTTTAATATTCTTGAACAACGACGCGGTTTTTTCCTGTCCGTTTCGCTGTATATCTCATATTTCGCACCTTG
>NZ_JBCNEQ010000078.1:0-1997 GCF_050480245.1 Bhargavaea massiliensis | reverse complement strand
AATGGTTTGGTAGCACATCTATTCTAACCAAGGAATCGGGTTCATGTCTCCTTTTTTGTTTCGATGTAAATTTATGTTAGTGATTTTGCTCATCTACAGTTCTAATAATCGAGTAGGAGGAGGTGATTAACCTCCGTCCTCTCACACCACCGTACGTACGGTTCCGTATACGGCGGTTCAATCAAGATCAATGACGCAAGAATTCATAACGTTCTTGTAGACTTTTGAGCCCTTGGTCATTCCAGTAGGAGTTTCCAAGGGTTCTGTGTAAGATGGGGCTACTTGAAATACGCCAATATCCTTTCCGACTATTTCCCCATTCATAGGCTTTCCACGAAGGAACTCCCAATTTGATCAAGTTTCGTATCCTCGTTTTTGGTGTTTTCCAACTTTTCCATAAGCACATACGAAGTCTTCGACGAATCCACCCGTCCATTTTCCGAAAGATTGATTTCGTATCCGCCAGCGCAAAGTACCCACACCATCCGAATAAATACTGATTCAGTTTCTGAATTCGGTATTCCATGGAATATGGCATCTTTCTCGAGGTGATTTCTCGTACTTTCTTCTTCATTCGTTTGAGACTTTCTTCTGCCACTCGAATCTTGGGCTCTTCGGCATCGATAAAACTGAATCCAAGAAACTTTCGTTTCCAAGGACGGTCTACTGCCGACTTTTTCTCATTCACTTTTAGGCGAAGTTTACGTTCGATGAATCGTTGAACGCTTGCCATTGTTCGTTCTCCTGCCCTTTTTGATTTTACGTAAATGTTACAGTCGTCTGCGTAACGAACGAATTGATGTCCTCTTTTCTCTAATTCTTTATCCAGCTCATCAAGGACGATGTTGGAAAGGAGCGGACTTAATGGACCACCTTGTGGCGTTCCTTTCTCTGTACTTGAAACCACTCCATGAATCATGACACCCGACTGCAAGTACTTGCGGATTAATTTTAATAACGGTTTATCGTGGATTCTTTTCGCCAATGTGCTCATAAGTCTGTCGTGGTTGACCTGATCAAAGAACTTTTCCAAATCGATGTCTACAACCCATCGGTATCCTTCTTTGATATATCCTTGTGCTTTCCTTACTGCATCATGGGCACTTCGATTTGGGCGAAAGCCATAGCTATGTTCGGAAAACATCGGGTCATATATCTTCGACAATACTTGGGCAATCGCCTGTTGAATCAAACGGTCTGTCACGGTTGGGATACCTAGTAACCGAACACCGCCATCAGGCTTCGGGATTTCGACTCTTCGGACAGGCATCGGTTCATAGGTACCTTTGAGAATCGCTTCTTTGATGGACTGCCAGTTTTCGACGATGTGCGTTCGCAGGTTTTGTACGGGCATCATATCTACTCCATGGCTTCCCTTATTTTGTTCTACTCGTTTCAATGCGAGAAGCATGTTCTCTCGTGACAGGATTTGATTCAAAACCATCGTTATTCTTCCTTCCGTAAATAGCTGTTCTTCTTATGCCAGTCGTCACTCCACCCTCCAAAAGATCCCCCACGGGATTCACCGTTCCTTTCTCTTGGGAGGTCCTATGTTTTCTGTGTTCATCGTGACGGACTGAATGCCAAGGGCTATTTTCTCTTGATTGTTCAGTCCTTCCGAATCGTTCTAGACCGATTCGTACTATGACCTCTGCTGACTTCTGATGATTCAGCTACTTATCGCTAAGTAGGTTGTGAAGGGTACTTCACGTATCCATCAGACCTCCTCGGGTAAGAGTGCAATCTTTCCTTCCATCTATCTGCTTCATTTACTCTGTATCACCTTCGGCAGAAAGGACTTTGTTTTGTTTAGCAAACTCATCCAATGATACCTAGCCTTATATGAAGTTCGTGTTCCTCAGACCGGAAGTTTGCCGCTCGCTTCCTTCAGATTCCGTGTCGCCACGGACACCCTTGCGTTAAGCTAACTGCTACTTCTGCCTTCGCAGTTCGGGACTTTCACCCTAGAGATTGCACCCATGCCGAGCACACTAAAA
>NZ_JBCNEQ010000077.1:0-17613 GCF_050480245.1 Bhargavaea massiliensis | reverse complement strand
CGTTAGCTAAGTGGGGGTAGTCGACATGTTACCTCATTCCATGAGCCATTTTTTCTTCTAACATCGTTTCAAACCATTGCAGTTGTTCATGCAGCTGAACAACTTCTCCGACAATAATGATACTCGGGTTAGCAATCTCTTGTTTTTTTGCAACGTCCACAATTGTTCCTAATGTAGCCACAACTGTTTTTTGTTGAGGGAGCGTTCCCCACTGAATGATTGCAACGGGAGTTTGAGGTTTTCTTCCATATAATTGTAACTGTTTACAAATGAAAGGGAGTTGTTTTACGCCCATATAAATGACGAGCGTATCGACTCCTTTCGCTAAATGTTCCCACTGTACTGCATCTGTGGCATCACATCGGCGATGGCCTGTAACGAACGCAACACTTGTGCTAAAGTCGCGATGAGTTACAGGGATACCCGCATATGCTGGAACAGCGATGCCGGATGTAATGCCTGGAACGATTTCAAAAGGAATGCGGTGTTTCATAAGTGCTTGCGCTTCCTCGCCACCGCGTCCAAACATAAATGGATCGCCACCTTTTAATCTCGTGACCGTTTTCCCTTTTTTCGCATGCTTGACTAAAAGGTAATTAATCGTTTCTTGTTTCATTGTATGGTAATTCGGCAATTTTCCGCAATAAATCAAATCAGCATCGCTTTTGGCATACGATAGTAGCTGTTCGTTAATCAGGCGATCGTATAAAATGACGTCTGCTTGTTGAATGCATTTTAATCCTTTCACAGTAATGAGTTCGGGATCCCCAGGACCTGCGCCGACTAAATATACTTTCCCCATTGTCTCCACCTAAATCCATTGTTTATTTTTTAAGTAAGAAACAATTTGTTGCACGCATTGTTCAATCGAATATTGTTCTGTATCGACAACAAGTTCTGGTGAAAGCGGTGGTTCATATGGCGAATCAATGCCGGTGAAATCGCGAATTTCGCCACTACGCGCCTTTTTGTACAACCCTTTTGGATCACGTTGTTCGCACGTTTCAAGCGGACAGCGGACGTAAACTTCTACAAACTCATCTTGTTCTAGTTTATTGCGAACGAGTTGGCGATCTTGGCGGAAAGGAGAAATAAAGGCCGTGAGCACGATTTGGCCGCTGTCTACAAACAATTTCGCGACTTCACCAATGCGACGAATATTTTCGGTGCGATCTTCGGCAGAAAAACCTAAGTCGCTATTTAAACCGTGACGCACGTTATCACCATCAAGTACGTAACATTGAACGTTTTGTTCAAACAACGTTTTCGCGACAGCGTTCGCTAACGTGGATTTCCCTGATCCCGATAATCCGGTAAACCAAAGAACGAAGCTATGATGGTTGTTCTTCTTTCTTCGATCTTTTTTTGTCACACTTTCTTGATGCCAAACGATATTCATGACCGCCCACCTCCAACTGTTTGCAATCCATCCATCAGCACGCGCACGACTTCTGGGCGGCTGAATGTGCTTGGTGGCATCTCACCGGCGCGCAACATTTCACGCACTTTTGTTCCGGAAAGAACGACATGGGCAGTTGCGTCGTGCGGGCACGTTTTTGTTGATGCCATCGCTTCGCATTTTGTGCAGTAAAAACTATGCTCGAAAAAGAGAGGGGTAATGCCGAGTTCTTCGTTCGTAAACTGCAAGAAAATTTTTTGTGCATCATATGTGCCATAATAGTTGCCAACTCCCGCATGGTCACGTCCGACAATGAAGTGCGTGCAACCAAAATTTTTACGTACGAGCGCGTGGAAAATGGCTTCACGTGGGCCAGCATAGCGCATGGCAGCTGTAAATACTCCAAGAAAAACGCGATCTTTTGGATAATAATGTTCAAGCAACACTTGATAGCTTTTTAGGCGAATGTCTGCTGGGATGTCATCATCTTTCGTTTCCCCAACGAGCGGGTTTAAATAAAGACCGTCGACAATTTCAAGTGCACATTTTTGAATATATTCATGAGCACGGTGAACCGGATTGCGCGTTTGAAACCCGACGACCGTTTTCCAACCAAGTTCCGCAAATCGTTGTTTTGTTTCTTTTGGTGTAAAAAAGAACGGTGTAAAAATTCCTTTGTCTGTTTGGCGTACAAGTTGGACAGGGCCTCCAATATATACATCTGGTTTTTCAAATAATTTTTTAACGCCAGGGTGTGCTAAGTCTTCTGTTTGGTATACAAAAAGCGCTTCTTTTCGCTTATCTGGGCGATATATATCTTGTACTTCCATTGTGCCGTATACGGTTTGTTCATAAACGAGTTGGACTTCATCGCCGAGCGATAGTTGTTTTGCTTGTTGTTCGGTTACCGCAAGCGTAATCGGAATGCTCCATACAGCCCCGTTTGTTAACCGCATCGTTTCAACAACCGACTCATAATCGTCTTTTCCTAAAAAACCGGTCAGTGGTTCGTATCCACCGATAGCAAGTAATTCAAGGTCACTTAACTCCGCTTTACTTAATACAATTTGTTTCATTTGCGATGCCTCCTAAATTTATTATTCTTATAAAATAACTAGGATTAAATGCCGCCACCGTGTTCGTGAGAGGAGCGACGTTCTTCCATCACTGTCTTTTTTAAGCTAATCGTTCCAAGTGTAGCGAAGCAGACGCTGGCAATTGCAATTGCTGTGTAAATGTCGCTATGAAGGAACAATTTAATTAAGCTATATGAGACAGCTAGTGAAAAAATAGGCGAGACAATCCATACTTTTAGCACTTGAATGACAATTTGCTTTTGCCAAATCGAAAAGCCACTTTTTGTTGTGCCGATGCCGATGATGGCTGATGTCGTAATTTGTGTGAGCGGAACGGGAAGGCCAAAAAGAGATGAAACGATAACGAGTGTTGCGCCGATTCCTGAAATAATGCACCCTTCAAGTTGAGAGAAGGTCGTAATTTTTTTCCCGTTCGTCTCTAGCACGCGGCTGCCAAGCAAAAGCGCCCCTAGTGCCACGAACAATCCACCAAAAATGATGCCGTGCTGGACAGATAATAAACCTGCTCCAACAAGGGGACCAACAGCATTTGCGACATTGTTCATTCCTGCAGAAAATGCCTCGAAAAATCCAGCGATAATGAGCAACAAACCAATCCATTTGTTTTGTTTCAATGTTTTTCCTTTTATCCACTTGCTAATGAAAAAAGCGAGAAAAAAAGCAGCGAACGGTGTAATGATCCAAAACGAAACGATCCACATAAGCTTGCTGACGTATAAACTTTGATACGCAATGCCAGCTCCAACAACAGCTCCAACCGTAATTTCGCTTGTTGATAACGGAATGCCGAGCATGTTTGCGGCAAATAATGAAATGGTAGCGGCTGCTAAGACGATGACGACAAGCTCCGTTTGCAAAATAGATGTAGGGACGATGCCAGAGCCGATCGTTTTCACGACTTCTCCCCCGCTTAAGCTGCCGAGAAAAATGGCAATGGCGCATATGAATAAAGCGATTCGTTTATTTGATAACGTCCCTGAACCGTAAGCAGCTCCCATCGTTGCAGCTGCTCCGCTTCCTCCAATGTTCATCGCAAAGAAAAAAGCGATGATAAAGGCGACTGTAATCACTTCTCTCCCACCTTCACGACTCGTGTAAGCCGCATTCTGTTTTTCCTAGCCCAGCCCATCGTCCAGAACGTAAATCTTCTTCGGTGTAAGCAGGTGCTGTACATGGGGCGCAGCCGATGCTCGGATAACCACGATCATGAAGCGGATTATAGGAGAGATGATGGCGATGAACATAGCGCCATACGTCTTTCCATGTCCAATGAATGAGTGGACAAATTTTAATGTTTTTAAACTTTTTATCAAGATTAATAAATTCGACATGCTGTCGCGTTGGCGATTGTTCTCGGCGCAGTCCGGAGATCCACGCTTTTTTTCCTGTCATAGCTTGACGCAATGGGATAATTTTTCTTATTTCGCAGCATTTGTTTGGATCTCTCTTCCAAAGTTCAGCACCAAATTGTTTTTCTTGCTCGGCAAGCGATAAAGCAGGTGTTTGTAAATGAATGCGTAAGCGTGGATACGCTTGTTTGACGCGTTCGATTGTTTCATACGTTTCTGAAAAATGTAAGTTTGTATCGAGAAACACAATTTCAGCATCGTCACGCACTTGAGAAATAAGATCGATTAACACGATCCCTTCAATACCGAAACTGCATGCATACAAAAGGTCATCTCCGTAATGGTCATAAGCCCACGTGAGCACATGTAGTGCCCCTTTTTCATTATTGTCGATTGGGAAAGTGGGTTTTTGTTCACTATCCCACGTTTCATACGTAATCATGTCTCATCTCCCTTTCTTTATTTTTAAAACACCTTTTCCGTTTGATTGTTTTAAATTTTAACATAATTCACTTAAATGTCAATCCTAGTTTTTCTATCGGAATTTATTTTTTAAAAAACGTCATAGCAAACGAAAAAAAACATGATTATACTGTTTGTATGGAAGTGTCGAAGGGAGTGGAAGATGGTTGCGACTCATTTTATTAGAGGAGTACGATGAACGAACGATGGAATTGGCACGTCCGATTTATGACCGCCATCGTCGTGTACTACTAGCAGCAGGAAGAAAAATTCACCCAAAATATGTAGAACGTTTAAAACAAACGGATATTCGCTATGTATTTGTTGAAGATGCGGTGTCTGACGGCATCACACTTGAAGAATTGCTCGATATGCCGTCATGGATCGACGCATTGACGTTGTTGAGCAATCGTTTGATGCGGTGCGTAAAAAAGAAGAATTGCCGCTTCGTTCATTGTTTAAGCTAGCGGTAAAGCTCGTTGATGAAGTAAAAAAAAGAAAAGTGTTAGCGGTCATTCCAGCGACATCGCTTGAACAGGAACGATGGTGAAAATGAGCGACGGAAGAACCGCTATTGTGACAAAAATTGTCGAGCATATGCAACGTCCATATGTCCGATATATGGATACACATGAGGAAATTTCGCTTGTTGATCATCCGTCGCTACTTATGGCAGGAGAGGCGATTTTATAATTTTTTTCGTAAGTTTCCGAGCTCTTCGACGATTGCTTGCATTTCGCTTGGGCTAAACGATTGTTTTTTCATAACCATATCGTGTATATCTTTTAACTCATCGTATAATTGCTCGTCAAAATGATGAGGTTTAATGGCATCAAAATTTAATACTTTCAGCTTTTCTTTTATTTGTTCAATCATTTGTTCAACGGATAAATGCACATTCGTCATCCTTTCGTATATGATTGTGTTCATTGTACCATGGTTTGACCGTTCATTCTACTTATTCTACGTTATGAGGTGAAAAGCAATGATTCGGGTGTTATTTGTTTGTTTAGGCAACATATGTCGTTCTCCAATGGCAGAAGCTGTATTTCGTCATCTTGTGAAGCAAGAAGGGCTCGATCATGTCATTTCTGTTGACTCGGCAGGAACAGGCAATTGGCATATTGGCAAGCCGCCACATCACGGGACACAGCGCATTTTAACAGAAAAACAAATTGATTTTACAGGATTAAAAGCGCGTCAAATTACAAAAGAAGACTTTCATACGTTTGATTATGTGATTGGAATGGATAGCGAGAATATCGCTCATCTTCGTTCCCTTGTCGGCGATCAGTCGCACGCTGTTATTGCTCGCTTTATGGATTTTGTGCCAAACCGCCGAGTAGACGATGTCCCTGATCCGTACTTTACAGGAAATTTTGAAGAAGTGTACGAATTAGTCGAAGAAGGATGTAAACATATATTAGAGCGAATAAAGCGAGATCATTCGTTGTGAAGGGGGAGAAGACGATGGGAAAAGGGAAATGGATTGCATTAGCAGGGATAGCTTTGTTGCTAGCGAATAATAAAACAAGACAAGTCATTAAAGAAACGTGTCGTGAGTGGATGGATAGCGTAGAACAAGTAAAGGAGACTGTTCATCAAACGAGACAACATGTAGACGAGATGATGAATGATTTGCAGTTTATTGTGAATAAACTAAGTGAAGTAAAAGAAACAACACCACAAGTGATGGAGTGGATAGAGGAGCTGATTCGTAAACGTTCCTCGTAGAAGCGAGGTGGGGTGGGAGATGATTGTTAGCTTTTCTGTCGTTCGTGAGCTAATGAAACGGTTTGAAGAAGATGAAATTTTTGATTTATCCGCTGAGTTAGCATATTTCTTTTTGCTGTCGCTATTTCCATTTTTACTGTTTTTGTTAACGTTTTTATCGTATTTGCCTATCCCGCACGAAGATGTGATCGCCTTTTTCAGTCAATATGCGCCAAGCGAAACGGCGCATTTAATTGAGACAAACATTAAACAACTTATAGCAGCGCAAAGTGGAAAGTGGTTATCTTTTAGCGTGCTTGCTACGGTGTGGGCTGCATCGAACGGTATGTCGGCCATTATTCGGGCATTAAATCGAGCATACGATGTGAAAGAAACACGCTCTTTTCTCGTTGCTCGTGGAGTTTCGATTTTGCTTACTTTTGCGATGATTTTTGTCATTATTGTCGCGCTCGTCTTCCCTGTATTCGGAAAAATGATCGGTACATTTCTTTTTTCAGCGTTTGGTCTTTCCGATGTGTTTTTACACGTATGGGAAACGATTCGTTGGTTTGTTAGCTTTGTCATTTTATTTTTTGTTTTTTCTGTGTTATACGTTTTTGCCCCAAGCAAACATGTCCGGTTTCGCGACGTATGGATAGGAGCGTTATTTGCGACTGTAGGTTGGATGGGCGTCTCACTTGCTTTTTCTACCTATGTAAACCAATTCGGTAACTATTCTGCGATGTATGGCAGCTTAGGCGGAATTATTGCGTTAATGGTTTGGTTTTATTTATCTGGCATGATGATTGTATTAGGTGGGGAGCTAAACGCTATTTTTTGTTGTAAACGAGAAGGAAATATGCGCATACGGTAGTTATTCCCTCTTATAAAAAAACGCGGTTAAACCATATTAAAAGTGAACGTGGATATGAAGGGGGAATATACGTGACGAAAAAAACGAAAAAAGACGGCGGAACAAAGCAAAAAGGAAAAAACCGCCCGAAACATAAAACGAGTAGCAGTGCGAATGGACAAAACGGATATCACTAAAGAGAAGAGGGATGCGGCACGCATCCCTCTTTATTCTGCGATTTCTTCGTAATGATAGTATGTTTGGTTGTAAATATGTTCGATTTCTTCATCAGTCATATAAACGAGTTGTTCTTGATTAAAGCTCCGTAATTTTGTAATAAACTCAATCATATTTTTTCTTTCTTCTCTACTCATCATCATCGCTCTCCCCTCTGTTTTAAAACAGTTTGTTTTGTTTAATTGTATTATATAACAGAGGCTTAAAAAGCGTCAATGTTTTTTTCTTGTTTTTTTGAAAAATATTTTGAAAATTTCGTGAGCGGACGCTGGGCAAGTAATAAAAGAAACAGTAGCGAACTCACGCTAAAGAAAAATAGCCTTTCTTGCTGTTGTAATACAATGCCCCCAATCGCAGGCCCACATATGCTGCCGATGCTATATAACATCCCGCACAATATGTTGCCGACAGGAAGAAGTGATTTTGGCAACAAATCGGTCATATACGCCATGCCGAGCGAAAAAAGTGAACCAACAAACATACCTGCGACAAAAAAGGTGACTGTCAACGGCACAGGAGAAATGAACCATTGTGCAATGATAAAGCAGATCGATCCGACGGTTAACGAAACGGTGATCATCGCTTTTCGCGAGAAGCGATCACTTAATACGCCAAGCGGGAGTTGAAAAGCGATTCCGCCAAGCGCAAACGCCGGAAGCATCATCGCAACCGTCTCCACGTGTAAGCCGTTTCGTAACGCATACACGGGAAACATGCTATGGAGTGATGCTTCTAAAAAGCCGTAACCAAATGGCAACAACAAAGCTGGCCACGCTTGTTTCCACGCACGAAAAAAGCGTAGCGTGCCAATTTTTTCAGCTTGCTCTGTTTCAGGATAGGCATGCGGGAGAAAAAATAATAACATCCATCCACATAAGCTAAGCAATGATGAAACAATGAACGGCAACGACTCATGTATGTGAACAAGCGGAACGAGAAGCGGACCGATCATAAAGCCGACCCCAAACGACAAGCCATATAACGAAATGTTGCGACCTCGTCGGTGAGCGGGCGAGGCAGACGTAATCCACGTTTGAGAACCGAAATGAAGAATATGGTCGCCAATTCCGATTAACAAACGAAGCACAAACCAAAACGATAGTGATGATGAAATCGGAAACATCGCTAAAGAAGCAATAACGATCGCTCCACCGAGCATAATAAGACGTTTAAAGCCGTAACGACGAAGTGGGCGTTCTAAAAACGGAGAGACGATTAGGACGCCGATATACATCGCTGTCGCATGTATGCCGCTCAACGAAGAACGAATGCCGCTCTGTTCAAAGATGACAGAAATGAGCGGTAACAACAGTCCTTGAGAAAGCCCTGAAATCATGACGATGCTAACTAAGATGAAAAAATGACGTTGTTGCATAATGACCTCCTGTAATACGTTCACTATGTTCGATGTTAAAACGTTTCATGAAAAGAAGCAACAATGGTGGATTTTTTTTATGGGAAGGATAAATTGCTCACTTTTGAAAAAAATAACGATGAACGACGGAAAAAGAAAGGAGTTTACACCATGAAAAGATGGTTTGCTTTAAGCATGATACTCATTTTCGCATGTATGCCAACGATTAGTGAAGCAACTGTCAAACTTCCTTCATCGGTCATTGACATTTCAAAAGAAAATACGTATCCGAATCCGACACAAAATTTGCCGCATTTACAACCGAGCGAACTAGCGAAACAACTGCTTCAGTCGGCGAATGTAAAAATTGAAAATCCGGAATTAATTCGTCTTTTAAACGAATCGTCGATTTCAAGCACGCCATTTGCGATTGGTTACGAAGCGACGATTTATTTAGGGCAATGGCCGTTGAATTACGAATCGATAGAAACATCAACGAACTGGGAGTATCAAAAAGTGAATACAAACTTTATTGACAATCGTGGTGGGAAAACGGCTGTTCGATTGATGTATCGCCAAGAGATGCAAAAACAAGTGCGCGGAGGCCTAACGGCAAGCATACCGAACGAAGAAGATGTGAAAAAAATGATGCTTTTAACAGCGATGAAAAAAACAAATTTACCGCTCTCTTTCAGCACATGGATCGGCATGGGGACGAAAAAGGAACAAGCGTATAACGTTCCGCCGAAAAAGTTAGGCTATTTATATGCTTACGCCCCGGCAGTCAATGAAAAAGGAAAAGTGACGTATGGCGAAGTATATATCGTCTTAAAAGGAAAGAAAAAAAGCATTGTCGTGAAAAACGTAACATCGCAAGGTATCGGTGCTTGGATTCCTGTGCAAGACCGTCTATCATTCGCATTTGTTGCTAGCGACGTACCACGATGACAAGAAAAAGCTTGTCGAGCGTTCGACAAGCTTTTTATCGTTCAATTTTTGCTTTTCGCGTCGTAAAATCAACGTCTGGGTAATAACGGTTTTTCACGAGCACGTTCGGTCCTAAACATTTCACCGCAGGGCAGTGGCAGTTTAGTGATTTTGCTAAATGAGATGCCATCCATTTGTCATAAGCAGAAAGAAGCGAGTCGGTTTGAATGTTTCCGAGCGTCGGTTCATCACCGAAATCAGTCACAATAATGTCGCCTGTAAAGATGTTGACGTTTAACCGTGAACGTCCATCTGGATCGTTTCGTACTGTAACATTTTTACTTGCATATAAACGTTTTAACAACGCTAAATCTTCTTCGTTGTCGCTGCACGGATAAAACGGCAACGTGCCAAACAACATCCAAACGTTTTCATCCCGTATATCGAGCAAATGATGAATCGTTTCGCGCAGTTCATCGAGCGTTAACGTTTCCAAGTTGCTCGCAAAGTCACTCGGATACATCGGATGCACTTCATGTCGTTTACAGCCCATGTCGTTTACAATTTGGCGATGAATCGTTTCTAAATGTGGACGTGTCCGTTTATTTAACATCGTTTCCGCGGATACGATGACGCCCGTTTTCGAAATGGCACGTGCATTTTCGATCATGCGTATAAAATAACGTTCACGCTGTGCGACGGTTGGCTTTTTCTCCATCATCGCAAAACCGCCTTCGACAAAATCATCGATCGTGCCCCAATTATGCGAAATATGCAAAACATCTAAGTAGGGGATGATTTTTTCGTACCGTTCTAAATCGAGCGTTAAGTTCGAGTTGATTTGTGTGCGCACCCCCCGCTCATGTGCGTATTTTAACAGCGGCACGACGTATTGCTCAACAGATTTCATCGAAAGCATCGGCTCGCCGCCTGTAATGCTTAACGAGCGCAAATGTGGAATTTCATCGAGGCGGCGAAGAAGGAGATCAAGCGGCAGCGCCTCAGGATCTTTCGTACGCAACGTATAACCGACTGCACAATGCTCACAACGCATATTACAGAGCGTCGTTGTCGTAAATTCGATATTTGTCAACTGCATGCTGCCGTACTGTTCGACATCCATATATGCTTCCCATGGGTCAAATGTAGGGGTAATCGCTTGACGCAATAATGTTCCCATAATCAAGCTCCTTTTAATTAAAATAGACCTAACGATAATTATGCAAACGAAATGGAACGATTGTCAACGATGTTGCGATTGCGTACGATAAGGAAAAAGCAAGGTGACGACGTTGGGCAACGCAGTATCAGATCAAAATCTACAACTATCCTATTTAAAAACGCGCTTAAATATGTTTCTTGAAGTGCTTGAAGAAAATATGCGTCTGCATTCTCGTGACTTTAGTCATGAGTAAGGACACTAACATATGTTATTTATCATGTGGCTATAAAACCAGATAAAAACTTGATTTTTGCCCATGCACATGTTACCCTACAATTAGGTGATAATATATGGCAAAAATACATTACGGGCGAGGTTATGTCTATTCTATTCAATACCATATCGTATGGTGTGTGAAATATAGACGCAAAATATTAACTGGCAAAATAGAACAATGTTTGGTGGAAATATTGCACAAGATTGCTACAGAAAATGGGTTTGTGATACAAGAAATCAATGGAGATTTAGACCACATACACTTACTCATAGAATGTAGTCCGCAGCATTATATACCAGATATGATTAAGGCATTAAAAGGTGTAAGTGCGAGGTTGTTATTTAAACAATACCCAGAGTTAAAGAAACAACTTTGGGGAGGACATCTTTGGAATCCATCTTATTTTGTCGCAACAGTTAGTGAACATACAGAAGAACAAATAAGAAATTATATTCACTCCCAAAAGGAAAGGTAGGTGAGTTTATCTATGTTAAGGGCATACAAATATCGCTTATATCCCAACGAAGAACAAAAAATACAATTAGCTAAAACATTTGGTTGTGTAAGATTTGTATATAATTATTATCTCGCTAAAAAGATAGAGTTGTATGAAACAGAAAAGAAACAAATGTCTAAAACGGATTGTAATAATCATTGTAACAGGGAGTTAAAAAGCGAATTTGTGTGGCTGAAAGAAGTAGATAAATTTGCCTTAACTAATGCGATTTATCATCTGGATAGTGCTTTTCATAATTTTTTCAAAAAACAGTCTGACTTTCCTAAATTTAAAACAAAAAAATCACACAAATACAGCTATACGACTAATTTCACTAATAACAATATAGAGGTTGATTTTGATAACAACAAAATCAAACTTCCAAAACTTAAATGGGTAAGATGTAAGTTGCATAGAAAGTTTGATGGACAAATAAAGTCTGCCACTATTTCTCAAGTGCCGAGTGGAAAGTATTTTGTATCCATATTAGTTGATGCTGAAATAGAACAATTACCAAAAAACAATCATGTGTATGCTTTTGATTTGGGTCTAAAAGAATTTCTAATAGACAATCACAACAACCACATAAAAGACCCTAAAGCCATATCAAAGTATGAAAAGAAATTGGCAAAGCTGCAAAGACAACTTGCAAAAAAGAAAAAAGGAAGTAAAAATTGGAACAAGCAAAGAGTTAAGGTGGCAAAAGTACACGAAAAAATAAGTAATACTAGAAAAGATTTTCAACATAAGCTATCTTCGAAAATTGTTTACGAAAACCAAGTAATCATTAGCGAAGATTTAGCTGTGAAAAACATGATAAAACATTCACGTCTCGCTAAAAGAATATCGGATGTAGCATGGGGTGAATTTTGCAGACAGATAGAATATAAGTCGATGTGGTATGGCAGAACGTATCATAAAATAAGCAGATGGTTTGCATCATCGCAAACTTGTTCAGCGTGTGGGTGTGTAAACAAAAAAGTAAAGTTATTATCCATAAGAGAATGGGTTTGCGATCATTGTGGTACGATTCATCAAAGAGACGAGAACGCTGCAAAAAATATACTACAACAAGGCTTAAAAGAATTAGGTTTATTTGCATAAATATCGTACGGCAGGAACTGTCGGAATCATACGCCTGTGGAGTTAGTAGGTTGCGAGGACGATGAAGCAGGAAATTCTCACTGCGAAGTGAGAAGCCCGCGACTTTAGCCGTGGGAGGTTCACAAAGATGTATAATACAAGTGGAGAATTCGAAAAATTGTTACATATTGAACAAAGGGGAAGGGAATCGTGATGGAAAAGTTTCAAGAAAGTATGTACAAGCTGATTGTTGAAACGTCAACGAAATTGCCGAAAGATGTACGACGTGCCATTTTAAAAGCAAAGCTACGCGAAAACGCAGGAACGAGGGCGGCCATGTCACTTGCTACGATCGTACAAAACATTCAAATGGCAGATGAAAATGTATCGCCAATTTGCCAAGATACCGGGTTGCCGACGTTTAAAATTAGAGTCCCTGTAGGTGTCAATCAAATGGAGATGAAAGAGGCAATTCGGCGAGCAATCGCTCAAGCAACGAAAGACGGGAAATTGCGTCCAAACTCCGTTGATTCGCTAACAGGCGAAAATAGCGGTGATAATTTAGGGATCGGACTGCCTGTTGTGAAATTTGAGCAATGGGAAAAAGATTATATTGATGTTCGTTTAATTTTAAAAGGTGGCGGCTGTGAAAATAAAAACATTCAATATAGCTTGCCATGTGAATTAGAAGGGCTCGGTCGTGCCGGTCGTGACTTAGATGGCATTCGTAAATGTATTTTACATGCGGTATATCAAGCGCAAGGACAAGGATGTAGCGCAGGATTTATTGGCGTTGGCATCGGCGGCGACCGCTCTGCCGGATATGACTTAGCGAAGGAGCAGCTATTCCGCCCTGTTGACGATGTGAACCCGAATGAAGACTTGCGCAAATTAGAAGAATACATTATGGAAGCAGCGAATAAACTCGGCATCGGCACGATGGGATTTGGCGGAGAAACAACGCTACTCGGCTGTAAAATCGGTGTCATGCACCGCATCCCGGCAAGCTTTTTCGTTTCTGTCGCATACAACTGTTGGGCATTCCGCCGCTTAGGCGTTATCATTGATCCGCATACGGGCGATATTCAAGAATGGCTATATCAAGAGGGAGACGACGTCGACTTCCAACAAGAAGAAACGGAAGTTGTGGGCGAAGGGCGTGAAGTGGTGCTTGAAGCGCCAATTACAGAAGAACAAATTCGTTCGTTAAAAGTAGGTGATGTCGTTCGCATTAACGGCATGATTTACACAGGACGAGATGCGATTCATAAATATTTAATGGATCATGATGCCCCTGTGGATTTAAACGGTCAAATCATTTATCACTGTGGGCCGGTGATGTTAAAAGATGAAAATGGTAAATGGCACGTGAAAGCAGCTGGTCCAACGACAAGCATTCGCGAAGAGCCTTATCAAGGGGAAATTATGAAAAAATTTGGTATTCGTGCTGTCATCGGAAAAGGTGGCATGGGGGCGAAAACGTTGGCGGCGTTAAAAGAACATGGGGGCGTGTATTTAAATGCCATCGGTGGTGCAGCGCAATATTATGCGGACTGTATCCAGTCGGTCGAAGGTGTTGACTTTTTAGAGTTTGGTATTCCAGAAGCGATGTGGCATTTGCGTGTAAAAGACTTTACCGCCGTCGTCACGATGGATTCACACGGTAACAGCCTGCACGAAGACGTCGAAAAATCATCGCTTGAAAAATTAGCCCAGTTTAAAGAACGTGTATTTTAATGGAAATCCGTCTAGTGATGAGCTAGGCGGATTTTTTATATCTCTTTTTGCACAACCTATTATTGAAATGAATACGGAGGTGCAAGCAGTGAAAAAAACGATCATGTTGCTTTTTTTCTTTTTATGTTTTCCGCTTAGTCAAGTTGATGCGATGTCATGGGGGTTTAAGCGAAGTGAAAATCATCTTCCTCCTTCTGCTGGGAAACAGTTAGACGAACTACTCGCCAAATACGATGCTTTTTATTTAGGCGATCCGACGAAAAAACATATTTACTTAACGTTTGATAACGGATATGAAAATGGCTATACAGCGCAAATTTTAGACGTGCTTAAAGAAAAAAACGTTCCTGCGACGTTTTTTGTAACTGGTCATTATTTACAATCTGCCCCTGATTTAGTCAAACGTATGGTCAATGAAGGGCATATTGTAGGTAACCACTCATGGCACCACCCCGATTTAACGACCGTCAGCGATGAAAAGTTGCGTGAGGAGCTAGAGATGGTTAGAAAGAAAACAGAACTGTTGACGGGTCAGAAGCATATGCGCTACATGCGTCCTCCACGCGGCATTTTTGATGAGCGTACGATGCGTATTGCGCGCGAACTCGGCTATTATCATGTTTTTTGGTCGTTAGCGTTCGTCGATTGGCACGTGCACGATCAAAAAGGTTGGTTGTATGCCTACAATAACGTCATGAAACAAATTCATCCGGGTGCGATTATATTGCTGCATACAGTATCCAAAGACAATGCCGATGCGCTTGCTAAAATTATTGACGATTTGCGAAAAGAAGGATATGTTTTTAAAAGCTTAGACGATTTCATGTTGCAAAAAATCAATGTTCCTACTTGGATTTTTTCCCTTTGACGATGTGCAAAGGGATTTGTTTTGATACAATGGGAAAGGGGAGAGATGGTAATGATTCATGTTCAGCCTCCATACGATTTTACGCGAGTATGCGAACAGCTGGCAAACGATCCGCTTATACGTATTCATCATAACGAAATCACCGTTCCGCTGTATGTGAACGAAAAGCCGCTTCTTGCGTGCGTGAAAAGCGTTGGAACAAAAGAGAAACCTGCGTTTGTCGTGTCGTGTGACGAAGAACAGCATAAAGAAGAAGTGATCGCGCGTCTTTCGCGCATTTTTCATTGGGACAGGCCGCTTGCTTTCATTCACCATCATTTTATACAAACAAATTTGCGCGACGTATTTATCGCTCATGAAGGAACACCGCTTGTATTAGAATTTGATTTATATTTTTGTTTAATGAAATGCATTATTCACCAACAAATTCATATGAAAGTGGCTCATCGGCTAACGGAACGTTTTGTCCATACATTTGGTGAGCGTCTCGGGGATGTATACATTTATCCGCGGCCTGAGCGCGTCGCCAATGCTTCATATGATGAATTGCGGGCTTTGTCGTTAAGTGAGCGAAAAGCGCAATATATTATTGATATTTCACGGCTTATCGTAGAAGGAAAGTTGCGCTTAGAAGAGATGCATTCGCTTTCTGACGAGGAAGTGGCGAAACAGCTTCTTTCGATCCGTGGCATCGGTCCGTGGACGGTGCAAAATTTTTTATTGTTTGGTCTGGGGCGTCCAAATGTATTCCCGAAAGGAGACGTCGGTTTGCAACGGGCGATTGAACGAACATTTCAGCTCGATCATCGCCCGACGATGAAAGAAATGGACGCATTTCAACGAATGTGGGAACCATATGCAAGCTATGCCGCTTTGTATTTGTGGAGAAGTATAGAATAGGGGAGATAAGCAATGCTACAACAAGGACAGCAATTTCCATTAACGATTAAACGATTAGGCATTAACGGAGAAGGGGTCGGCTATTTTAAAAAACAAGTGGTGTTCGTTCCAGGAGCGCTTCCAGGAGAAGAAGTCGTCGTTCAAGCGACGAATGTGTACCCAACGTATACAGAAGGAAAAATGGTGCGCATACGAAAACGCTCCCCTCATCGTGTTAAGCCGCCTTGTCCAGTATATGAACGGTGCGGTGGATGTCAACTGCAACATCTTGACTATCACGCGCAATTAGAGGCAAAACGAGATATCGTCATTCAAGCACTGGAACGCCATAGCCGATTAAATGTAGAAGCACTTCATATTCGTCCGACGATCGGAATGGAAGACCCGTGGCATTATCGCAATAAAAGCCAATTTCAAGTCGGAGTGAAAAAAGGGCGTGTCATCGCTGGACTTTACAGCATGAACTCGCACGAGCTCGTTGACATTGACCGCTGCTTGATTCAACATGACGCGACTAATCGCGTCACAACGGTCGTGAAAGCGATTTTACAAGATTTGCGCATTCCGGTTTATCACGAACGAAAGAAAACAGGTGTTGTGCGCACGATTGTCGCCCGGGTCGGATTTTTTACAGGTGATGTACAATTAGTCATTGTGACAGCGACGAAAGAACTGCCGCGTAAAGAGCTGTTTGTAGCGGAAGTGAAACGCCGTTTGCCAGAAGTGAAATCGATCGCGCAAAACATTAACGGGCAAAAAACGTCGCTTATTTTTGGCGATGAAACGATCGTTCTCGCAGGTGAACCGTACATTCAAGAAGTGCTTGGCGATTTTTCATTTGAACTATCCGCCCGCGCTTTTTTCCAGCTTAATCCGATTCAAACGATCAAGCTATACGACGAAGTAAAAAAAGCAGCAGCACTAACGAAAAACGAACGCGTCGTCGACGCATATTGCGGCGTCGGCACAATCGGGCTTTGGCTCGCTCGCGAGGCAAAAGAAGTGCGCGGTATGGATACGATCCCCGAAGCGATTGACGATGCGCGCCAAAATGCCGAACGTCACGGCTTCACCAACGTCACGTATGCGGTTGGAAAAGCGGAAGTATTGTTGCCAAAATGGGTGAAAGAAGGGTGGAAGCCAGACGTCATCGTTGTCGACCCTCCACGAACAGGCTGCGACAACGCTTTATTAAAAACGATGTTACAAGTGAAACCGAAAACAGTCGTGTACGTCTCTTGTAACCCATCCAGCCTCGCACGCGACATCGACACCCTTGCAAAGCACTATCACATCGAATACATTCAACCGTTCGATCTTTTTCCACATACGGCGCATGTCGAGAGTGTCGCGAAGCTGGTGAGGCAGTAATGGATGAAAACGATGTCACCATCGAATTGATAGGCAGAAGCTACGAAAAATTGTTTTGGAGAAGCATCCATCGTAAAAAAGTAACTATTCACCCCAGTGCTAGTGTATAAAAAAGACCAGCACAAATAGGGCATTTCAGTCATAGAAAATGCCCTACGTAGCGGAAAGAACACGATCTATCGTTTCGCCCGTCAACAGAAGACATAACGAATCCCACACGTTTTTTTCGTGTTTCGTCAGTGTGGAAATGATGCTTCTTGTGATGCAAAACGACTGGGCGAATGTTTCTTCGCGAAATGTACCCGAAATGTTCTCTTTGACTTTAACC
>NZ_JBCNEQ010000076.1:0-18245 GCF_050480245.1 Bhargavaea massiliensis | reverse complement strand
TTCCTCCCCGTGCCTAAAGGCGGGGGCTTCCTTGCGTAAGTTTCGTGACAAATACAATAATAGAAAAAGAAATAAAGGAGCTCGCCATGAAAGATATATTACTAAAGTACGGTACGATATACCCAATCACTTTCCCACCGATGAAGGGGGCTGATGTACGTATTGAAAATGGAAAAATTAAGGAGATAGGCTATGACCTTCCTGTATATGAACAATCAGAAGTTATTGATGTATCAGGAAAATACGTCTTTCCAGGTTTTATCGACGTTCATACACACCTTGGTTTATATGACGAAGGAACGGGATGGGCGGGCAACGACGCGAACGAAACGATTGAAACGATGACGCCGCATGTGCGTGCCATTGATAGCGTATATCCACTCGATCCAGGTTTTCGCGATGCAATCGAACATGGGATTACAACGGTACACATTATGCCAGGAAGTGCAAATGTCATCGGAGGAACGACGGCAGTCATTAAAACGTACGGAAAAAACGTCTCAAAAATGATTGTGAAAGAAACCGCAGGTCTAAAACTCGCCCTTGGAGAAAACCCAAAACGAATGCACAGTCAGGGAAATAAAGAATCGCTTACACGTATGGGCATTATGGGAATGCTGCGCGAAACATTTTACAACGCGAAATATAGCGATTGGCCGCACGATTTTCGTACGATCCCTATTATTCAAGCGTTAAATCGCGACATTCCGATCCGTGTTCACGCCCATCGCGCCGATGACATTTTATCCGCCATCCGTTTTGCAGATGAATTCGGGCTTGACTTACGCATCGAACATTGTACCGAAGGGCATCTCATTGCTGAAGAACTACAAGGACGAGATTTACAAGTTTCTGTCGGACCAACACTAACACGTCGATCGAAAGTAGAATTGAAAAACAAAAGTTGGAAAACGTATAAAATTTTATCTGATGCCGGCGTTCACGTCTCTATCACAACAGACCATCCTTACACACCGATTCAATATTTACACATTTGCGCTGCGATTGCTGTACGTGAAGGGCTTGATGAACAAAAAGCGCTCGAAGGCATTACGATTTTACCAGCACGCAACTTAGGAGTTGATGACCGTGTCGGCAGCTTAGAGATTGGAAAAGATGCCGATATTGTCGTTTGGAATTATCATCCGTTCCACTACCTCGCAACTCCTATGTTCACCATGATAAATGGAGAAATAATATACAAAAAAAATTAATAAAAAAACTATTTATTTTTTACACTGTTTCAAGTATGATATAAAAGGTTATACACGAAATATATACGTTCAAGATTATATACCGATGCGACAGTAAGGGAAGGCAAATGGTGCGCCACCAGCAATGTGCTGGTTCTAGTGGGTTCGATTCCCACCCCGAAATTTTTTGATTTGCATAAATTAAAAAATTTCGAGGGTGGCTCGTTCCCTATGGTCGACTGCCCTCGTGAATGGAGGGAAATCCGATGTTAAAAAAACGCGAACTGCAAGATTGTCAAGCGTTGTATGAGCTTATGGTGCACCCGGACGTCTTCCCTTTCGTGCGCCATAAAGCATATTCATACGAGGAGTTTTTATTTATTACAAAACAAACAATCGAAGCCGAAGAACGCGGTGAACTCATTTCGCGCACCATTTTAGATGAGTGGGGCAATCCGATTGGAACGATTAACTTATTTGATATTGAAGATGGCGCTGGCTTTTTAGGCACATGGCTCGGAAAACCGTATCATGGAAAAGGATACAACCAACTTGCCAAAGACGCCTTCTTTAACGAACTGTTTTATGAACGTTCCATCAACACGATCTTCATGCGCATTCGCAAAGTCAACGTCCGCTCCACAAAAGCTGCTGAAAAACTTCCTTACGTCACCCTTGCTAATGAAACGAGAAAGCGATTATGGGAAGAAATTAATCAAGGTGAAGACATATACAACTTATATGAAATTTCAAAGGACAACTATACGTTATATGTGATGCGCCAACAAAAAGCTGATGATGAACAACAATTAAAAGAAGCGTAACCTGTTCTGTGCGAACAGGTTTTTTTATTTGGATAATTTTTTATTTTTCTGTTCATAATGTTAATGTTACATTTTACAAAAACGAGGGATACATATGACTGACAAAAAGAAACGTGGGAAAACAAAAAGCACGCTCTCTAGTGCGCAAGAAATGACATATGCTCGCGATTTTAAACGAGCGGATCAAGCTGGTGGATTCACTGACAAACATGCTCGTCATTAACAACATTGTCCACTCATTTTTTTCGCCATTCGTCACATGCTAGTAGCGAAATGAGACGAAGAAGGTGTCCGAATGTCGGGACACCTTCTTTCCTAACCTCGTAACTCGTACTACACTCTAAACTTCGCCACTTCATTTCTTAATTTCTCGGCCATTCCAGCTAACGATGTAGCTGCGGACATGATTTCTTCACTAGAAGCGAGTTGTTCTTCAGAGGAAGCAGAAATTTCAGCCGTCCGTTCAACGAAACGTTTCGCAATCGACGATACTTCATCCATGGACGCATGCACTTGATGGACACCAGCCGACATTTGTTCTGAAACCGCTGATAGCTCTTGAATTTGTTCATTCACTTGTTCAATCGAACGTAAAATTTGTGCAAAAAATGTTCCTGCCTCTTCCACGAATTTTGTTCCTTGTTTCACTTCTTCTGTTCCTTTTTCAACAATGTTGACGACATGGCCTGTATTTTGTTGAATCATTTCGATTAACAGGGCAATTTGATTGGCCGATTCGCGTGATTGTTCCGCCAATTTACGCACTTCGTCCGCCACAACCGCAAATCCTTTGCCATGCTCTCCTGCTCGTGCCGCTTCAATGGCTGCGTTAAGCACCAATAAATTTGTTTGTTCAGCAATACCGACGATGACATCAACAATTTTCCCGATTTGTGCTGATTTTTCGTTTAGCTCTTTAATCACTGCATTCGTTTCATTTGTTGATTGGTTAATTGTATTCATTTGCATAACGACTTTTCGTAAATATTGTTGTCCGACAGTCGCTTGCTTCGTCGTCTCTGTCGCAGAGTTCGCTACAACGGTAGCTGTTTGAGCCATCCGCTCAATTCCTGCTGCCATCTCACTAATAGCCTGCACGCTTTCTTCTGCATGTCTTCCTTGCATTTCTGCCCCTTGAGCTACTTCTTGAATGGCTGTCGTTACTTCTTCCGTTGCTGCGCTTGCCTGCTCAGCGCTTGCCATGAGTTCTTGTGCCGAAGCAGACACATGCTCTGTCGCTGCGCTTACTTGTTGAATAAGCTGTTTTAAATTGTGAGCCATTCGATTAAACGACTTCGCCAAATCACCAATTTCATCTTGATTTGTCACATGAATATCATCAACCGACAAATCACCATGTGCAATTTTTTCAGCATGATCGGAAATTTGTTTCACTGGTCTTGCGATTTTTTCGCTAATATAAAGCGCAATTGCCATACTCACAAAAAAGGCGACACCAATTATAATAAGCGTCATGTATTTCATATCTGTTGCTTGTTGTGACAACATCGCGCTCATTTGCTGTAAATGTTTTTCTAGTGCTACCCGCGCTTGCTCACCCACTTCAGTTACTTCTAACGTAATGGCATTTTCTCGCTCTTTCATGAGGCGTGAAATTTCAGCCATTTGACCTTGCTTTTTGAACTCCACTACCTGTTTCGCAATATCACGATAGTCTTGCTCTGCTTTTACTAACCGATCAACCGCTTCCTTTGCTTTGCTCTCTAACTGTAATGATGTCATTTTTTCTTGATTATCCGCAAATTCGCTCGCTGCTTGTTCAAATGCATTTAAACTTTCAGGTTTTCCGCTAATTAAATATTCCTCTATAGCAATTCGTTCGCGCAACACCGCATTTTGCATACTTGTAACAATATTTATTTGTTCAAACCCTTCTTTCATCGCATTAGAATACTGCTCATCAATTTGTTGTAAACGATTATATGTAAGCATACTTACGACAAAAAATAACAATAACACTGGAAGAACCGTCGCAATTATTTTTTTTCTTACCGTTAAACTCATGATGCTTCCCCCTGTCTTAGTAAAATAAAAAAGCTGCCCAAACAAAGTAAATAGAGGCAGCTATAGTTCGACACGTATCCTAGAGAACGGAACCTTCTTAATACTTCACAAGAAGGGCAACTGGCTGGCATATCTATACACATAGACGTAGCCCCTATAGCTTTGCGACCTACCCTTTTGAGTAGTTTGCCTATTATTCAATTTTTTGCATTTTTATCTTAGCATAGCAACAAGAAAAAGGAAATACGAAATTGTGACTAAAATGGAAACTTTATATGATGTCAACTCCCGAACCAAATTTTTAACTTTTTATCCAAAAATATTTTTCATTTTTTTGAACATTTTATTTGCGATATTTTTCACAAGTTAAATGTACGCTACACTACATATGTACAGATCAAAAAGTCCCTTTTTGCCTAGAAGGAGGATTATAATCATGAAAGCTGCAGTTGTGGAACAATTTAAAAAGCCGTTACAAGTGAAAGAAGTGGAAAAACCTAAGATCTCATACGGGGAAGTATTAGTGCGCATCAAAGCGTGTGGGGTATGCCATACAGACTTGCATGCCGCACATGGCGACTGGCCTGTGAAACCTAAACTGCCCCTCATTCCTGGCCATGAAGGTGTCGGTGTAATTGAAGAAGTAGGTCCTGGGGTAACACATTTAAAAGTTGGAGATCGCGTAGGTGTCCCTTGGCTTTATTCGGCGTGCGGTCATTGTGACTATTGCTTAAGCGGACAAGAAACATTATGCGAACGTCAACAAAACGCTGGCTATTCCGTCGATGGTGGTTATGCTGAATATTGCCGTGCTGCAGCCGATTATGTCGTAAAAATTCCTGATAACTTATCGTTTGAAGAAGCCGCTCCAATCTTTTGCGCTGGTGTAACAACATATAAAGCGCTCAAAGTAACAGGCGCAAAACCAGGTGAATGGGTAGCCATTTACGGTATCGGCGGGCTTGGACATGTCGCAGTCCAATACGCAAAGGCGATGGGGTTAAACGTCGTTGCTGTCGATTTAGGTGATGAAAAACTTGAGCTTGCTAAACAACTTGGTGCAGATCTTGTCGTCAATCCGAAACATGATGATGCAGCACAATGGATAAAAGAAAAAGTGGGCGGTGTGCATGCGACTGTCGTCACAGCTGTTTCAAAAGCCGCGTTCGAATCAGCCTACAAAGCCATTCGTCGCGGTGGTGCTTGCGTACTCGTCGGATTACCGCCGGAAGAAATACCTATTCCAATTTTCGATACAGTATTAAATGGAGTAAAAATTATTGGTTCTATCGTTGGTACGCGCAAAGACTTACAAGAAGCACTTCAATTTGCAGCAGAAGGAAAAGTAAAAACAATTGTCGAAGTGCAACCGCTTGAAAACATTAACGACGTATTCGATCGTATGTTAAAAGGGCAAATTAACGGCCGCGTCGTGTTAAAAGTAGATTAAAAAGAAGGCGTCTGTGGGCGCCTTCTTATTTTACTTCAACGGAAAATACTTGATGATCATGAAGCTCTTCCTTATTTACGTCCCACAAAACGTCCGATACGGCCGATCAGACGGCTCAGGAGGTATAGCATATTGTTCTTGTTCTTTCGTGTATGCATACGGATGTTGCAACGCATGAAGCAACTGCTCCATGACCGTATAATCCCCGCGTTCAACCGCCGCCGTCAGCGCTTCTTCGACCCGATAGTTGCGCGGAATGATCGCCGGGTTGTTTTGCCGCATTCGTTCATACACTTCATCTTTTGTTACGCCTTGACGGGCGATTCTTTCCTGCCAACGTGCATACCAATCACGAAACTGTTGTTCGCAAAAATTCCACTCGCCTAACGTTAATGAGCGAAACGTATTCGTATAGTCAGCACGATAAGTATACATAAGATGAAGCAACTCCCCGATAAGCTTTTTGTCTTCCTCCTCTTTCGTAAAAAGCCCGAGTTTTGCCCGCATCCCTTCTAGCCAATACGTTTCATACAACGCCGGAAATCGACCTATCGTTTCTTGCGCAAGCTCAATCGCTTTTTCCTCATTATCATGCAGAAGCGGCAAAAGACTTTCAGCCAAACGTGCAATATTCCATCCAGCGATATACGGCTGATTACCGTACGCATACCGCCCTTGCGTATCAATGGAGCTAAACACCGTCTTTGGATCGTACACATCCATAAACGCGCACGGTCCGTAATCAATCGTCTCACCGCTAATCGTCATATTATCGGTGTTCATCACCCCATGAATAAACCCGACTAATTGCCATTTCGCTACAAGCGCCGCCTGCTTTTTCATCACTTCTTCAAGCAAAAAAGCATAACGATTGGACGTCTGTTCTCCGTTTGGATAATGTCGCTCGATCGCATAATCGGCTAACGCTTGCAATTCCTCTTTCGATAAAAAGCGTGCCGCATATTGAAACGTCCCGACACGCAAATGACTCGCTGCCACGCGCGTTAAAATCGCCCCTGGCAGCTCTGTTTCGCGAATAACAACTTCCCCTGTTGTCACAACGGCTAAACTGCGCGTCGTTGGAATACGAAGCGCATGCATCGCCTCACTAATGATATACTCACGAAGCATCGGCCCGAGCGCCGCACGTCCATCTCCCCCGCGCGAATACGGCGTCCGTCCCGACCCTTTCAGCTGAATATCGAACCGTTCTCCGTCTGGCGTCACATGTTCACCAAGTAAAATCGCTCGCCCGTCGCCAAGCATATTAAAATATCCGAACTGATGTCCTGCATACGCCTGCGCCAAAGGCTCCGCACCTTCAGGAATTCGATTTCCGGCAAACACCGCCACCCCATCCTCGCTCGCTAGCGCCTCCGTACATAGCCCAAGTTCCCCTGCCAGCGAACGATTAAGCACGACAAGCTTTGGGTCACTGACAGGCGTCGGGTAAATTCTTGTAAAAAATCGCTCAGGCAAACGAGCATAACTATTGTCAAAGTTCCAGTTCTCGTCCAACGTGCTTCCTCCCTTATGAAACGTTCAAATGATGGTTGTATGTATTAGTATATCCTATTTTCTTTCATCGTGCTGTGTGGGAATGCATGACGTCAATTTTGTTCGTTTAATTCGATAGTGAAAAATTGAAGATGAAACACGATACAACATGCGAAGAAAAGAAGAATATTGAATATCTCACTTCAATCACGTCATCTCGATATAACGATAGAAATGTCACACAAATCATGGTAAAATTTTATAAAAAATACGTTAGGTGGTTTTTATTGATGGAAAAAATCTTTTTCGAAGAATTGCAACTTCTTGCTAAACAATACCCTGATACAAGTGTCATACAACGTCTATCACCGAAAGATTACATTGAAGTTCTCGTTCTTCATTCCGCTAAACAGCTCGCTCATAAACTAAAAAGTTTGGCAGAAGAGAACCGTTTTGATGAAATTATACAACTAACGAAACACATTTCTACTTTAGTATCAAATAACGAAGATTCTTTTTCTTTGCCACTCTCTATGATTACATACACATACGGACAACGAGAAATACCAATTATAGAGGATTTTTTCTTATCTCGGTTACATTTACTATATAACGATAAACATACAATGAAAAACTTTTTTAAAACATTAAAATATGAAATGCTGACAGCTGATTCTGTCGATTTTATGGTTAGCTTTATCCGAATGTCGGGGTTGCAATTATTGATTCGTCCACTACTTATGCTTGAAAAAGAACGTATTCCTGTACGCATCATCACATCGACCTATCTAAACATTACAGAACTAAAAGCACTCAAAAAACTCATGCAATTTTCGAACGTACAAGTAAAAATAATCGATACGCAACAACATTCTTTTCATACGAAAGCATATATGTTCCATCGACATTCAGGATTAAATACAGTAATCATAGGCTCGTCAAATATTTCGCACTCAGCCCTCATTAACGGACATGAGCTAAATGTAAAGCTACCCGATACAAGCTTTTTACCAATCTATGAGCATACAAAGCAAATTTTTGATAAAATATGGAATCATACAGATGCGATTTCTCTTGATTATGCATTTATCCAAAAATACGAACAACAAACAATAAGAAAAGAAAGCGAATCTTTAGCTGCTGAGCCGAAAGGAGAATATATCGTTACCTCAAGTGTGAAGCCAAACGATATGCAAAAAAAAGCATTAAAAAACCTTGAACATACAAGAAAAAGTGGTAACACAAAAGGCGTCATTATCGCTGCTACTGGAACTGGAAAAACGTATTTAGCCGCTTTTGACGTCAAAGCATATGATCCAAAAAAGCTTTTATTTATCGCCCATCGTGAAGAATTGTTAGATAAGGCAATTGAAACATTTAAACATGTGATAGGAAATGACCACCTATTTGGGAAAATTACAGGGACAGTGAAACAATTCGATAAACCGTACTTATTTAGTACCGTTCAATCACTCTCTAAAGACGAAACGTTGCAACATTTTGGGCAACATGAATTTGACTATATCATTATCGATGAATTTCATCATGCCGAAGCACCTACGTATCAAAAAGTGATTCGTTATTTCCAGCCGAAATTTTTGCTTGGCTTAACAGCAACACCGGAAAGAATGGATGGCAGAGACGTTTTAGCAATTTGTGACCATAACGTTGTATATGAAATACGTTTAAGAGAGGCGCTAGACGCACAGTTGCTCGCACCATTTCACTACTTTGGTATTTCAGATCGTACGGTAGACTATAGTCAAATTCCATTAAAAAACGGTATGTTTGATGAAGCGCTGCTTGTGAAAGCTTTAAAAACAAACGAACGAACAGATTTTATTATTGAAATGATTCGTACGTATAGTTATGACGGTGATCGTATCGTCGGGCTCGCTTTTTGTGTAAATATCGATCATGCAAAATATATGAGCGAACAATTTAATAAACGCGGATATTGCACAACATACTTAACTGGTGAACATAGTGTGGAATATCGTGAACAGATTATAAAGAGACTAGAAAATCCAGACGATCCACTTGAATTCATCTTTACTGTTAACATTTTTAACGAAGGAATTGATATTCCAAGTTTAAATCTTTTATTATTTTTAAGACCTACCGAATCATCGACTGTATTTATTCAACAACTAGGAAGAGGACTAAGGAAAGTAAAAGGAAAAGAGTTTGTGACGGTTTTGGATTTTGTAGGAAATTACCAAAAATCGTTTATGATTCCGCTCGCTCTCGCTGGGCAACTGAACGACAAAGCGTTTGATAAAGATTCCCTCCGTGTTGCAATTACACACGAATTTGCCGATCTACCAGGCGGCGCATACGTTGATCTAGATCCAGTAACACAAAGGGAAATTTTAGACCGCATTGACTCTATTAAAATGAATTCAACGGATATGTTAAAAATGCTATATCAACAGTTTAAAAATGAGCTTGGGCGCTCACCAGAAATATTAGATTTTTTATATTACGAACAATCGCCAAGCTTAACGTTTTTCATATATAAGTATCGTTCATGGGTCAAAACAAAAGAAAAAATGAATGATATAAACAAGCTTGACCAAATGATTTTACACTACCCATTGATGTGTGAGTGCGTTGAACGACTAGAAAACCAACTCCCGATCAAATGGCCGTACGATTTTGTCATTTTGCAGCTAGCTCTTTTACAAAAAGTCGTATCTTGTGAAGATGTCGTAAAACAACTTGCCAAAAAGTTTGCCGTAGATGTTCCGTTAGAAAAACATCAACAGATGATTATACAATCGATGGATCGCCTATCATTGCCATATAAAAAACAAAAATGGTCGTTTGGACAACGAAATGGCCAGCAATTCATCTTGAATGATGACATTCTTGCTTTAACTGAAGATACACAGTTTTTCAATTACATCAAAGATCGTATCGACTACGGACTCATTGAATTTAGGAGAACGTATCGTCCTGAACGATTTTTAGCTAAAGGAGAAAAGCTTACTCTTTATCAAAACTATACGAGAAATGATTTAATTTTCTTATTTGAAGCAGGAGTAAAAGAAGGATCGTGGCGAGAAGGAGTAAGTAAAGTTAGAAACCATTATTTACTGTTCGTTAATTTAAATAAATCAGAAAGAGTGAAAGAACATTTACATTACAAAGATTATTTTCTTGACCAAAAGCATTTTCATTGGCAAAGCCAAAATCAAACGTCTCATCATTCTTCTGTCGGACAAAATTTTATTCATCATAAAGAACTTGGAATCCATATTCATCTATTTGTTCGAAAGTTTGAAGAAATGCACGGAATGACATTGCCGTTTACTTATCTCGGTGAAGTCGATTATGTGTCGAGCTATGGAGATAAGCCGATGAGTATCACATGGCGACTACATCATCCCGTGCCGGAAGATTTATATATTGACTTGATTCGCTAATAAAGCATCTACAGTCGGAATATCAGCGGGTGCCCATTCAAGAGATTTTAAATCTCGAAGCGGCACCCATCTTAATTCAGCATGTTCTTTCGCTTGCGGTTCTCCCTCAATAATTGTCGCTTTATATGTCAGTAAATGGACAATAACTTGGGGATATTCGTAATGCACTTCTTCAATTTTTTCATGTACTTCAATCGTACATCCTAATTCCTCATGAATTTCCCTGACTAATGTTTCTTCCTCCTTCTCCCCTTTTTCAACTTTCCCACCCGGAAATTCCCAAAGGTTAGGGAGTGACATCGCATGCGACCGAAGTGCACACAACACACGATTTTGATCATCAAATATCACTGCCCCTACGACACGAACCGTTTTTTTCATTAATGTTTCCCCTCTATCTTCATTTTTTGTGAATACTTTCATTCTACAAAAAAGTTGTCCTTTTTTCTATGCTCGTCCAGCAAGGCAAAAAACAATCCTTCTCTGAATGAAAAAAGTCGCGATATGGCGGTTTCTTAATCCTCTTGACAAGGAGAAAGGTTTTCCAACTGTTCTCCTTATCAAGAGGCCTCCAAACGAAGTGCGACAGTAGGGTTTTAAAGTTTTTCTCGATTTTATGTGTCTATTTTCTTGACATAATACCAATTTATTTTTCCTCATTTTTTTCTACAGCATGTCCGCCAAATTCGTTGCGTAAAGCTGCTACTACTTTACCTGTAAATGTATCTGTTTCTAATGAACGATAACGCATCAATAAGGACATAGCGATGACAGGAGTGGCTGTTTGTAAATCTAAAGCTGTTTCGACTGTCCATTTTCCTTCACCGGAAGAATGCATAATTCCTTTGATTTCCTCTAATTTTGCATCTTTAGAAAAGGCGCGTTCTGTTAATTCCATAAGCCATGAACGAATAACCGAACCGTTATTCCATACTCTTGCTACTTTTTCATAGTCATAATCGAATTCGCTTTTCTCTAATATTTCAAATCCTTCACCAATGGCAGCCATCATCCCGTATTCAATCCCATTGTGAACCATTTTTAAAAAGTGGCCGCTGCCTGCTTTTCCTGCATATAAATACCCATTTTCTACAGCCGTATCTCGGAAAAGAGGCTCGACAATGCTCCAAGCTTCAGGATCTCCTCCAACCATGTAGCATGCTCCGTTCCGAGCACCTTCTACCCCGCCAGAAGTCCCGGCATCCATAAAATGAATCCCAGCTTCTTTTAACTGGTTGTAACGACGAATCGATTCCTTATAATGAGAATTTCCACCATCAATCACGATGTCTCCTTTGCTTAAAAATGGGATAATCTCACGAATAACCGAATCAACAACATTGTGCGGAACCATGAGCCAAACAATTCTTGGATTTTCTAATGATAAAACGAGTTCCTCTAAGCTTGATACACCTTTAGCGCCGTATTTTTTTATTTCTTCAACCGCATTTGCATTTACATCAAACGCCACTACTTCATGTTTATGGTCAATGAGATTTTTACCTAAGTTTAATCCCATTTTCCCTAAACCGATTAACCCGACTTTCATGTTCATTGCCCTCCTCGAACTGATTTAACCTTTCGACATTATTCACATTTTATACGTATATATACATAGCTAATCTATAGTTCCATTTAGAAATGATATTTTCTAATGATGAGAATGAAGTTCGACAAGATCATTCGCAACTACCACCAATTGAATCCGTCCTCTTCCAGTAACCGATGAGAAGCCTCTGGCCCCATTGAACCTGAACGATACGAATGAAGGGGAAGGAGATTTCCCTCAAATGCCTCTAAAACAGGCTGTACCCACTTCCAAGAGAGTTCAACTTCTTTCCAATGAGCAAAGAAAGTCGAATCGCCTCGCAAAGCATCAAAAATTAACACTTCATAGGCTTCAGGTACATTTTTCTCATTAGTTGAAAAATGCATATGAATAGGCTCGATTTTTCCATTGTTTAATATATTTTTACTATTTAATTGCAACGTAACACCCTCATTCGGACTGATTTCAATCACTAAAAGATTAGGAGCCGTTTCCTCATTTTTTTGCAAGTACCATTCCTTTAATGGATTTTTAAACTCAATCACAATACGAGTAGATTTTTCCTTCATTCTTTTCCCCGTACGGAGATAAAATGGCACCCCACTCCAAAACTCATCATCAATCCACAAGCGAGCCGCAACAAATGTATCCGTTGTTGAAGAAGCAGCAATTCCAGGCTCTTCTTTATATCCAACAACTGGTTTACCAAAGATTTCTCCAGGACCATATTGGCCGCGAACGACATGTAAACCTACTTCTTCTTTTTGTAATGGGCGAAGAGATTCGATGACTTTTCTTTTTTCGTCACGGATGTCTTTTGCGCTGATCCGTTTTGGCAAGTGCATGGCTGTCATCATCAACAATTGCAACATATGATTTTGAAACATATCGCGAATGGCCCCTGTCTGGTCATAATACCCCGCTCTCTCTTCTACCCCAACCGTTTCACTAGCCGTAATTTGTACATTCGCTATATACTGATTGTTCCATAACGATTGAAACAAAGGGTTGGCAAATTTTAAGGCTTCAAGATTTTGGACCATCGGCTTTCCAAGATAATGATCCACTCGATAAATTTCCTCTTCTTCAAAAGCTTGACTTAACTTTTCATTTAAATGTTGTGCTGATTTCAAATCATGCCCAAAGGGTTTTTCGATAATCAGACGTTTCCAACCTTTTGTGGAGCCTAATCTACTTTCCTTGATGTTCGACGTAATTACATCAAAAAACTCTGGCGCAACGGATAAATAAAACATGCGGTTTTCAGGAATATTCAACTCTTTTTCACGCTGTTGAACGATTTCAAGTAGCTTTTTATACCCTTGTACATTTGTTACATCTAAAGAAATATAACGAAACGCACGAAGAAATTCTTCCATTTTGGAACGGTCATTGATGAAACGTGTAGAAAATGTTTTTAATGAATGTGCCACATGTGTTTGAAAGTCATCATCCGACCATTCTCTTCTACCTAAACCAATAATGGAAAACGAATGTGGCATTTTTTGATCGAGAAATAAATGATATAATGCAGGAAAAATTTTTCTTTTTGCTAAATCCCCTGTTGCTCCAAACAAGACAAAGGTCATAGAATCCAATTTTCATTCCCCCATCCTTTCGAAACATTTTCTAAACCGAAAATTTTGGATACAGTGAGATAAAAAGATCAGATTCAAATGGAATCCAATCTTTTTATCTTTGATAAGAAATTTTGATAGTACGTACCGATTAGAAGTTAACATCCAGACCATAAAACGCTGCGATGTATAATTTTTCATTTCTTCTACCGATGTTTCACACGGATTCGTGCTTGTGCATGGATCTCGCATGGCATTGGCTGCCATTTCATCCACGTGTACATTGGAACAACTCCCCGGATACCCCATGGAAAATATTTGGACCACGATTCACGTTGTCCCCTCCTATGCTTACGTTTTGTTTTACAGAAGCTAGTATAATCCGTATAATCCTATTTTAGAAGTACGCACTTTATTATCATGTAGTGTTAAAAAGTATACTATTGGTTTATAATAGAGAATGGAGGTGGAATAAATGGGACATGTTTGTGGCAAAATGTATAACTGTGAAAAAGAATTGACACTTGCCATTATTGGCGGTAAATGGAAAATGCTTATTTTATGGCATCTAGGAAAAGGTGGGACGAAGCGGTTTGGCGAGCTGAAGGCTCTCATGCCGGGGATCACCCAACGAATGCTTGTTAACCAGCTGCGAGAACTGGAAGCAGACCTTATTGTTGAACGCAAAGTCTATCCAGTAGTTCCTCCAAAAGTAGAATATTCACTGACTGAACACGGAAAAAGTCTAATGCCAATTCTCGATGCTATGTATGAGTGGGGTAAAAATTATATGGAGACGGTCGTGAAGGGCCAAGTAAAAATCAATGAGTCCACCAAATAAAAAACGCTCTCTCCTTTAAAAGCTCGAAAACGGCCTTCTCATCTTCCTTTATTTCAATATCGTTATTTTTGCAGAAAGAATGTGTGTTTATTGGAGCGCTAAACCTTGTAGAGGCATATAGTCATCAAAAAACAGGCAGAATCTTTATAAATGGTCTGCTGCCCGTTTTTTACGTATATACATTGATGACTCTCCTCACTTAATTTTTTATATTCCCTTTTAGTATACTTTTTTACACTATGTTACATGAAAGTGTGTACTTGTTAAAGCGAATGATGTGCTTAATAATATCAATATCATGGCTATTAATAGCATGAATGAGGTAAAATTTTTTAAGACTGATAACAAGAAAGGAGGAGGCTTATGAAACTCAGAGTTTCAGCCGTTCAATATCATCTCCATACGATAAATTCTTTTGAAGAATTTGCTAATCAAGTGGAGCATTATATTAAAACAGCTCAAGAATTTGATGCGGATTTTGTTTTATTCCCAGAATTTTTTACTACTCAGCTCATGTCCATTGGCAATGAACAAGGACAGCCTTTGACGATTCAAGAGCTTCCTGATTTTACTGAACAATATCGGTCTTTATTTATAAATTTAGCCAAGAAAACAAAGATGCATATTATTGGAGGAACACATGTCATCCGTAAAGGCGACCGATTATACAATGTGGCTCATTTGTTCTATCCAGATGGAAGAGTTGCCGAACAGGCAAAGCTCCATATTACTCCGACGGAAGTAAAGGAATGGAACATGTCTCCTGGTGATGGTCTACAAGTGTTTGAGACTGAAAAAGGAACGATTGCCATGTTGACGTGCTATGACATTGAGTTTCCAGAAATTGTTCGCATGGCTAAAGCGAAAGGTGCTGATGTTATTTTCTGTCCTTCTTGCACGGATGATCGTCACGGATTCCATCGTGTCCGTTACACAAGCCATGCAAGAGCCATCGAAAATCAAGTCTATGTTGTCACGACGGGTACAGTAGGTTCCCTTCCGACGGTTGACTTTATGCGGGCGAATTTTGGGCAAGCAGCGGTGATTACACCGAACGATATTCCATTTCCTCCGCGCGGCATCTTAGTCGAAGGAGAAATCAATCATGATATGGTTGTAACCGCTGATCTTGATTTAGACCTGTTATATCAAGTTCGCGAAAGCGGTTCCGTCACTACATGGCGCGATCGTCGCACCGATCTCTATCCGGACTGGAAATAAGGTATAAGGTAAGACTAGCGCTCTTAAAGGAGGGAGAAAAATGTATCGAAAAGAATTTTACGTCTTTGACCAAGATCGTCCTGTTCCTGCGGTCATTCGAAATTATGAAGAAAAGGACTTTCCCGGCTTAATCCGCATCCAGCAAGAAAGTTTCCCACCGCCATTCCCATCTGAATTATGGTGGAACACGGAACAGCTGAAAAACCATGTTACTCTCTTTCCAGAAGGAGCCTTATGTGTAGAGGTCGATGGCGAAATTGCTGGATCGATGACAGGATTGATTGTTGACTTTGATCCGAATCATCCGGATCATACATGGGAAGAAATTACCGATAATGGATATATTCGCAACCATAATCCAAATGGAAATACGCTCTATGTAGTCGATATTGGCGTGCGCCCTGCTTATCGCAAATTAGGATTAGGAAAATGGCTAATGTTATCCATGTATGAAGTCGTCGTTCAATTGGGATTAGAACGTCTGTTAGGCGGAGGAAGAATGCCCGGCTATCATAAAAAAGCTCATGAGATGACGGCAGAACAATACCTCGAAGCAGTCGTCAAAGGAGAATTAAAGGACCCTGTTATCACTTTCCTGCTTCGCTGCGGCCGTACCCCTGTTCAAGTGGTGGCTAACTATTTAGAGGATGAAGAGTCTTGTAACTACGCGGCGTTGATGGAATGGAAAAATCCTTTTTATACAACAAAATCTGAACAAGGAGAATGATGAACATGGAATATCGGAGAATTACGAGTATTGAAGACCCTTTGTTTAAAAAAATGCACGAATTGATGCAAGAGGTATTTCCTCCTGAAGAAGTATTAGCATTCGATCTTTGGAAAGAGCCTCTTGAAGATCCGGGAATTCGTGTGTGTGTTGCTGTTCATGAAGGGAATGTCGTAGGTGCGACAGAGTACCGCTATTATGAAGATTTAAATGTCGCAATGACAGACTTCACGATCATTGGCCAACCAGGACTTGGCATCGGCCGATTTTTAGTGCAAAAGAGGCTAGAAGATTTGAACGCTTGGGCCGCAGCAAACGGAAAGCAGTTATTTGGCATGTTTGCGGAAATTTATGATCCTTATCGGGTGGAACATTATGAATTTGGCGGAATTAAACCGATGGATCCATATGTCCGCCGTGAAGTATTGTCTCATCTTGGTTATAAGCGTCTTGATTTCCCTTACGTTCATCCGTCTTGGAACAACGATGGAGAGGCTGTAACTGGGCTCGACCTTTGTTTCCTTCCGATGGATGATAACGTAAATGAACTTCCAGCGGAGCTTGTTGTGAAGTTTTTGAAACGATATTATTCTGTCTTATCAAACAAGCCAAAGGCTTGGTATGAAATGATTGAAAATCTTGAAACAAAAAATACGGTACCTCTTTTAAGCATTTAATGTACTGACGTCGTATTCATTTAATTTCAAAAGTCCAAATTCAAAAAACTAGGAATCCTTGATAAATCCAAATAGTTACAGTATACTTTGGTTATGGAAAGTACTGTGTTAAAATTCCTTCTATAAATAATCATAGTAATGAAAGAGGTTGTTCATATGAGCAAAAAAGTATTAATTGTTGCAGGAGATGCGGTGGAAGCGTTAGAGATTTATTATCCGTATTACCGTTTGTTAGAGGAAGGTTTTGATGTTACAATCGCTGCTCCGAAGAAAAAGAAACTGCATACAGTTGTCCACGATTTCGCTGATTGGGATACTTTTGTAGAAAAGCCAGGCTATCTCATTGATGCACATGCATCGTTTGCAGAAATCGATCCAACACAGTACGATGCGCTCATTATTCCGGGAGGACGTGCGCCAGAATACATCCGCCTCGATGAAAACTTGCCAAAAATTGTACGCCATTTCTTTGAAGCGAACAAACCAGTTGCGGCGATTTGCCATGCTTCACTTGTATTAGAAACCCTTCCTGATATTATGAAAGGGCGCAGCATGACCGCATACATTGCCTGCAAGCCAGGTGTAGAAGCAATTGGTGCCAACTATGTATCTGAGCCAACTCATGTTGATAACAATTTCGTATCCGCTCATGCATGGCCAGATTTACCAGCATTCATGCGCGAATTTATTAAGTTATTAAACAAGTAAAATCGTTTGTTAAGGCGTTCTCCTATGGGGACGCCTTTTTGATTTAAACAACATGTTGCATTGATTGTTGATGATCTAGACACAAAATATTATCGAACAGTGCCAGGCACTGTTCGCCAATAAAACACCCCCAGCTGCATTTTACGCAGTTGGGGGATTCTATATACATGCACTTTAAAACGATGACTTCTGTATGAACACCTTTTTTCATGGCTATACTGCTCCTAAATATTTCTATACAAAAGGAGCGGAATTGGCATGAAACGTCTGAAAATCACAAATGATCACGGTTGGACACCTCGAACCCTTCGGAAACAAGAACGGAAAATCAAAAATGCTTCGCTTCGCGTTCGGGTGACTGCTGTTCGTCTCGTCATGGAAGGTCATCTCGGTAAAGATGTGGCCAAAATGGTCAATCTGTGCCGTCAATCGGTTGCCATCTACGTTGCACGGTTTAACCAAGGTGGGCTCGATCATCTACTCGATCGTCGCTTACCACCTGGTCGCGTGCCGTTTCTTACGGAAGAA
>NZ_JBCNEQ010000075.1:0-5971 GCF_050480245.1 Bhargavaea massiliensis | reverse complement strand
CTTGCACGACAGAGGAACGGGCTGGAGAAGCACCCGAACGTGTCATGACATCTATAACGTAGGCTCTGTTTCAAGCCTTGGTCTGGTCAACATGGGGCTTACAAGCCCATGACTTTAGTCATTGGGTTGTTGACCGCTATTTAGCTCTTCAAGAAGTTGTTCCTCACGATCATACAATTCATCTATGGTCATTTGTGATAATCTTCTCATAAAAATGCCCCTTCATCTATTAGTCGCTGGCACCGTTGCCCACGGTAGCCAATCTCTGAATCTCCCAACGACTAAAGTCGCGGGGTTCTTGCGTACAAAGGGTTTTTCCGTACACCCTACGTGCAGAACCCGCTTTTGTTCCGCAAGACCCTACTCGATGGTGCCTTGCGCCCTGTGCGTCCAATTCAAGACGATGAAATGTGATTCACTCCTATACCTAAAGATACCTAAAGACAGGAGCTTTCTCGCTAAAATCACGGAAACTAGCCCACGTTTGTTAGTATATCTGTATCAATCTCAATATTTACAAGGCTGGCGCCGCTAGGCAACAGTTCCTTTAATTTTTCGACAGACGAAGCAACAGGAATGTCCTCCCCTATTTCTTCCATATAGTCGAGCATTGTCAACAATACATCCTCTGCCATCTCTACTGCCTCCACCAACGTTTCTCCATAAGTAAAGCAGTTGTCCAAATCTGGAAAAGTAACGATATAGCCACCGTCCTCTTCGGCTTTTTGAATGATTGCGTAAAATTGATATACAGCCATTGACTATCCTCCAGTCGTTCATTGTTCACGGACGTCTTGCTAACAAATCGATCATTTGTCGTTGTCGTTCTTCTAAAACTTTTGGTGTCCACTCATCTTTCTGGTCAATAAATACTTTACTTCCTTTGAAAACGTCCATATGTCCTTTTAAGTAACGTTCCTTTTTCTGCTTAAAATCTAAGTTGCTTAACGAACTATTTTTTCTTTTGCTAATGAGGACAAGGTTAGCAATTTTATCTGTCCAATACGCTCTCTCGTCCTCCGTGAAATCTTGTACCCATTGACTATCTTTGCCCGGATGTTGTGGCAAAATATGCTCCACGCTTATGTTTTTATAACCAGATAAATGAACGGTGTTATCCCCCAATAAATACTCCATCTTTAACAACAAATACTTTGCATATTGTTTTTTGTACACGTTACCGCTAATCTGCCGCTTAAACTCCTCCACATTCACTGAAAAAATGTCATCATTATTTATTAAATCATTCACATTAGACGCATCCGTTTGTTCAATGGCTTTTAAAATATTATTCATTGCTTCTAATCTCGGAGTTGAATTTACCCCAGAAATCCAATCACCAGCAAATTTAAATTCCAACTTCTGTAAAAATTCATCTATCTTATTTGTTTTAAACTTAGCGTAATAATACATGACAGGAGGTATCCAGTCCTCTGAACGTAATCCTATCTTCATAATAGTAATGAGATTTTTAAATGCGTTACTCAACTCATTATCAGCTAATTCGATGACATTTTCGTACACTTCATCATACCGTTTAATAAAATCTAGCGTTTCTTTTCCTTGCGTCAGCTTACCAGCTTTATAAATCTTTTCCTCAAATTCTTCCAATAAATTTGTTCTCGCTTTCTCTTTTACGATAATTGTTCTGACGAAGTTTAGAAAACGATCAAATCCCTCTCCAAAACGCCCCTCGATCTCTTCCCAATATTTCGCATACTTTTTTATTTCTTTTTCATTATGCAATTGCCCGATGTTCATTGATTTAAGAATATCTGCGCTCGTTAAAGGGATACCTCTATCATTTAATATTGTAAACATCCTAAACGCATCTTCCGTATTATCCGTTGATACATAAATAACCAGCGCTTTATTAAAAATAAATTTAACAAATTCTCCTAGTTCTTCTTTATCTTCTAGCTGCTCTCTTAATACAAGTATCGCATTAGCCATATTGGAAATTGATACATTATCTTTTTCCTTTTCTACTTTCAATTCATCAATTAACGTAGTTCCATCTAAAGCAACAACATATTTCTTTATAAAATCTTCTACTTGATCCCTAATCTGGTAGGTAATACGTTGCCTTTCAGGTACCATATCAAGTTCATCAGCTTCTTGATAAATTTTCTGCTGAAGGTTATTTTTAAACGCTCGTTCTTCTAGCAAATCTCTTAAAACAGCAAACATTAAAAAGAATGTGGTTAACCGCTGCTGCCCATCTAACACTTCATATTCTGCAAAATCTTTATTTTTTGTTCGCTTTAAAACGAGTGAACCAAGGAAATACTCGCTATCGCGTTTATTCATAAATGCGTAATACAAATCGTCAATTAAATCCTGTATATTTTCCGATTGCCAAACATAGGAACGTTGGTATTCTGGTATAACAAACCAAAAATCCGGCGAAAAAATTTTCTGTAGTACTCTTTTATCGGCATCTATTTTTCCATGTGTCATCGTATATACACCTCATTGTTAAGAACTCAGAAAACAGTGTTTGAACCCATTTTCTTGATACACTTACTGTTTCAATGTCATAAAAAACTGCTCCACCTGTTCCAGTTTTAATGTTCGAAGCAATTGGACAAATTCGGCATACTCGACTTCGTGTATGCTACGAATAGTTTCTATTTCATAACGGAGCGCCTCTTCAAACTCAGGAAAAACGGTGGCATACAGCAGCTGTCTTTGCTTCTCCAGCGGGTATTGGCGTTCTTGCAAATATAACAAAATATTTTTCAACTGCTGAACAAACAAGGGAGAACGCTGTGTCCATCGTTCTAATAAACCGTGCCACGAAACATCTTTCCCCTCATTTCCTTCTTCTTCTTCAAACCAGCGCTGCAAAGCGTGGTACAACGCCTTCAGCTCTGCCTCTGTTAACGTAACCCCTTTTCCCATTTTCTCATGAGCTACATCCCAATCCCGTATATCAAATTTCGCCGGATAGCCGTTCCAGCTAATGAGATTAAGCTCCTTGCTCCATCCCTTCCCTTAGCGAACAGTGACAGGCACTGTTTGCTAATGCTCTCTTCTTTTTTCCACATGAGTATTCCTGTCCCAAGAACGAGCTCCAATCGCTCTCCTTCGCGTTCAAAACGTTGATACACTTGGAAAAGATCCTCATATGTGTTCTTCTCTCGTTTTTTACGCGCTAAACGATTTCTCCAGTTTTTCCATTCTGCAAGCCACGTTTCATATGCGTGCTGGCGATTGAAATCATCAGCAAAGCGTTCTTGACGTTCACCATCCTCCCCTTCGATGACTCTCATCGGCTTCGCGCGGACGGTTTCAAGCTTCCAGTCGCTATAATTATCTTCAAGCCACCCTTGTAACAAATTCGGAGGAGACGGCGGAATTTCCTCTTTTTTGTCAATATGTACCTTTCGTACTTCCAACCACACATCATAAGGTTCGCTTGGAAATACGGTACAATTCTCTAGTTTAAAAAGTTCTTCATCCCATATGTAAAAATCGTTATATTCACGATACTTGCGGATCACCTTACTTCCTTGATTGCTTAGTTCAATGAGATACTGAAAAAGACGCTCGATCTTGTTGATACTCATACATTCACCTCATCTCATTTTTCCAATAGAACATCTCCATTATAAACATCTTTCACCATTTGCGCGACTTGTAAATAAAAAAACTGCCACACATCTAAAACCACCTATCTTTATATATATCACCTATATATATATTTCATGGGTAAGGAAATAATCACCAAGCTTATCGATGTGACCTAACGTAATCTTAAAGAAGCGCTCAATGGATAGAGGCAAATAGATGATATCCATTAAACAATAATAAAGCTGAGGGAGTTCAAAAAATCCCCTCAGCAATAAGAAGATGGTGAAAAAGAGCCGCTCCGTTGTAGATGAAAACAACTACTCGAAATCGAACAGACTCAATTAAAAATCTTTTCCAAATCATTATACTCCGGTAAAAAATTCAAACACGTAAAACTGCAAAAGCCCATTTTCTCATGATAACGAACTCTTGAAAGTGCGATGAACAGAAGGTCTTCTATCCTTGCACCGAAACTATTCTTGTCTTCCTTTTCTTTGTTTCTCCCGCTCACTCCAGAAAACGATTGAATATTCATCAAGTGATTTCTTGGTCGATCGAGAACGAAAATAATATGAGAAGCTTCCCATCCTTTAAAGCTATGTACGGAGCACACTTTTAATCTCCCATCACCAGGTTGGAATTTCCATTTCTCACTTCGCCGCTTCTCTTCGTTTCTCATCCCACTTAAATCATAAACGTGTGAAATAGAAAAACCTTTGCTACTCAATTCCTTTACAATCTCCAATCCTGTTTCTTCATGGATCGTGAGAATAGCAATATCATCGACTTTGGCACCTTGCTCTAATAAACTTTGTAGCTCATCGTATACAAGTTTTGGCTTCTCCTCCTGTGATTCGCTCATATTCTGCCAAGAAATTTGAGTAAAAAAGTCCAACTGAGCATGAGGAATTAAAATCTCTTGTTTACGTTGTTCATCAAAATATTTCCGTATCAACGAAATCAGTTGAACAATCGAACCAGGCAATCGACGTGTAATATTCAAATGACCAGGTCGTCCACGAAAGCCGAGTCCCTTAATTTCTTGGCTTTCTTCAATCCATACGTCTTTTTGTCTCCCATACAAATCTTGATCAATATCGTAAAAAATAAAAAACTCTGCTTGCCCCGTAAAGAAAGTTTTCAGGAATTGAACCCATTGCTTTTTAAAATCTTGTCCCTCATCAATTAAAATGGCGTCAAACATCCAGTCGCGATCAATTTCTATTTTTGAAATATGTTTATTGATGATTTCTATCCATCCCAACTCAAAATCATCGTCACCATCATTTCCATCGGGAAGCTCGATACCATAGTTGTCGGCTAAACGTTTCAAAAAATGATGGAAATGTGAAATCACAAGTTCATCTCGTATTAACGTCCGATCTCCGGTACCGAATTGCTGGCTCACTAAATCACGAAGATAATGTCGAAGGGTAATATTATACGTCAAAATCAACACCCGATACGATTGTTTAAGCATCCGCGCTGCTTTAGTTGCTAAAATAAGAGATTTCCCCGAACCGGCAACACCTCTCAAACGTCGATGCGAACCAGGCTGTATTTTCACATATCTCTCTTGATCTGGAAATAACTTAATGGGTTCTCTTCTTTCTGTGTGATAGTCAGATGGATTTAACCACGCCTTCAAATCTCGCACGAAAGCAGGAAGAATATCATTTCTTACCATTAATGATTCATCGATTGATAACGTACGAATTCCCCCCTCGTCGAGCCGATTCATACCAATAGCTTTCACATGGCTCTGGTCAATTATTTTTGCGACTTTATCCGCTTCATTCCCACAAAAAGATCTTGCCTCCTCGGCTTTTGCATGATGAAAATAAACAACCAATTCGACGATAGCGTATGCTCTCGTGTTGAATTGCTCTACAGTTGCAACATATTTTCTTGAAATAAACTGCAACAAATTATCTTTGTATCGTTTGACTTGATTGATTGGATTTTTATCTATCCATTGTCCATTGGTACCAAGTACCTTTCCGACTGGGCGATAGTTTGTTGAATCTAGATCCCAATCTTTTACCTCAACAATTACAACGCCTTTTTCGGGATGGCATAAAACAAAATCTGGCCTGTCTCCATTCAAGTGCGGTTGCTCGTAAACAGTCCACCCTTCTAATCCTTTTGCCTTCTCTATTTGCTCTAAAAAGAAACGCTCTCCTTCTTGAATGCGATCGTATGCCTTAAAATTTCTAATGATTTCAGGTCCCATTTATCCTCTCTCCCTAGCCAATCTAGTTTTCCGTATGAACACATAATGCATGCGTTTCTGGCGACTGCAATTCACACGCGGTATATGAGCGAACAGTGACAGGCACTGTTTGCTAGTATATTTGGGGCACAAATGGCGACAAGCGGAACAAATATGTTTTTC
>NZ_JBCNEQ010000074.1:0-39082 GCF_050480245.1 Bhargavaea massiliensis | reverse complement strand
TTCAGTTTTCAAGGAACATCTTTACCGCTGTTTAAGCGACTTTTTTAATTTAACATATCATTCTTTTTGTGTCAATAACATTTTTTATATTTTTTTGTTATCTCGTCATAACAGCGACGCTTTATACTATAGCACGTTCTTTTTTTAAACGCAACTATTTTTTTAATTCTTTTTACATGCTTCCCGAACATATACGCTCCTATTCCGACAATAATAAAAAAAGAGCCGATTGCTTGTGACAAATGAACTTTCTCATCTAACCATATATAAGCCAATATGATCGCTCCAATTGGCTCAAGTAAAATAGCCATCGACACCATTGCCGCATTTACCCATTTCATCGCCCAATTAAAAAGGGAGTGACCAAATAAAGTTGGAATGACGGCCAACAAAATGAAATACCACCAGTCTTGTAAATCGTATGAAAAAAATGAATAGCGAAACAATGCGACATATACACTTAATACAATTGACGCAATTCCATAGACGATGTATGTATATGTAATTAAAGTAAGTTGCTTTCGTAAATGTTGACCAACTAACCAATAACCTGTTACCATAGCACATGCTATTAATGCAAGCATATCGCCATAAAGCGCTTCGCCACTTATTTGAAAATCTCCCCAACTAATAATTACACTACCTAAAATCGCAAGTAACGCACTAACCCATTCACTTATTGTCATTTTTTCTTTAAAAAAGAGAAACCCACCAACAAAAGCGAATAGTGGTTGCAACGTAACTAAAACAACGGAGCTTGCAACCGATGTGTAACGAAGTGATTCAAACCAAAGAATAAAATGAAATGCAAGCAACGTTCCGGATAGGGCGGCGAAAGCCCAATCTTGTCGATTCATCCCTTTCGTTTCTCTTCTATGCTTCGCAACAAACAACGGTGTCATCAAAACAACCGCAAAAAAAAGACGATAAAAAGCTGTCACGGCTGATGGGGCTTCTGTAAATTTTACAAAAATAGCTGAGGTAGATATTGAAAATGCCCCAATAATTAATGCAATATATGCTTTCATGCTCATCGTCCTTTCGAATATACTTATTGAAAAAAGGGGGAATGTCTCGTGGATGCTCATGTGCTTATGAAACTTGGAATCTCTGCCATCCTTGGACTTATTATCGGTTTAGAACGAGAACTAAAAAGAAAGCCGATCGGCCTTAAAACATGTCTTGTCATTTCGATTGTGAGCTGCCTACTAACAATCGTATCAATCGAATCAGCATACACATTTCCAAAAGCCGAACATATTAACATGGACCCGCTTCGCCTCGCAGCCCAAATTGTATCAGGTATCGGCTTTCTCGGGGCGGGCGTTATTCTTCGCCGCGGAAACGACAGCATTTCCGGTTTGACAACTGCTGCGCTCATCTGGGGGGCGGCGGGTGTTGGCGTTGCTGTCGGAGCAAATTTTTATATCGAAGCCATTCTCGGTGTTGTCTTTCTTATCGCTAGCGTCGAGCTCATTCCGCTCGTAACAGCCGTTTTTGGTCCGAAACAGCTAAGGGAAAAAGGACTTCTTGTTAAACTGGTCGTATTAGACTCAACAAAAATTTCAGACGTAATAGAAGTTATTAAACAACAAAATATTCGCATTAAAACCGTGCGCATTAAAGATTTAGATAACGGGAACCACTTCGTTGAATTGAAAGTATCTGTCGATCAAAAACGAGAAACAACAGATGTATACGAGTTTATTCATCAAATTCCCTCTATTCGTGGGGTAGATATTGAGAATTTTTAACTTGAAAATCATTATCATTTAAGCTAGCATATATTATGAAACTTACACTCAAATCAAATAGGTGGCGAACTACATGTCCTCTATTATAAAAAACATGGAGCTTTGCTTTCTTATGCGCCAACTCTCAGCAAAGGACGAGCTCACTTTTCTTCATTCATATCGAGTTACAAAAATCGCTTTATCTTTCGCTTCGTTTTTAACAAAAAAGGGAAGTTGTCAGAGGAAGAATTTGCTGAAATAAAAAAACATCCTCTATTTGGCATACATATATTACAACATTATCATGTTTCACAAAAAATTTCTCATATTTCTTTTATATCATCATGAGCGGTGGGACGGAAAAGGATATCCATACAATCGAAAAGGAGAAAATATTCCTTTTTTCGCTCGTCTCGTGGCTTTAGCCGATTCACTCGAAGCGATGACCGGCATTCGTCCGTACCGCACATCACTTACACGGGAAGAAGTTTATGAGGAAATTAAAAAAGGGACAGGCACACAATTTGATCCACGATTAACAACTTCCTTTTTGTTATGGATGGAAAATCATGTGATTCCAATTGAACAAAACACAGAAACAATGATGCAAACAATCCCAATCATCTCATAACATCCATTGACGAAAAAACAAAATGTTTTTACAATAAAAGAAAAAAGGGGCATTAGCTCAGTTGGGAGAGCGTCGTGCTGGCAGCGCGAAGGTCACCGGTTCGAGCCCGGTATGCTCCATAAGAAAAACCCTTGCGATGCAAGGGTTTTTTTCGGTTTACTCCTCCGTTAATTCTTCTACTGGAACGATGTGGCGTTCATGTTCCCGCCCACGCATATGTACCGTAGCTGTTCGCTTTGCTTCATCGTACCCATCGATCCAAACGGATTGGCCATGATAAAATACACGAATATCTTCTGGAGAAGAAACGATTTGCTTCACGCGATTCATATCCAATATGACTCCCTCCTTTCATTTATATCGTTTGTTTTTATAAAGAAAAATATGTAAGAAATTGCACCATCTCGTCTATAATGAATAAAAACAGGAGGGAAAACAAATGAGATGGTATGAATTTCTTGCTTCATATTGGCGGCTTTCTCCGCTAATACGCACCATTTTAACAATTACAATCATTATTTTTTTATTTGGGACCGCTATTCATATCGTTGAACCAAAAACATTTTCAACTGCATTTGACGGCGTATGGTGGGCATTAGTGACAACGACAACGATTGGTTATGGTGATTTCGTACCGCAAACAACGGTAGGGAAACTTGTCGCCATCGCTCTTATTTTAATCGGTACTGCATTCGTCTCTGCTTATTTTGCCGCCCTATCTGCCAAAGCCGTTTCGAGAGAAAACGCTTTATCAGCTGGCGAACTCCCTTACACAAAAGGCAATCATGTCATTTTAGTCGGTTGGAACGAACGCATTCGCCAGCTGCTTGCTTTCATGCCTTCTAACATGCCATGTGTCGTGATCGACGAGACGCTAAAACGTTGGGATGTGCCGGAACATATTCATTTCATTAAAGGAAACCCGACTCATGATGATATATGGAAAAAAGCGAACGTGTCTGAAGCTCACACCGTCATCATTAGCGCCAATCAACATAAAAATGAAACAGAAGCAGATTTAGCGTCCATCGTCACTCTTTTGACAGTCAAATCGCTTCATCCATCCGTATATGCCGTTGTAGAAATATTGACGACACCGCAAGTCGATAACGCAAAACATGCAGGGGCAGATCAAATCATTGAAACGAATCAATGGATCAGTTTCTTAATGGCAAATTGTCTTTCCTCGCCAAACGTGCTAAATGACATCGAGCAACTTAAAAAACATCCAATTGTACGTCTACCTATCCGTGACGAGTGGATTGGCATGTCTTTCGCTTCGATGCTTATCGAGTTAAAAAAAGAAGGGCTATTGCTTATCGGTATAGCAAATGAACAACATGTAACCGTTAATCCACCATCTCATATAGTAATTCAACGGACAGACGAGCTCATTGTCTTACAATAACCGTTCTTCTAAATCTTTGATTAATGTTTTTGCTGTTGCTACATATTGATCAGGCACCGTTGCATCCGGGTCTTCTGGTTCAGAAAATTGATTAAACGAAGCATTGAGATTGCCAATATGCACGTTGTCGTCTAATCCGCGCTGATATTTATGACATAGGACGTATGGGCGTTTCAATTCAACCGTTGCCCCATACGAATTAAGCTGTCCATCTACAGCAACAAATGGAAGACGCAAAAATTGATAGCCGACATCATCTGCCATTTTATAATCAAACGAACCGTGATCATAATCCCAATTTCCACCGATTACGTAACCAAGCGGTTTTAATTGTTGTTCTAACACGTTTAACAAAAACGTTTTTCCTTCTAATTTAGACGGAATTTCAATCATGTTTATCACTCCTCCTCTGCTTGTATCATGCCCAAAAAAAGAGCTTCCCCTTCATACAGGGAAAGCTCTTTTTTGTTATTTTAAACGCTTCTCAAGTTCTGCCTTTTTCTCTTCGTATCCAGGCTTACCAAGAAGGGCAAACATATTTACTTTGTATGCTTCAACACCCGGTTGGTCAAACGGATTGACTCCAAGCAAATATCCGCTCATGGCGCACGCTTTTTCAAAGAAGTAAACGAGATAACCGAATGTATATTCATCTAATCGCGGTAGTGTGACAACTAAGTTTGGCACGCCCCCGTCGGTATGCGCCAACAATGTACCTTCAAACGCTTTTGTGTTGACAAAGTCGACTGTTTTTCCTGCTAAATAATTTAAACCGTCTAAATCGTTATCTTCCGCCTCAATCGTCAACTCATGACGCGGCGTTTCCACTTTTAGCACCGTTTCAAACAAGTCGCGACGTCCTTCTTGCACGTATTGACCTAAAGAATGGAGGTCTGTTGAAAAGTTTGCTGAAGCTGGGAAAATACCTTTTTGATCTTTTCCTTCACTTTCACCAAATAATTGCTTCCACCATTCTGCAAAATATTGTAATGCTGGCTCGTAGTTAATGAGCATTTCAATTGTTTTTCCTTTGTTGTATAGCACGTTACGCACCGCGGCATATTGATAAGCGATATTTTCTTCTAACTCCGATTTGCTGAAATCTTCGCGCGCTTGTGCCGCACCTTTCATCATCGCTTCAATGTCCGCTCCACTTACGGCAATTGGCAATAATCCAACCGCTGTTAAAACGGAGTAGCGTCCACCGACATCATCTGGAATAACAAACGTTTCATATCCTTCTTCCGTTGCTAACGTTTTTAACGCTCCGCGCGCACGGTCTGTTGTTGCGTAAATGCGTTTACGAGCTTCTTCTTTTCCGTATTTTTCTTCAAGGAGCTTACGGAAAATACGAAAGGCAATCGCAGGTTCTGTCGTCGTTCCTGATTTTGAAATGACATTGATCGAAAAATCTTTTCCTTCAAGTAAATCCATGACATCGCGCATATATGTAGAACTAATGTTGTTACCGACGAAAATAATTTGTGGCGTTTTCCGTTTTTCTGTTGGAAGCGCATTGTAAAATGAATGTTGCAACATTTCAATTGCTGCACGAGCGCCTAAATAAGAGCCACCGATGCCGATAACTAGCAATACATCAGAGTCTTCTTGAATTTTTTTCGCTGCTTGCTGGATGCGAGCGAATTCTTCTCGGTCGTATGCGACAGGAAGATCAATCCATCCTAAAAAGTCGTTCCCTTGCCCTGTTTTTTCGTGAAGCGCATGATGTGCTACTTTTACTGCGTCACGCAAATATGTTAGTTCATGTTCGCCGAAAAAAGACAACGCTTTTGAATAGTCAAACTGAATGTGCGTCATGTACGTTTCCTCCTCAATGATAGTATCCTCTTTCACTTTAGCGAAACAACTAACGAGAATCAAGCTGACAAAAACGATGTAAACGGATTCATTATGACATTTTTCGCACTTTATAACGAGGCTTGTAAAATCGTCATGACGTCGTGATGATGCAACTTTTTAAAATTGCCAAACGGCCCGAATGCCATTGCTTTTTCAGCTATGAGTGGCAATGATTCTTCGCCAATGTCATAATCAGCTAATCGACTTGGAGCGCCTAAGCTATTCCAAAACGCACGAAGCTTTTCAATTCCTTCTAACGCGATTTCACGATCTCCTTTCCCTTCTGGATAAACGTTAAACACACGAACGGCTAGTTGCTTAAACCGCTCTATATGTTCATCAAGCACATGTTTCATCCAGTTCGGGAATAAAATCGCTAGTCCACCTGCATGCGGGATGTCATGCACTGCTGATACAGCGTGCTCAATATTGTGCGTTGCCCAATCGCCACGTAGTCCCATGCGCAAAATCCCATTTAACGCCATCGTTCCACAATATAAAATCGTTTCACGATGATCCACGTTTTGCAAGTTTTCAATAAGTTTTGGGGCTGTTTCAATGACTGTTCGTAAAATCGCTTCACACATCCGATCTTGCAACGGCGTATTTGGCGCATGATGAAAATATTGTTCTAATACGTGCGACATGATATCAACAATACCATATACTGTATGATCTTTCGGAACAGTCGTTGTATACATAGGATCTAAAATCGAAAACTGTGGAAAAACAGCTGGGCTGCTCCAACCGTATTTTTCTTTCGTTTCCCAATTTGTAATAACGGAATTCGCGTTCATTTCTGAACCTGTCGCGGCTAACGTTAATACCGTCCCGAGCGGAAGCGCACGTTGAACCGTTATCTTGCGCGAAATAAAATCCCATGCGTCTCCATCGTATAAGGCGCCAGCTGCGATCGCTTTGGCACAATCAATGACGCTTCCACCGCCAATCGCTAAAATAAAATCGATGTTTTCTTCTCGACAAATCTCAATCCCTTTTTGAACAGTAGATAACCGTGGATTCGGCTCGACACCTGATAACTCCGTCCACTGCTTATTCAATGAGCGAAAAACAGCTACGACATCATCATATACACCGTTTTTCTTAATGCTCCCTCCGCCGTACACCATTAAAATACGCTCATACGGAACAAGCTCTTTCTTTAATTGCTCAATTTGTCCTTTCCCAAAAATCAATTTTGTTGGATTGTAGAAAATGAAATTTTCCATAAATATCCCTCCTTTTTTTCATTATTTATGAAATCAACAAATAAGTAAAGAAACTTGCATTTTTTCTTTCATGTTATGCATATTTCAAAAACAATCATCCATTCTATAAGTGAATACAATGTTTTAAAGGAGGATGACCATGAGTACGTTACAACGAATCGCACTATTGCTTACTGTTATTGGCGCACTTAACTGGGGGCTCATTGGCTTTTTCCGTTTCGATCTTGTGGCAGCCATTTTCGGCGGACAAGCATCGGCATTTGCTCGCATTGTTTATGCTCTTGTTGGAATTGCGGGGCTCATTAATCTCGTACTTCTGTTTAAACCAGCGGAAGAGCTCGGACGTACAGAACCAAAAATGTCAAGGACATAAACACAACTCACCGATCACTCGGTGAGTTGTATTGTTTTTTCGCTTCTGCAATCCACTTTTCTAGTTGCATTTTCAATGGTTGAAATCCTAAAGGGGTTTCGATATTCATTGTTTCATGATCAACATCTCGTAAAGATAAGCTAATTCGCTTCGTTTTTTCATCAATCGCAATAATTTTTACCCGAACGGACTGTCCGACATCCACATAATCGTAAATATTTCTTACATATCCATCTGTAATTTCTGAAATATGGATGAGTCCTTGTGTTCGTTCATCAAGCGATACAAATATGCCGTACGGCTGTATTCCCGTCACAATACCCGTAACGATCGCACCTTCCTTCCACTCCAAATGAAACACTCCCCGTTTTTTGAAAAATTGTAACATAATTCGCTTAAAAAGTGTTAATTTTGTTCACGAGTATAAATAGGAACATGGTATGATAAACATGTAAATGAAATTGCGAGAGGTGGGAGAATAAATGAGCACAATTGGTGAAAATATTCGCACGTATCGGGAACAGCGAAATATGTCACAACAAGAGTTAGCGATGAAAGTACGTGTAGGGGTAGCAACGATTCAAAATACGCGTCATGCAAATGTTATATGAACTCAAATCAATAAAGAAAGCTGACGATCGTGTCAGCTTTTTTATAGTCGCCCAAGAAATCGCTTCATGCGCCGAATCGCCTCTTGCAACTGTTCGAGCGATGATGCATATGAACAACGAATATATCCTTCACCGCTTGCACCAAACACATGACCGGGAACGACAGCAACTTTTTCCTCTAACAATAAACGCTCTGCAAACTGCTCTGACGTCATGCCGGTTGACTGAATAGACGGAAATGCATAAAACGCCCCTCCCGGCATATGACAAGAAAGGCCAATTTCATTTAACGATTGAACAAAAAAGTTGCGTCGTTGTCGATAACTTTTTTTCATTTGCTCGACGTCAGCTGCTCCGTTTTTCAACGCCTCAATAGCTGCATATTGCGCCATCGTCGGAGCACACATCATCGTGTATTGATGAATTTTTAATATCGCTGTAGCTAATGTTTTTGGCGCAGCAAGAAAACCGAGGCGCCATCCCGTCATCGCAAACCCTTTTGAAAATCCGTTAATTAAAATTGTTCGCTCTCGCATATGAGCAATGGCAGGAAAGCTTGTATATTGTTCGTCGTAACATAACTCTGCATAAATTTCATCCGAAATGACAAGCAAATCGTGCTTCGCTACGATGCGGGCAATTTGCGCAAGTTCTTCTGCATGTAGCACCGTCCCAGTCGGATTATTCGGCGAACAAATGATTAATGCTTTCGTTTTCGGTGTCACAACTTGTTCAATTTGTTCAGGTTGAAGCTTAAACTGTTGTTTTCCGCTCGTTTGAATTGGAATTGGCACGCCTCCTGCTAACGCAACAAGCGGTGCGTACGAAACGAAGCTTGGCTCAACAACAATAACTTCATCGCCTGGATTAATAATGGCGCGAAGGGATACGTCAAGCGCTTGACTTGCTCCGACCGTCACAATAATTTCATCAGCCGGATCATACAACACGTGAAAGCGGCGCGCCAAATAATCGCTAATTTCTTTTCGTAATTCCCACAAACCAGCGTTTGCAGTATATGATGTATATCCTTGTTCGAGTGATAAAATACAAGCCTCACGCACACTCCAAGGAGTAATAAAATCGGGCTCACCGACCCCAAGTGAAATAACCCCTTCCATGCTTGCCGCTAAATCAAAAAAGCGGCGAATACCGGATGGTTTTAAGCGAGACACCGTTTCAGATACGTATGTTTTCGTCTTTCGCATCATGGAGCCACCACGATTCTTCGATCTTGATCGCCTTGTTCAAATACAGTGCCATCATGCTTATATTTCTTTAAAATAAAATGAGTTGTCGTTGAAATAACAGAGTCAAGCGTCGATAATTTTTCAGAAACAAAATGAGCGATTTCAGACATGGAACGCCCTTCAATCACAACGGATAAATCGTACGCGCCAGACATTAAATATACAGATTTGACTTCTGGAAAACGATAAATGCGTTCAGCTACCTCATCGAATCCAACGCCGCGCTTCGGTGTCACTTTTACATCAATCATCGCTGTTACACCTTCATGCCCATCCACTTTCCGCCAATCCACAATAGCTGCGTATTGCACAATGACTTTTGCTTCCTCTAACTTTTTTATCATATGCTCCAATTCCGAAACAGGGAGAGAAAGCATTTTCGCCATTGTCTCAATCGGCAATCGCGCGTTTTTTTCTAACAGTTCAACGATTTCGATTTCTTTTTCAGTTAACTTCATCATGAATCCCCCCTGCCATAAATTCTCACACAATTTAGAAAAAAATGCACGTATTTTTTCAAAAAAATAAGCAAGTCGAAATCGCTTGCTGCTACGGTTTTTTTATAACACCGCATGCGATTCGCTTGCCTGCATTGCCTGCTGGTTGAGACATGCCATCATCCTTTCCTTCATGAATCACTATGGATGTTCCGTCTCTTGTGATTAGACTGTTTTTCTCTTCCGTTAAATTCACATTTGGAGCCATCAGTTGTATTTTCACCGTTCCGTCTTCTTTTACAATTAAGTTTGGTAAATCGCCTGCATGCGCTCCCTCTGGATGAAGAAGACCGTGTTGTTTTCCTTCTGGGTTAAAATGTTTGCCAGCTGATTGAAATGTAGGTGGCTTACATTTTCCTTTATCATGAATATGAATGGCATGCTCGCCTGGTGGCAGTCCTTCTAAATCAATGTCAAGCTTAACTCCTTCAGGTTGTTGAGACATTTGAATCGTCCCAAGTGAATCACCATCTTCATTGATCATATTTACATCGATGTTTTTTACTTTCTCTTCCATACAACCACTTATAAGTAATAAGCTCATGCATAGCATAACTTGACGCACAATAAGCCCCCCAACTACATATTTACAGCTTATTATGCCCTGTTTTTGTTCAATTAGTCGTCTACATGTTGTTTTTTCAACTGTTCTTCTAATTGCTTCGCTTTTTCTTCTTGACGTTTTGAGATTTTTATAATCAATCGCATCGTCAACACCGCAGCGATGAAAAATGCCATAAACGAAATGGCAGCAGGAATGTATTCGGTTTTATCTTCTGGAAAGTATAAAAACAGTCCAAATATGATGTTAGTCATACAATCAACCTTTCCGTATATCGTCTCATCAATCGATTATACCATAAAGGCAATTGTTTCACTTTGTAAAAAGGAATATAATTGGATTTGTAAACAATTCAGCCAGTGAAAAACTGCAAAAAGAAAGGATGACAGACGTGCATGAGACAATAACTCATGAAGTAAGCAACTTTCAATATTATGCGGCTATTACTATCTTTTTGATTACATACGCCATAATCATTTCAGAAAAAGTTAATCGTGCTGTGATCGCTTTATTAGGTGCTGCTTTTATGATCATTTTTGGCATTGTTGACTTGAACGCAGCGTATACCCATCATATCGAATGGGGGACAATTACGCTTTTAATCGGCATGATGATTCTTGTTAATATTACGAGTAAGTCAGGTTTTTTTCAATATGTAGCAGTCAAAGCTGCAAAAATGGCGAAAGGGAGTCCGATTAACATTTTAGTCATTTTGTCATTACTGACAGCTGCCCTTTCCGCCTTTCTCGACAATGTCACAACGGTATTACTCGTTGTCCCGGTGACATTTTCCATTACACGCATGTTAGAAGTAGACCCTGTTCCATTTTTAATTTCTCAAGTGCTTTTTTCGAACATCGGAGGAACAGCAACGTTAATCGGAGATCCACCGAACATTATGATCGGCTCTGCAAATAAACATTTAACATTTAACGACTTTTTATTTAATTTGGGTCCTGTCATTTTAATTATCGCGCTAGTCATTGTCTCGATTTTGTACGTGGTTTATCGCAAACGTCTTCAATCAAACGCAGCGCTCATCGAACAGCTCATGAAAATTGATGAAAGACAATATATTAAAGATGCGGTGCTATTAAAAAAGTCTGTTACTATCCTTGGATTAACCATTTTAGGATTTACGCTTCATTCGGTGATTCATGTGGATGCAGCGGTCATTGCGATGATCGGAGCCGTTCTTTTAATGCTCATCGGCGTAAAAGAACATGATTTAGAAGAAGTATTTGCTTCTATCGAATGGACAACTATTTTCTTCTTTGTTGGATTGTTTACGCTCGTTGGCGGGCTCGTCGATATTGGGCTCATTAAAAGTTTGGCAGAAAAAGCATTAGAAATTACCGGTGGCGATATTCATGCCGCGTCTTACTTAATTCTTTGGGTATCTGGAATCGCATCAGCAACCATTGACAACATCCCTTTTGTTGCGACGATGATTCCACTCATTCAAGACATGGCAGTCGGTATGGGGTTATCTCCGGATTCAGCACAAATTGACGTTCTATGGTGGGCTTTAGCGCTTGGCGCTTGCTTAGGTGGAAATGGAACATTAATTGGGGCATCTGCGAACGTCATCGTTGCAGGCATGGCTTCACGTGAAGGACATGGATTTAGCTACTTTGATTTTCTAAAAATCGGGGCACCGCTCACGCTCATTTCTTTACTTATTTCACACGCTTATATTTTCATTCGTTACTTATAAAAACGCTCGCCTTTGAGCGTTTTTTTCTTTTTATCATATACTGCTTGCAAGGAGGGAAAAAAGATGTATCCAAATGTTGATATTACGCAATTTACACAATCGGCAAAAGCTGTGCAAAAGCTGTTAAAAGAGGCAACTGCTATTTCTACAAAAATCGGAAACGATCCAGTTTTTGCAAAACAATTAATGGAAAAAGCACAACAATCGAAACAAGAAGAAGTGCAGAAGCAACTACAATCCATTGGTGTGGAATCAGAAATGAAAATCTCCTTTAATCCAAATACGATCCATATTACGCTTTCTCCAAAAAAAGGCGAGTCGCCGTGCTGTCAACTCACCTTTTTTCTTTACTGGCGATAATTCGGTGCCGCCATTTGTTTTTCACCAATATGTGCTGCATCGCGCAAATCATGTCCGTCATCTGTTTCACTCACATGAATGATATCTTCTTTCACCCCTAATCGATTTGCGCGAAGCAATTGTTCTTCTTCTTTCATTGTCATCCCTCCATACCGTTATATTGTACAAGTACATGTCACTTATGTATTGACATTTTTTGTTTTATCGGCTACGATTTTGTTAACTATCAAAATAAGGAGGTTAACAAATGAAAGCGAAAGATTTAACATTTATCGCCATGTTTGCCGCGCTTATGGCGATTGGAGCAAACATTACATCGTGGGCACCTTTTCTTGTCATCGGAGGGGTTCCTATTACGCTACAAACGTTTTTTTGCGTATTAGCCGGCGCCATTCTCGGAGCAAAACGCGGCGCGATGGCAATGACAGTGTATATGCTCATTGGACTGTTCGGTGCGCCTGTTTTCGCCCGTTTTAACGGAGGGTTCTCGATATTCGTTGCTCCAACATTTGGCTTTATTCTTTCTTTTATTCTTGCCGCTTACGTTACTGGCTTATTGGTTGAAAAAAGCGCAAACCGTTCGATAGCGCGTTTTATTACCGCAACAATCGTCGGTATGATCATTAACTATGTTGTAGGAACGAATTGGATGTACATGGCATATAAGTTATGGGCTGAAGCACCAGAAGGCTTTTCATACAAAATGGCCTGGAGCTGGATGCTTGTTCCACTTCCAAAAGATATCATTTTATCAGTTGTTGCTGGTGTCATCGCACCACGCATTTACAAAGCGCTAAACGAACACCAAACATATAACGAAAACGTTGCATAACGAAGAAAAAGGAAGTTGGGTTATAGCCCGACTTCCTTTTCCTCTTTCTTTATATATTGTTGCCGAAACACTTGCATTGATTCATTTTCGTTTAGTGCGATCATCTCTTGCTCCGATAATGTCCCATCTCCGCGTTTGACGACATATACTTTTACTTTTTTCTTTCCCCAATGTTTATACACATCATCTACTGTTTCATAGTATAAATCAATTTTATGACCTTTAATTGCTGATCCTGTATCTGCGACAACACCGTATCCGTATCCTGGAATAAATAAAATTGTTCCGATTGGGAAAACGTTCAAATCTGCTGCGATTGTTGAGTACAAATCACGTTTTACACTCACACCCGAATATGTAATGCCATAACTCGGGTGATCGGGCGTTTTTCCCGTTGATTCTACTCCAGCTGTGTAACCCGTTGCTACAACAGTAACAGATGGATACTGTGACCAATCGAATGCTTCTTCTAACGTCAACGATTCGTTTGTTGTTTGTTGCGATGATAGTTGTGTCGCCCGCTTTTCATTTCTTTGAAAACGCTCAGCTACATATTCACACGTATCTACTGAAAATAATGATTTGAACGGGAAAAAAGAAAAACGTGAAGGTGAAAACCAATCCGATAGCATTTTCGCTTCAACGCCCGATATAGATTGAAATGTCGTCATGAACGCACATAGAAACAATACAACCATGGTCGTTCTTCTTAACCATTTTATACCCATTTATTCACTCCTCCCACGGTTGTATTTCTTTCCAACATTCAAAAAAAATATACATCAGCCGCGAGGAAAATAAAAAACCTCCACGATTGTGAAGGTTTAAAACATACGATATCCTTTTTTTCGTAACGTCTGAATAACAACACCTGAAACGATTGCGCCTACAATGCCGCTACTTAAAATCATTACATCTGCACTTGCTAACGATCCAATGCGCTCTTTCACATGGATAAAAGAAGCAGATGGATTTGTCACGTAGTCCATTACAGAAATTTGATCGATCCACAATAATAAAACAAATGGACTTAATACCGCCATCGTCCACGTCGTCCGCAAAATCATATTTAATAAAAAGCCAATACCGAAAAATAAAACGAAAAACAATAAAATAGAAATGAATAAAACAGGAATGCTCATCTCCATACGTTTTCACCTCCAATACACCATTTTAAGTGTACTGAAAGCGAAAACATGAGTCAATTATTGCTTTATCACTACTTCATCTTTTTCTAATCCCGTCCCCTCGCAATAGTAACACGTTTCCGAACCACCAACTGCAACATGAACATAACCGTTCCCCGAACAATACTGACATGTTGTTTTATTCATAACCATCTCTCCTTTTTTCTTAATTTTCTGATAATTATACATAAAGATAAATGATTTGTAAAGAAAAAACGAGCGAAACGTCACTTCGCTCGTTTTATAGTAGTTTAAATTTTCCTTTTTTCACAACTAGCGCTGGACCGCCAATTAAGTAAAGGGCGCGGTTGTCAATCACTTTTTTCATGACGCTTGCTTTTGTACCCCAAATTTTCTTGCCGAATACGACACCAATCGCATCGTCATGACCAAGCGAACATACAGTTCCCTTTAAATCTGGTTTAAATGGTTGCAATTCACCTTGACCACGAATTAATACAGCTAAGTTTTTCGCACAAACTTCTCCTTGTTGCATTGCAATTTGCGCTGTTGGAGGATACGGACGATTCGTTTCTTCGTTAATGATTAACGCGCAATCCCCGACAACAAACACATCTTCATGGCCTGGCGCACGCAAGAACGGATCAACCTTCACGCGACCGCGCATCGCTTCAAAGCCAGATTCATCAATAACGCGGCTTCCGCGCACCCCAGCTGCCCATACAACAGTTCCTGCTTTAATTTCTTCTACTTGGTCATCTTTGCTAACGATAATGCCTTCTGGTGTGCACTCTTTAATCGCCGTGCCGATTTTAAACTCCACACCTTTTTTCTCAAGAACATTTACCGCATATTCAACAAGCTCTGGATCAAAGCCAGGAAGAACCGTTGGCGCCGCTTCCACACAGATGATGCGCACTTTATGTGGATCAACATCATATTCACGGCAAAGTTCAGGAACACGGTTAACTAGCTCACCTAAAAATTCGATTCCTGTAAATCCTGCGCCTCCAACTACAATAGTCAAGCGCTCATCACGTTTTTCTTCTTCTGTGTTATATGTCGCAAATTGGTACTCAATATGCTCGCGAATTTGACGAGCGGCATTGACGTTGGCGATCGAAAAGGCATATTCTTTTAAGCCTTTAATACCGAACGTTTCTGATTCGAATCCAAGCGCAACAACTAAATAATCATACGTTAATGGTTCATGATTTTGAAGCAACACTTGTTTTTCTTCGAGGTTGATTTTTTCAACCGTATCTTGAATGAATTTTACTTTACTTTGGTCGATGACGTCAGCAATTGCATAGCGAGCGCGCTCGTGGTGCAACGTTCCTGCTGCCGCCTCATGCAACCATGTTGATTCATAATGGTAATCGTGTTTGTTGACAAGCGTAACACTTGCTTCGTTGACGCCAATCATTTTTTGTAAACGCGTCACTGTCATTAATCCAGCATAACCTGCACCTAGTACGACAACGTTTGGCTTTTTCAAGCGAACCACTTCCACCTTTTCTTATTTTTTTTAGCATGTGCTTTTTGAACGATTTTTATCGTTTAGAGAGTTTGTGAATTTATTCACGAAACAGACCAAAAAAATACAACGTTTTGTAACAAAGTTGTCATTTCTACGTTAACATCTTATTCTTTTTTTCTCTCTTTTTCAAGAGTTATTTGTTCAATTTTTGGACATAATTTTTGTCGAGCGCATGTCGAAATTTTCAAAACAAAAAAAGCACTCAACCAGTTTTTATGGTATGATAATACATGAAAATTTACGTTTTAGGAGGAATGAACGTGAAAGAAGATCAAAAAGTGTACGATATTACCGTTATCGGCGGTGGTCCTGTCGGCTTATTTACAGCGTTTTATGCTGGGATGCGTCAAGCGAGCGTGAAAATTATCGAAAGTTTGCCGCAGCTTGGCGGACAGCTTTCTGCGCTTTACCCAGAAAAATACATATATGATGTAGCGGGTTTTCCAAAAATTCGTGCACAGCAACTGATCGACAACTTAAAAGAACAAATGAGCAAATTCAATCCAACAATTTGCTTAGAACAATCTGTTGAAAAGTTAGAAAAACGAGAAGACGGCACATTTAAACTGACGACAAATAAAGAAATTCATTACTCCAAAGCGGTCATCATTACTGCAGGAAACGGCGCATTTCAACCTCGTCGGTTAGAGCTCGAAAGCGCTGCACAGTATGAAGGAAAAAACTTACACTACTTCGTTGACGATTTAAATAAGTTTGCTGGTCAAAACGTACTTGTATGCGGTGGTGGTGACTCTGCAGTTGACTGGGCGCTTATGCTTGAACCAATTGCTAAAAAGGTAACCATCGTACATCGCCGCGAGAAATTCCGTGCGCATGAACATAGCGTTGAAAATTTAATGAAATCGTCTGTTGATGTAAAAACGCCGTTCGTTCCTGTTGAATTGATCGGAGATGAAAACGGTATCAAACAAGTCGTTTTAGAAGAAGTAAAAACGAAAGCACGCGAAACGATTGATGTTGATGCAGTCATCGTCAACTACGGATTTGTTTCTTCGCTCGGTCCGATTAAAGAATGGGGATTAGAAATTGAGAAAAACTCCATTAAAGTTAACTCCAAAATGGAAACAAATATGCCGGGCGTGTATGCGGCAGGAGATATTTGCACGTATGATGGAAAAGTGAAATTAATTGCTTGCGGATTTGGTGAAGCACCAACAGCAGTCAATAACGCAAAATCATATATTGATCCAAGTGCAAAAGTACAACCGCTTCATTCTACATCAATGTTTGAGTAAGAAAAAAGGCCTCCACATCGGGGGCCCTTTTAACATTCTTCCGGCGTGCCAGCATGAGTCGCTGTACGGAACGATGAACCGCAGCCGCATGAAGCAATAGCGTTCGGGTTATGAATCGTAAATCCGCCGCCCATCGCTGTTTGTTCGTAATCAATCGTCGTTCCTTTTAATACAAGTGCACTTTCTTTATCGATTAGTATACGCAAGCCGTTTTGTTCAAACTCATGATCGTCCTCACGCTTATCGTGGTCAAATCCCATCGCATAAGATAACCCGCTGCATCCTCCACCATAAACGCCGACACGAAAATAAGCGTTTTCTTCTCCGCTTTCTTTCATCATCTGCTTCACTTGCTCCACTGCTTTTTCTGTTAATATAACGATCTGTTCCATTCGACTTCACTCCTTTTTAATAATAGTATACACCTGTACAAATCGTTTCTGCAGCACCACGCATCAATACATCGCCATTTTCTTTCCATGTAATATACAAATCGCCACCAGCTAAATGCACAACCGTTTCTTCATTTCGCTTCGTCTTCCCATTTAACACCGATGCCACAACAGCCGCACACGCCCCTGTTCCGCACGCTTGTGTCACACCCGATCCTCGCTCCCATACACGAAAATGAAGTTCACGCTCATTGACTACTTCCACAAACTCGACATTAATCCCTTCTGGAAAGCGAGCATCTTTCTCAACAATCGGTCCAAGCGTTGTAACCGGCGCATGTTCGATATGATCAACATAAAACACCGCATGGGGATTCCCCATTGACACCCCTGTCATATAATACGTATGTCCTGCAAATTCAATTGGTTCGTCAATGACAACATCGGTTTCTTTTCCTACCATCGGTATTTCAGCACGAGATAAACGGGGTTTCCCCATATTGACTTCCACGCTATTGACCTTCCCATCTTCCACAAAAACACGAGCTTCGACAAGACCTGATAACGTTTCAATGACAAATTGTTCCTCTTGAACGATGCCATGTTCATATGCATATTTCGCTACACATCTCAACCCGTTGCCGCAGTTTTTTCCTTCCGATCCATCGCTATTAAAAATACGCATTTTCACTGGAGCCACATCGGACGGACAAATTAAAATGAGTCCATCTGAACCAATTCCTGTATGCACATTCGCTACACGCTTTGCAATATGTGATAGCTCCTCCTCTGCTAAATGCTCTGTAAACATATTGACATAAATATAGCTATTCCCTAAGCCGTGCATTTTCGTAAATGAAAAACTTCTCATATTGTCCCTCCGCGTATCCGTTTAATAAAACTATACATCGTCACGATGAACGTGACAACTTTTTTACAAATATACAAAAAGTCACAGGCAATATAAAAAACATATGGTATAATGGTACTATCAACGATACAAGGCAGGGAACATGATGGACATTTTATATGATCGTACCGTCACGTGTCTTGTTTGCAAACAAACATATACAACAAAAAAAGTTCGTTCACGCTTCATCCGTCCGATTCAACATGACACTGACTTTTGTTCATATTATGCAAGCGAAGAAGCGAATCCGCTGAAAAAGGAATCGTCAATATGGCTTATGACCGCTGGCAAGAAATTCGAGAAGAAAAAAAGGGGGCACAATAGCCCCCTAAAACATTGGATTTTCTTCCATATATGCATAAACTCGCTCCACGAGCTGCTCCGCATTCTCTGCCGTTACAATCTCTCCATTCACCATCGCAAACAGCGTATTGGCGCATTTTCCACAGTAACCTAAACAACCGTATTCAATGATGTCTAAATTCGGATCTTTTTCAAGCTGTTCTAGCGCACGCTGCGAACCGTTTGCTAAATTGCTTATACAAAATTCTACGATCGGTCTTAACAATGTGTTCACCTCAACCTTATTATTGTAGCACTTTTACAAAAATGATGTAACATTCCTACATAAAAAACAGCTTAATCATTCATGTTTTCCGAAAAAATGTTGTTATTTTGTCACAATTTCGTTATACTTTTAATGGTCGAATTTTATCAAAAGGGGAAAGCTTCTATGAGAAACCTCGTGCTACTTGGCGGCGGATACGGAAATATGCGCATTTTACTCCGCATCCTTCCAAATTTACCAGAACATATTCATATTACATTAATCGATCGTGTTCCGTACCACTGCTTAAAAACAGAATATTATGCTTTGGCTGCTGGGACGATTAGCGATCAACATATTCGCGTCCCATTCCCAGAACACCCCCGCCTATCATACGTATTTGGTGAGGTCAAAAAAATTGATCTACATCACGAAGTCGTTCATCTCCAAGACGGAACATGTATTCCATACGATGACCTAGTTATTGGGCTAGGCTGTGAAGATAAGTATCACGGTGTACCAGGTGCAGACATTTTTACTTATAGCATTCAAACAATCGACAAAGCAAGAGAAACGTATCAAAAACTAAGCAATCTTCCACCACATAGCATCGTTGGTGTCGTTGGTGCGGGACTAAGCGGTGTGGAACTAGCAAGCGAATTAGTTGAGAGTCGTCCAGACTTACACGTTAAGCTATTTGACCGCGGCACACGCATTTTATCGATGTTTCCTGAACGGCTTAGCCATTATGTCGAGCAATGGTTTCATTCGCACGGTGTTGAACTTATTCGTCAATCCAACATCACGAAAGTTGAAGAACATACGTTGTACAACCACGATGAAGCGATCCATTGTGATGCGATTGTATGGACTGCTGGCGTTCAGGCGAATCGTGTCGTCCGCGACCTCGATGTCGAAAAAGACAGCCAGGGACGTGTCGTGTTAACACCACAACATCACATTCCAAATATGGAAAATGTATATGTTGTTGGAGATTGTGCAAGTTTACCGCACGCTCCAAGCGCTCAGCTTGCTGAAGGCCAAGCAGAACAAATCGCTCAAGTACTACAAAAACGTTGGAAAGGTGAAGAACCGCCGAGCGAATTTCCACCAATTAAATTAAAAGGCGTTTTAGGATCATTAGGAAAAAAACACGGTTTTGGCCTCGTCGCCGATCGGCCACTGATCGGACGCGTTCCTCGTCTTCTAAAATCAGGTGTTTTGTGGATGTACAAGTACCATAATGGATATTAATTCGCTGTTTTTATGTGTCATATGATTAGTATTAACATAACAAAATCACGATCTTCCTATGCTGAAAACACCTTAGATTTTTAATCAAGGTGTTTTCAACAGTCTGAGGGCGAGTTATTTCGCCCTTTTTTCAATCGCTTCATAAATGTTTTTTAATTTCGGATTTCCTTCATCAACGATCTCACCATCAATGACAACAACAGGATAAAATAAGTCTTCATCAATTACCTTTTGCGCAAGTTGACGCTTTTCTTCATCTTCTGGTGGATGAAAAATATCAACATACACGAACTTAAATGAATCGTTCGGATATTTGCGTGAAATGGCAGCTTGAAGCCATTCGTACGTATCTTTTGATGATGGTGCACCGACACAAGAGGCACAAATCGTCTCTGCCCCATACACACATATTTCAATCATATTTATTCTCCCCCTTGGAAAAAAGTCGAGTAAAGTTAATAGATTTTTTTTATCATGATGATTATAATAAAATTAGTGAAAGGAGTCGATGAAAATGGCAGATCAAGATATTAAACAACAAGTGCAAGAAGTGTTAGATAAACTTCGTCCATTTTTACTCCGCGATGGCGGGGATTGTGAATTAGTCGATGTAGAAGATGGCGTTGTTAAACTTCGTCTTCTTGGCGCATGCGGTAGTTGCCCAAGCTCAACGATTACATTAAAAGCTGGCATTGAACGCGCATTGCTTGAAGAAGTTCCTGGCGTTGTTGAAGTTGAGCAAGTATTTTAATGACAAAAAGGGTGTCCCTAAATGATTGGACACCCTTCTTTATGTTAGAAAAACTTATTTTCCTAACGCCATCCTGTATACACGACTACCTGTTGTCTCTACTGATAACATTCGAACGTCACAATGTGGAAACGCTACTTGTAACGAAGCATATACTTCTTTTCCTCGCCCTTGTTCAGCAAAACAGAGCACCGTCGGACCAGCACCGCTTAGAGCAACCCCAAACGCCCCGTTCCGCTTCGCTACTGTGCGTACGTGTTGTAATTCAGGTACAAGACGTTCGCGATACGGTTGATGAAATACATCTGCATCCATCATCTTCCCAACAAGCATCCAATTGTGCGTGAGCAACGCTGCGACAAGGACGTTACTAATGGCGCTTGCCTCTACTGCTTGCTCGCGTGTCAATGCATCTGGAAGAACGGTGCGTGACTTTTTTGTTTCCAACTCATATGTGGGAACAACAGCAATTAAATCAACCGGAATGTGCGGAATATGCACAAGATGTGTGTGCTCTTTTAAATGACTGCCGATTACTAATCCCCCGTACAAAGAGGCGCCAACATTATCAGGATGCCCTTCATATATGCTAGCCACTCGCATTTTTTCCTCTTTTGACAAACCGAGACGTCCAAGCTCATTGGCCAATTCAATGGCGGCTACAATCGCTGCGGCACTACTACCTAACCCTCGCGTAAAAGGGATATAACTTGATACAAACACTCGACAAGGCGGCAATATGACGCCATACTGACTCGCTAGCTCGCTTGCTACTTGATAAATTAAATTGTTTTCCCCTGTGGGAATGCTTTTCACCTCAGCCGTTCTCGGCACAAATTCCCACGCTTCAGCACGCACCACTTCCAACGTTAAATGCAACGATACAGCTAATCCGATTGAATCAAAGCCAGGTCCGAGGTTCGCTGTGCTTCCTGGGACAACTATTTTTAACATCTCGCCGCCATTCATTGGAGAACAGCCCCTTGAATGTGCGCAAACACCGCTTCCTCATCATTCGGCAAGACGATCGGTTGTATATTCGTTGCTTCCATCGCGACATTCGGATCTTTTAATCCATTTCCTGTAAGAACTGCAACAACACGGCTTCCTTTTGCAATTTCTCCGCTTTCTACTTGTTTCATCACACCCGCAATCGATGCGCATGAAGCTGGCTCAGCAAAAATTCCTTCTTCGCGTGCAAGTAAACGATACGCTTCTAAAATTTGCGCATCTGTTACCTCATCTATTTTCCCGCCTGATTCGTTTGCGGCTTGAACGGCGTATTCCCAACTTGCTGGATTACCAATTCGAATCGCTGTCGCAATCGTTTCAGGATTTTCAATTACTTCATTGCGCACAATCGCTGCCGCTCCTTCTGCTTCAAAACCGCGCATTTGCGGCAATTTTGTCCCATGCTTTTCATGAAATTGTTTAAACCCTTTCCAATACGCCGTAATATTTCCAGCATTTCCGACCGGAATGGCAAGAACATCAGGCGCTTGCCCAAGTTGCTCACAAATTTCAAACGCTGCTGTTTTTTGCCCTTCAATGCGATACGGATTGACCGAATTGACAAGCGTAACAGGCGCAATCTCGCTCAAACGGCGCACCATTTTTAACGCATGATCAAAGTTTCCTTGAATCGCAACAATTTCTGCACCATACATGACCGCTTGTGCCAACTTCCCAAGCGCAATTTTCCCGTCTGGGATGACGATAATGCAACGCATATTTGCGCGGGCAGCATATGCCGCTGCTGCTGCAGACGTATTGCCTGTCGAAGCACAAATGATTGTATCGCTTCCCTCTTCTTTCGCTTTGGCAACCGCCATGACCATTCCACGATCTTTAAATGAGCCTGTCGGGTTAGCTCCTTCTGTTTTGACGTATAACTCCACATCAAGCCTTTCCGACAAATGAATAAGCGGAATCAGCGGCGTATTTCCTTCATTTAGCGATAGCATTGGTGTTTGTTCTGTGATTGGCAAATATTCACGATAATGATGTAACAATCCCCTCCACATTACAACGCACCTTCCCCTTCTACTCGATACGAACTTTTCACTTCTTCGACGACTTCTAAATCGCGTAACTGTTGCAACACATCACGATAGTCTTTTAATGACGCTTGATGCGTAACAAGAACAATTTCAGCTAAATCTTTTTGTTTTAAAGGCAATTGTAAAATTTTCTCAAAACTCACTCCTCGTTCGGAAAAGAGCGATGTGATTTTTGCAAATGCCCCGACTTGGTCTTTCACATGAATGCGCAAGAAATATTTGGAGTATATTTCGCTATCGTCTTTTAATTGCTTAACGTATTGCGGAGTTACCGCGCTTCTTCCGTTCACACCAAGACGCATATTTTTAATCACAGCAACTAAGTCTGACACGACAGACGTTGCTGTCGGCAAGCTTCCTGCCCCCGGGCCGTAAAACATCGTCTCGCCAACTGCTTCACCATAGACGTAAACCGCGTTATATTCGTCGTTTACAGATGCAAGCGGATGAGTTTCTGGCAACAATGTTGGTTGCACGCCCACTTCTACTTTTTCGCCATTTCGATGGGCAATACCAATTAATTTCATCGTATAACCAAGCCGTTTACTGTAATTTAAGTCTTCTTCTGTGATTCCTGTAATTCCTTTGACGTACACATCTTGCAAATCAATATTCATCGAAAAACCGAGACGAGCTAAAATCGCCATTTTTCTTGCTGCATCTAACCCTTCCACATCTGCTGTCGGATCCGCTTCAGCGTAGCCGAGCGCCTGCGCCTCAGCTAACACTTCATCGTATGGCCGATTGAATTTGCTCATCTTTGTTAAAATATAATTCGTTGTTCCGTTCACAATCCCCATCATTTTCGTAATGCGGTCGGAAGCTAATCCATCCACAAGGCTGCGCAAAATCGGAATACCTCCAGCTACGCTTGCCTCATAAAACAAATCGCAACCGTGTTCAGATGCAACCGAAAGCAACTCTGTTCCGTATAACGCCATTAAATCTTTATTTGCTGTAATGACATGTTTTCCGTTTTTCAATGCTTCTAATATATATCGACGCGTTTCTTCAACGCCTCCCATCACTTCAATAACGACATCAATGTTCGGATCATGAATGACTTCTTCAACATTTGTCGTTAATACCGATTCTGGCAAAACGACATCTCGTTTTTTGCTGCGATCACGAACTGCGACCTTTTTTATATCGACAGGGCAGCCAATTTGGTGCATTAATTTATCTTGATGATTTTTAATAATTTTCACTACGCCGCTGCCAACCGTTCCTAACCCTAACAATCCAACTGACACGCTTTCTACCATCTTCTCCACCTCTTGTTTTTCTGTAATGAACATTTGTTTTTGTATAGTAGACATTATAGACGATCTCCATTTCATTTACAATCCTTATTTTCACTATCGTACCATATGAAAACGTTTTATGTTTAAAAATTTTCTAAAAAAATAAAAAAAAGAGCCAATGGGCTCTAATTCATTCGTACAGGTGTATAAGGCTCTTTTCCTTCTAACACGGCTATGACGTTTCGGCAACATACATCCATCATCGCATATCTCGTTTCTTTCGTTGCACTTCCGATATGCGCTGAACCTCCCGATGGCTAAAGCCACGGGGTTCTTGTGTACTATAGAGCTTCTTCCATACCTTCGCATGGATAGTAATAAACACATACGGCTTTCCCATATCCTCGACTCCTTCAGTACATTGTCCTTTGTTTTATTTTATCATATTTACAACCAATCGAGACGAGGAATGGACACAGTAGTCATGTCATGAAAATGACGAAGCTTTTGTTCATAAGTTTCCATCCCATCAAATACTTGTCGCAATTGTTGCGCATAGCTTTGGCGCATGTCACCTTCTGAACCATAATAGTTTTCAATCGCTTGAAAATAATGAAGCGGAAATAGTAAACGGGCATAAATCATTCGCCAAGCAAAACGGCTAAGCGATTGACTATGCTCATACGTTTGTAAAAAGCGGACAATCGTTTCGTCTGAGCGTGCTGTTAACCATTGCTTCCGAATCCATTCCGCAACATCGCGACTTGCATGATCAAACACCCAGTCTGTCGGTATTTTTCCAGTCTCCCATGTTTGTTGTGAAAACTGTTCATGACAAATCGTGGGCATATCGCTACGCATCGGAACTTCATCTAACTGTGTATCAACGACATATTGAATCGCATTTTCCGTAAAACCTAAATAATACGGAAACGTCTCAATAAACCGTTTATCCACATCATTTTTTTTAGGTGATTCTACTTGTAGTTGCCAAAATTGTTCTAATTGATCAATACGTTGTCCCCATAGTTCTCCCCATTGTCCAAATCGGCTACGCGATGAAACAGCATACGGATATGTGCGTCCACGCCGATGAAATAATGCGAGCTGTTGTGCAATATCGCCCATTTGCATCCGATTTTCAATTTTCCATACACTCACTTGTTCTCCTTGCAGCATACCAATGAGCCGCCCTGTTTTCGTCGGTAGCAACGTGGCAATCGTTTCATCACCTTGTGCTCGCATGTACATCGCCATGTAATATAATTGCTGCATATCGCTTTCTTTTTCATTTGTCGGCACCGCTACATAAATGTCGTCACCGCTCCGAACAATAAAACGATCGCCTATTTTCTCGATATGATCGATGCGAAAATAATAATCCATTGCCCATCCCTCCTTCTTTCATGTATATGTTTAATAAAATACGTATAAACTTCATATGAGTGAAGAAATCAACGCACGTTTCATAAAAAAACACATACATTGTAAAAAAATAAAATAAAGAAATAGGTGAAGTGGATGGAGGAAAAAAAGATAGGAAAAATGGAGCAAATTGCACGACAATGGCTCGCGGATCGTGGCGTAACAATCGAACATATTGCTGAACTCGTTTATTATTTACAATCTAAATACCATTCGAACTTACAAATGGACGAATGCATTCATAACGTGAATCGGGTCATTACAAAACGCGAAGTACAAAATGCACTTTTCACCGGTATTCAGCTCGATATATTAGCAGAAAAAGGGTTGTTGCAAGAACCACTTCAATCTTTTATCGCAAAAGACGAGGGATTATATGGGGTTGACGAAATTTTAGCGCTTTCGATCGTCAACGTATATGGTTCTATCGGTTTCACAAATTACGGTTATATTGATAAACAAAAACCAGGTATTTTAAAACAATTAAATGATAAATCTTCTGGCTACTGTCATACATTTTTAGACGATATTGTTGGAGCGATTGCTGCTGCCGCTTCAAGCCGTTTAGCACATCGTGCGGCTCACGTTGAATAGGTAAAAAAGGTGCCCACACTAGGCACCTTTTATATGCGTTCCATCCATTCTTTTAACGAATCAACAACATACGTTGGTCGTCGCTCATACGTTTGTAGCATTTCTTTCGTCGTCACGCCTGTATGAACGAGAAGCGTATCGATTCCGGCATTCATCCCTGCCATAATGTCGGTATCATAATTATCTCCAATCATTAACGTTTCTTCTTTCGGAACACCGAGCACTTCAAGCGCTTGCTCCATAATAATTTTTTCTGGTTTGCCAATAAAAATAGGCTTTGTTTGTGTCGAAACAGCGACAACAGATGTAAGCGAGCCGTTTCCCGGTAAAAGTCCACGCTCCGTTGGAATAGCAATGTCACCATTTGTTGAAATAAACATCGCTCCATTGCGAACAGCTAAACAAGCAATCGCTAATTTTTCATAATTGATGCTGCGATCAATGCCCATGACAACAACGTCGGCATCTTCATTCGCAAATGTAAATCCTTTTTCTTCAAGCGCTCGGCGAATGCCGTCCTCTCCGATGACATAAACAGAGGCATTTGGCTTCTTTTCATAAATATAATTCGCTGTTGCCTGACTTGTCGTAAATACTTGATCTTTCGTAGCAGGGATGCCGAATGTACACAACTTTTCCGCCACTTGTTCTGGCGTGCGAGAAGAGTTATTTGTTACAAATAAGTACGGAATTCCTTTTTCATAAAGGCGATGCACAAAGGCGCATGCGTCCTCAATTCGTTCTGTCCCACGATACATCGTGCCATCTAAATCAATTAAATATCCTTTATACGTTTTCACTTTTGCCACTCCTTTTGACAACTTGCACGTTCACACTTTAACGCAAAACAACGATCTTTGTCAAAAAGGGCGCAGCGAATGTCAACGATTGTTCATTTTTTTCGCTTAATATGGTAACGACACGCATCATCCCCATCGGCTAAACATGTCTTCGGAACAATTTCCGCCTCATGGATGAGCGTTTCAAACAACTTTCGTTCGCATTCGCAAGCAATTGGATACGCCTGAGCTACTTCAGCAATCGGACAGTTATGCTCAACTAGCTCAAATGACCCATCATCATGTTCTAATAGCTCCGACATATATCCATGCTCGTTTTGCACCACAACAAGCTCTTTTATTTTTCCTTCAAATGATTTATCGCCAAACTGCTGTTCATATAACTTTTTCATTCGTTCTTGCCGGTTTTGAAACAACTCCGCTACGATTCGCTTTCCGCCCATTTGTTCTAAATCAGCTAAAAAATCAAGCATCGTTTGCTGATAATGACGCGGAAAACGTTGATGCCCTTTGACGCTCAATTGATATACATTTGTTGGTCTTCCCATCGGTTGACGAACAAGCGTGGATTCAATCAGTTCTTCGCGCTCTAATGCACTTAAATGACGTCGGACAGCCATTTCTGTAATTTGCAATTGGTCCGCCATTTCACCAACTGTTAGCCGTTTCTGTACTTTTAACATTTTTAAAATTTGCTCTTTTGTGGAAGAGGTTTTTTTTCGCATCATGTTTCACCCTCTTCCATTTTAAACGATTTTCCCTATACACACAATTTTTAAACATTTTCGTTTAAAAAGGCGGACACGGGCCCAAGTTCATTGTGTAAATACGTGCGAACAGCAAGGGGAAATGACTCAAGTACTTGTTTATGTTTCCGCAATACTTCAAGCAATTCGTTATGCGGCACATCGATATACTGTTGAACGAGCTTTTTACGGAAACGAATGATTTGTTTTAATGCCTCGCCATCTTCAGTTAAAATGACACGTTCATCAACTAAAATGTCGATAATATCGTCATAGCCTCCCGGATCGCGCATAATAAAACCGTCAATCATCGCATTTCCAACATCGATGATCGATTCAATGATTACGTGTCCAATACGCTCAAGGGCGAGCTTTTCGACAGGTGTGTGAAACGATTGTTCAACATAATGAACAGTTTGTTCCATATATTGCAATGTTTTTTCGATTTTTTGACGATCAACAAAATACACCGGCGATCTCCCTTCCCATTTTGTTTTTCTTCTATTGTAGCATAGCGCTTTCTTTTACACAGCTAACAGAAATTTGTTAAGATGAAGAAGCAAACAAAAACATATGGAGGTTTGAATATGGAGCGTTTCTTTTTATATGATGATACAGTCGATACGAAAACACGTTTTGTCGGCTTCGCCGGCAAAACTGAGCGGTTTGATTTAGCGATCGTCCAAACGGATCGTTTTTATGGAAAAGTGCTTGTGCTTGATTTACAAAGTAACCGATATGCGATTATCGGTTCAGACGATTTGCAAGAACCTGGATACATTGAGCACGTATACAACTTAAACGAAGAAGATGCAAATGAGTTGCGGAGCTTCCTACATGAAATTGTCGGTTAAATGGAACGCTATGTAAAAAAAGAAAGGAAGAGCGTAACATGACCGATGAAACATATCATGATTTCTCAACGGTAGAAGCAAGGAAAAATTTTCTCGTTCCAGAGACGTTGCCAGAAGGACCGTACGGCGCCCCAAGAGGGAAAGATGAACTTGTACAAAACAAAAGCACCCCATGGCGAGAAGGACAGCGATATTACAGTGCGTTTAATTATGAGTACAAGTCGCTCCATCAAAACATTCCGCGCCAAGACCCGGGGGCACATCCCGTTCACGATGATCCGAATAAAAATGGACAACAGCCATATTCATAAGAAAAGCGCCCGCCTATCGGCGAAGAGCGCACAAGCCCAACCGAGGAGGTTTTCGCTGCCGCAGTGTGGGGCGAAGCGACTCGAGCCGATGGCGCGTGGAGCTAGACAGCTTCCTAAATTCTAAATTTTATACTTTCTTATCCTTTAAAAAAATAAGCCAGCACGTCTGACCTATTTTTTCACTTTGCGCAACACAAAATAAGCACAACCAAAATTGCAATATTCAAACAAATATTCCGATAATGTACTGATTTTCGTATCATATGTCGCTTTTTGATTATCATCATCAAAAAACCCTCGTAATCGAAGTTGATTATATCCCCAATCACCGACAATGTAATCATATTTATTTAAAACGTCTGTATAACGCGCTCGAAACGCTTCTTCATTAAAACCGTTGCGCACATTTTCCACAAGCTCATAACACGTATTATGAATGCAAATCATAACTCTCACCTCTTCTTTCCATTTCTATCATAAAACATGTCTTTCTCCCAAGCAATCATCATTATGATTCTTTCCATAAAACGAATAATAAGAAAGAAGGGGGGAGTTGCTTTGCGAAAAACGTGGATCTTGACGGGAATGAGCGCAATCGCTTTATTATCTGGATGCGCTGAGCTGAACGAATCAACCTCTTTGTATGAAAAGAGCGGAACAACGATTAACGTCCGTTCACGAAACGATTTATATAACGAACATGGCGTACGAAATGGTACTGATTCGCGGTTAACGAATTTTGGTTACGTTCGTCATCAGAAAAGTCCAATTCCAGGAGACACAACGCAGTATGCGACAATACCTGTATTAAATCGTGAAAATGTCGCTGATTTAATTAGTAAATTGTGCACACAGCTTCCAAACGTTTACGATGTTGGAACACTCGTCACAGATGATACCGTCTTTGTCGTTTACAAAACCGACAGCACGAATCGGTTTGAGACAGCCGATCAAGTGAAGAAAACAGCGATTTCTGTCGTGCCGCGCTATTATCACGTATACGTTTCGGATAATCCGCGCATGTTTCAAGACATTGAGCGGTTCGGCCGCTTAGACGCAAATAGTCGAAATGTCGATCAAATTTTACAACAAACAATTAAAGACATGCTGAAATCACCACAAGGAAGAAAAGTGAGTAGCGGTGAAAACGAAAACGGCGTGCAACGAGAAGAAATGAACATGATGCAATAAATGAAAAGGATGTCCCTTTCATATGAAGGGGACATCCTCGTCCTTACTCATTCGCTTTTGCCGATTGTACTTGTTCGTCTGCATGATAAGATGAACGAACGAGCGGACCAGATTCACAATGGCTAAATCCTTTCGCTAACGCTATTTCTTTTAATTCCATAAACTCATGCGGATGGTAATATTTTTCTACTTTTAAATGCTTTTTTGTCGGCTGTAAATATTGTCCGATTGTTAAAATATTCACTCCGACTGCACGTAAATCGTCCATAGCCTCTAAAATTTCTTCTTTCGTTTCACCAAGACCGACCATTAAGCTTGATTTCGTCGGAATATCCGGCTGCATCTCTTTTGCGCGACGTAAAAATTCAAGCGAACGCTCATACGTTGCGCGGGCACGAACGCGCGGAGTGAGGCGACGAACTGTTTCAATGTTATGGTTTAAAATGTCAGGACGAGCATCCATGAGCGTTTTTAAGTTTTCGTATACCCCTCCCATATCGGATGGCAACACTTCAATCGTCGTCAGCGGATTTTTTCGGCGAATGGCGCGTACAGTCTCTGCAAATACAGCCGCTCCACCGTCTTTTAAATCATCACGTGCAACAGCCGTGACGACAACATGTTTTAAATTCATTAAACGAACAGACTCCGCCACACGCTCTGGTTCTTGCCAGTCTAATTCCGTTGGCAAACCTGTTTTAACAGCGCAAAAACGGCAGGCGCGCGTACATACATCGCCTAAAATCATGAACGTCGCCGTCCGGCGAACAGCCCAGCATTCATGAATATTTGGACAACGCGCTTCTTCACATACGGTATGCAGTTGTTTTTCGCGCATCATCTTTTTTAAGCCTGTATAATGTTCATTCGTATTTAACTTTATTTTTAACCATTCTGGTTTGCGAAGGTGCTGTTCTTTTGTTGACATCATTTTCACGCTCCACTCGTTAATGTACATTACCCATTATACGAGTTATTGGCTTACAATACAAAACAGTTTGTTTTTCCAACATTTTTTATTTATGAAAACAATCGATTACCTCAAACTAATGATATGAACATCGGAGAAAGGAGAAAGAATGCGTGAAGACATTATGGTGCTTGATCGTTCTTCTTTTCATTCCGCTACAATCATTCGCTGCTACACCAGATGATCTATATAATAAGCGAATGGAGCTTTATAAAAAAGCAGAAGCAATTTCGTTGATCCCATGGTATTATTTTGCAGCGGTCGATCAGTATGAACGAAACATTCGCCAAGCGCGTCGAGATTTGCCGAAATTAACAGGAGTGATTGGCATTTACATTCCTCCTGAGCGCTGGGCAGGACCGCTCAATCAGAATAAAGAAGATCAAAATCCATTTACAATTAGCCAATTTGGTGGCATCGGCATAGATGGAAACGGGGACGGTATCGCCGATCGAACAAACGATGAAGACGTATTATTTGCATTTGCCCGCTTTTTACGATCATACGGAACAGACCATACGCATATTAAAATGGCGCTATGGGATTACTACGAGCGAAGCAAAACCGTCGATATCATTTTAGGAAAAGTGAAGTTATATAAACATTTCGGAACATTACAACTCGACCAATACGCATTTCCGATTCCGCGACGATTTGAATATAGTTATCGAAGCACATGGGGAGATGCACGCGGTTGGGGGGGACGGCGCATTCATGAAGGAACGGACATTTTTGCCCATTACGGCACACCAGTTCGGTCAACATGTTACGGCATCGTTGAATTAAAAGGGTGGAACAAATATGGAGGATGGCGTATCGGTATTCGCGATATAAACAATACGTACCATTACCTTGCACACTTAAACGGATTTGCCAATGGCATAGAAGAAGGTTCCATTGTGGAACCGGGCATGCTAATTGGTTCCGTCGGAAGCTCTGGGTACGGTCCACCCGGAACGTCAGGTAAGTTTCCACCTCATCTTCATTATGGGATGTATAAAGATAATGGCTATACAGAATGGTCGTTTGATCCGTATCCTCACTTAAAACAGTGGGAAAGACAAGAACGAATGAAAAAAAGATGAGGCATTTTGCCCCATCTTTTTTTATGACTGACGGCTTTTCTTTACTGCATGAGCGATACCCTCTAAATCATAGCTATACCGATCATCATGTACATTTTAATTGCTTTCATTATTTAACAGGAATTTGAATCGACGTATCTCCTTCTCCACCTTGATTGTAAAATTGCGGAACTTCCCCTTGAATAATTTGAATAGCGACAGGAATGTCGTTTCGAATCGTTGCCGTTTTTGTCGCAAATGGAATAATAACTTGCACGTTGACTTCAATATGAATGGCTATTTCTATTAAAGCATTATTAATTCCAAACGGACGAATACTTTTATTCACATCCGAATGAACATCGCCGATCACATAAAAGCGAACGGGGATGCGCGGTCCTAAGTTTCCTAATAATACGTTATTCGTTGCTTGTCCGAGCGGGATATAATAAATGATTCCTTGTTCTTGTTCTGTTTCAACTTGTACGTCTGGAAACTCGAGTGCTGATAATTTTCCTTCCGATGCCGCTTTTAAATTTAGCTGTACACGATTTGTCGTTTTGGCCAGCACGCGATTCACAACGGTCGTATTAAAATCAATGGCAGAAATTTTCCCGTGTTCATCTTTTTCAATTTTAATGAAGTTTTCGACATTGAACGCATCTTCAGCAATTTGTTGATTGATCGCATTATTAATGACTAAATTGGCTAAACGACGCGTTTCTTTTTCTGCAATTACCATAAGCGTTGGCCCAATTCCTCTATTAATAAACCAAAGACCCGCAACAGTCGAAACAATAAAAAAAACAAACGTTAATAAAAAAATATAGCGGACGGGTAGCGGTTTTCTTCTTTTACGCAGTTGATGATACAACAATAATCCCCTCCTCTCACGCTATATGTATGCGGTCGAGCAGGGGATTATTATTTTATTTCATACGAAGTAGGGCGTCTTTTCCTTTCATGCCACGTAAAATACCTAATTGTTCAGCAGCAAACGTAACGGACTCAAGCGGTGCTTCTAACAGTTGGTCAATTGTTCGCACCCCTACGGCCCTCCCTGCTATAATCCCACGATCACGCAATTTTTCATTTAACAACGCCACATCTAATGCCCCACACATAATGTATCCTTTATCATTGGTGACAGCTAACAACGTCGTTTTAGGCAACTGAACAGAAATGGCTGTAAACGGTTCTCCGTCAATCCATAACGGTTTGACCTCAATCATATATTCACGCTCCTTTCCTTTATTCAATGTATGAATAAAGGAAAGAAAAGTGCCTATCGTTCATACATGTTTTTTAGCTTCCATGCAAGCACGTCACGCAACATTTCTGGCATATAATATTGCTTTTTTGCACGATATATTTCAGGATATAAATGACCAAACGTAAACATATCAATTGTCGCCACCGCATACGTTTTTTGCTCATCAATTAGTTGATGATTAATGAAAATGCGACGCACATGTTCTTGACCGTCAACGAGTTGTTCTTTTTCAACAATAATGCGGTCATACACCATTTGCCCCATCACTTCGCCGCGAAATCCGAATCCTTTCATGCGCAACTGTTTCATCTGCTCTGTTTCTGCTTGTAAAATAACTTCTTTTAATTCGCTTCCGCGCAAATATACTTTGCACGGATTAATCGGATGCGGACAAATGCGATGAATGTCCCCTTTTGTCACGACACCTTTTGGCAGCGATGCAAGTAACACCCCTGCATTGACCATTGCCACATCGCCATCACACCATTCGTTTAACGCTTGGGCAAGCAGCGATGCTAGCGGAGACGGTGAAAACCAGTCAATATGCAGTGACTCAGGCAAGTGTACAATCGGTTGCGCCAATATTCGCGCTGCCTCGTCCATCATTTCATCTAATTTTCGTTTCGTTTCTACACATTCATGCTCGAATGCATCTGTATGTTGCACATGCGCAACCGCATCCACTTTTCTGTTTTTCTCATCTATCGTCAACGTTAAACAACCAACGTAATGAGCGAATTTCCCCGCTCCACAAAGCAATGTTTCATTCACTCGTTTTCCATGTTCGAATACATGATGCGTATGACCACCTAAAATCGCCGTTAATTGTGGAAACGTTTCTGCCATCTTTTCATCATCATTCATCCCTAAATGAGATAACAAAATAATCGCATCCACTTGTTTCGAAAGCTCTTTAATAAGCTGAGCAACAGTATCAAACGGATCAGCAATGCGCCATCCAAGCAGCTCATAAAACGTCTGAAATGGCACGGTCACACCTATAAACGCAATGCGGGCACGTCCAAACGTCATGATGACATACGGCTTCATCCAATGTGGGCGCTTTCCATTTTCATAAAAAACGTTCGCAACAATAATAGGAAATGTGGCATGCGCATATAACGTATCTAGTTGTTTGTGACTAAGCGTAATGCCTTCGTTATTCCCGATCGTAACCGCATCGTATGCTGCATCGTTTAAAAGAATAACATTCGCCTTCCCGTCTGATGCTTCTGTCAATGGATGAAATCGATCAATAAAATCACCGATATCAAGCAACACCATATGCTCATTGTTTTTTACGTGCTTTCTTCTTTCGTTTTTTAAATAATGAACAACTTTCGGCCAACGCTCAAAATGGCTATGGACGTCGTTTGTATGATAAATATGTATCGTCTCCCTCAACGCTTGCAACACACCTTTCCCTTTACAATCCAAGTCCTTGCATGATTAAACGGACGCCAAGCAAAATAAGTACGATTCGCAACAGCGTCACAACTGTTTTTCCTTTTAGTCGTCGATTGAGCCATGCTCCACATTTCGCTCCCATCCATACGCCCGGAATAAGCGAAAGCGCAAACGCCCATGCAACATTTCCTATAAACACATGAGTTAGTGAACTAACAATGGATGATAAAAAAACGATAAACATCGATGTAGCAACGGCTACGTGGGGAGGAAACAAAAATAATAAAATCATCGCAGGCACCATAAGCGATCCGCCACCAATACCAAAAAACCCGCCCACAAAACCAACAACAAACGCAATGAGCGTAGCGATGAACGGATTATAGCCGTATGTCACTTCCTCTCCTTCGTTCGTAATGTATGTCCGTACAACAGGAAATGTGCGTTTTCTAGACGGTGATAACTGAGATTGAAACATAAGTAAAAACGAAACAGCAATTAAAAATAATCCGAAATAAAGCGAAAAATATTGCATATGCACATGTTGATTCACCCATGCACCAAGCATTGCCCCCGGCCCACTGCCGATGAAGAAAAATAAACCGCTTTTATAGTCCACCATTTTGTGCTTCATATATGTTAAAGTTGATGATAACCCGTTAAAAATAATAACGACAAGCGATGTACCGACCGCCATTTGTGGTGAAATGGCTGGCAATACACGTGCAGCGCCTAAAAAAAGAAGCGCGGGAACGATAATCACCCCTCCCCCTAAACCGACAAGGCTTCCGATCGTTCCTGCTAAAAAGCCGATCACTAAAAGAAATATATACTCCATTGTCATCCCCCATTATGAAAACAAATCTAATTGCCGCGGTGCTAAGTTCGTATACTCAATACCTAACAACTGCAAAAACTGTTTTGCATTATCAGCGGCATCTCCACCCGAGTTATTGTTAAATAAGACGTAAATGTGTTCACATTTCGTTTGTAACATGCGAATATGCTGTACCCACTCTTGTAACTCTTGCTCGTTATATCGATATAAATAACGAACAGCGCGCCAATTTTCATCATCTCGTTTATTCCAGCCAGCTACATTCCGACCATGTAAACGAATGAGTGTTTTATGCGCATCAGTTGGATGAAGAACGGTCGGTACCGATCCTTCTCCCGCTTGCGGTTCATCGCAAATGCTATGAATCCATCGCTCTTCTTCCATAAAGCGCAACGTCTTTTCGTAAAACGGGGGCGAAAACCACGATTGATGTCGAAATTCAAGTGCAACGGGGACATCCCCCATTCGTTCCCGACACCAGCGTAAATAATGGACATGCTTTTTTTGGCAGTCAAACCACGGTGGAAATTGAAACAACACCATCGCAAGCTTATTTGCTTGCTGAAACGGCTCAATGGATTGCAAAAATGCTGTAAACATCTCCTCTTTGCTCGCATACGGAATATCTCCACGTTGATGACCCGTCATCCCTTGATACGCTTTAACGATAAATTGAAAACATTCCGGCGTTTCCATCGTCCATTTTTCAACGTTTTGACGCGGCTGAATCGCATAAAAATACGCATCGACCTCGACAGTTGGAAAATGGGCCGCATATGCTGTTAACTTATCTTTTGCGGCAAGACGTGACGGATATAGACGATCGTGGTCGCCCCATCCCGTTAATCCGACATAAATCATATTCATCACCTACATTTATCTTACCATAACATACAAAAAAAGCCGATGACCTGCATCACGCAGATCATCAGCTCGTTTATTACCCAATACTACCTTCCATTTCAAACTTGATTATTTTTGCTTGTTGCATGAGAAAATAACACCTTACAAACGTTGATTTATCAAGGTTTTTCGATTTTTCTTAATCAAACAAAATCATAAACCACAATATTACTGGAGAATATCTTTTGATCCATTTGTAAATCGTTACTTCAGATACGCCATATTCGCTGCTTAAGTCCTTAACTTTCCTTCCAGTACCGTAAAGATCTACCACCATTTTTTTGAAGTCTTCATTGAATTTTATACCAATATTTTGGTTACCCATAGGGACACATCCTTTCATTAGCATTTTAGTCAAATATTCAAAAACTGAACTAAGATGTGTCCATAAAAATATACTAGCATCACATATTAGAAAAATTAAGTTGGTTTTTAAACAACAAATGTTCAATGAAATGAGCTATTCCATTCGTCTCTTTTGTTTCATGTTTCCTCCAATAGAAACCGATTTAGCGTAGGGGATTTTGTCAATTAGTAGACGAAGACCATTAGACAAACATAGTTTCCTCATTTAATTCTCCCCCTTGCTCCTGTATAAACATTTGAAAAGCAATATCTGGATTCTCGGTATTATGTTTTCTTAAAAAAGACACGTAGTCTCCTTCATATAGAATCCTACCTTTATGTAAAAAATGTATTTTACAATCAATAAACTCTAGTTCATGGAGAATATGAGTAGACATAATAACCAACTTACCTTTTTTGACCAAACGGTTAATACTACTAAGTACGTAATTTCTAGTGTCAGGATCAATACCAGCAGTAGGTTCATCAAAAATATACAGTTTTCGTTCAAGTTGACAAACTGATTTGATAATAAGCCATCTTCTTTCTCCAACAGACATATCTCCTATTCTTACATCCCATAATCTATTCAATAGTTCTTTTTCTCTTGGCGTTAAGGATTCAATAAATGTCTTTAAACTTTTCGAAAAAGAAAAAGGTGTATCGCACTTAAGAATTAGGCGAACAATGTCCTTACCTTTCATAATCGACGGAAGAGGAACACCTTGCATTTGATATACAACATCCTCTTCTGCAAATGGACTATGAAACTGTGCAGAGGGTATAACACCACTTATAATATCTAATAATGTCGTCTTTCCGGCTCCGTTTAATCCTACAATTACATTTAATTTATTTGGATCAAATTCAATACATAATTGGTTTAAAACAGGGGATGAACGACCTTTATAGTAATGAGTTAGAGAGTTTATTTTCATATTTTCTTCTCTCTCCTTTTTATTTATATTCGACCTGCTTTAGGTGTAATATCTATTATTTTATAAGAAAAGACTCCTATTAAAATATAAACACCCATGATCACTACTAATGTATACGATAATGTTATATCCCAAACATGATTAGAAACTGCATCTGAAATAAGTTTAGATACATTTAGTATAAAACTAGCAGGATTTAATACTAATAAGCTTTTATGATTCACCTCAACATTTGCAAAATATATAAGAGAAGACATCAAAATAGTAAATATCGGCGAAATAGTTTCCTGACGATACGGCAAAGAACTTATACATAGAAAAAGAAAGAAAATAGGTAGTGGTACTATAATAGCTACTATGATTGCAATGCTTAATACAGAAAATACAGGTTGGTGAAACAGTAGAGCGCTTGCAGCAGTAAAAATAACAAGATTGATAGTGACAAAAAACCATTGTGACCCAATCTTTCCTAATATAATTGGTAGTTTATTACGAGCAATAAATTTAAACATCTTCAGAAAACCATTATCTCGAAGCATTAGAATAGAAATCCCTACACCGTTTATTGCGTTAATTAAAATCATAAAACTCCAATATAAAAAAATATTATTTTTAAATGATTGGAAGTTTGGAGGATTAGTCAACCAAGAAAGATGGTTAAATACCATGAAAAACAAAGGAATAACAAGTGTCCAAAGTAATGCGATTTTGTTATAAAAAACTTCTTTGTTAAACAAAATAAAAAACTCCCAGCTTTTTCTTAACATAAAACCATCCCTCATCTATTCTTAAATATATTTAACAAACAACTCATTCTTTCATACTTTGAAATACCTATTTTTTCGAAGGTTGGGATGTGTACGTGGTTTATGATGATCCTAATTAATCTAAACATCTATTTTTCTAACTTTACTTCGTATTATAGCGCATAAAATATCTAATTGTAAATCTTGGGAAATATTCTTTATATAGGTCATAAAATGGGATTCTAAATCAACGTATTTGTTCCCATAATCAACCAATTTTGAATGTTCAAATAAATAGCTATAGCTTTCTTTTAATTTACTATATAGACTCCCATGACAAAAAAATTTCGTCACCATCGGAAGGATGAAAACAACCTTCTGTCGAATGGTCTCCTTGCAGCTGAGGTCATGAGGTCGTTGTATCTATGGTACGTAAAAGTCCGATATATAGACGGACCCCAGTAGTCTGGTGCACTACGGAATGTCGCTCCCTTGAGGGAAGCACGCAGGAT
>NZ_JBCNEQ010000073.1:0-38859 GCF_050480245.1 Bhargavaea massiliensis | reverse complement strand
TCACCTCCTCCTACTCGATTGTAGAAGGACGATCTGGGCCTTCTAGCTTCTTGTCGCCAAAGCCTGTCGCTTCTTTTTGCTTTGGCTTTTGTTTTTTTGGTTGCTCTTTTTTTGCCATCGGATTTCCTCCTTTCTTCGTTTTATTTTGGCCGATCATGTCAAAAACATACGAATACATTTGTCGGATTTTGTACGCATAACACTTTGTTTGCCGAATTTCTTCTAGTTTTGTCAAGCGAGAAGGAAGGAAGTGAAAGATGGCGAATGTGTATGGCAAAGGGCGAAAGGGGAGTTGGAGGATGGAACATATCCAAATGCAATTACAACAATTATTTGAGGAAATTGAGCAGTTGGAAAATAAATTAAAAGAGCGTACAACAGAACAAATGGTGACGCATTACGATATGCAACAAGACAGTTTACAGGCGATCGAACGTCAACTCGATAATATTGAACGACGAATCGAAGAAAAAGAAACGTACATGTTCGTTCCTGCGATATAAAAAGGTGGCATAGCGGCCACCTTTTATTCTTTTACTCGTTCAATTGTCACCGGGCGATGCTCTTCGCTTCCTACCGGTTCAATAGCGTAGTCAACGACTTCCTGCCGTTTTGCTGCAACTTGTGCGCCATGTTTTGGCTTTTCGCTTTCATGCCCTTTTTTCTTATGGTGAAAATGAACACCACGACCCATTTCCATCATCCTCCTTTTGCATGCTAACGACTCATTTAGCATGGCACAAGAGGGAACAAATCATTCAGCGCTCACTGAATATTGCTTTACTCGTTCATCATCAGGTTTGTAAGCTCCAAGCTCCTCTAAATCGCGCATAAGATGGCGGTATATGCCAAGCGGCAATTCGTTGCGCAAATAAAGCTGGCGCGCAAAATCAAGCAACTCGTTCGCATCGATCGGCTCATATTGTTTTGTTGCAATAAATTTGTTTTTTAATTCAATAATTGTCATAAATATTCCCTCCCCCTTTTGCACTTATCATAACATAAAAAAAAGACGACATGTTAAATTCAAAAAATTGAGAATTCCGACATCGATTGACATGATTAGCTACGAACCATTTAGCTAAAAACGAATACGATGTAATGAAAGGAGATGAGAAGCTATGCATCAACCATGGTCTACCATGCAAATGCCACATATTCCACCTGTTCATTATTATCCATATTATTCCCAAACGACTTCGTTTCCGACCCAGCCAGTCGTTCCGCCAGTTGTACCATCGATGTCTCCATTCACTCCGCCAGCGGCTTCTCCTTTTGTACCGCCGATGCCTCCATTCGTTCCTGCCCCGAAACCGCCAAGCTTGCTTGAGCAGTTTAAAACAAAAGAGGGAACGTATGACATCACAAAAATGATGAATACGGTGGGGCAGGCGGTGCAAGTCATGACCCAAATGAGCGGGCTTGTAAAAGCACTAACGCAAACGTTTAAATTGTAACGTTTGCGTTTTTTCATCTAGTTATTCAATTGGGATAAATGTTTTTTTCTGCGGGAGACGAATGATCAGCTTGCCGTCTTGAAATGATGCGTGAATGTCTGATTCAGCAACAGGATAAGGAAGGAAAATAGATTTTGTTGCTCGTTCGTATGTGCGTTGGCGATGAATGATTTTCTTTTCGTCATCAATCGTTTCCGTCTGTTCATCGTAAACGACCGACAATAACAGGCGTGTATCGTCTATGAATTGCAAATGAATACCGTCACGTTTCGCGTTTGGAATATGGGCAATGATGACGTATTCCTCATTCGTTTCACGCACATCAATCGGAATATAAACAGGTGAAAGTGCACGATGAACATATGCATCGAGCGTATGCAATAATTTTTTTAACGAACGATCATCAAAAAACGAATCAAGCATATGAGACAAATCTTTTTTCACCAACATTCACTCCTTATGACATACGTTTGTTCATAATATATGCAGGAAAAAAGTAAATCGTGCGCGAAACCTTTTATGTCGTCATTCGTAAATATGCAAAAGAGATGAGAAAGGGAGAGGTCGCATGCATAAAAAACCGAAGCAAAACAAGCGTTCTAATGTAAAAAGCATCGTCAACAAATATAAAGAAAAAGGAATGAATATTAGCTTATGTAAGCCACGTTCAGCTATTAAATGGCTTTTTGTGCAAAATAGTTGCCTTTTTCCACGTATATGATACAATGAAACTAAAGTTCATATATGTCAAGAGACGAAGAGAGACCATACATGCATAATAAGCAAAACTTATTGTGCCTGTTTTGGTCTCTTTTTGTTTTTACAAGTTGTTTTTACAAGGGGGAATGGCTATGTTTTCAGCAAAACAGCGCATGCAGTTGATCGAAAAAATGAGCAAATCAACGTATGATGTGCTTGTCATTGGTGGAGGAATTACCGGTTGTGGCATTGCGCTAGATGCGACAACGCGTGGAATGAAAACAGCGCTCATTGAGATGCAAGATTTCGCGGCTGGCACGTCAAGCCGCTCGACGAAGCTCGTTCACGGTGGATTACGTTATTTAAAACAGTTTGAAGTGAAAATGGTCGCAGAAGTAGGAAAAGAGCGGGCGATCGTGTATGAAAACGGTCCGCATGTGACAACTCCAGAATGGATGTTATTGCCGATTCATCGTGGCGGCACGTTCGGAAGATGGAGCACATCCATCGGGCTATGGGTATATGATCATTTAGCTCGCGTCAAAAAAGAAGAACGACGAACGATGTTGTCCGCAGATGAGACGCTACAAAAAGAGCCGTTAATTAAACGAGATGGATTGCTCGGTGGCGGCTATTATGTTGAATATCGAACAGATGATGCACGTTTGACGATTGAAGTTATTAAAAAAGCAGTAGAATGCGGGGCGCATGCTGTCAACTACGTGAAGGCGGAGTCGTTTTTGTACGATGAAAACGGACGTGTCATTGGTGTCATATGCCGAGAGCAAATTACAGGAAAATCGTTTACGATACATGCAAAAAAAATAGTTAATGCGGCAGGTCCATGGGTCGATGTACTTCGTGAAAAAGATGGCTCAAATGTTGGAAAAAAATTACGTTTAACAAAAGGTGTGCACATTGTCATTGACCAAGCACATTTTCCGCTTAAACAAGCGGTATATTTTGATACGCCTGACGGTCGTATGGTATTTGCGATTCCGCGCGACGGGAAAACGTATGTCGGAACAACAGATACGTTTTATGATGGTGATCGTGCCCATCCGAAAATGACAAGCGACGATCGCGCGTATTTATTGTGTGCCATTCATTACATGTTTCCTTCCGTTCATATTACGGAACAGCATATTGAATCGAGTTGGGCTGGTTTACGTCCTTTAATTTACGAAGAAGGAAAAGATCCGTCAGAGATTTCCCGAAAAGATGAAATTTGGCAATCTTCTTCGGGACTTATTACGATTGCAGGGGGAAAATTAACGGGGTATCGAAAAATGGCTGAAACGGTTGTTGATCTTATTGCCAAACAGCTAGGAAAGACGTACTCACCTTGTCAAACAAAACATTTGGCGATTTCCGGTGGGGACGTCGGCGGGGCAGGCAAATGGCATGCGTTTATGTCAAAAAAAGTAGCCGAAGGGATTGCTTACGGATTTACAGAGGACGAAGCGAAACGACTCGTTCAACGATACGGTACGAATGTCGATCGTTTATTTGCCCTTACAAACACATATGATCGAAACAAAACGTCTCTTCCGCTCGATTGGTATGTGATGTGTGTATATGCATTGGATTACGAAATGACGGTGACCCCGCTCGACTTTTTCATTCGTCGCACAGGGGCCCTCTTTTTTGACATCGCTGCGGTTCGCCAGCTAAAAGAAGCCGTCATTGCATTTATGCAATCATATTTCAATTGGACAGAAGAAGAACGAAACCGATATGAACAACAAGTAAACAAGGCGCTTCATGATGCGGTCATTCCATGTACGGAAAGTTAGGCGGGTTCTCCCGCCTCTTTCATTCACCCCATGCATACATACGTGTCAAACGCACAAAAGTTTCAAAAAAAAAACCGGCAATCGTGCCGGTTTTAATGGAATTGAACGTCAATTCGTTTTTTGTCGTCCGCTTGTGCTTTCGGAATGCGGATTTCAAGCACCCCATTTTTATACGATGCTTGCACGTTTTCATGTGCAGCAGGAGAAGGGAGAGGGATCGTACGATAAAACCGTCCGTGAAATCGCTCTTGCCGATGCATATGTTCATCTCGTACATCATGTTGGCGACGCACTTGTCCACTAATCGACAGCGTTTGATGATCAATATGAATATCGACGTCTTCTTTTCGCTCTAGCCCGGGAATGTCACATGTCACAATCATTTCTTTTTCATTTTCATGCACATCGACGCGTGGCATTCGAAATACACCGTCAATATGCGAAAAAAGCGAAGGAAAGTTGGAAAACATACGCTCCACATCTCGACGCACGACATCTAATGAACGAAATGGATCCATTGTCAAGCCTCCTTATATTATGTTCGGTATGTATTTTGTGCAAATGGAGAGATGTTATACAAAAAACTTGCCCTAGCGAGAAGGCAAGTTTTCAAGCTGTTGCACATATAAACGAACGAGTTCGTATTGTTGTTTAGCATCAAGCGATGATGTCGCAATTCGCTTGATCGCTAATGAAAATTTTTCATACGGTGATTTTCTCAAGCGCGGATGTGTCATTTCATCTAATAAATCGCGACGAATCGCATCGATTAACACTTCTTCTGCTTCGTTTTCCGTTGCGGGCAGCGAACGGTTTGACCATAATGATCGGTACGCTTCTAACAGTTCCAAAAAAAACTCCCTCCTTAGTCAATGCGTTCAATCGTTTCTGCCATTTGTAAAAACGGATCTAGCTCATTCGCTTGTTGGACAAAAATAGTCAACCGCATCGGCGTTCCGCTCTTTACAACAAATACATATACTTCTCCATCTGTAATGGCACTTTTATATACGTCCGCTCCGTTTAAAAGCGTTCCTTTTGTCCACGTTACTTTTTCGACTGTGCCGTCTTTACTGCTTGCCTTTACGTACTGTTCTGCTTGTTCCTCGATTAACGACCAGTCCGCACCATCATCAATAAGTTCTACTGTCATCGATGCTTTTTCTTCGTCGAGAAAAATCATATCTTTGCCCGGTTCGACCGCTTCGGCTTGATAACCGTTTAAAATGTTTGCTTGAAACGGCTGATTGCTACTTTTGTATGTGTAAAATGGTTCGTTCGGTTGTTCACTCGTTTCATTTTCAGTGTTTGCCGTACGTTTGATTGTTTTCGCCATCGTCATAAACGTGTCGAGCCAGTTATCTTCTTTTTTTGTAAATACCGTTAAAAACATCGGGGAATCTTGTGTGACACCAATGATGTAAACGACACTGTCATCCATATGTGCTTCATACGCAATCGCATCTTCAAACAGCAACGTTCCTTCAAACGGTGTTGTTTGCTCGGATACAGCCATTGCACGTTCTTTTGTGTACGTTTCGATTTGATCTGTCGCATCTTTTGACAATAGCTCAATGCGCATCCATTGTTCTTGCTCGCTTTCATGCATGACGACATCTTTTCCTGGCTCTTCAGCCTCTAAACTGAATTTTGGCAATAGTGAAATCGTAAACGGTTGATTCGTACTTTCTACAGATGTCAATTCAAGCGGGGCTTGTTCCTTTGGTTGTTCTTTATTTGCAACAGGTTGTTTTGCTGGCGCTGTCGTTTGTTCGTTACATGCAGAAAGCAATGTGACAGCTGCAACGATGCTAGTGAATAACTTCGACGATTGTTTCATCTTTGTCGCTCCTTTAATTGCTTTTATTTTCATTTTCGTACAGTTTTACGTTTCATGCAAGTCTTGCTTTTTATATACGACTGTACGATTTCGGCCTTGTTGTTTTGCTTCGTATAAAGCGATGTCCGCCTGTTTAAACAACTCGGTTTCATTTGTTGCAAATGTCGGAAAAAGCGAAATGCCAATGGAAACCGTAATATGCACCGTTTGTTTTTGTACGACAAATGGATGACGCTCAATTGTTGTTCGGACATGTTCGGCAAATGCTACTGCTTCATGCTCACAACTTATAAGCAAGATCGAAAATTCCTCACCGCCATTGCGAAAGGCTAGGCCGTTTTTCGGAACGAGCGAGCGAATGAGTTCCCCGAGATGACGTAAAATGACATCTCCACCATCATGCCCGTACGAGTCGTTAATCGATTTAAAGCGGTCAATATCAAATAAAATAAGCGCTAAACAGCTATTTTGTTGCTTGACTTGTGCCATTTTTTCACTTAATACAGTATGAAACTGACGAACGTTATAAAGCCCGGTTAAAAAATCGGTCGTTGCCCATGCTTTATAATATTGCAATAAATCTTTTGATTGACGAATATCTTTACAAATATTAACAGTGATATATGTGGCGATAATCGAGATGGGCCAGAAAATCAATAACGTTTCGGTGTAAATGCGGTGGTCTGGGATATTAATAAACAAAGCAAACGAAATGAGGCACATGCTGTAGACGTTCATCCAAAACGTTGTGATCGATATATGTTGTTTTATCCAGCGACTCATTAGTCCACAGCCGATTGCAATCGCGACAGAAATAAAAAAAGAAACGAGCGACGCAAACACATTGCCGAATAAAAATCGTCCTAATCCCATAATGATCCCTGCCGCCAATGCGCTTGGCATGCCGCCGTAGTAGCTGACGATAACGAGCGGAACGTGGCGCAAGTCCGCAATGATCCCATGTCCAAGTGGGATCGAAAAAAACATAAGCACAATGCTCAATAAACCACAAAAAGCCCCAGCAAGTAGGCGCATATAAAAAGGGGAGTGTTTATGAATATTTGAAAGGAAAAATTTGCTTATTAAACAAAAAACGGCAATGAGTATCCCACTGTTGGCAATAAATTGTTTGATCATCGTTCGTTCCTCCTCTCTTTGCCAATATATGCGAACGAAAAAGATGTTGCGGACAAATGCCGCAACATCTTTAAATAGAAATCACCCATTCACCATTTCGCATAATCGGTTCGCGCACGCCGTCTTTTGTGATACCATCGACGTTTAATTCATGAGAACCGATCATAAAATCTTCATGCACTAAGCTATCGTTCGCTCCGCGTTCAAGCAACTCTTCTGTGCGCATATTTGTACCACCTTCGATATTTGTCGGATACGCTTTCCCGAGCGCCAAATGTGAGGCAGCATTTTCATCAAATAACGTGTTGTAGAAAATGAGGTTCGATTGTGAAATTGGCGAGCGATGCGGTACAAGTGCAATTTCTCCTAATCGGCGCGCCCCTTCATCTGTATCAAGCAAATGTTTCAACGTGTCGTAACCGACTTCAGCTGTAAAATCAACAACTTTTCCATCTTTAAATGTGAGCGTAAAGCCATCAATAATATTTCCGCCGTAGTTGAGTGGCTTTGTATTGCGAACTACGCCGTTTGTTCCGTCTTTATGTGGCATCGTAAACACTTCTTCTGTCGGCATGTTTGGATTAAATACAATGCCGTCTGTACTTTTCGCTGCTCCGCCAGCCCAAATGTGTCCATCAGGAAGTTCTACTGTTAAGTTTGTTCCTGGTCCGTTATAAATGAGCTGTTTATATTGCTTATTGTTTAAATAATCGACAATGCGCGCTAATTTTTCGTTATGCGTTTTCCATGCCGCAATCGGATCGTCTTGATCTACGCGTGTCACTTGGAAAATAACGTCCCATAATTTTGCGATCGCTTCGTCTTCATTCATATGAGGAAATACTTTTTTCGCCCATGCAGACGTCGGCACAGCAATTAATGACCAACAGTTATGATCAGCCATTAAGCGGCTGCGATAATTTTGTAGCGCCATGCTTGCCGCTTTTGTTGCCGCAGCTACTCGTGCAGGATCAATATCTTTTAATAAGTCTGGATTTGGTGCATAAATGCTTAAAAACGCTCCACCTTTTTCAGCGACTTCCTCGCGTCCTTTCGCAAGCCATGTCGGATATTCATGAAGCGCTTCTTCTGGTGCATGTTTAAATTTTATGTACGTGATTTCCTCGTCGCTCCACTCGACATGCACATGTTTCGCCCCAGCTTCATATGCTTTTTCAGCAATTTTGCGCACAAGTGGGGCAGAAGGAAGCGGTGCGTTAATAAACAACGTTTGCCCTTGCTGAATGTTGACGCCAACGCGTACAGCAAGTTCTGCGTATTTTTCTAATTGTTTTTCTAACATGCTATATACCTCCTGATTGCTATTTTCAGCATAATGCCATTGTAACAAACTGTTGCTTATTGTGCCAACGTTTCCCGCGGTGATATGATGAGAAAAAGGGGGAGCATTATGGGAGATCAGCAGTTACTATATGTAGAAGGCATGTTTATTTGTGCCCATGAACGAACGGTTGATGTACAAGTCAAAGGAGAGACGCTCACATTTACGACGACAGAACGGCTTATCGGCTTTTGTGCTGGAGATGATGTTGGCGTCGCTTTCTGTGAAATTAGTGACGAAAAAAAAACTCATTTCCATTGAACGACAAGACGGCCCACCGCTTTCGTATGTGAATGGTGAATGGTTTGCTGAAATTATATTTATCGATTCGATCGATGCGACGACGTTTTTATTTGATTTATATCGTTCACCTTATCGTGATCATGAACGAATGATGACAAACGGACCGTTTTCGTGCGAGCGTGGAACGATCATGACCGTTTTGTTTATTCGGCAAGATGGAAAAAATATATTAAAGAAGGTTGTGAGCGCATGAATGTTGTCATTGCACCGGATTCATTTAAAGGAAGTTTATTAGCGAGCGAAGTGTGCACCATTATAAAAGAAGCGTTTCGCTGTGAATATCCGGAAGCGACCGTCATCACTGTTCCGATGGCAGACGGGGGAGAAGGGACGATGGAAGCGATCGTTTCCGCTATGAACGGCTCCGTTCAATATGTAACGGTTCGCGGTCCGCTTTTCGAAACGCGGCAAGCGGCATATGGCGTTGCTCAAGATACGGCTGTCATCGAAGTGGCGCAAGTGATCGGCTTGCCGCTTGTCCCAATGGAAAAGCGCAATCCGCTTCACACGACAACGTATGGTGTGGGCGAAGTGATCGCAACAGCGCTTGATGCGGGGTATCGCCGGTTCGTCATTGGGCTTGGCGGAAGTAGTACAAATGATGGTGGGTTCGGCATGTTATGTGCGCTCGGCGTGACGTTTACGAATGCTAAAGGGGAACCATTGCCTCCGGTCCCGTCTTCTTTGCCACAAATCGCTCATGTCAATATGACATCGCTTGATCGACGCCTGCATGAAAGCGAGTTTCTTATCGCATGTGATGTCGATAATCCGCTTTGTGGAGAGCGAGGAGCATCGTACGTATTTGGACCGCAAAAAGGAGCAAATGATGAAGTGGTTCGTATATTGGATCGATGGCTATATACGTATGCGCAAACAATCGAACAGCAAATTGGTCGTTCATATGCACGTGAGCGCGGAGCTGGTGCGGCAGGAGGTTTAGGTTTTGCCTTTTTATTGCTTGGAGGGAAATTAATTTCCGGGGCAAAACTTGTTGGTGAAACGGTGCAACTGCCGCAAAAAATCAAACATGCTCACATTGTCATTACTGGAGAAGGACAAAGCGACGGGCAAACGTTATATGGGAAAGTGCCGTTTTATGTTGGACAATTAGCGAACGAATATAGTCAAAAAATAAATTAAATTTAATATAGAATATTAAAAATTTATAATAAAAAATCACTAGTGTTGCATTAATTTAATTTTAATATTAAAAAGACTCACAATCTTCACTTATTTTATTTTGTGAAAAGAAAAAGTCCTTTATAATGGATAAGTCAGGTGGTAACCCGTCCAAATCCACTAAAAAGGACCAAACTCATGGACAAGATTACACGAAAAACTTCATTTGGACAATGGTTTTCGCCAATAAATCTTCAATTATTTGAAGAACAGGTGAAAACGATGAAATTAGATTACTATACGAAAAAATTAACGACAGAGTCATTTCTAAAATTACTGCTTTTTGCGCAATTGGAAGAAATCGAAAGTCTCCATGCGCTAAGCGATTGCCTTTTTGATGACCAGCTTCAAAAAGGGGTCGGCCTTAATTCTATCAGTATTTCACAGTTGTCACGGCGATTAAATGGTATAAACCCAGATCTATTTCAAAAGCTTTTTCTTGATTTAGTCGCAAAAATTCATGCCAAAACACAACACACAAAACGGGTCATGCCTTTAAAAATCATTGATTCAAGCACATTGCCATTTAATTTGACCAACCATAAATGGGCGAAGTTTCGCAAAACAAAGGCGGGTGTAAAGCTACATTTGCGCCTTGTGTTTATGGAAAAGGGGATATCCTATCCTGAAAAAGCTTTGATGACAACGGCAAGAGAACATGACCGTGGACAGCTTGAAATCATGGTGGATGACAAGGAATGCATGTATGTGTTTGACCGTGGCTACCTAGACTATGAGCGCTTTGATCGTATGACGGATGACGGCTACTTCTTTCTTTCCAGACTACGGAAAAACGCTGTTATACGGGAAGTTTATGATTTTAAACTACCCGAAGATACGAGTGTTTTGTCGGATCAAATGGTATTGATTGGCACAACTCAAAACCGTGCTGAAAATTACTTTCGCCTTCTAAAAGTGATGGATTCAAAAGGAAATGAACTCCATTTAATCACAAATCGTTTTGATTTAAGCGCCGAAGAAATTTCCGAGATGTACAAATCACGATGGGCTATTGAACTGTTTTTTAAATGGATCAAACAACATCTCAGCATCAAAAAATTCTATGGTCAAAGTGAATGGGCGATTCAAAATCAAGTATTTATCGCACTTATTGTTTTTTGCCTACATGTTCTGGCACAAATTGAAACAAATAGTACGCGAAAAACCTTACAAATTAGCCGTTATTTAAGGGCTGCATTGTGGAAACCAGCACATATCTGGCTTCGAAAAATTGAAGGAAAAGCCATCCCTTAATAAGTAAATTGTCGTCGTCGCACAGGTCTAATTGTCAATAAATTCCCAAATGGATGGAGTCACCTTTAATTGGGTATTTACCTTTTTGGCCCTAAACAGGAAAAGTAATAAAACTGAAAATTACGACAATATTTATGCAACACTAGTGATAAAAAATATTAAAATATAAATGAAGGAGGTGATAAATATGTTAGTAACAAGAGTTGAACAACATCAAATTAATTCCTATCATTATTTATATCATTATTGTAATGATTTATGTTTCAAATCTAAAAATCTTTACAATTATGCTAATTACATTGTTAGACAAGAGTTTATAAATAACAATGAATGGATTCGTTATAATTCATTAGATAAGATGTTGAAACATGAACAAGTTTATAAAGAATTGCCTGCTCAAACATCGCAACAAATATTAAGATTGCTAGATAAGAATTGGAAGTCATTTTTTGAAGCTATAAAGGATTGGAGTAAAAACAAAGAAAAATATTTAGGTAAACCAAAGTTGCCTAAATATAAAAAGAAAAATGGGCGTAATGTTGTGATTTTTACTAATCAACAATGTAAGATTAAAGATGGATACATTAAATTTCCTAAGACCAGTTTAAAGTTAAAGACAAAAGTTATAAAGGGTTTGCAACAAGTGCGAATTGTACCAAAGGGTAGTATTTACGTAATTGAAGTTGTTTATAAAAAAGAAATTCCAGATATGATTCATGAAGGTAATCGTGTTGTAGGTATTGATTTAGGATTAAATAACTTTGCAACTATTGTAAATAACATCGGTGAAACGCCGATTGTTATTAATGGCAAGGGTATCAAATCAATAAATCAATACTATAACAAACAAAAAGCGTATTTTCAAAGTATTTTAAAGAAACAAAATGGATTGGATTGGAGTAAAAGACTAGAAAAAATAACATTAAAACGGAACAATAAAATTAAAGACTTCATGCATAAGGCAAGTAGATATGTTGTAAATTGGTGTGTTAAGCATAATATTGATACGATTATTATTGGTAAAAATGATAATTGGAAACAAGGGATTAATTTAGGAAAACGATTAAATCAATCATTTGTGCAAATTCCTTATGATATGTTTATAAATCAATTAAAATACAAATGTGAAGAAGTTGGGATTAAGTTAATAGTAACCGAAGAGTCTTATACAAGCGGAACATCATTTTTAGACGGAGAAGCTCCAACCAAAGAAAATTATAATAAAAACAGAAGAATTAAAAGAGGTTTATTTAAATCCAATAAAGGGATTTTAATAAATGCAGACGTGAATGGAGCGTACAACATTATGAGAAAAGTATTCCCAAAGGCGTTCGCCAATGGGATAGAGGGTGTGGGGTTACACCCAGTTAAGCTAAATGTGGCTTGACGAAGAATAATGTTTAATGAAGGATTTTAATATTTTTGAATAAATTAAACATTATTCATAACCTGACGTCCCTGCTTTTTTATTGTCAGGCAGTCTCGGCGATGGGTTCGCAAAGCTATACGCATATTTTGTTAGCTGTGATGCGATTGCGACAAAACCGATGACGGTAGAACAGTGCATGCAATCAGCTTCTACGCTTTTATATGCCAAAGCACGGAACATTGCTCGTACACTCAAGCGGTTTTCCTAGTCGAAAACCGCTTCATTAATGCTTAGTTTACTTTTATTAAACATTGTTCTAAATAAACAAATAAAAAGAAAAAAAACACATTTTTAACTTCCCTCCGAATGAAGTTGGTTTTTTTTTTTCACAAAAAACGCATTGACAATGATAATCAATTGATGTAATTTAAAATATGTATTGATATTAATTCTCAATATCAATATGTTTTCTTGGCGTTCGAGGGGGTAAACATATATGCCGCGATTGTACACAGAACAGCTTTCTGTTGGATATGGTGAGCGTGTCATTGTCAACCGACTAACTGTACATATTCCAGATGAAAAAATAACGACAATTATCGGGCCGAACGGGTGCGGAAAATCGACGCTCTTAAAAGCGATGACGCGCATTATTCGTCATCAAGAGGGAGCGGTCATTTTAGACGGGAAACAAATTTCGCAAGAGCATACGAAATTGCTGGCGCAAAAAATGGCCATTTTACCGCAAACGCCGGAAAGCCCTGGAGGTTTAACGGTCGGTGAGCTCGTTTCTTACGGACGGTTTCCGTATCAAAAAGGATTCGGCCGGCTAACGCAGCGAGACTATGAAGTTATCGATTGGGCGCTTGAAGTCACCGGAACAATCGAGTTTAAACATCGCCCTGTTGATTCGCTATCTGGCGGCCAGCGACAACGGGTATGGATTGCGATGGCGCTTGCGCAAGAAACAGATATAATCTTTTTAGATGAACCGACAACGTATTTAGATATGGCTCATCAATTAGAAGTGCTCGAATTACTCCAGCGTCTTAACCTAGAACAACAACGCACGATCGTCATGGTGCTACATGATTTAAATCAAGCGGCTCGGTTTGCTGATTATATGATTGCGATGAAAGACGGAAAAATTGTTCAAGCAGGAACGTGCGAACAAGTCATGACGCGAGATGTGTTACGAAAAGTGTTTCATATTGACGCGGAAATCGGTCGTGACCCTCGAACAAACAAACCGATGTGTATCACATATCATTTAATAAAAGGAGATGCAGAACATGTTGAAGAAGCGAATGATGTCCATTCTTCTTTTGTTCGTCCTCATCTTGAGTGCGTGCGGTAATCAAGCAGCAGAAAAAGAACAAGAAAAGGAAGCAAAAGAAAAGAACGAACCAAAAACAATGACATATCAATCTGAAACAGGCCCAGTCGAAGTGCCTACGAATCCGAAGCGCGTTGTTGTTTTATCGTCATTTTTAGCAGGTAGTGTGATGGCGTTAGATGTGCCAATTGTTGGTGTTGATTCTTGGGCAAAAATGAACCCTCGTTATGAGCCATATTTAAAAGATGCAAAAGAAGTAACAGATGAAAGTTTAGAACAAATTATCGAGCTTGAGCCAGATTTAATTATCGCTGCGTCAACAAACAAAAACTTAGATAAATTAAAAGAAATTGCTCCAACTGTCACATATACTTACGGAAAAGTAGACTATTTAACACAACATTTAGAAATTGGAAAGTTATTAAATAAAGAAGAAGAAGCGAAAAAATGGATCGATGACTTCAAAAAGCGGGCACAAGAAGCTGGCGAAAAAATTCGCGCAAAAATTGGTGAAAATGCAACGGTTTCGGTCATTGAAAACTTCGATAAACAATTGTATGTATTCGGAAACAACTGGGGCCGCGGCACAGAAATTTTATATCAAGAAATGAAATTAAAAATGCCAAAAGCAGTAGAAGAACATGCATTAAAAGACGGATACTATGCGATTTCCCTTGAAGTTCTTCCGCAATTTGCCGGAGATTATCTCATTTTCAGCAAAAATGCAGATGGCGATCTTTCATTCACAGAAACAGATACGTATAAAAATATCCCAGCGGTGAAAAACAACCGCGTCTTTGAAGCCAATGCAAAAGAATTTTACTTTAACGACCCAATTACATTAGAATATCAGCTTGAGTTTTTCAAAAAGCACTTCTTAGGAGAGTGATATAAAAGAAAGAGGAGTTCGTCGTGAATTCCTCTTTCTTTATGTATGGAGGAAAAGAGAGGATGCATATGCTAAAAAAATTTTTGCTCGCTTTCATTGTATTCATTGCGACATTTGTTTGCGCGATTGTCATCGGGGCAGCAGAAACGACAGTGAAAGACATATGGCTAGCGATCACAGCACCAGAGACAAATAAAGTGGCAATGATGATTCGCGAAGTTCGCCTACCACGTGAATTCGCAGCTGTCGTCGTAGGTGCAGCCTTGGCTGTCGCTGGCGCCATTATGCAAGGCATGACGCGAAATCCACTCGCCGACCCAGGACTCATCGGGCTGACAGCAGGGGCAAATGCCGCTTTAGCAGCAACGTTTGCGTTTTTCCCGGCTGCAAACTATATTCAAACTGTATTTGCTTGCTTTGTTGGGGCAGCGTTCGGAGGTTTGCTCGTATTCGGCATTGGCGCCAAACAATTTTCACCGTTTCGGATTGTACTAGCCGGCGCTGCCATTTCTACTTTTTTATACGCTGTTTCAGAAGCATTAGGTCTCATATATAAAGTATCGAAAGACGTATCGATGTGGACGGCTGGCGGCATGATGGGAACGACATGGCATGAATTGAAAATCGTTACCCCGTTCATTTGTTTCGCGATGCTTATTGCTTTTTGGCAAAGCCGACAATTAACGATTTTAAGCATGAGTGAAGAAGTAGCTCTCGGACTTGGTCAACAACTGACGCGTGTAAAAATGATTCTTTTTTTCATCGTTATTGTACTAGCTGGTGCGTCTGTGGCACTTGTCGGCAATTTAGCGTTTGTCGGTTTAATGGTTCCTCACTTTGTCCGTTTGCTCGTTGGAACGGATTATCGTTTTATTTTGCCAATGAGTGCGATCGGCGGTGCGACATTTATGTTATTTGCAGATACAGTCGCACGAATGATTCACGCACCGTATGAGACGCCCGTTGTCGCTGTTGTGGCTGTCATGGGGCTTCCGTTTTTTCTTTTCATCGTGCGTAAAGGAGAGAAAATGCTATGATCGTACCTCAGTTACGAAAAAAACAGCGCATCATTTTGCTCGTTCTATTTATGTTCATCTGCATAACGGCCATCATCAGCATGGGAACAGGCTATTCTTCTTTATCTTTCGACCGTCTCATTCCGGTGCTTTTAGGTGACGGGACGTTTAAAGAGCAATTCATTTTGTTTTCGATTCGTTTGCCACGCATCGTTATTACGTTGCTTGCAGGTGTGGCATTAGCGTTGTCTGGTGCCATTTTACAAGTTGTGATGCGCAACGATTTAGCCGATCCAGGTGTTATCGGTATAAATGCGGGCGCAGGTGTTGGTGTCGCCTTGTTCTTTTTATTTGTTCCGATTCAAGCGGAATCGTTTGCCTATATCATTCCACTTGTTGCTTTTTTAGGCGCCTTACTGACTGCCATCATCATTTATGCGTTATCATACAATAAACAAACGGGGCTTCAACCGATTCGCCTCGTGTTAATCGGGATCGGTTTTGCGACGGCGTTTTCCGGTTTGATGGTTGTCCTCATTTCAGGAGCCGATCGTACGAGAGTCGATTTTATTGCAAAATGGTTAGCCGGCGGTATTTGGGGGCTCGATTGGGTGTTCGTTCTCGCATTATTGCCGTGGCTCATCATTCTCGTTCCGTTCGTTTTATATAAAGCTCATCGCTTGAATGCTTTGCAATTGAATGATCCTGTGGCCATTGGCATCGGCGTATCGCTCGATCGCGAACGACTCGTTTTACTATTGACGGCGGTGGCGCTTGCCGCATCGGCTGTTTCCGTCACGGGCGGTATCGCATTTGTCGGTTTAATGGCCCCACATATTGCTCGGGCGCTTGTTGGTCCTCGAAACGAGTTAAGTTTACCTGTGACGATGCTGATGGGTGGTGCGTTATTGTTGCTTGCTGATACGATTGGGCGCAATTTAATTGAACCAGATGGCCTCCCTGCTGGTGTCATCGTGTCGATCATCGGTGCGCCTTATTTTGTATATTTGTTATGGAGAAATAAAAAATAACAGACAGAGCGCTCGTCTCTGTCTGTTATTTTGTCATGAATGCGGCATATTTTTTCCGTAAAAAATTTCATCCATCTCTATGCGTAATTTATGTGTAATCGTATCTGCTTCTTCTTTTGTCAGTTCATCTTTTGATAGCTCAAACAAATAGCTATCTAAATCAAACTCGCGTAATTTGCATTTCGTATGGAAAATATGTTCTTGATACACGTTCACATCAATCATATCGTATTGTTTGCGAATGTCATCGGGGATGTAGTTTTGAATCGATGTAATGTCATGATCGATAAACAGCTTTTTCCCCGAAATGTCGCGTGTAAATCCGCGCACACGATAGTCGATAATCATAATATCGGTTTCAAATGAGCGAATTAAATAATCAAGCGCCTTTAACGGTGAAATTTCTCCACACGTTGCAACATCAATATCAGCCCGAAACGTGCTAATCCCGTCGTTCGGATGATATTCTGGATATGTATGCACGGTAATATGGCTTTTATCAAGAGCGCAAACGACCGCTTGTGGCACAGGTGGCTCTTCTTTTGGCACTTCAATCGGACTTTCAGATATAAGCATCGTCACGCTTGCCCCTTGAGGAACATAATCTTGCTTGGCGATATTCAAAATGTGTGCTCCAATCATATCCGACACGTCTTTTAAAATGTTCGTCAACCGTTCCGCATTATACACTTCGTCAATGTATGCAATATATGCTTCCCGCTCACTTGCGCTTGTCGTGTAACAAATGTCGTACATATTAAAACTAAGCGATTTCGTTAAGTTGTTAAAGCCGTGCAGTTTCATTATACATCTTCCTTTCTTTTTTCTTATGTTGCCCCGTTTATACGAAAAAATTGTAACTTTGCTCACAAACTTATATAATGGGTGAAAAGATTGGAAGGGGGAATGAAGGATGCATGCATCGCTTTCATCATTAGTTATCGTTATTGTTGCCGCTTTCCTTACGCCACTTTTATTGCACCGTTTTCGCCTGCATATGATTCCTGTCGTTGTAGCGGAAATTATTGTAGGAGTGGTCATCGGGGAAACAGGATTCAATATAGTTGAACAAGATATGTGGTTAGAGACGTTATCGACATTAGGATTTTTGTTTTTAATGTTTTTAAGTGGGTTAGAAATCGATTTTTCTGCCTTTGCGAACAAAAAGAAGGGGAAGGAAGAAAAAGAGCCAAACGCGTTTTTCGTCGCTTCTATTGTATTCGTCGGCATTTTTCTCGTTTCGCTCGCTCTTTCGTACATGTTCGTTTGGCTCGGTTACATCGACAATGCCTTTTTAATGACGCTCATTATTTCAACGATCTCGCTCGGTGTTGTCGTTCCGACATTAAAAGATGCCCAACTTATGAAAACAACGATTGGACAAACGATTTTATTAATTGCGGTTATTGCGGACTTAGTAACAATGGTTCTTTTAGCTGTATTTGTATCGATGCATGATCCGAGTCACGGAAATGTATGGTTGTTGCTTGTATTGTTTCTTGTTGGTGTTATTTTTTACTTTGCAGGTAAATATTTTAAAAAGCGTTCGTTTATCGAAACGATGGCAAAAGGGACGATTCAAATTGGCACGCGCGCTGTATTTGCGTTGATTATCGTCCTCGTCGCGCTATCGGAAACGCTTGGTGCGGAAAATATTTTAGGTGCGTTTCTTGCCGGTGTCCTCGTTTCTTTACTGGCGCCAAATCAAGATTTCGTTCATAAGCTCGATTCGTTCGGTTACGGCTTTTTTATCCCGATTTTCTTTGTAATGGTCGGTGTTAATTTAGATCTTCGCCCATTGTTTACGCAATTCGATATTTTATTGCTTATTCCGCTTTTATTTGTTGCACTTGTCATTTCTAAAGTCGTTCCGGTGTACATATTGCGCATTTGGTATGATCGCAATACAACGCTTGCGGCAGGATTTTTACTCGTTTCGACGCTTTCGCTCGTCATTGCCGCAGCAACGATCGCAGAGCGAATGGGCTTGATTGATGAAAATATGAAGGGCGCCTTGATTTTAGTCGCTGTGCTCACGAGCGTCGTTTCACCGATTATGTTTAAAAAGCTGTATCGCGTGGAAAAAGAAGAACGAAAAAAGATGGTCAAATTGATTGGTACAAATCAATTTACGCTTGCAGCTGTTCGTGATTTGTCTCCAGATGAATATGAAACAACGCTATACCATATTCGCCAAGACAAAATTGAACAAACGGAACACATTTTCCCAATTGTCGATATCGATGATTATTCATTCGAAACGTTACAAGCACATGAGGCACTAACAGCTGACGTTGTCGTCGTTTTAACAGCTAACGAACAGACGAACGCCCAAATTGCCACATGGGCAAAAGAGCAAGGAACCCCGCGCGTCATCGCCTTCGCAGAGTCACCATCGGTTGTTCAACAACTAAAAAGCATAGACGTCGAAACGATTTCTCTCGCCCTCTCAGCAGGAGCGATGTTAAAAGCACTTATCGAGTCACCAAATGTTGTCCATATGTTGACAAAGCGTGACATCACATTACATGAAATCGAAATGAACAACTTGGCTTATCACGGTGTGCTTCTCCGCCAATTCCCATTTCTAGGCGATTGCATCATCGTCCGCATTTTCCGCGGTCACGAATCGATCGTCCCACACGGCGACACCGAAATGCGCATCGGCGACCGCATGATCGTCACCGGTTCAGAGGAATATGTGAAAGAATTGCGGGAGTTGTTGGAGGGGAAATATTGAAAACCGAGGGAGAAATCCTCGGTTTTTCCTTTTCTGTGATGATTCTTTTATATATGAAAAAATTCTAGTAAAATATGTAACAGATGAAGAAAAAGTAGAGGAGAGGATACGATGCCTGTTTATAATAAATTGGTTCGAGATTTGATTCCTAAAGTTATTGAAGAAGCAGGGAAGACATTTACAACGCGAACATTAAGTGATGAGGAATATCGCCAAGAACTGCGAAAAAAAGCGTTTGAGGAATTAGAGGAATATATGAATGCACCAGATGATGTCACAGCGGTCGAAGAGCTAGCTGATTTATTGGAAATTATTCATGCGCTTGCTGCATGTCACGGGGCAACGATGGAACAAGTCGAAGCCATTCGTGCATCGAAAGCGGAACAACGAGGAGGGTTTAAAGAGAAAATTTTCTTAATTGAGGTACACGATGAGTAAAGTCGAGTTTATTAAACGTCATTTGATCGAAAAGCTAAACGAGTATATCGAAACATCTTCAACAATTTATATTTTAACGTCGTTTGTGATGAAGTCGGGCGTGGAGGTCATAAAAGAACCGCTCCAACGTGCAGCGGAGCGGGGAGCCGATATTAAAATCTGTGCTGGCGATTATTTATATGTCACACAACCCGAGGCTCTGCGTCAGCTTATCACGATCCATCCGAACATTGAAGTTCGCTTATGGAAGAGCGACGGTGTTTCTTTCCATCCGAAAGCGTATTTATTTGAGAATGAAGATGATGGATATTTTATTATCGGTTCGTCCAATTTATCTCGTTCAGCGTTAACAAGCGGTGTAGAATGGAGTATCGGCATACATAAATGCGTGGAAGAACATGTGTTTGTGGAAGTAATGAATGAATTTTTAACGCTTTTTTACGCCGAACAAACGGTGCAAGTGAATGCCGAAACGTTACAACAGTATGAAGAACAATATGCTATTTATCATCAACGTCATACGAACCTCGTGCGACAATGGACGAAGCTAGAGGAAGTAGAATTGACGATTCCTATTGCAATGACAGAAAAGATGGAAGTCATTCACGATGAACAAGCATCATACGGAGTCATTCGACCGCGTTTTGCGCAAGTGGAAGCACTCGCCCAGCTAGAAGCAACGTATGCAGAAGGATACGATCGCGCGATGGTCGTTATGGCAACAGGGCTAGGTAAAACGTATTTAGCTGCTTTTTTCGCCCGAAAGTTTCAAAGAGTGCTATTTGTAGCGCACCGCGAAGAAATTTTGCATCAAGCGAAGCGGTCGTTTGCGCAAGTTATGCCAGAGAAAACGTTCGGCATTTACGACGGTAAAATAAAAGAACGGCAAGCCGATGTCGTCTTTGCGTCGATTTTTACGCTAAGCATGAAAAAACATTTAACTACGTTTGCAAAAGACGCATTTGACCTTATTGTGATTGACGAATTTCATCATGCCGCGGCGAAGTCATATGAACGGGTGCTTGCGTATTTCCAGCCGAAATTTTTACTCGGCATTACCGCGACGTCTGATCGTAATGACTATAAAGACGTATACGCGCTTTGCGACGGAAACGTGGCGTACCGTATTGATTTTATCGAAGCAGTACAGCGCGGCTGGCTTGCGCCATTTCACTATTATGGCGTATATGACGATACAGATTATACGAAAATCGCTTGGCGCGGCAACCGCTACGATGAAGAACAACTATTGCAAGCACAACTTCGTCACGAAATGGCAGAACGCATTTTGCAAGCTTGGGAGAAATATAAGCAAACGAAAACGCTCGTGTTTTGTTCTTCCATTCGCCAAGCGGATTTTTTAGCTGATTATTTTAATAACCACGGTTATCGAGCGATTAGTTTGCATTCCAAACAAATACATATCACGCGCACGAAAGCGATTGAACTACTCGAAAAAGGCGAATTAGACGCGATTTTCACCGTCGATTTATTTAACGAAGGCGTCGATATTCCAGCGGTTGATACGCTATTATTCGTCCGTCCGACCGAGTCATTAACGATTTTCACCCAACAAGTCGGGCGCGGCTTGCGTCTTCATCCAGAAAAACAATATTGCGTCATTATCGACTTAATCGGAAACTATCGCAATGCCGATGTGAAACTCGCCTTATTCGATACGCAAAAAGAAGAAAGAAAAAAACAAAAGTCTGTGATCCCTGTTGCCCCTGACGGATGTGTTGTCGATTTTGATGTTCGTGTCGTTCACTTATTAGAAGAAATGCGCAGAAAACGCCAACCACGCAAAGAAAAATTATTAGTAGACTATTACGACGTAAAACAACAGCTCGGCCGCCGTCCGACGTACTTGGAACTTCATTTGCATGGACGAAGTGAAGCAAAAGAATACAGGGACGAATTCAAATCGTACGTCGGCTTTCTTTACTGGGCAGATGAATTGTCCGAGCGGGAAAAAGAAGTGTTTTTAAAGTACGAATCATGGCTTATCGAAGTCGAGCGAACAGTGATGACAAAAAGCTACAAAATGGTCGTCTTGCAGGCGATGCTAAACCGAGGGACGTCACGTTGGCATTTGCCAATCACGCCGGCCGAAGCTGCACCGTTTTTCCATCAATACTTGACGGAAAAAGAATACCGAAAACGCATCGATTTCTCTGACGGAGAAACAAAGCGATTATGGCAATACGACGAGCAAAAGGTCGCCAAACTCATCGCCAAAATGCCGATGACAAAATGGAGCGGCAGTTCCAACGGACTTCTTTCGTTTGCGAATAACATCTTCTCGCTCACCTTCCCCATCGCACCAGAAGACGAACATATGCTATACGAATGGACGCAACAGATTTGCGAATATCGGTTGCATGTGTACTTTGAGAGGAGGGGTGGGGGAGGCACGCGGAAATAAGAAGAGCAAGGGGGATGTGTGTTCATGTATTCTATTCTTGAAAACTTGCGCTGTCCAATCTGCAGAAAAGCATTTAAACGGCAAGACCAAGTTGTTCTCGATACTATTAATACAGTTATACACCATGAATGTTACTATACATGTGTAGGAAGGAAACTGTTTCCCGTTAAAGACGAGGGATCGCTTCGGAAGATAATCGCGACGTATGAGTTTTTTGGGGATGGATGATAAACACACCAATTTGCTTCTTAATTTTAGGAGTTTTCTATCACAATATGCTTTCACCAACAGTAAACAATAATCACAAATAAATAAACGTAGACAAACCTTTTATATCAAGGAATCAGAAATATTTTCTTTTACCTGTTCATTGCCGAGCTCGTGGGGGATAATGATGATGAATAGATAAGATAGAGGGAGTTTAGAACATATTTCATATTTAATGGGGGGAGATAAATGAAGGTAGAGCTAAATAAACAGCAAAAGCAAGTAGTTCACACTACTGAAGGACCGCTTTTAATAATAGCAGGTCCTGGTTCAGGTAAAACATTTACCCTTGTTGAAAGAATAAAATATATTATTACAACAAAAAATGTTAATCCAGAAAATATATTGGTTGCTACTTTTACTGAAAAAGCAGCAAGTGAACTTTTAACTCGTATTTCTAATCGATTAAATGAAGAAAATATTTCTATTAATTTAAATGAGATGTATATAGGTACTATCCATTCTATTTGTTTGAGAATTTTGGAAGAAAATCGAGAATATACTCGGCTTAAGAAAAATTATCGAGTACTTGACCAATTTGATCAACAGTACTTAATTTGTCAAAATATAAAAAAATTTACTCAGATACCAGGTTTTAAATTAATTGTTCCAGAAAAACTTTCAAAATGGCGTCAAGCTCAAACAGTTTTAGGATGGGTGAATAAACTGACTGAGGAATTAGTTGACATCCGTAAACTGGAATCCTCGCAGGACAATGTTATACGTATCTTAGCAGAAATTTATAAAACTTATCTTGATATTCTTGCAAGAGAAAATGCTTTAGATTTCTCTACTATTCAGAGTGAGACAGTACATTTATTGAAAAATAATCCAGATGTGCTTACTAAATTGCAAGAAAAAATCCACTATTTAATGATTGACGAATATCAAGATACAAATACTGTCCAAGAAGAATTAATTTTTTTGCTAGCAGGCAACCGTCAAAATATTTGTGTTGTTGGAGATGATGACCAAGGACTTTATCGCTTTCGTGGAGCGACGATTCGTAACATACTTGAGTTTCCTAAAAAATTTCCTAAGGGAGTATGTCAAAAAGTTAAACTTTCAACCAACTATCGGTCTCATCCAACAATTATTGAATTTTATAATCGATGGATGGAAGAGAAAAACTGGAGAGATAAACAAGGGAATATTTTTAGATACGAAAAAGAAATTAAGCCGAGAGAGGGAGAATTTCCTAATATAAAGTCCGTAGTCAAAGTGTCAAGCACAGGATCTATTGATAATTGGTTTAATGAGATTTACGAATTTTTAATGATGTTCAAAAATAAAGGGCAACTGACGGATTGGAATCAAGTCGCTTTCTTATTTAAATCAGTAAAAAATCCAAAGGCAAAAGCGCTGGCAGATTTTCTCGAAAGTAAAGGTATTCCAGTATATTCTCCTCGCTCAAATGCTTTTTTTGACCGAGAAGAAATTCGTTTGTTAATAGGAGCATACATGTTTATGTTCCCGCAAATTTCAAAAATTCGAAAATGGGATGATGAAGTAGAACTGGATATTTGGAATTATTGTGATAATTGTTTAAGAGAGTTCGGAAATCAATTACGTAAGGAAGAAAATAAAGAGCTTGCGCAGTTTGTAGTAAAGAAGGCGAAAGAACATTCCAGCTTACAAGAAAATACAGACTACGGTTTTGCAGGCTTATTTTATCAATTATTACAGTTTCCTCTATTCCAAAAGTTTATTGATCAATATAACGGTTCTGTCTATGACAGTAGAGAAGCGCGTAATGTTGCGTTATTCTCACAATTACTAAGTAAATATGAGTATTTACACAATTTATCTGTGCTAACCCCTAAAAACTTAGAGAACCATTTAAAAATGTTTTTTAACGATTATTTAAGGTATTTACAAAATGGAGGGATTAATGAATATGAAGACGATTCTGAATATGCTCCAAGTGGGTGTGTTTCATTTTTGACAATCCATCAATCTAAAGGAATGGAGTTTCCGATCGTCATTGTAGGTTCATTAGATTCTACACCAACGAAACAATATAGTGATTTAGACATTATTTTACAAAATGAGTATTACAACAAAGAACCTTTTGAGCCAATTGAAAAAACAAAGTACTATGATTTTTGGCGGCTATACTACACTGCGTTTTCCAGGGCTCAAAATGTATTAGCTTTAACATGTTTAGAGCAAAAGGCGCAAGGGCGTGGGCAGAGAAATGTGCCCACAAAAGAGTTTGCTGATATCTATAGTACTTTACCGAGCTGGAGAGATATAGATTTATTTAAAATTAAATTGGAGAAAGTGAAAGACGTAAATATAAAACGTCAATATTCTTTTACATCACATATTAGCTTATTCGATATGTGTGCATTGCAATATAAGTTTTTTAAAGAATTGGAATTTGCACCAGTACGCCAGGGAACTACAGTATTTGGAAGTTTAGTACATCAGACTATCGAAGATATTCATAGGGCGGTCTTAAGAGGGGAAAAACATAAAATTACACCTGAAAAGGTAGAAGAATGGTTTCATGCCAATTATATGTATTTAGTGCAAAAAAATCGTGTGTATTTGATGGAAACAACAAAAGAAGCGGCTTTACAACAAATAAAAAACTATGTTGAAAATCAGAAAAGAAATTGGTACAAAATCAAGGAAGCGGAAGTAGATGTATCATTAGTAAAGAATAATTATATATTGAATGGTACAATTGACTTGGTACAAGGTGAAGGGGATACGGTTGAAATTATTGATTTTAAATCGGAGAAAAAGCCCAACCTACTTAATGAAAGAGAGCGCATCGAACATTATAGAAAACAACTAGAGGTATATGCTCATTTAGTAGAGGAGCGGATGGGGTTAGAAGTAAGTAAAATGCATCTATACTATACTGGTGAGCAAAGTGGAAATCCATATGTTACATTCGTGAAAAATAACTCGTCTATTGACAGTACAATTAAAACCTTTGATAAAATTGTTGAGCGTATTGAAAATCGTGACTTCGCTATCACCAAAAGACCAAAAAAACATTGTGGGAACTGTGACATGCGCTTTTACTGTGACAGTAAAGAACGAAAGGGTGAATTAATAAGTGGAAGACAATAAAATTCAACAAGTTGAACATTTTAAGTTTGAACCAATTAAAGGATATCCCATGCTTCATTGGAAAGGGAAGCGGCCATTTGAAAGCACTTTCTATTATCCTGCACAGTTGAAAGAGGTTTACGGTAAGCCTGACGAGACAGGGTGGATGAATAAAATATTTTGGGGAGATAACCTCCAGGTAATGAGTCATTTGCTTAAGGAGTTTAGAGGGAAAATTAAGCTTATTTACATAGATCCACCTTTTGATTCCAAAGCTGATTATAAAAAAAGAATACAAGTTCGTGGAAACTCAACTGTCTCCCACAATAGTTTGTTTGAAGAGAAACAATATACAGATATATGGTCAAACGATGAATATTTACAGTTTTTATATGAACGTCTAATTTTAATGAGAGAGTTGTTGGCTGAAGATGGTAGTATTTTTGTGCACACAGATTGGCACAAATCCCACCACATAAGATGTTTGTTAGATGAGGTTTTTGGAGATTCAGGGGATGAAATGAAGAAAGCGGGTTTTAAAGGTGAAATTATATGGTACTTTAGTTTAATTGGAGGAAACGCAAAAAAATTTGAAAAAAATCATGAAAATATTTATTGGTATACTAAATCCTCAGAATACATTTTTAATAAAGATGATGTGAGGCAACCATATAGCAAGGAGTTTCTTGAACAATGTAAGAGGGATGAGGAAGGACGATTGTATTATACGCGAGGAATGGGGAGAGATGGTGAAAAACTTAATCGTAAACATATTAGTTATATTCATCCTTTAGGAAAAGCCCCTTCAGACGTCTGGACAGATATTAAAAACTATAGTCCCACTGGTAAAGAGCGGCTTGGGTATCCTACGCAAAAACCCGAGGCACTTATTGAAAGAATTATTAAGGCGGCAAGTAATCCTGGAGACATTGTATTCGACTGTTTTATGGGATCTGGTACTACACAAGCTGTAGCGATGAAATTAGGACGTCGCTTTATTGGCTCTGATATTAATTTAGGAGCGGTACAAACTACAACTAAAAGGCTACTAAATATTTTGAGGGAGGATCCAGATTTAAAAACGGGTTTTGAAGTCTATAATGTAAACAATTACGAGTTTTTCAGGAATCCTGTTCAAGCAAAAGAATTGCTGATAGAGGCATTAGAAATTCAATCGCTACCTAACAATTCCTTATACGATGGTGAGTTAGATGGCCGCATGGTTAAAATTATGCCGATAAATCGTATTGCAACGAAAGCGGATTTAGGGGAGTTAATTCAAAACTTTGATTATAGACTGTTCGAAAAGCGTCGAGAGGAAAGACCAAACCAGCCTGTTGAAAAATTATTATTAGTGTGCATGGGACATGAACCAGATTTAAAATCGTTTTTACAAAAACAGGTTCCTTATAAGCTCGACATTGAGATTGTAGACATTTTACGTGATAGACAAGATTTACAGTTTAAGCGAGAAGCAGAAGCAGATATTGTAATCGAAAACGGGAAGCTGATAATTAAATCTTTCTATCCTATGAATTTATTACAAAAGTTGAGTTTAATGCAGGAGAATGTCGAAGATTGGAGAGAATTGGTGGATTCCATCATGATTGATTGGAATTATGATGGATCTGTTCTTGAGCCAAATATCATTGATGTGCCAGATAAAAATGAATTAGTAAAAGGAATTTATGATGTTCCAAAAAATGCGGGGACTATTAAAGTGAAGATTACAGATCTGTTGTCAGAGTCATTGGAGGTCGAGATAGAAAATGTCTAAGAAAAGAACGCAACAAGTTGATTTTGCGTTTTATGAAGCACTTCGTTACTTCTATTTAGAAAATAAAAAGGATATTCGTGCTGAATATAAAAATTTATCTAAAAAATTTCTAGACTTTAATAGCCCTGAGAATCCCCAATCATTTTTACGAGTGCCTCAATTTGAGGCGCTCGAAATGTATGTTTTTTTGAAAGAGTATCTTCATAATGCAAAGGTACATGATATTTTTGAGGACTGGTACTATGAAAAAAATAAGTTTGCGAAACGTACAAACCCCTTCATTGCAGCTGAGGAGCAGATAAGCTTTAGATTCCTAGATGAAAAAGCGTATAAATCTGTTTTTGAAAATATGAAACAATTTGCTGAAGAAAAATTTGCAAACTACATTTTTGCTCTAACAATGGGAACTGGTAAAACCATTTTAATGGCTACTTGTATTTTTTACGAATTTCTATTAGCCAAAAAATATCCTAATGATCCACTTTATTGTCATAATGCGCTTGTATTTGCGCCTGATAAAACAGTCCTAGAATCTTTGCGAGAAATTCAAACTTTTGATAAGCGAAAAGTAGTGCCTCCAGAATATGTTTCGTGGTTAGAAGCTAATTTAAAGATTCATTTTCTTGAGGATACAGGAACAAGTTTGAATATTATTGAAAATTCAAAATATAATTTGATAATTTCAAATACACAAAAGATTATTCTAAAGAAACAGCATAAGGAGAAGAAACCTGTTGACACCCTTTTTTCGTTTGATCTACAAGGAGTTTATGAAGAATTCAAAGATATATACATCGAAAATGATATGGATTTAATGACAAACCAACGATTTGAGAAGTTAAAAAGAATTAGGCAATTAGGGATTTATGTCGATGAAGCTCATCACGCCTTTGGCAATGAGTTAGCAAAAGACATGGGGATAAAAAAATCCCAAACTAGCCTAAGATTAACGATAAATGAATTGGCTAAAAGTCTAGAAGAAGCAGGCACAAGAGTTGTTGCATGCTATAACTATACTGGAACACCATATATAGGAAGTAAGTTATTACCAGAAGTTGTGTATGCTTACGGCCTAAGGGAAGCAATTAATAATAAGTATTTGAAGAAAGTTATACTACATAGTTATTCTAATCCGAAAGAAATTGAGTATGTTCGTTTAGTGTTAAAAGACTTTTTCGATAGATATAAGAATCAACGTTTTGAAGGAATGTTACCTAAAATAGCGTTTTTTGGTAGCACAGTTGACGAGGTGAAAAATCAATTAGAACCGATTGTCAGACAAGTCTTGAACGAACTCAACATACCCGAAAGTGTACTGTTAATTAATGTCGGTGATCCTAAAATCACTACAAACGATGATATTCGCGAGTTTAACTTATTGGATACCCCTTCTTCTACAAAACAAGTGATTTTATTAGTTAACAAAGGTCGGGAAGGGTGGAACTGTCGCTCATTGTTTGCCGTTGCCATGTATCGCAAACCAAAATCAAAGGTTTTTGTTCTACAGGCAACAATGCGTTGTTTACGAGCAATAGGCCCAAATCAAGAAACAGCAAGTGTATACTTATCAGAAGAAAATAAACAGATTTTAGAAGAAGAACTACAGCAGAATTTTAGGATTGGGACAAAAGACCTTTCTGGACAAGATGATGGAAAAAAGGTGTACGAAGTGAGGGTAAGACCTCCTAAGGTGAAGATCCCAATAAAACGTATTCGCCATTTATATACAATAGAACAAAAAAACGTACATGACAGAATTGATTTTGAGTTTGAAAATGTGAACTGGGAAAAGTACAAGTTGAAGCATACAGTTCAAGAGGGACTCGTAAGCCAATTTCAACGTGTGGAGGATGTAACTGATTTAAGGGAAAGAAGAGTGTATAGCCAGTACACTCTTGTGGCCGAGCTAGCTCGCTATTTAAACGAAAGTTGTATTAAGATTGAGAAAATGCTCATGAATGCCAAACAGAGTATAGATGAAATTTTATGCTATGTTAATAAGCATAACGAGATTATCTATGATCGTATTATTCCTTATCTCTTCAAAGCAATGTATAATCTAAAATCAAGCGTTATTACTGAAAAAGCCGAATTTGAATTGATAAAAGATCCGAAAGAAGGGTTCTACTGCATTCGTGCTAAAGAGGAATTAGTTATAAGGGAGAAGGGAGCTAAATACACTTCTAAAACATTCCATCTTGATACGTATTGTTTTGATTCAAAACCCGAAAAGATATTATTTACAGATTTGGTCAATCACAACGATATTCAAGAAATTTATTTTACTGGCATGTTAACTCATGGGCAAACAGAATTTGCAATTGACTATGTTGATCCACAATCAAATCTTGTCCGAAAATATTACCCAGATTTTTTGATTAAAAGAAAAGATGGGGTGTGGATAATTATTGAAGTCAAAGGTGACAACAAAATTGACGACCCATTAGTGGAAGCAAAAATGGTTGCTGCTGCAGAAATGGCTGGTGCTAGCCGAATGGAGTATCATATCATCAAAGGAACAGATGTAGAAAGACATTATTATCCCTTTATAAATAAAAATAATGTGACCTATTGAATTAATCAAGTTGAATGACATGTATACGAGGGACGTTTCTCATCATGTGTCAAGACAATATTTTGGATGAAATAAATTCCTGTTCTATGTCGATATCTTCTAACGGAAGGAATGAAGATTTTTCGTGTGAAGCATTTTCACCTAAGAAATCAACTGGTACTAGATAGAGAAGTAGATATGAAATATTAAAGGAGAAGAATTTATGACGAAGTTACTTTACCAGACAAACCTTGGTAAATATTATATTTCAAAAATAGAGGATTTTTTGATTTCTGATGAAGGAAAAAAGTTAAAGGGAAAAGTTCAGTTAATTCTTACTTCACCACCATTCCCTTTGAATAAAAAGAAAAAGTATGGAAATTTCCAAGGAGAAGAGTATAAAAAGTGGTTCATTAATTTAGCTGAGCATTTTGCAGACTTACTTAGAGAGGATGGCTCTATAGTTATTGAAATGGGAAATTCGTGGGAACCAAAGAGGCCAATTTATTCAACTCTCCATATGGAGTCTTTACTTGGTTTTTTAAAAAATGAGAAAGCCGACTTAAAACTTTGTCAAGAGTTTATTTGTTATAATCCTTCGCGGTTGCCTACCCCTGCTCAGTGGGTTACAGTTGAAAGAATAAGAACAGTAGATAGTTTTACTCGCATTTGGTGGATGGCAAAAACGGAACGACCTAAAGCTGACAATCGAAAGGTTTTACGGCCGTATAGCCATAGCATGAAAAAATTATTGGAAAGTAAAAAATATAATTCGGGAAAAAGACCATCAGAGCATAAAATTGGAGAGAAAAGTTTTCTGAACAATAATGGTGGTAGCATTATGCCTAATGTAATAGAGATAGAGCCAATAGATACAACAAGGAACAGAAGGGTTCCTGAGAATGTTTTTAGTATTGCTAACACAAATTCGAATGATTTTTATTTAAAAACTTGTCGTGAAAGAGGAATTAGTCCCCATCCCGCTAGAATGCCATTGGAGCTAGCACAATTTTTCGTTGAATTTTTAACAGATGAAGGGGATATTATATTTGATCCATTTGGTGGCAGTAACACCACAGGATTTATTGCAGAAAAGTTGAACAGAAAATGGATCACCACAGAAGTACTTGAGGAATATGGAAATCAATCGTTCATTAGGTTTGAAGATCCTAGTTTAAATGCAACTATTTTAACTAATAATATAGGTTTTGGTAACAAGTAAAATAACTTAACCGATCCCTGCTGAGTGAAAAAACGCATAGGGGATAATTATATAAATTGAAATAAAGGTTTTCTCCCGTTCCACGGCGAATAAATACAAAGAGAAAATAAGGGAACGGAGAGAAAACTATGATGCCAAATCACAAAGACGAGATCGAAAAGTTGTCCACTGCCATGAAAGAAGCAAAAAGTAAACGAGCATATGAACGCTACCAAGCGATTTGTCTTCATTTGCAGGGATATACCAAAGGAGAAATCGCAACGATTATTGGTCGATCCAAGAAAACTATTTATAACTATATTCATGCCTACGCCCAGCGCGGTCTTGATGGACTGGAGATGAAATACTCACCTGGCGCCCCACGTCGATTGACCCCTGAGCAGGAAAAAGAGCTGGCTTTGATCATTGAACATCAGCTCCCCGTAGATGTGGGATTCGAAGCAAAATATAATTGGACGCTTGCGATAATCGCTGAACTCATTCAACAAAAGTGGGGGCCAACATACACGCTTCGCGGAACAAGTGACATTCTGCATCGGTTAGGGCTAAGCTATACGAAACCGACCTATACACTAGCCAATGCGGATGAAGAGAAACAAAAAGAATTCGTCGAAATCACCTTCCCTGAAGTAAAAAAAACTGGTAGATGGGAACATCGCCCATGTCCTCTTTCAAGATGAGTCGATGATTCGTGATTACCAAGCGATTCAAAAAACATGGTTTGTCAAAGGAAAACAACGAATCATTCCGACGTTTGGAAAACATCAAGGGCTGAAGCTGATTGGCACGTTGAACTACGAAACAGGGGAAGTGTTTTGCATCGAAGAAGAACGCTATGACGCGGAAACATTTCTTCGATTTCTTCAACTTGTGTTAGAACGCTATCCCACAGGCAAAATAGTGATGATTTTAGATAACGCTCGAATTCACCATGCCAAACTCATTCAGCCATTTTTAAAAGAACACGAAGATCGGTTAGAGCTCGTCTTTTTGCCACCATACAGTCCGCAATTGAACTTGATTGAAGGGCTATGGAAATGGCTGAAATCAGACGTGATTTACAACGTGTTCTATTCGGGTGTGCAAGAAATTAGAAAGAATGTCCAAGCCTTTATTCAGCGAATCAACCAGAAACCAGAACAAACGATCGATCGTTTGTGTGTTCAGTTGTAAATCTTTAATTCAACTTATATATACGCAAAAAATTCAAAAATATTTTGTTGAAATTTTTGAATTTTTTATGTACGATACTTAGTAAGTGAGGCTGTTTGCATCCCCCTTACTGTACCCCTTTATGCAAACGGTTTCACTTGAAAGAAAATTTAAATAAAGGAGGAGCAAATGGTGAAGGGAAGATGGAGAAAGTATGTCGCTTATTTCTCAATCTTTTTGCTTTTTGCCCAGTTGTTTTCATTTAGCGCAATCGTTCGCGCAAATGAACAAGTGCAAAGCCCTGTTGTCAACGGAAACGATGTGACGTTTCGCTACGTTGGAACGGGAGAAGAGAAGTCCGTTTTGCTGGTCGGATCGTTTAATGACTGGCAAACAGATGGCGAGAAAAAGATTGAATTGACGAAGGGAAGCGATCATATTTGGTCAGTAACAAAAACGCTTCAAGATGGAACGTACATGTACAAATTTGTTGTAGATGGAAATTGGAAGCCAGATCCACTAAATAACAATCAAATAGATGATGGATATGGTGGAAAAAATAGCGTCGTTGTTGTCGGTCAACCTGCTCAGCAGCAGGAGCGTGTTGTGACGCTTGTTGGGAACTTACAAGATGAATTTGGACATACAAGTGAATGGGATCCGAAAGCGACTGCTACGATTATGACGCATGAAGGCAATGGATTATACACATTCACAGGAACGCTTCCAGCAGGAACGTATGAATACAAAATTGCCATAAACGGTAGTTGGGATGAAAACTACGGCGCTGGGGGACGTGGTGGTAACAACATTTCACTTACGTTACAACAAGAAACGGAAGTGACGTTTTATTATAACGATCGTACACATGCGATTGCCGATTCGACATGGTATACGCCGATTCCAAAAGAAAAACAACCGCGGCTAGTTGGAACGATTTTGCCTGCGATCGACTATGAAAAAGAAGTCGATGGTTGGACGCCAGAGACGTCAACCGCATTTTTTACAGACGATAACTTTGACTCCGTTTATACATTTAGCGCACGTGTGCCAAAAGGAACATATGAATATAAAGTAGTGTTAGGGAATAATTGGAGTGAAGAAAACTATCCACAAGATAACGCAAAGTTGAATGTGTTAGAAGAAACGATCATTACGTTTTTCTTTGATGCGAAAACAAAAGCTGTGTATACAGATTACAGCCCAACAGGTTCAGATGGAGCGGTACAAAAAGATCGATTGAAACATAACACATGGGACTCTTTATATCGTCAGCCGTTTGGAGCAGTGAAAGCAGGAACGGAAGTGACGTTACGTTTAGCTGCGAAAAAAGGCGATGTAACGAAAGCGAACGTGTATGTGAAGAATACAACGACAGGAACGGCGAAGTTGTACGAGATGAGCAAAGTAGGAGTGATCGGAGACGATGAATATTGGGAAGCGACATTCACTCCTGAAGAAAAAGGGTTATATGGCTATAAATTTATCGCGATGGACGGTGCAGCTAAAGCAGAGTATGGTGAGGATACACAAGAAGGTCAATGGGGACGGGCGGTAGATAAAAACGCAGAATTATTCCAATTGACCGTGTATGATCCAAACTATAAGACGCCAGATTGGATGAAACAGGCGGTTGTTTATCAAATTTTCCCTGATCGTTTCTTTAACGGAAATCCAAACAATGATCGTGCAAAAACAAACGCGCGTGGGGATGAACCAATTGAACATCGTGAGTGGTCGCGGCTTCCAGACAATCCACGTATGAAAGGGACAGCTGAGTATGATGGCGATGGCATTTGGTCGAACGACTTTTTCGGTGGAGATATTGCAGGAATTAAACAAAAGCTAGATTACTTGCAGTCTTTAGGTGTAAATACAATTTACTTAAACCCGATTGCTAAAGCGCCGTCAAACCATAAATATGATGCGAATGACTACAAAGAGCTTGATCCAATGTTCGGAACGCCTGAAGAATTTCAATCATTTGTGGAAGCGGTTGCATCACGCGGTATGCATCTTATTTTAGATGGGGTATTCAATCATGTATCCGACGATTCTATTTACTTTGATCGTTACGGAAAATACCCGACTGTTGGAGCATATGAATATTGGTCGGCTGTGTATGATTTGATGAATGAAAAAGGATTATCAGAAGAACAAGCTCGTGCTCAAGTTGAACAAAAGTTTAAAGCTGAGGGACAACAGTTCAGTCCGTACGGATTCCATTTATGGTTTAATATCGAGAATGAAAAAGTAAACGGTGTATATAAATATCAATCGTGGTGGGGATTTGATAGTTTACCAGAATTCAAATCAATTCTCGGCAATAAAGTAGAGCATGCGAGCGAGTTAAATAACGAACAGCTTGCTAACTATATTTTCTATGAAAACGACTCGGTCGCCAAAAGCTGGATTACGCGCGGAGCTTCAGGTTGGCGTTTAGATGTAGCCAATGAAGTAGATACTGAGTTTTGGCATGAGTTTCGTAAAGAGTTGTTGCAAGATGACTATGACCGTGGGCCAACGCTCAAAAAAGGAGAGCAACCGTTAATTCTCGGTGAAATTTGGGATGATGCGTCAAAATACTTCCTTGGTGATCAATACGATTCAGTCATGAACTACCGTTTCCGCGGAGCTGTATTAGACTTTTTACGAAACGGTAAAGCAGAGGAAATCGATGCGCGATTGACAGCCATTCGTGAAGATTACCCGAAAGAAGCATTTTATGCGCTCATGAACTTAATTGGTTCACACGATACGGCACGCGCTGTTTTCTTACTTGGAAACGGAACGGATTCATACGAACGTGCAGAACTTGACCCGAATTATGATGAAGAACTCGGTAAAAAGCGGTTAAAACTTGCTGCTATTTTACAAATGGGTTATCCAGGTGCGCCGACAATCTATTATGGTGATGAAGCAGGAGTGACAGGTTCAAAAGATCCAGACAATCGTCGTACGTATCCGTGGGAAAGTGAGGACAAGGAGCTTATTGCACATTATCAAAAAGTAGGTGCGATTCGCACGAAGCATCAAGATGTATTAGCGAAAGGAACAATTGAGACAGTATATGCGAAAGGTGATGTGTACGTCTTTGCCCGTCAGTACGGAAAAGATGTTGCGCTTATTGCGGTAAACCGCGGCAATAGTGAACAAACGGTTGAGTTGGATGTCGCTTCACTTATTCCAAGTGGCATCAAATTAGTAGATGAACTACATGATTCATATGATGTAACTGTAACAAATGGAAAAGTCACATTACATGTTCCAGAAATGGACGGTCGAATGTTATTTGGGGAAGTAACTGTTGCTCTTCCGAATAAAGTAACAGACGTTCAAGCGACAGCAGGCGTTGAACAAGTGACGTTAACGTGGGAAGGCGATGCTTCAGCGTATCGCATTTATCAATCCACATTAAAAGGTGCAGGCTATACGCTTGTGAAAGAAACGAATGAAAAGACAGTTGTTATTGATAAGTTGAAAAACGGAACGGCATATTATTTTGCGATTACAGCATTAGATGAAAATGGAAATGAGTCGGCTAAAGCAGAAACGAATCGCGTCGTGCCACATTATCCTTTAACAACAGAACACGTTGCTTTACTTTCTGAAGTGAACGGTGGAGTGCTCGATTTAGCTACATCAATTACGGTTGAAGCAAAAGTGCACATCAATGATGTAACAAAGCACGGCTTAGCTGACGGTTTACAAGCGGTGTTGCAAGTGAAAAAACCGAATAGCGACAAATGGGAAGACATACAAGCAACGTACGACCGACAAGATGGCGATGCGAACGTATTCCGTGCATCGTTCACTCCGCTACAAGCAGGAACGTACACGTATCGTTATGGATTTACGACAAATCTTGGCGATGATTGGGTGTACACAAGCGAAAAAACATTTACGCTCACCGCAAATACAGAAGATGTGCAAGCACCTGCCAAAGGGATTCAACTTGTTCAACCAGACGTTGAATCCGGTCAAGTGAATTTAACGTGGTCGTTCGTAGATCTAGATGACAATGATGCCTATATGCTTATCATTGAGCGTGATGGTCAAATCGTTCATACAACAACGGATATCCGCACATCATTTACTGATTATGATGTTGAAAATGGAAAAACGTATACGTATGTCGTAAAGTTGTATGACCGTGCTGGGAACGTTGTCGCATCAAATGACGTGCAAATTACGCCAGACATCGTGATGGTTCAAGTGACGTTTAAAGTGAGAGCGCCAAGCTATACACCGTTAGATACGCGCATTACGATTCCAAATAGCATCAACGGTTGGAATACAGGTGCATGGGAAATGACGCGCGGTGGAGCGGTCACGCCTGATTGGGAATTTACAACGGAGCTTCAAGAAGGCGAAACGATTACTTATAAATACGTAAAAGGTAGCTCATGGGATCAAGAAGGGCTAGCTGATCATACGCGTGACAATCAAACAGATGATGACGTCAGCTACTACGGTTACGGTTCGATTGGTACAGAATTAAAAGTGACTGTGCACAATCAAGGTAATAATAAAATGGTCATCCAAGACTATATTTTACGTTGGATTGACATGCCTGTCGTTGTTGAAGATGTCATCAAAGACGGTGATCGTGTGACGATTAAAGGAAATGCGATTAAAGATGGTGTATTAACAATTAATAAAGAGCGTGTAAAAATTCAAGACGACATGTCATTTACGTACACGTTCACACCAGCAGCAAACCAAAAAGAAATAGCGATTCACATTGAACCGTCTGAAAGAAGCAAATCCGAGATTTTCAAAAATGACGGTGTTGCGATTGCGAAAAATACGAAAGATTACGTATTAAACCTCGACACAAAACAATTGCGTGAAGGGGTATTACAAGAAGATACGGGTAGCGGCACAACGCCAGGCAGCGGCACAACGCCAGGTAGTGGCACAACACCAGGTAGTGGCACAACGCCAGGTAGTGGCACAACACCAGGTAGTGGCACAACGCCAGGCAGCGGTACAACACCAGGTAGTGGCACAACGCCAGGCAGCGGTACAACACCAGGGAAGGTCGAAAACGGTGCAGTTGTTTTACAACCACAAGTAGAGACGAAAGAAAAAGACGGTAAGGTCGTAGAAAAAGTTGCGACTATTTCATCAAATGAGGTAACTTCTATTGTTAGCGCACTTTCAAATGAAAATAAACAAGTTGTCGTCTCTCTTGGTTCGCTTGCAAAAGGTGTGACTACAAAAGTAGATGTACCAGCTACATTGTTTGTACAGGCGGCAAATAAGCAAGGAGAAGCGACGATTGTGAGTGCAACTGAGCAGGCGACATACAAATTGCCAGCAAAAGAAGTACAAGCGTCTCTGGCAGCGATTGCAAAAACACTCGGTGCAACAGTCGAACAAGTAAACATCTCGATCGAAATGAAAGTAAAAGATGCTCCACAACTACGTGCGAAAGCATTATCTGATGCAGTAGAGTTTCATGTTGTGGCGAAGGCAAACGGAAAAGAACAAGTGATTGATCGTTTTACTCAATATGTTGAACGAGAAATCGTATTGAAGCAGGCGGTGAATGCAAGTCGTTCTATTGTGGTGCGCGTAAACGATGACGGTTCCATTACACCTGTACCGACCACATTTGTTGGCAACAAAGCGGTCATCAAGTCATTGACGAACTCGACATACGTTGTCGTTGAAGGAACACATACATTTGGCGACATCAAGCAACATTGGGCGAAAGGATATATCGAAACATTGGCAGCTAAACAGCTTGTGAAAGGTATGACAGAAACAGCATACCAACCAAATGGGCAGATGACACGTGCCCAGTTTGCTGTGTTGCTTGTACGTGTATTAGCATTGCCACATGAAACATATGACGGTCGATTTACTGATGTAAAAGGCACAGAATGGTTTAACAAAAACGGTGAATTAGCGGCTGCAGTCAAACTAGGTATCATTCAAGGAAAAACAGCCAATACGTTTGCTCCGAATGAGCCAATCACTCGCGTGGAAGCAGCTGTTATGATCGAGCGAGCATTGAAACTTTCGTTTGTTGGCTATGATGAAGCAACGAAAGACAAAACGAAAAAAGTGACAGATTTCCGCGATGCAAAACGGCTGCCAACATGGGCAAAACAGGCGATTGAAGCAGTATACCAAGCGGGAATTATGCAAGGAAGGGATAATGGAAGTTTTGATCCTACGGGCCATATGAAGCGCGCCGAAATGGCGAAAGTATTGGCGGAGTTTTTAGGAAAAGTAAAATTGATGTAACGAAAGGGAGGCCTCCGATATGGAAGCCTCCCTTTACTTCACCGTCGAAACTTCAACCCCAAGCGGCAGTGCGGCCCCGCCTGCATGCATTAGTTCAAGTGAAAGGACGTCTTGAGTCGAAAAGACGGTGTAATCGATATAGGCCGATTGGGTAATCGGTTGAAGCGGTGGGATGAGATAAACGACACCGTTTATTTTGATGCCCCCACAATAAGCGCCCCCACGTCCGCCAAAACGAAGGCGAATCGTTTTAGTTTCTCCGGTTTCGTTTTGAATCGGAAGTGATAGACGGTATGTTAAGCCGTAATG
>NZ_JBCNEQ010000071.1:0-11125 GCF_050480245.1 Bhargavaea massiliensis | reverse complement strand
TCCTTGCGTAAGTTTCGTGATGATGGTGAGTACATGTTCATCTTAAACCATACAGATCAAGAAAAACGGTTTCACAATTTGACCCTCAAACCGTATGATAGTCAAATCGTTAAAATTTAGCATAATAAAGGGGTTGCATCAATGGCTACATTGAAAGAAATCGCAGAGAAGGCAGGGGTGTCCGTTGCCACTGTATCGCGTGTATTAAATTATGATATGACGTTATCTGTATCGGACGAAACGAGAAAGCGCATTTTTGAAATTGCCCAAGAGCTTAACTATAAAACGCCTAGGGAACGTAATCAAATGAGCGCGAAAGAACGGCTTCGTTTTGGCGTTGTCAACTGGTACTCGGAATCTCAAGAGCTTGACGATCCATATTATATGGCAATCCGTCTCGGTGTAGAAAAGGAATGTTTTCATCGCCAAATTGAGCTCGTCAAGTTGTTTAAGAAAGATGGTTCGTATGAATCAGAATGGTTAACAGGTTTAGATGGAATTATTGCTGTTGGGAAGTTTGGGAAACAAAATATTGACTTATTCATGTCAGTCACAAAACATATTGTTTTTGTTGACTACTCTCCCGATGAAGATCGCTTTGATTCTGTCGTTGTTGATTTTCGGAAAGCAACTGTTCGTGTTCTTCAATATTTGATGGATCTCGGTCATAAGCATATCGGTTATATTGGGGGGCGCGAATATGTTGGTGATGGTCAACTAGTTCAAGATGAGCGTGAACGTACATTTTATGAATATTTATATTTGCGCGGCATGTTCATTCCAGAGTATGTATTCACCGGACGTTTTATTGCTGAAGATGGATATATGTTAATGAAACAAGCACTTCAGCTACCAAATCGTCCAACTGCGTTTTTTATCGCAAGCGATTCGATGGCGATTGGAGCGTTGCGGGCGCTACATGAAGCTGGAATTGATGTGCCAAATGAAGTGGCCATCGTAGGCTTTAACGATCTTCCTACATCGAAATTTGTTCAACCACCGTTATCGACTGTGCAAGTTTATACGGAATTTATGGGCGAGACGGCCGTTGAATTGCTTGTTGAACAAATTCAAACGAAAAGAGAAATACCGAAAAAAATTGTTGTTCCAACAAAACTTGTTGTGAGGGAAAGTAGTTGTATCTACACAGTAAAGAAATAGCTTCCGCTTTGGCGAAAGCTATTTCTTTTAACATGTGCAAAAGGGGAATAAACATGAGACTTGTACAAGAACAACGAACAAAAATAAATGGTCAACCGATCATCGCATTTACACTTGCTAATGATCATGGAATGGAAGTTACTTGTTTAAACTACGGGTGCATCATTACAAGTATACTTGTGCCTGATAAAAATGGAAAATATGAAAATGTTGTCTTAGCGTTTGATGACTTTTCTTCGTATTTGACAAACCGTCCGTATTTAGGAGCTGTCATCGGAAGGGTAGCCGGGAGAATAAAAAATAGTTGTTTTGAGTTAAATGGAAAAACGTATAGATTATATGCAAATGAAAATGGAAACCATCTGCACGGTGGAAAGAAAGGGTTTCATCACATCATTTGGCAAGCAGCAGGATTTTCGAAAAAAGAAGAAGTTGGTGTCTGTTTTTCACATCGGAGTGTTGATGGGGAAGAAGGATATCCTGGGAACGTCGATGTGCAAGTCACATATACATTAAACAATGAAAACGAACTAATTATTTCTTATCAAGCCATTTCTGATGAAGATACGCCGTTTACATTAACGAATCATACGTACTTTAATTTGAGCGGTAACGTAAAAAAAGATATTTTGCAACACGAACTAAAAATGAAAAGTGACCGTTTTTTACCGTTAGATCATGAATTTATCCCGACTGGGGAAATAAAAGATGTGACAGGTACACCTTTTGATTTACGTCAAGGGAAAAAGTTGAGAGAAGTCATTGAGTCAACTGATCCGCAAATTCGTTTAGTCGGACAAGGATATGACCATCCATTTATTTTAAATACTCATCATGATGAAGAAATTGTCTTATTTGACCGTGAAAGTGGGCGAACATTAGTTGTTGAAACGGATGAAGTTGGTGTCGTCGTATATACTGGGAACCAAATCCCTCATGGTGAAAAAATGAATGGTCTACAATCTCGAAAGTATTTAGGCATTTGTTTAGAGACACAAGCGTTGCCAGATGCGGTTCATCATCCTCATTTTCCGTCTTGTATATTGCAGGCAGGACAATTGTATTCATCGACAACAAAATATACGTTTCGTGTGTCCTATTAACATCATGGAACGTTTTATTTTACGATAAAAATAGCCTTCAACGCGAAGGCTATTTTTTTACGGCTTCTTCTAATGTTTCAAGCATTGATTGTTTTTGTTCCTCTGTTGCATGATTCCATAACGCTTCAAATAAAACGCCAAGACCAGGTAAATATTTTTCTTCACCTTGTTGAATCGCATCAACGATCGTATGTTCAAGCTGGTCTTTTGAGCTGTTTGCGACGTTTGCCATGACGGCACCGCGTAAATTAAAGTCCATTGTTTTCACTCCATTCTTTATGTATTGCGTAAGTAGTTTTTGCTATAATGATAACTACTATTCATAAAAGAGGAGAGAGAAAAATGGAAAAAGCAACATTTGCTGGTGGGTGTTTTTGGTGCATGGTTACGCCGTTTGAAGAACTTGATGGGATTTACGGCATCGTTTCTGGATACACAGGTGGACATGTCGAACATCCGACGTATGAACAAGTGAAAACAGGAACGACAGGACATTATGAAGCGGTACAAATTACGTTTGATCCCGATGTATTTCCGTACGAAAAATTGTTGGAGTTGTATTGGTGTCAAATTGATCCAACGGATGACGGGGGGCAATTTCACGACCGTGGTCCACAATATCGAACAGCGATTTTTTATCATAACGAAAGACAAAAAACATTAGCGGAGCAATCGAAAAAACAATTAGAAGAAAGCGGTCGTTTTTCCAAGCCGATTGTAACAGAAATTTTACCAGCGACAACGTTTTATCCAGCAGAAGACTATCATCAAAATTACCATAAGAAAAATCCGAAACATTATAAAGAAGACCGTGCGGCATCTGGACGCGATGAATTTATTGCGAAACATTGGGGGAAAAACGAGTGAAACGAATTGAATCGCCAAAAAATGAACGAGTGAAGCAATGGAAAAAACTGCTCACGAAAAAAGAACGCGAGAAAACAGGGCTATTTTTAGTAGAAGGATTTCATTTAGTAGAAGAAGCAGTGAAAAGCGGTGTGCACATTGAACAATTGATCGTTGTTGAGCATGCGGACATTCCAGCTAGTTGGAATATTTCTCATATTCCGATGACGATCGTGACCGATGAAGTGATAAAAGCGATAAGCGATACAGAAACACCGCAAGGCATCGCAGCGGTATGTAAACAAATGCATTGGAACGTGGATGATGTGCAAACGGCGTTGTTCGTTGATGCAGTACAAGATCCCGGAAACTTAGGAACGATTATTCGTACCGCAGATGCTGCTGGAATAGACGCTGTTGTCGTCGGAGAAGGAAGCGTCGATATATATAACGCAAAAGTGATTCGTGCAACACAAGGTTCGTTGTTTCATTTCCCTGTGATAAAAGGAGATATTGGACAATGGATCGCCCATTTTCAAAACAGGCATATTCCGATTTATGGAACATCGCTTCAAAACGGAGTAGACTATCGATCTGTATCTCCTTCGTCATCGTTTGCATTAATCGTTGGAAACGAAGGAAGCGGTGTGAACGATAAATGGCTACAGCAAACAACTGCCAACTTATATGTGCCGATTTATGGGAAGGCAGAATCGTTAAACGTAGCCGTTGCAACAGGGATTTTACTTTACCATTTGCAGAAAAAATAAACACATGTTTGCATCATCACCTTGCACCTCATTGCTCATTTGCTTATAATAAATGAAGAATTTCATCATACAAAAAACGATGATCGAGAAGAGTAGCTTGCCGATCGCCATTCAGGGAGAAAACGCCATAGACTGCGAGCGTTTTTATGGCTTAAGCAAGTGAATTCACCTCGGGAGTTGGCGCTTGGACCATTTTGCGCATGCAAAATGTAAAGGCGTTCCGGTGTAGACCGTTATCGCAATGAAGTGAGCTATGTTGATTGCATAGCTAACAAGGGTGGTACCGCGAGTGCACTCGTCCCTTACTTAAGGGGCGAGTTTTTTATTTTTTATACATAACAAGGAGGGATTTCCATATGAAGGAACGGTTACAACAGCTTCAACAAGAAGCGCTTGAAAAAATTGAACAAGCAAACGATTTAAAAGCGCTCAATGACGTACGTGTGGCGTATCTCGGCAAAAAAGGCCCAATTACCGAAGTGCTACGCGGGATGGGGGCGCTGTCGCCTGAAGAGCGCCCGCTCATGGGAGCGCTTGTCAACGACGTGCGCGAAGCGATTCAACGAGCATTAGAGGCAAAACAAGCAACGCTTGAACAAGCAGAAGTAGAGAAAAAACTAGCGGCGGAAGCGATTGATGTGACACTTCCGGGTCGCCCGATTAGACGCGGCAACCATCATCCACTCACGCGCGTTATTGAAGAAATTGAAGATTTATTTATCGGCATGGGATATACGATTGCCGAAGGTCCAGAAGTGGAGCAAGATTACTACAACTTTGAAGCGCTCAATTTGCCAAAAGGTCATCCGGCGCGCGATATGCAAGATTCATTTTATATTACAGAGGAAATTTTATTACGTACACATACGTCTCCGGTGCAAGCGCGCACAATGGAAAAACATCAAGGGCGCGGTCCTGTAAAAATCATTTGCCCTGGAAAAGTATATCGCCGCGACAACGACGATGCAACGCATTCCCATCAATTTACGCAAATTGAAGGGCTCGTGGTAGACGAAAACATTCGCATGAGCGATTTAAAAGGAACGTTGCGTGAATTTGCGCGCAAAATGTTTGGTGAAGATCGCGACATTCGCTTCCGTCCAAGCTTTTTCCCATTTACCGAACCGTCTGTTGAAGTCGACGTGTCATGTTTTAATTGCGGCGGGCACGGCTGTAACGTATGTAAAGGAACAGGTTGGATTGAAATTTTAGGGGCGGGCATGGTGCATCCAAACGTGCTCGAGATGGCAGGATTTGACTCAAAAAAATATACCGGCTTTGCGTTCGGTATGGGTCCAGAGCGCATTGCGATGCTTAAATATGGCATTGATGATATTCGCCATTTTTACCAAAACGATCTTCGTTTCTTGCAACAATTTCATCGGGTGTAAAAGGAGGGGTTAGTGATGTTTGTTTCATATAAATGGCTACAGGAATATGTCGATTTAACAGGCATTACGGCAAAACAATTAGCCGACCGCATTACGAAAGCAGGCATTGAAGTAGAAAGCGTTGAGGTGCGCAATAAAGGAATACAAGGTGTTGTCATCGGACATGTAATTGAGCGCGAACAACATCCGAACGCTGATAAATTAAGCAAATGTTTAGTCGATATCGGGGAAGGGGAGCCAGTACAAATTATTTGCGGGGCACCGAACGTCGCAAAAGGACAAAAGGTTGCCGTTGCTAAAGTTGGTGCCGTATTGCCTGGCAACTTTAAAATTAAACGCGCAAAACTGCGCGGTGAAGAATCGAACGGCATGATTTGTTCGTTGCAAGAGCTTGGCGTGGAGTCAAAATTAGTGCCGAAAGAATACGCTGACGGCATTTTCGTTTTCCCAAGCGATGCACCGGTCGGAGCGGATGCGCTACAACTACTTTACCTGGATGACGAAGTGTTAGAACTTAGTTTAACACCAAACCGCGCCGATTGTTTAAGCATGATTGGTGTCGCTTATGAAGTAGCGGCAATTTTAGGACGAAGCGTGAAGCTTCCGACCATCGAACTTCACGAAAACAATGAAAATGTTCATGATTATATTTCTGTCCGCGTCGATGCACAAGAAGATAATCCTTTATATGCAGGGCGCATCGTGAAAAACGTAAAAATTGGCCCATCGCCGCTTTGGATGCAAGCGCGTTTAATGGCAGCTGGCATTCGACCGCACAACAATGTCGTTGATATTACGAACTACATTTTACTTGAATACGGTCAGCCGCTTCATGCGTTTGACTACGACCGCCTCGGTTCAAAAGAAATTGTCGTTCGCCGCGCAAAAGCCGGCGAAACAATCGTGACACTTGATGATGTAGAGCGCACGTTGACAGAGGAGCATCTTGTCATTACAAACGGGAAAGATCCTGTCGCTTTAGCTGGTGTGATGGGCGGTGCCAATTCGGAAGTATGTGATGAAACAGTAAACGTATTTATTGAAGCAGCATATTTTAACGGAGCGACGATTCGCCAAGCGGTTAAAGATCATGGATTGCGCAGTGAGTCGAGCACACGGTTTGAAAAAGGCATTGATCCTGCGCGCACGAAAGAAGCGCTTGATCGTGCAGCGGCGTTGATGGCGGAATATGCTGGCGGAGAAGTCGTTGGCGGCGTTGTGGAAGTCAACACACTGACAAAAAAAGAAGTCGTCGTTACGATTACGTTAGATCGTATCAATCGCGTGCTTGGCACAACAATTACGAAAGAAGAAGTCGCAGGCATTTTAACGAACTTGCAATTTACATTTACGGAACATGACGGCACGTTTATGATTACTATTCCGTCACGTCGTGCAGATATTACAATTGAAGAAGACATCATCGAAGAAGTAGCGCGTTTATACGGATACGACCATTTGCCAGCGACATTGCCGATCGGGGAGGCAAAGCCGGGGAAATTAACGCCATATCAAGCAAAGCGTCGTCACGTGCGCCGTTATTTAGAAGATGCGGGATTATTTCAAGCGATTACGTACTCGCTTACAAACGAAGCAAAAGCGACGATGTTTGCGCTTGAAACGGCGCAACCGATCCGTCTTGCTCTTCCGATGAGCGAAGAGCGCAGCGTCTTGCGCCAAAGCTTAGTGCCGCACTTATTGGAAGCAGCAAGCTATAACCGCGCCCGCCAAGTCGAAAACGTCGCGCTATATGAAATCGGCTCGGTATATTTAGCAACAAATGAACACGAGTTGCCAAACGAAAAAGAGCGGTTAGCCGGCGTCTTGACAGGTGTATGGCACGCCCATTTATGGCAAGGGGAGAAAAAAGCGGTTGACTTCTACGTTGCAAAAGGCATTTTAGATGGTCTATTTGCCTTGCTAGGATTAGAGAACCGTATCGAATATAAGCAAGCGAAGCGCGAGCACCTTCATCCAGGGCGCACGGCCGATATGTTGCTAGACGGCAAAACAATTGGTTTTATCGGTCAGCTACATCCGGTCGTGCAAAAACAATTTGATTTAAAAGAAACGTATGTGTTTGAACTAGACCTTGAAGCTTTATTAAAAGCGGAAGTAGATGACATTCGCTATACAGCGATTCCACGCTTCCCGTCCATTACGCGCGACATCGCCCTTGTCGTTGATGAACATGTCGTAGCAGGTGACCTCGAGCGAGCAATTATTAAAGCAGGCGGAGAGCTATTAAAAGAAGTAACGATTTTCGACGTTTACAAAGGCGATCGCCTCCCAGAAGGCAAAAAATCGATCGCCTTCTCGCTCCGTTACTATGACCCAGAGCGGACATTGACGGACGAAGAAGTCACAAACGTTCACGAACAAGTCATCAAAGCGGTCGAACAACAATTCGGCGCCACATTGCGCGGGTAAAGCGAACCCCCATCTGATGCATAAGCATTGGATGGGGGTTTTTATGTCCTTGGCGGATCGGTGGGGGCGTTTTTTATCTAGTCCGCCAAAATTGGCGGGGTTCGACAGCAAGTTTGTGGTGAATAATGGAAAAAAAGTGAAGTATAATCAAATTATCAAAACGAAAGGAGCATTCCTGTTAGAAGTTTTTTCGGGGACTTGAATAAAAAAAGCCCTCTTGGTATGATTCGGGGGTGTCAATCGGATGAATTGACCCCTAATTTGGATACCAAGGAGGACTATACATGAATTCTATCTCAAACAAGAAGATTAATCAAGTCACCGATCAAACGCTCGTCGTTGGCATGGATATCGCGAAAAAGAAGCATTATGCCTGCTTTGTGGGTGAGCGAGGGAGGGTGCTAAAAAAATCGTTTCCCGTTCCGCAATCCAGAGAAGGGTTGGAATGGTTGTACCAGTGCATCGTGAAAGCGATGGAGGAATTTGAAAAAACGGAAGTGATCGTTGGCATCGAGCCAACGGGACATTATTGGCTCAATCTCGCTTACTTTCTTGACGAGAAGGGCATCTCTCTCGTGATGACAAACCCGATGCACGTGAAGCGCTCCAAAGAGCTAGACGACAATCTTCCAACCAAGCATGATGCGAAAGACGCGCTCGTCATTGCCCGGTTAGTGAAAGACGGCCGATTCAGCTATCCTCGTATTCTGAAAGGGATGGAGGCCGAACTGCGCGCAGGGGCGACGTTTCGATCCAAACTCGTGGAAGAGCAGGGAGCGGTTCGAAATCAGATGATTCACTGGCTCGATCGGTATTTTCCGGAATTTACGCAAGTCTTTCCGTCGTTTGGGAAAATGGCGCTCGCGGTGCTGGAATATACGCCATTTCCGAGTGATCTGGCAGGAAAAGAACTAGAAGAGGTGCTGGCCCTTTACCGGCAAAGTGAGGGATTACAATCGCCACAAAAACCGAAAGCGAAGAAGTTGATGGAATTGGCCCAACACTCCATTGGCGTAACGGAAGGACAACAGATGGCCCGTATCGAAATTGCCACACTTGTCCGCCGGTACCGCCAATTGGAGGAAGAAATCGAGGCACTGACCCAGCAACTAACGGAACTTGTGCAAACATCCGTGGAATACGAATGACTCAAAACGGTTCCGGGCCTAGGGGATGCGACTATCGTGGAACTGTTATCGGAAATCGGGAGTTTTTCCCACTATCAGGATCCGCGCTAATTATTGAAACTTGCGGGCCTGACACTGCGGGAGCATTCCTCCGGCCAACACAAAGGGAAAAAACGGATCTCGAAGCGTGGAAGAAGGCGGTTGCGCGCCCTCCTCTTCCGCGTGATGATGCCGATGATCCGCCACAACGAAGCGTTTCGACAGTTACATGAATATTACACGACACGGCCCGATAATCCGTTGCGGAAGAAGCAATCCATTGTAGTGTTATGCGGAAAATTACTGAAGGTACTGCATGCGGTGTGTACGAAACGACAGGTGTTTGACGTGAAGTGAATGATGCAGGACATCTTTGGCCTCGAAACGGCTGCTTGATGCCTATAGTCTCGATTCTCTAGACAACAAGGATGACACGGAGAAGCTGGCGCGATATCATCCGTTCGACCTTGAGTCCCTAAAGGAGCTTAGCCGGCCTCTGCCTGATGACTAGACCGAACGAAGGAATGTAGGCACAAGGATGCCAAGAGACATGGGAGGGTTCGTCATCATCAGCGATGCAGAGATCCAAGGTGCATCACATACGCTTCCCCCACTACAATCAAATTTAACCAGTAGTGACCGCGAAGCGTACCCAGTCAATGTAAGATATACACATATTTAAGAAATAATATTAGAAACTTTGTCGAAAAATATTTTTTTGACACCCCTGAAACGGCTACAACCGTTGATATATCAACATTTATAGAGGGAGTAGAATTTAATGGAGGAGGATTTTTACTGGTCTATATTTAATTTTTCAGTTGGAATTTTTGGGATTTGGATGTTTTTTTACACAACACGACAAAGATTTTTTCATAGCAAAACTTTTAGTCGTCTTAAATATATAACTCCATTGCCTATATCTTTTAATTTTTGGCTTATTAAAATTTTGTATTTTGTTGGCGGATTATTATGTGTTGTAGTTGGAATATATGGAATGGCTCGTCCATTTCTCTAAGTAATGAGTATCCATGATGCTAGTGTTGGCATCATGGATCTGTTTTTAGGGAATGATACGTATTACTTAGTTTATCGGATGAAACAGACGCCAACAACAACATCACAGCGGAATATACGTGGGACGCATTGGGCCGCCCGGTCACGATGACGAAAGCCGGAGCCACTTACTACTATCATGTGAACGGTCATGGAGATGTCGTCGCATTGACGGACGCAAGCGGAAATGTCGTCGCCCAATACGAGTATGACGCATGGGGTAACATTCTGTCCAAAACCGGTGCGATGGCATCGACGAACCCATACCGTTATGCCGGGTATTATTACGATGAGGAAACCGGGCTATACTACCTAATGGCACGTTATTATGATGCGAACATTGGTCGGTTTATTACAAGGGATACGTTCCATGGGTTTGAAAATGAGCCGCAAAGCTTGAATCAGTATGTGTATACGAAAAATAACCCGGTAATGTATGTGGATCCAAATGGAAACTATGCATGGATCGTATTGTCATTTCTAAGCGGGGGCGCAAATGCAACTTGGCAAATGGTTTGGGACTTTTATAAAAAATATAAATTTAATCGGAGTGCGTGGATAAATAAATTTAATTGGAAAAAATTCGGTAATTTATTTGTTACGGGGGGATTAATAGGTATATATGGTAGAGGAATAACTACCTGAATCCGTGACAAAACATCTTTACAATGGATGCAAACCGTTGATACGATAAGGGAAAACGACGTTGACGACTCTTCATCAAGTAGGTGAATGTGATGAAAGATTTCCCGATTCGGTTTGTATTGACAGATGAAGCGATTACTCCAAGTGCTGGGCTTGCTCTCGTGGGCTACTTACTGCACCAAACGAAGCTGGATAAACGAGTAAACGCCCTTCGGCTCCCAACGGTTCGTCGAGATGTGCACATTTCCCATAGCGACGTCATTCGCTCGATGATCGGCTTGCTTGCCACAGGAAAAACGGATTTTGATCATATCGAAGCGTATCGTCAGGACGATATCTTTTCGACATCAATGGGCATTCGGCACGTACCTTCCTCCCCAACGTTGCGACAGCGACTCGATCAGCTCGCTTGTCTTCCGATGACCGAAGCAATCATTTGGGAGGAATCGATGCGTCTGTTGGTTCGACAACACGCTACCTTGTCTCCTTGTTGGACCAAAGGGAAGACGACATGGCTCCCACTTGATGTAGACGGCTCCCCATTTGACAACTCCGAT
>NZ_JBCNEQ010000070.1:0-217 GCF_050480245.1 Bhargavaea massiliensis | reverse complement strand
GGGAAACAACATGTACAAGACCACATGCCTTCGTTTTTAACTACCGCCATCCGTCGAGCTCGTCCGCTGACCTCGTCTCGTCTGCTTGTCCGAATGGATGCAGGAAACGATGCGGAAGCGAATGTGCACGTATGTCTAAAGGAAGACGTGGACTTTGTCATCAAGCGAAACTTACGCCGAGAATCGAAAGTGCTTTGGTTCCAGATCGCTTCGCAAA
>NZ_JBCNEQ010000069.1:0-2105 GCF_050480245.1 Bhargavaea massiliensis | reverse complement strand
TGTTAAAGCCGATGATAAAATCCCCAATATAGCCGGAATAAAATTCCCCACTTACAATAGAACCATAGTGTCAATGAGAGGAGCTATGGTTCATGATTACGAGAGGGGAATTTTTTATGATCAAAGAGATGTATGAAAGGGGAATGAGTATTTCTGATATTGCGAGGGAATTGGGGATCGATCGGAAAACCGTCCGAAAATATATTCACTCCCCCAATCCTCCTTCCAAATCCAAGCGAAAACAAAGAAAAAGCAAGTTAGATCCATTTAAGCCGTATCTTCAAAAACGAATGTTAGAAGATGGGGTGTTTAATAGCGAAAAGTTGTTTTTTGAAATTCGACAACAGGGCTATACGGGAGGAAAGACGATTTTAAAAGACTATATGAAACCTTTCCGAGAGACGGCGAAAAAGAAATACACCGTTCGTTATGAAACGCTTCCTGGCGAACAAATGCAAGTCGATTGGAAAGAAGTTGGGGAGGTCGTGATCGAAGGGAAAAAAGTCAAGTTATCGCTATTTGTGGCCACGTTAGGCTATTCGCGGATGAAATACGCGGTATTTACGACCAGCCAGGATCAGGAACACTTAATGGAATGCCTGATTCAGAGCTTCAAGTACTTTGGCGGGGTTCCGAAGAAGGTGTTATTTGACAATATGAAGACCGTTACAGACGGGCGAGAACAAGGAGTAGTGAAATGGAATCAACGATTTTCCGAATTTGCGAGTTACTATGGATTTATTCCAAAAGTATGCCGGCCTTACCGGGCCCAGACAAAGGGAAAAGTCGAACGAGCCATTCAGTATATCATGGATCACTTCTATATGGGGACAGCGTTTGAAAGCATCGAGGAATTAAATTTCCTTCTCCATCGTTGGCTCGATCAAGTGGCGAATCGGAAGCCAAACGCCACTACCGGCATTCCTCCGCAAGAGCGTTGGGCCGAGGAGTCACTCAAGCCTCTTCCGTTGAAAGATTACGATACGAGCTATCTTTCCTATCGGAAGGTGCATTGGGATGGCAGTTTCTCCTACAAAGGGGAACAATGGCTCTTATCGGCGGAGTATGCGGGCAAAGAAATTCTGGTGAAGGAGCGATTAAATGGAGATATTCGATTGTACTTTCGAGGGGAGGAGATTTCTCACGTGGACCAACAGAAAAAAGTGATTTCATTCGCCGAAAAAATAAAAAAGAAACAGGCGGAAATGGCCGCCACCGTTTCGCCTGTTTCGGTGGAAGTGGATACTCGTCCATTGTCCGTTTATGACGCATTCCTGCGAGGGGAAAGCTCATGAAAGAACGAATACACGAGTATTGCCACCGACTCCATTTGCCTGTCATGGCGGAACGATGGTCCGCCATGGCAGAATACGCAGCTACTCATAATATACCATATTCGGAGTTTTTATTCCGCTTATTAGAGGCAGAAATCGTCGAAAAACAGGAACGATCGATCCAAACGCTCATCAAGCTGTCCAAACTGCCATATCGCAAGACGATCGATACGTTTGATTTTAACGCACTTCCTTCCGTGGATGAGCGTCGGATTCGAGAGCTGCTTACCTTATCGTTTATTGATCGAAAGGAGAATATTCTTTTTCTCGGTCCGCCGGGGATTGGAAAGACGCATCTGGCTATTTCGATTGGAATGGAGGCGATCGCAAGAGGGTATAAAACGTATTTTATTACCGCCCATGATTTGGTCACTCAGTTAAGAAAAGCCGACCAGGAAGGAAAGTTGGAGAAAAAGCTTCGTGTCTTTGTGAAGCCAACCGTTCTCATTATTGATGAAATGGGGTATCTAAAACTGGACCCGAACAGCGCTCATTACTTATTTCAGGTCATCGCCCGTCGGTACGAACATGCCCCGATTATCCTCACCTCCAACAAAAGCTTTGGGGAATGGGGAGAAATCGTGGGAGACTCGGTTTTGGCGACAGCGATGTTAGATCGATTACTGCATCATTCTATTATTTTCAACCTAAAGGGGGAAAGCTATCGATTGCGGGAAAAAAGGCTCCAACAAGAAAAACAGAAGGATCAATGAGGTCCTTCTGGGGAATTTTAAACCGGCGATTTTGGGGAAAAAATAATCGGCCTTGACA
>NZ_JBCNEQ010000068.1:0-621 GCF_050480245.1 Bhargavaea massiliensis | reverse complement strand
GATAAATTTTTTTGATTTCTAAGAGCGTATCACTTAACAAATCGATTGCATCATCACTTAAAACAACTGTTTCCTTGTTCTTTATGCTTTCCCAGAATGACATAGTATCACCAACCATATCTTCTTATTACTTCTTTATAAATACTTCTATATACATCCAATTTAAAATTTTAACCTCTGGTTCACGCAGTACACCCGATGCGGCGCAACACCTCATCCGGGTGTTGTAAGACGTACTGTTCAAAGCGAGTAATGGATTGGGCATTGTCGTTTGGGTCCTTGTGAAAAACATTGGCAATCACCTCATCTTTCAACCACTTCCATAACCGTTCAATCGGGTTCAACTGTGGAAAATACGGTGGCAAAAAGATGACATGAAACGCATCGCCTTCCTCGCCATCAAGAAAGGCTTGCACCATCTTGGCATGATGAATGCGTGCGTTGTCCAACACAAGCACGAGGAATCGGTCCGTATATTTCTCTTTCAATCGGTGCAAAAAGCCGAGGAAGGTTTCGGCATTGGCGGATGGTGCACGATGAAACACCACATCGCCTTGTTGAACGTCAACTGCACCAAAAATGGACACATGGTCATGGTGTCCGTAGCTTGGCACTTGTTTC
>NZ_JBCNEQ010000067.1:0-3515 GCF_050480245.1 Bhargavaea massiliensis | reverse complement strand
ATGCCGAGCACACTAAAAAAACGCCTTCATTGCGAAGGCGTTTTAAGATCAAGCATATGAGTGTAAGCCGGCAATGACTAAGTTAACAGCAACTAAGTTAAACATAATGATTGCAAAACCGATGACCGCAAGCCATGCCGAACGTTCCCCATGCCATCCTTTCGATAAGCGCAAATGTAAAAATGCGGCGTAAAACAACCATGTAATAAGCGCCCATACTTCTTTCGGGTCCCAGCCCCAAAAACGCGTCCATGCAATTTGCGCCCAAATCATCGCAAAAATAAGCGCACCGAGTGTAAATATCGGAAACCCAATCGCTACAGAACGATAGCTGATTTCGTCAACAACATCTAAATTCACGTTTTTTACAAGTGGTTGCAAAGCTGCTGCAATACGTTTGCGTAAGAAAAGGCGAAGCAATCCATATAATACACCACCTGCAAACAATGACCAAATTACTGTATTTAATTTGCGAGCATTAATAATTGCAGGCATATGAACGAACGGTTCCATCCGTCCTTCCGTTTTTAACACCCCTTCATGCGGGCCGACAAGCGCTGGCATATGGTACACCATTTCACTTTGCTGTCCATTTTTGTCAATCCATTCAAACGTAGCTTCATAACCAGCCACACGAAACGATGTAGTTACGATAACAAAACCGAGCGTGCTAATTAAGAAAAATAACACAAACTCTAGCCAAAACGTACGTTTGCTCGCTTTCGACTGATCGACTACTCGAATTAAATAAATGAGCCCCGCTGCAAAGCTAATAGCTAAAATGGCCTCGCCAACTGCTGCGGTTATGACATGAATATGCAACCAATCGCTTTGCAAAGCTGGAATGAGTGGGGAAATTTCACGCGGAAACATGCTCGCATAAGCAATGACTAAAATCGCAATCGGTAAAGTAAATAAGCCGAGTAAACTCGTTTTATAAATAAAATAAATGACGATAAACGCACCGACAATCATCATGCCGAAAAACGTCGTAAACTCAAATAAATTGCTGACAGGTGCATGCCCAGCGGCAATCCAACGCGTAACGAAATAGCCGAGTTGAGCGACAAATCCGACGATCGTGACAATGATTCCAAGCGTTGCCCAACGGTCTATCCCTTCTTTCTTTTTGACGCGAATCGCCCCACCAAAAAAAAGCGTTGCCACTAAATAAAGAACGAATGCAATGTATAATAACGTGCTGCTTAGTTGAACCACAACAGTTCCCCCTTATGATCGTTTGTCCGCTTGATCAATCGGCATGACAAACGGTGTATCGTTAAATATTCTTTCAAGCTCCTTTTTTAATCCAAACCAGTTTTTGTTCGTATGTGCTGCAATAAGCACATCTTCGTTGATCCGCTGAATCCATACACGCCGGTGGTTCCAATACATTCCTTGTATAAGGCCAATCATAAAAATGGTGCCCCCGATACCTAAAATCCAGAGCGTAAAATCACGACGGACGGTTAACGCCGATACATGTCGTGTGTCAGCACCAGCAAACGCCATTTTATACTTGTTATCACCGAACGGTTCGATCGTTTGACGAATAGCAGTAAAACTGACTTCCCCTTTCGGACGATCTGGGGCAAACATTTTAAATACAAACGCCGGATTGTTCGGCACTTTCGAGCGCGTATTCGGATTTCCATTTTCATCAAAATAAAAATCTGGAAAGTAGCTTAATAGTTGTACTTTATAACCGTTGCCAAGATCATATTCTTTCTCCGGTTGGATTAAATCAACTGTAATCGTACCAAAAGACTTGGCCGTTTGTTTATCTGTCAAACGGAACGACATACTTTTTAGCTCATTCAGTTTAAAGTCCACTTGGTACAATGCATAGTAGTCGTGTTTGAGCGGCTCGTTGACACGAATGGAAAAGCTTTTTATTTTTTTTAACTTCGGCTCTTCACCGGCAACAACCGGGCCAACACGCTCATATAGCACCACATCTGTTTGATAGTTTTTCGCCATCATTCCGCTACCGATACGGTCAATGGCAGCTTGAAACGCCTCTTTTTCCTTTTCTTTCTCGTATACTTCAAAAATAAATGTTTTGTTTTCTAAAAAATATTTCCCATTCGTTCCCGGAATTTCTTTTATTTCACCTTCACGAATCCACATGTTTTCGTCGACATACATTCCTGGAACAAAGCGAAGCATCGCGCCAATTAAAAAAACGATAAGCCCAATATGGTTGACGTACGGTCCCCAACGAGAGAAGCGGCCTTTTTCCGCCAAAATATTTCCATTCTCTTCACGAATACGATAGCCCCGTTTCGTTAACCGATCGACCACGCGAGGTAAAGCATTTTCGTAGTCTTTCACTTGTGAACGGCTAAATAGCCGTTGTCGTTGTAAAAATTGTTCATTTCTCGTCACCCGCTGATTGTTTAACGCCCGATATAGTGGCACGACACGGTCTAAACTACAAATGACGAGCGATACACCAATGAGCGCTATGAGCAACATATACCACCATGAGCTATATAAATCGTGAAATCCTAGCGCGTAATACCATTTCCCGAGCCAACCGTACTGCTCCTCATAATATTCAGCTGGCGACACTGTTGGCGGAATGTACATCTGTTGTGGATAAATTGTGCCGATGGCCGAAGCGACTAACGTAATAACGATAAGCCAAACCCCAACTTTAACAGACGAAAAGAAGTTCCATATTTTATCAACAATCGTTTGGTTGTACGTTTGCGAACGGCGAGCGCTTCCTTCATAACGCATGTCCAATAACATTGGCACTTCTTCTAACGGTTTACCACATGCTTCACAAAGAACTGTACCAATCGGATTCACGTGCCCACATTCACATTTTACTTGTTCCATGTCGAAAACCCCTTACGGCTTAATTCGTTCCATATATTTTTTTACATCCTCTTCCGTCATCGCCCCTGTAATGATATCTACAATTTTGCCTTCTTTGTCAATTAAAAATGTCGCTGGCAACGGACCGATGTTGTATGCATTCATGACTTGATCTTGCTGATCGATGACGACTGGAAACGTCAGCTGAAAGCGATCAACGAACGTTTGTACTGTTACTTTCGCTTCCCCTACGTTAACCGCAATCACTTCTACTCCCTCATTTTTATATACGTCGTATTGTCTATTAATGTATGGCATTTCTTTTTCACACGGTTTGCACCACGTTCCCCAAAAGTTTAAAAATACACCTTTTCCACGATAATCGGATAGTTGAATTTTGTTGCCGTTTAAGTCGGTAAGTACGAAGTCTGGCGCCGAATCGCCTACTTGAATTGCTCTTTTCTCGACAAAAACGTTCGAATAAATCGTATAGCCAATGGCTGCAAGCATGATAGCTAAAATGACCGTTCGAAGCCAAAATCGCCTTTCTTTCATCCTATTTCGCGCAGGAGACTCCCACTTCAACGATCAAAGGGAGTAAGTGGGAGAGGAATGCGCGTTCCCCCTTTCTTTTGTGTATGATATAATAAAGGCGTGGAGAAAACCGCTCAATAAAGGCACTCCAATAA
>NZ_JBCNEQ010000066.1:0-52135 GCF_050480245.1 Bhargavaea massiliensis | reverse complement strand
AGCTAAGTGGGGGTAGTTGACCGCCAACTCTCCTATAAACCGTTTTCATCAATCTCATTATACAAGTTACTACTATACAAATAATGAAAATGATTTGAACAAATTGTGACAAAATTATAATGGAAAAGGCGAACCAGCTAGCGCTAACGTGCGCAATCGTTTCACTTCATGTGGCGATAGCTCGCGATAGTCTCCAGGATTGAGCCCTTTTAAATCTAAAAAAGCGTAGCGTTCTCGTTTTAATTTCAATACAGGATGACCGATGGCTTCAAACATGCGACGCACTTGGCGATTTCGTCCTTCATGAATGTGCAGTTCAACAATCGCTGTTTGTTTTCGTTTATCGATCGATAACACTTTCGCTTTCGCCGGTGCCGTCATACCGTCTTGTAACGCTACTCCTTTTTCCAGCTGTTTTATTTTTTCACGCGCTGGAATACCTTTTACTTTTGCGATGTACACTTTTTCAATTTCATAACGCGGATGCATTAATAAATTTGCAAACTCCCCATCATTTGTTAACAGCAGCAATCCTGACGTATCGTAATCTAACCGTCCAATCGGATAAATACGTTTGTTTACATGTTTAAAAAAGTCAGTCACTACTTTTCTTCCTTTTTCATCTTTTACGCTCGAAATAACACCGCGCGGCTTGTACAACAAATAATATACCGGCTCTTCGCGCTCAAGCGGAATACCGTCTACTTCAATGCGATCTTGCGGGCTTACTTTCACCCCAAGTTCAGTCACTACTTTTCCATTCACTTTTACTTTTCCTTCGACGATCAATTGCTCTGCTTTTCTTCGCGATGCAACACCTGCACGAGCAATCACCTTTTGTAATCGTTCCATTTCATTCACCTCACTATATAGTTTTACCACATTCGGTAAAGGAGTTCAAAAATAAGAAAGGAGAAAATCGCATAGAACGCGACTTTCTCCTAGCAACGCTTGTATGAAGGAAAAGAAACAATAACAAAAGAAATAAGCAGTAACCAAACGATTTTCACTTGAAAAAACATATATAAAAAGAACAATAAAACAAGACCAACCAAATAGAAAGCAATAGCTTTCCTTCTCATCGAACCCACTGTTTTGTTTACAAACATGTAATGTAGCCATGAAATAAACAGATGAAACATATATAAAATCAAAAATATAGCTGTAAAAACAACAATACTTCCCGGACTACTCATCTCGTTAGAAAAAAGAGGGTGTTCAATCATCAGAAGTACCAAGCTATATACAAAACTTAAAATAAAGGATAAAACAGTAATATTTAGAATCAATCTCTTGTTTTCAGTCATTCCCCACACTCACACCAATCTAAACATCGTATTTTATTATTCAAACCAGTCGATCCCGTATACTCTGATCATGTTACCAATATATCTGTCATCGGGCAACAAGCATATCGACCGCTTCATTTCCCAAACATCCATAATACAATAATAAATGATACGATAAAGCTAATGAGATCTGCAAGTAAGCCGACTTTTAGGGCATCGCCCATTTTGCGAATGCCGACGGCACCAAAATAAACGGTGAGCACGTATAACGTCGTTTCTGTACTTCCTTGAATCGTGGAGGCTAACCGCCCGATAAATGAATCTGGTCCGTATGTTGCGATTAAGTCCGTCACAATGCCGAGCGATGCCGTTCCTGAAATCGGACGGATGATCGCAAGCGGAACGACTTCAGACGGCAGTCCGAGCGGGACGATGAACGGTTTTATATATGAAATAAAAAAATCAAGCGCACCGGAAGCGCGAAAAACGGAGACAGCAACGAGCATACCAACTAAATACGGAATGAGAGAAAAAGCGATTTGAATTCCCTCTTTTCCCCCTTCAACAAACGCCTCATACGTCGGCACACGCTTGTACGTTCCATGCAACAAAATGCAAGCGATTAAAATAGGAATGAGCCAAAGCGATAAAAATTGAATAACCTGCATCACAGTCCTCCTTTTTTCCGCCTCCGTATGTAAAACGCGCGGTCAATCATAATCGCTGATATTGTCGAAATAAGGGAAGCGACAAATGTCGTGCCAATAATTTCTCCAGGTGAAGCTGATTGATATGTCATGCGAATCGATATGACCGTCGCGGGAATAAGCGTAACGCTTGCGGTATTTAAAGCGACAAACGTAACCATCGAACGGCTCGGTTCGTCTGTTTGACCGTTTAATTGCTTCAATTGCTCCATCGCTTTAATGCCAAGGGGAGTCGCAGCATTGCCGAGCCCAAACATATTTGCAATCATGTTCGATAATATATACCCGAGCGCAGGGTGGTCAGGCGGCACTTCCGGAAAAATTTTTTTCGCAATTGGTCGAAACAAATGAGCAAAAAACGAAAGTAGCCCAGACTGTTCGGCAATTTTCATTAAACCGAGCCAAAAAACGAGCACGCTAATAAGCCCAATGCTAATTGTCACCGCTTCTTTCGCCCCTTGAAACATCGCCTCATTGACGTCTTTCATCGTTCCGTTTATCGCAGCAAACACAAGCCCAATAAGTAAAAGCGCAACCCAAATGAGATTAACCATCGCTGCCCACCCCTAACAGCCGATCAAAAAAAGAACGCTTTTTCTTTTTCTGCTTATAAAAAATAGGGGTGTCGTCAACTTTTTCGTTTCCGATGTATAGCTCAGCCCTTCCAACGACAGACGGCACGCCTGTCTCTTTCCAGCGCTCTTGTGGACGAAGCAATTTTCGCTCTAAACGAATTAACGACTCTTCTTTTTTTGTGACCGGATATATAAAATCGCGTGCAACAAACAAATGATGATCATAAAAAGGATCGTCTATATCTTTCACAATCGTATCTGCTTTAATCTTTACAAGTTCATAATTCGCAAATCCATGCTCATACATCGCGATATGATCGTTCCAATCGTCCCCTGCGTTAATGGTGACCGCAATCAGTTCAAGACCATCTTTTGAAGCGGTTGTCACTAATGTACGCTTCGCTCGCTTTGTATACCCTGTTTTTCCACCTGTACAATATTCATACAAATGCGTCAACAGTTTATTTTTATTGGGCCAAACACGGTCCCAATCTTCTGTCGGATTTGGGGCACGATACAATTTCGTTCCTGACACTTCGCGAAATTGTTCATTTTGCATCGCATACCGCATAAGTAGCGCCATATCATACGCAGTGGAATAATGGTTTTCGGCATCATCTAACCCGTGCGGATTCGCAAATTGTGTATTTGTCATCCCGATTTCCGCTGCTTTTTCATTCATTAAAAAGACAAACCCTTCAACGCTGCCACCCACGTGCTCAGCGATCGCCACCGCTGCATCATTTCCAGAACGAAGCATAAGCCCATACACTAAATGCTTTAATGCAATTTTTTCTCCTGGCTTCAAGTAAATCGAAGATCCTTCTGTGCGAACTGCCCGTTCACTTACCGTCACAAGCTCTTCCCATTTTCCCGATTCGATTGCTAAAATGGCTGTCATAATTTTTGTAATGCTCGCAATGCGTCGTTTCGTATGGGCATCTTTTTCAAATAGCACTCGTCCTGTCGTTTGTTCCATTAAAATCGCGCTTTTCGCACTAACCGACATCGCTTTTGCTTCATTCGGAAAAAGCGAACCAAAAAAACAAAGCACGATCATCCATATGAACCATTGCCGTCGCATACACTCTCATCCCTTTGTCCGTTTTGTACAAGTGTATGCGCCAGTCAATGATGTATGACAAAAAGACCGCTACATGACGCGGTCTTTTGCTTTTACAAATCGTCGCGCGACATCTCCACGTTCAAGCTCCATCTTTAATCGCTCAAGCGCCTCTTCATCTACAAATGGCTTTACACGCTCAAGCCACGTTTGCACGTGATGAATATATTGTCGCATACAAACACACCTCCTTCGGCATCATATGCAATAAAGACACACGCAGCTTCTTAGAGCTTGGTGAAATAAATTATACTCAACAGGACTTAATACAATTGCTGGTGAATGATTTTATACGAAATGTGCGTCGAATTTCGGACCCAAATCATATTTATCATAAATTATTGTTGCGCGATCGCAGGCCAGTTAAGGTTAATTCCAAACGTATAAAACCGAATACTGGGGAAATGTCAATAGTTGAAATTGAGTTTAGAATTAAGAGAAGTTTAGTGCTACGTTTAGAAGTTTTGTTGGCCGATATAGCTGAACTGTATCCTGATAGTAAATTTTCGATTGAGAATGTTTTAGAGATCATTTATTGTGACTTTATTGAGGCGTATAAAAATGGAAATTTGAAAAATGTTGTTGAGAAAATTATTGAAAACGCTCAAAGGTCAATATGAATAAAATTTGACACTTCAGTTATTTAGTTCTTCTCTTAGGGTTTTATGATAAGAAAAACTCTTTAAAACTTTTCTCTTTTTTATTAAAATTATACAAAAGAGTTTGTTTAATCTAGTTTCCAGAAAAAGGTGGGAATGTAAATGAAGAAAATAATTCTTCCTGTAATTTTATTTGTCAATCTTGTTTTTATAGTGGGTTACCTCATAGATACTGGGTTCCCCTTCGGTTCTTTATGGCTGGTATGGCTACCCTTTTTCGTTGCTGGTATCATCCTGTCCATTATGTTTCTGGTTCGTTATAGAAAGGAATCCAATGCTAGCCTGTTTTTATCGCTTGCTGTCTTGTTAAGTAGCCTTAGTTCTTTAGGTCTTTGGAGTTTTTATTATTATTTAGCTCGTGTTATGGGAGGATAAGAGCACGAAAAGAGAAGGTTGGAATAGACCTTCTCTTTTCATAAAAACATTTAGCAAATGCTTCCTAGTTTTCCTTGAGAGCACAATAATCCAAACTCGGCAACCATCCACCAGCCCGGATCATAAGTAGCGTTTGCACAGAGATATAATTCGTAATCGCAACCATCGTCTCCTTTACCAAAATTAGCCCAACAACGATCGTGAGCTTGGCAGCATCGGTCTAATGCGTTAATTGGTGTTCCACTTCCACACTTGGCTCCACAGTACTTGTAGTAATAATATTTTCCACTACCAGAATCATAGAAAACTAAGCATCCCTCATACCAGGCTTCAGGTGCGATTTCACCTTCAGTTATTTTGTCAGCCCCCATTGGGTTTTTAAGTTCTTCTACAAACAAGAAGTAAGAAGCTTCAAAAGGAATTTCAAATTCAATTTCAACTGAATTATCTTTGACAATGGTTTTTCTGATTACTTTTTTTCTGTTTTTTAGAGCAGAGAAATGAGCTTTAATTCTAAACTCGTCCTCATCCTTCAAAGCCTGAATAATCGCCTCATCATTTAACTTTACAAATATAGCATCTATTGTTTTTCCGGTACCAAAAGTAAGTTTTAAAGCATCTGTTTCCTTTACATCTTCTACTGTATGGTGTCTTGAAATTTCGGAAACTAATAAAGCAAATTCATCACTGTTATTAAGCTCTTCAAGTAAAGCATTCTTACTTTCAGTTTCTAATTCCTGGCTTTTAATTAGTACGGCCATTCTAATATCCTCCTTTTTCATTTTTATGGACAATCACAATATTGAAAAGCTAGAGCTCCACTAGGTAGCACTTTAAAAGTTGCAGGACAGCTCTCCCCATAATGGCAGCAACTACGATGTGGCGCACAAATCAATGGGGCAGAAGGAAGAATTATTTTTTTTCATCCTGCCTTTTCATTATTCGTGTTCACCTCTCTTTCTCTCTATTAATAAAGGTGTATTTTCTTTTGAAAAACTCTAAAAAAGACAAAAAATTTTTTTGAGTTTTTTCTAGTTGTTTTCACCTATAAAGATAGAGAAAAAATGAGGGAGGTAATAAAAATGAGCTACTCAATTACGGTTTATACCAACCCGTTTTGTGGGGATTGATGAGAAAATTAAAAAATATAATCAAATCAAAATTGATCTTCTTAAAATAGTTAAGTGTATTGATTGTTGTGCGGAAGATGAAAAAGAACTTTACCAGAATATTGCCATAGAATACTCAAAGGAACTAAAACGTTTGAAGAAATCCATTGAGTCTGCATATGATGTAAAGATATGTGGTTGCTGTTTCTATTTAGACGAAAAGGAATAATACCAACAAAAAGTAGAGGACATACTATAAGACAATTTTGGGATGAAAAAAGCCGATTTTTCCTACGCTAAGGAATCATCGGCTTTTTTATTTATTGGCAATAACTAAAAAGAGAGCTGCTAAGCTTGTTAGCAGCTTCTTATTGTGATTGAATCATTTTTGTTCGGTAGTCTGTTTCGTAAAACTCGAGCTCTTCACGCATCGTTTGAAAATCAGCCTCAATCGCATGGAGCAATTGTTGTAACGATGGAGGAGCAGGTTGTCTCAATTTAATTGAATGTCTTCCTGTATACGCTGAACGGCTATCTTCATACCATAAATCGCGTTTTGGCGTAAAAAATTCTGCCACACATGAATGATAAATTTTGTATAACGCTTGTTCCGCGGCAGCTTTTCGAAACGGCTCTTCTTGAAGGACGATGCGACATGCGTCAATTCCCTCTTCACCATATACGGCTAAACGGCGTAAATCCGCAAGCACCCCTTCATAATAATGGCGGTCGCCCGCACATTCCGCCTGCATTTGTTCAATCGTCGTTTCGTTTAAATAACGAGTAATTTGTTCTACAATGCCACTTAGCAACTGCTCGACTTGCTTCGTTTGGTTAAAAACAACAGTATTACCCATCTCCATCCTCCTTTACGGTTGCGCAATAAATAAAAGCGGTGATTTCACATCGTACGCTCGTTGTTTTGCAAGCGACTCAAATACTTCAGGCAATTTCGCAAAGTCGATCGATGAAAAATAGCGACGAAGCTCTTCTTCCTCACTTACATATACACGTTTTCGCGTCCGAAGTGATGGATCGGCGAGCAAACAAACGAGCGCGACAATATCTTTAAAATATACGTCTTTCCCACCTGCTTGAAATACAGGATCTTGTTCATACGGCGTCCATTGTGAAAAACGCTCATCGAAATATCGAACATATAACACACGCAACGTTCGCTCTGTTCCATCGTCGTCAACAAACGTTACTTCCGAACGGTTAAAAAAATCTTCCGACGTATTCGGCTGTGCTTTTTGTAATTCGTATCCATAACAAGAAATAATTTTCACAAACGATACACCCCTTTTTCCAACAACGAAGCTACATTTATTTTACCATAAATTATGAATCATGCGAAAAATTTTATCATTCCCATAAAAAGAAGCCCAAAGAAAAAACGAAAACTCATTGTTGCTCGCTCGCTTCTTGCAGTTGTTCGTTTAGACGTTCGAAAAATAAGTCGGCTTCGCGTTCTTCTTCTTGTTCGTCCCATTCTGGAAGAGGCGGAAGTTCGTCTAACGTCTTTAAGCCAAAGTAGTCTAAAAACTCTTTCGTCGTTCCATATAAAATCGGGCGACCTGTTCCTTCTGCGCGACCTACTTCTTTAATTAACGCTTTTCCTAATAGAGTTTGAAGCGGTTTATCGCTTTTCACGCCACGAATATGTTCAATTTCCGCGCGCGTAATTGGTTGGCGGTATGCGATGATCGCTAACGTTTCTAGCGCAGCTTGTGACAACGATGACGTCGCTGGTGACTCAACAAGTTTTTGCAAATATGGAGCACATTGTTTTTTCGTCACAAGCTGAAGTGTTCCTGCCATCTCGACGACCATAATGCCGCGCTCCGCTGTTTCATACATATGCTTCAATTGTTGCACAAGTTCATATACACGTTCTTCTTGTATATCAAGCACATCAGCCAGTTGCTTGTATGTTAATCCTTCTTCTCCGGCAGCAAACAATAGCGCTTCCATTATCGCTAGTTCATTCATATCGATCACCTTTTCGTCGAATATATAAATCAGCAAAATTATTTTCTTGCTCGACAACGATTTCGTTTCGTTTCATCAGTTCAAGCAAGGCTAAAAACGTCACGACAATTTGCTCGCGATCGTCATACGGAAATAAATCGTAAAAGTTCATTCGTTCTCCGTGTTTTAATATGTGTAAAATTTCTTCCATCCGTCGTCCGATCGGAATTTCTTGACGTGCTACTTTCGTATGAAGTGGCTTTTGTAATTTTTTCCGCCGCAACAATTTCGCAAGCGCCCCGAGCATATCGTACAAATCGACATCAAGTGCAAGCGGTGCACCGTTTGCCGCATAAGCGGTCAAATCGCTCGGCGGCTTCGTAAATAAAAGCGCTCGCTCTTCTTCTCGCTCACGCAACTGTTTCGCTGCTTCTTTAAACTTTTTATACTCGATTAACTGTTGCATTAATTGCTCACGCGGGTCTTCTTCGATAAATAATTCTTGATCCTCCAGCGTTTCTTCATGTTTTGGCAACAACATTTTACTTTTCATTTCAATAAGCGTTGCCGCCATTACTAAATATTCGCTCGCTACATCGAGCTGCAATTCTTTCATCGCGTGAATGTAAGCCATATATTGCTCCGTAATTTGTGCGACGGGAATATCGTAAATATCAATTTCATAGCGATGAATTAAATGCAGTAATAAATCAAGCGGCCCTTCAAATTGATCTAATTTTACATGACAATGCACATTCATCCCACCTTTATTCATAAGTAATAGTATAATATACGTAAGCATATGAAAAAAGGGGGCCTTCGTTTGTATCCAAAAGCATATATCGAATATTTACTTCATTTTCACGCTACGCGCGATTATTTTGAATGCCATGAAGTGCTGGAAGAACATTGGAAACAAACAGGCGAACATGTATGGGTCGGCTTCATTCAGCTCGCGGTTGGGATGTATCATTATCGCCGGGGAAATATTGCGGGAGCAAAACGAATGTTTACAAAAGCAATGAACGTATGCCAAAGAGAAAAACAAGCATACGAAGCGCTAGGGATACATGCAGAGCAACTTCTATCTCTCATTCATACATATATGAATCGAATCGATCATGGACAACCGTATGAAAGCACTTGCTTGCCGATCATTGATGCTTCCTTGTTACATATATGTCAACAGCAATGTGGGCAAAAAGGGCTCGTATGGGGAGAAAAAAGTGATATGACAAATGAATATCTCATTCATAAACATAAGTTGCGCGACCGAAGTGATGTCATCGCTGAACGCGAACGACAAAAACAAAAAAGACAGGGACGCTGATCCCTGTCATTGTTCACATCTATCCAAAAACGGAGCGGTCGTGTCATTGGCACATAACGACTTATTTGGATACAATTCTTTTAATGCTTTCACCATTTGTTTTCCAATTCCTTGATGGCGATGGGACGGATTAACGCTAATATGCTGCACTTCAACCGCATGTTCGCGCACAATCACACCGATAATGCCAATAAAATCTTCGTCTTGCTTCCATAAAAACAGCTGCCAATCATCGTTTGTCTCGTAGTTTTTCATCGTTTGTTGAAGCTGTTTTAAGTCTTTTTCATTTGGCATAAACGACAAAAGACCCATCGCAATTTTCTCATAGTTTTTTCGATAGCGAACTAGCATACGAATCCCTCATTATCGACAAGACTTATTGTTTACTCGCTATTGCTATTATAAACGGTCTTGTCGCTTTTTTAAACATTTTTTAAGAAAATGCGCGCGTGACATTCGCCATTTCAATCGCGCTGAGCGCTGCTTCCCAACCTTTATTTCCGGCTTTTGTCCCAGCGCGTTCAATCGCTTGTTCAATCGTATCTGTCGTCAGCACGCCAAAAATAACAGGGATTCCTGATGAAAGCGCCGCATGAGACGTTCCTTTCGCTACTTCATTACATACATAATCGTAATGGCTCGTTGCTCCGCGAATCACAGCACCAAGCGTAATGACAGCATCATATTTTTTCGACTCCGCCATTTTTTTCGCGACAAGCGGAATTTCAAATGCCCCCGGCACCCAAGCAACATCAATATGTTGTTCCTCTACTCCGTGGCGCTTTAATCCATCAAGTGCACCGCTTAGCAATTTACTTGTAATAAATTCGTTAAATCGCGCAACAACGATGCCTACTTTTAACCCTGTTCCAACTAAATTTCCTTCATATACGTTCATCTCATTCTCCTCCTTAAAAGTGCAACATATGTCCTAGCTTTTCGTATTTTGTTCGCAAATAGCGCTCGTTATGGCGTTTTGCTGGCATTTGCAACGGAACGCGCTCAACGACTTCTAAGCCGTATCCTTTCAATCCAGTAATTTTGCGCGGATTGTTCGTCAATAAACGCATTTTTGTGACACCTAAATCTTTTAAAATTTGCGCACCGATTCCATAGTCGCGCAAATCTGGCGCAAAGCCTAATTTTTCGTTGGCTTCCACCGTATCATATCCTTGTTCTTGCAACTTATAGGCGCGCAATTTGTTTAATAAACCGATGCCGCGACCTTCTTGGCGCATATATAACAATACCCCGCGACCTTCTTCTTCGATTTGCGCTAATGCGGCATGAAGTTGTGGGCCACAATCGCAACGATGCGAGCCGAATACGTCACCTGTTAAACATTCAGAATGAACGCGCACGAGCACAGGTTCATCTGGGATGATTTCTCCTTTGACGATGGCGATATGTTCTTTTCCGTCTAACGTATTTGAATATCCAATGACTTTAAATTCGCCAAAATCGGTTGGTAGCGTAATTTCGACTTCGCGTTTGACGAGCTTTTCTTTCCGGTTGCGATAGGCGATTAAATCTTTAATCGTAATCATTTTCATATCAAATTTTTCGGCGATTTGTTTCAAATCAGGTACGCGCGCCATCGTTCCATCATCTTTTATAATTTCGCAAATGACGCCTGCCGGTTTCGCCCCACAAAGACGTGCTAAATCGACAGCTGCTTCCGTATGTCCAGCGCGGCGTAATACCCCACCTTTTTTCGCGACAAGCGGAAAAATATGACCTGGTCGTTTAAAATCGCTTGCTTTTGCTTCTGGATTGAGCATTTCTTGAATCGTCAACGAGCGCTCAAATGCGCTAATGCCTGTCGTTGTCGCTTTATGGTCAATACTGACGGTAAAAGCGGTCCCGTGCGCATCTGTATTATGGTTGACCATTGGCGTTAAATCAAGCCGATCGGCTAGTTCTTCTGTAATCGGCACACACACGAGGCCGCGGCCATGCGTAATCATAAAATTAATGACTTCCGGTGTCGCCTTTTCGGCAAGCGCTACAAAATCGCCTTCGTTTTCACGGTCTTCGTCATCGCAAACGATAATAATTTTTCCTTGCATTAAATCGTAAATGGCTTCTTCAATGGTATGAAACATCGCGCTCACTCCTTATATCCGTGCTCTTGCAAAAATTGCATCGTCAATCCTTCACGTTTACCGCTGACAAACTGTTCAACATATTTCCCAATGATGTCACATTCAATATTGACAACATCACCAACTTTTTTTGCCCCTAAAATCGTCGCTTCACGCGTATGCGGAATGAGCGAAATCGTAAACGTTCGGTCGGTTAAACCGAAAATCGTCAAGCTTGTGCCATCGACAGCAACAGAACCTTTTAAAATCATATATTTACGCAAATGACTTGGCACTTCAATGTCATAATAAACAGCGTTTGCGACAGGCTGTTTACGAACGATGCGTCCGACACCATCGACATGCCCCGAAACGAAGTGCCCACCAAAACGACCGTTTGCTGCCATCGCTCGTTCTAAATTTACTTTCGCTCCTACTGTAAGCGTGCGAAGCGATGTTGCCCGCACCGTCTCAGGCATGACATCGACAGTAAAAAAGCGATCTGTAAATGACGTCACTGTTAAACAAACGCCATTTACCGCAATGCTGTCACCGAGCTGTACGTCTTGTAACACTTTTTGTGCCCCGATCGTAAAGACGATCGCTTCCCCTGTTTGTTTCATTTGTTGAATCGTGCCGATTTCTTCAATAATTCCTGTAAACATGGCGATCATCCTTTAGCAACGATTTTTATATCTGGTCCGATCATTTGAACATGTTTCACTTGCAAGCGAAGCGCATCAATCATTCGTCCAAAACCTTCTCCGCCGATTGCTGAAGGTGCTTCATTCCCACCGATTAGCATCGGTGCCATATATGCTAGCACTTGTTGAACGGAACGCGAAGATAAAAAGCTGCCGTGCACATGGGCTCCACCTTCAACAAAGATGGACATGATGTTACGCTTACCAAGTTCACGTAAAAAAGATGGTATATCAATTTTATTCTCATTCATGCGAATCATTTGTACACCTGCACGTTCATATGGCTTCATTTGTTCTTCTGTGACGTGATGGCCGACGACGATCCATGTTGGCGCCATCTGATCTGTGACAACATTCGCATGAAGCGGTGTGCGCAAATGCGTATCAAGCACAATACGAATCGGTTGCTTCCCTTCATGACCGAAACGAACAGTTAAACTCGGATCATCCGCCAAAATCGTGCCAACGCCGACAACGATCGCATCGTGCATACGTCGCTCGCGATGCACGTCACGCCGCGCATCTTCCGACGTAATCCATTTGCTTTCGCCCGTTTTTGTTGCAATTTTCCCATCTAAGCTCATTGCATACTTTAACGTCACATACGGCGTTTTCGTTGAAATATAATGAAAAAACATTTCGTTTAACGCATCCGCCTCTTCTTTCAACACTCCGACGGTAACATCAATTCCTGCTCGCCTTAATTTTTCAACGCCTTTTCCTGCAACGAGTGGATTCGGGTCCGTCGTCGCCACAACGACACGTTTCACCTTTTTTTCAATTAACAAATCGGCACAAGGAGGCGTCCTTCCATAATGACTGCACGGTTCAAGCGTCACATAAACGGTTGCTCCTTCCGCTTTCTCGCCTGCCATGCGCAACGCATGGACTTCTGCATGTGGCTCTCCTGCTTTTAAGTGCGCCCCAAAGCCGACAATTTCACCATTTTTCACAACAACTGCGCCAACGAGCGGATTGGGCGATGTTTGTCCACGTGCTGATTCAGCTAACTGTAATGCGAAACGCATATATTGTTCGTCCATCTCGCACCACCTTTCTTTCTTTATAAAAGATAAAAACCCTAGGAACGATGTCCTAGGGCAAGATGTATGTGAAGATCGCCTTTTTTGCATAGCAAAAATAACTCATCGCCAGACTTATTTTTCTAATAAGTGGCGTGAGTTTTCGGCAATCCTTCTCCCATCCAGACTATACTGTCGGCTCCGGAATCGCACCGGATCATGCCTTAACGGCTCGCGGGCTGAGAAACATACGTTTCATTACCGCCGGTCGGGAATTTCACCCTGCCCCGAAGGATGCGTTTATTCCATTTTTATTCATTATAGCACAATAAAACGAAATGTCTATTACTTTGCAATAAACAGCCAATACATTGCTCCCCAAACGAAACTAACGAGTAAAAGGATGAAAAATAATACCCAGTTTTTTTTCATCGCTTCATCGTCCCTTTTATTGTTCGTCCCACACCTTTACTTCTTTCATGACATCACCATTTTTCATCGCCTTTACAACATCCATTCCAGCGGTGACTTGACCGAATACGGTATGCACACCATCTAAATGCGGCTGCGGCTCATGGCAAATGAAAAACTGGCAACTTCCTGTATCACGTCCGCGATGCGCCATCGATATCGCACCTTCGATATGTTTATGCGGATTGTTATCTGTTTCACACGGAATCGTATAACCTGCATCGCCTGTTCCGTTTCCAATCGGACAGCCACCTTGACTTACAAATCGCTTAATGACACGATGAAACGTCAACCCGTTATAAAATCCTTCATTCGCTAGTTTTTCAAAATTCGCAACCGTTGTTGGCGCTTCATTCGGGAATAGTTCAAACTCCACCTTTCCACCGTTCTCCATTAAAATGTATCCTTTTTTCTTCATGAAACTTTTCCACCTTTCTATCGTAAAAACAAACGTAACTTCATTTTACTATATTTCTCTTCTATGTTCACGCAAATGTTTGTACAATAGTATGGAAGATGTTGAAGGAGGTTATGAAATGAAGAAGTGGTTTACGATATTTATTTTATTGCTGTTTATGATCCCATCGGTTAGTTTAGCAGATGCGATTGAAGGGGACGTCATTATTACGCTCGGCGAAAATTTAACAGAACAGCAAAAACAACAAATATTAAAAGAAATGAATGCGCCAGACAACGCTGAAATCATTACGGTTACAAATGAAGAAGAGCATAAATATCTCGGCGGCATTATTCCGAAAGGACAAATTGGAACAAAAGCGATTTCGTCATCAAAAATTACAATTGGTGCACCTGGTTCGGGGTTGCAAGTCGAAACAAACAACATTAACTGGGTAACAAAAGAAATGTATATGAACGCCCTAATTACGGCAGGAGTCAAAGATGCGGTCATTTACATTACTGCACCGTTTCCTGTATCAGGAACTGCCGCACTAACAGGGTTAATGAAAGCGTACGAGCTTTCATCGAATGAAGTCATTCCTGATGAAGTGAAAAAAGTAGCAAATGAGGAAATGGTAAAAACGGCACAACTTGGCGAATCAATCGGAAATGACAAAGCGGTCGCACTGCTGGCGAAAATTAAAGAAGAAATAGCGAAAAATCCACCGCAAACAGATGCAGATATGCGCGCGCTTATTGAGCGCGTCGCCCAAGAGCTTGGCATTACGTTGACAGAAGACGAAATCAATAGCTTGCTTTCTTTATTGAATAAAATGAAAAACGTCAACATTGATTGGAATCAAGTGAACGAGCAGCTTGCCCAAGCGAAAGACAAGCTATCGGCCTTTTTACAAACAGAAGAAGGTCGAACGTTTATTCAACGCATCGTTGACATTTTACGCGAAATATGGAACGCCCTTCGCGGAGCGTTTGGATCATAAAAATAACCGAGGTGACAACCTCGGTTATTTTTTCACTCTCGGTCTTAACGGCAAATCTAGCCGAATTAAATCTTCATACGTTTCACGTTTTACAACAAGCGTGGCCTCACCATCTTCAACAAATACAACTGCTGGCCGCGGGATGCGATTATAGTTGTTCGCCATTGCATAGCCGTAAGCACCTGTGCAAAACACAGCTAAGTAATCGCCCGGTTCCGCTTTTGGAAGTGGTAAATCCCAAATGAGCATATCCCCGGATTCACAACATTTGCCTGCGATCGCTACCACTTCTTCACAACGATCAAGCATGCGGTTGGCAAGCACTGCTTCATATTTGGCTTCATAAAGCGCCGGACGAATGTTGTCACTCATTCCCCCGTCTACCGCGATATACTGCCGAACGTTTGGCACCTCTTTACGGGAACCAACTGTATAAATCGTTGTCCCTGCATCCCCGACAAGCGAGCGACCTGGCTCAATCCAAATTTCTGGAAATGACAAGTGAAATAAGGCGACGTTTCGCTTCACTTCTTCAATAATTTGTTCTACATACTGTTCTGGTGCGAGTGGATCATCTTCTTTCGTATAACGAATACCAAAACCGCCACCAAGATTGACAACTTGCGCAGTAAAATCATACATATCACGCCATGTAGCAAGTTTTTCAAATAGCTTTTTCGCTGCCAGCACAAAACCTGTCGCATCAAAAATTTGCGAGCCAATATGACAATGAATACCGAGTACATGGACATGTGAGGAAGCGAGAGCACGTTGCAACGCTTCATCCGCTTGTCCGTTATGCAAGTCAAACCCGAACTTCGAATCTTCTTGACCTGTTAAAATATAGTCGTGCGTATGCGCTTCAATACCTGGTGTCACACGTAATAAAATAGGCATCGTATATTCATGCATGCGACAAAGCTGTTGCAGTAGCTCTAGCTCATAAAAATTATCGACAACGACGCAACCGATTTTTGCTTCAATTGCCATTTTCAATTCTTCTTTACTTTTATTGTTGCCGTGAAAATGAATGCGTTCTACCGGGAAACGAGCGGTTAATGCGGTATACAACTCCCCGCCAGAAACGACATCGAGCGACAAACCTTCTTGTTCCATTAATTGTACGATTGCCATCGTCGAGAAAGCTTTGCTTGCATACGCGACTTGCGCACGTACGCCATGTTGCTCAAACATTCGTTTGAACGCTCGCGCGCGCTCCCGAATAAGAGCAACATCATAAATATAAAGCGGTGTTCCATATGTACGAGCAAGTTCAATCGTATCAACGCCTCCGATTTCTAAATGCCCACGGTCGTTAATTCGCATCGTTCCATGCATAATTACACAGTCCCCCTGATGATTCCGAAATAATTAAAGAAAACGTACCATAAATTTTGGTACGTTTCAACCTTTTTATGTTGGCTGCTTTTGCTTATTTTGTGGATGTACGATGCTCGGGCGAACCGATGAACCAGCCACAGATCGCCGAACGATAATTTGCATAAATGCCTCGGGATCAAATGGAATAAACGGCCATAAATATGGGGTATTTAATGAGCGAATGTTAGCCAGGAAAAGTAAAAACACTGTAACACCAATCATAAACCCAGGTACACCAAACAACGCAATGACAATTAACAATAAAAGACGGGAAATTTTATTGGCCATGCCCAATTCATAGCTCGGCGTAGCAAAGGAACCGATCGCAGCAACAGACACGTATAAAATGACTTCTGGCACAAACAATCCGACATCAATGGCGATTTGTCCAATTAATGCTGCTGCAATGAGGCCCATCGCAGTTGACAATGGTGTTGGAGTATGAATGGACGCCATGCGTAAAAACTCAATACCGATATCTGCTATAAGGAGCTGCGCAAAAATAGGAATGTTTGTTTTTTTGTTTGGACCGATGAACGCTAATTTTTCTGGCAATAACGTCGGATCAAGAACGAACACAAACCAAAGTGGCAGTAAAAAAAGCGAAGCTAAAATGCCTAAAAACCGCACCCATCGCACGAACGTTCCTACCGCCGAAGATTGCCGATATTCTTCCGCATGTTGAACGTGATGAAAATACGTTGTTGGCGTAATAATGACACTTGGTGACGTGTCAACCATGATGATGACATGCCCTTCTAATAAATGCGTAGCAGCGACATCGGGACGCTCCGTATAACGAACAAGCGGATACGGATTGTATCCTTGTTTCACTAAAAATTCTTCGATCGTTTTATCGGCCATCGTTAACCCATCAATTTTAATTTCACTTAATTCTTTTTTTATTAATTCAACAAGCCCTGGATCAGCCACATCTTGAATATAGGCGATACAAATGTCCGTTTTTGAACGCTCACCCACTTGCATCATCTCAAAGCGAAGCCGCTCATCACGAATGCGTCGGCGAGTGAGTGCTGTATTGATGATAATATTTTCAACATATCCGTCACGTGCCCCACGCACAACCTTTTCTGTATCCGGTTCTTCCGGTAGACGTCCTGGATAGCTCCGCACATCGACAGCAAACGCTTGCGTTTCACCGTCAATAAATAGTAAAATAAGCCCGGTTAACAAAAAGTCAACCGCTTCATCTAGACTTTTTACAGGATTCACTTGTTGGTGGACAATGCGATTTTCGATAATTTCAAGTAACTTAGCCGATTGTCGCTCGCGATCGTTTATTTGTACGAGCATTTCAAGCAATTCGATAATATATTTTGTATCACAAAGCCCATTACAATAATATAAATGAACGTCTGTTTTTAAAATGTGTAGCTTGCGAACACCTAAATCGAAGCTCGTTCCAACTCCTATGGCGTCTTTAAAAAACTGTTCGTTTTCACTCAACTTCGAAGAAATCGGTGTGCGATTTTCTGTTTTCATCGCGTCCGCTCCTTTCAAGAATATATTCAATGGCTTTTCGCGTAATCGGACAACCGTTGCGAATATCGTCACGACGCCTCATTTTTCCGATGTCACCGATTCCAACGATGATAGGAATCGGCAAATCATCTAAACAATAGACGGTATCGCCATTGATCCGACCGAATTCCCACTCGCGAATACCTTCTTTATCGACACCGTACGTTGTGAAATTCCCATCATAATCGATGCAAATATTTACTTTTGTCCACTCTTGGTTGTTCGTATTAGACGCAACCGCAATGGCTCCTAGCACATCAATTTGTTCGTGTGTCGCAACATCTCGAAGCGCTTGTTCGCCCGCACCTTCACCGATAATCCCGCTATCGTCAAACATGACGAAAACAGGGTCATACGGTGTTTGCAAAATGAGATCGACAAGCTGCTTGCCTGTTAAGCGTGATGGATTGCCTTGCGATTGGCTAATACAGCGACCGCCAAGTTGTTTCGCTAACGACTCAAGCGCACGTTGCACATGATGGTCTCCATCTGTCACTAAAATGACTTTTCTTTTTTTCATCCAATCCTTCCTCTCGGCTTACAAACAATAGCGGTCATCCATGCAACAAATATCGGAAATGAAACAAAAAAGACGACATTTGTAAAGTCCCCCGTTTTTATCGCTTGTATGCAAGAAGCACCAACATGAACAAGCGTTGTTTCGATCCCTGCATGCGATAATGATTGAAAACGCTCGTACAATCCACTTGTCTCCACGATCATGCCGACGAGTACAAATATCGTCATCATACGAATAAATGACCATTTCATAAGCAATAATTGCCCGATAAGCGATAACACGCCACCGATAACAAATGCGTATACGTACGTGTCCATGTTTACATCACCGCTTCAATCGCAATCGCATGAGCAATTGCAGGAATCGTTTGGCTTTGTTTGACCATTGTCGCATTAAATAACGCCCCCGTTGCTACAACAAGCATCGTGTTTATTTTTTTCTCTTTCATTCGCTCAAGAAAATAGCTATATGTGACAACTGCACAACATGCGCAGCCGCTTCCACCAGCAAACGCTTGTTGTTCTGCATCATAAATGAGCACACCACAATCATCATATCGCTCGCTAATGTTCATGTTTGCATCATGACACAACGACTTTAGTTCGCTGCTCCCTACTTTTCCTAAATCTCCCGTAATAATGACGTCGTATGCGTTCGGTGAAAGCCGACAGTCCTGAAGATGTTGGCTAATCGTTGCAAATGCAGCCGGCGCCATGGCCCGCCCCATATCAAGCGGGTCGGTTACACCGCTATCAATGACCCGACCAATCGTTGCTGCACGAATGCGAAACGGTGAACGCATCGTGCTTAATAGCGCAGCTGCTCCGCCAGTGACAGTCCACGATGCACTCTCCCCTTTTTGAACACCGATCGTCGTCGGAAAACGAAATTGGCGCTCAGCTGCTCCATAATGGCTGCTCGTCGCAACTAACACGCGGCGAGCAAACGCACCATCAATAAACGTTGCAGCAACGAGCATCGCTTCCGTAATCGTTGAACAAGCGCTAAATACGCCTAAAAACGGGATGTCTAGTTCACTTGCAACATAATTTGCAGTAACTGTTTGATTAAGTAAATCTCCCGCAATAAATAAATCCACATCTTGAGTTAATACTTGTCCTTTTGTCAAACAAATCGTAATTGCTTCTTTCATAAGTCGCCGTTCCGCTAACTCCCAACTTTGTTCATGGCAATATAAATCGTCGTATGCGCGATCAAACGATGAACCGAGTGGACCTTGACGCTCTTTCGGTCCAACGACCGTGCCGACCGATTCGATATAAATGTCATTGTCAAACACCATCGTTTGTTCCCCTATTTTCCTCATCTTCGTCCCCCTTTATAAAAATAGTGCCGCAACATAAGACGCCACCACTAATGTAACAATGATGCTTCCACCAACAGAAAGCATATGTTCTGCCGCCCCTTCGTTTCGATGCTCCAATGCGGTGGCGCTCCATACATTTGCTAAACTCATCATCGGCACAATCATTCCTGCTCCTGCAAATTGCGTCAACTTCCGATAAAATCGGGTCGGCGTTAATATCGCAGCACATACCATGAGCGTTCCATTCATCCATCGCACCGCTTCTCCTTCATTCATATGGAACCATAGACTGTACATATCACGGAATACTTGTCCCACTACCGCAATCAATCCACCTGCTAAAAAAGCTTTGAACATATACTTCCTCCTATCGATCGACAAAATATATCCAATGAAAAAGAGAACCTACTACTTTGCCAAATACCATCGCCATTAATAAAATGACAATTTGTCCATCAATGCCGAGCCGCTTGGCTAAAATTGGGAACACGTTTAATACTTCTGTTAAGGCCGCGGCAAGCATGCCGACAAATACGCCGCTAAATAATCCGATGACACTTGCTAAAATAGGTGGACAAGAAAAAAGGGGTTCTCGCAAGCTCATCCAGCTGCTTACAACCGCACCAAGTACAACACCCCGTTCATACGTCGCAATCCATTTCATCGTTTTAGTTAATTGCGTTAAGCGTGGGATGACGCCAAGAACAGTTAAAAACGCGACAAAACCAGAACCGACAGCTAGCCCTCCTGCCAATCCGACAAACGCTACAACAAACTCACGAATCATCATCCATTCGCCTCATCGTCTCTTTATTTTCATGCATAATGACATATTGATCGAGCGATTGTTGGTATTGAAACATCTCAACTTCAAGTGGGCTCGGTTCTTCGTTAATTCGCTTTTTAAAAAAGTGATTAAAAAATAAAATCATACCAAGTCCAAGCCCGAGTGAATACGGAATTTGAAACCATAACGGTTTTTCTACTTCTTTCCCTGTAATTACCCGATACAGCCGTTGTTGTACTTGCTGCATGCTCACATCTTCGTGAAAGTTCATAATCGCAAGACCGGAGCCAATGAATAGAAGAAGCCATACGATTGGGACGTACAAATACCCCCATCGCTTTTCCTCATAAACGACTTCAACGATCGTTTGCGACGGTCCAAGTGATTGAATATCGTCTTGAGGAACAACGTTCATTAACGCTTTCATCACATGCATCACATCAATAATGACAATGTTGCGATCTTTTTTCTGCACCGTATAAATAGGAGTTTGTACAACATCATCGATTCGTTTTGTTGCGACAACTTGTGCCACATCCCCTACCCGAATCGTTGCATTCGGCTTCACTTGAATACGATGACGCATTTTAAAAAAAATGGTTTCTTTCATGATCGACACCTTGCTTCCATCATTGTATCTATAGTATGAGATATGACTCGCATCCATATGCATAAAAAACCCGAACGGACTTATTCATCCATTCGGGCTTTCATTTGTTGTAATATTTTTTTCTCCAAACGAGACACTTGCACTTGAGAGATGCCTAATCTAGCTGCCACTTCTGATTGGGTTTGATCTTTATAATAACGCAAGTAAACGATAAGCCGCTCACGTTCGTCAAGCTCTTCCATCGCTTTTTTTAACGCAATTTTGTCAAACCAAACGTCTTGCTCATCTGCAATTTGATCGAGCAACGTAATCGGATCCCCGTCGTTTTCATACACCGTTTCATGAATCGATGCTGGCGAACGAATGGCTTCTTGCGCTAATACGACGTCCTCTGGTGAAATATGCAAAAACTGTGCAATTTCATTCACTGTCGGGACGCGTCCATTCCGCTTTGATAATTCGTCTTTTGCTTTTCTAATTTTATTGCCAATTTCTTTTAATGAACGGCTCACTTTTACCGACCCGTCATCGCGAATAAAACGTTGAATTTCTCCAAGAATCATCGGCACTGCGTATGTTGAAAACTTGACGTCATACGATAAATCAAATTTATCGACCGATTTCATTAAACCGATACAGCCAATTTGAAACAAATCTTCTGGCTCATATCCGCGGTTTAAAAACCGTTGCACAACCGACCAGACAAGCCGCATATTTTTTTCAATAATCTCATCGCGCGCCTGTTGGTCCCCTTGTTGACTCCTCCGAATAAGCTCTTTGATCTCATGATCTTTGACAGCTTGTACCTCGACATCCATAGGCACGTCTCCCTTAATTGCATAGCGCTTTGCTTTTCGTTAAATGCTTAATCAACTCCACAGTCGTTCCTTCGTTAACTTTCGAATAAATATTTACTTCATCCATAAAGTTTTCCATAATCGTAAATCCCATACCAGAACGCTCAAGCTCTGGCTTTGTCGTAAATAACGGCTGCCGCGCTTCTTCGACGTTTTCAATTCCTTTCCCGTGATCGCGAATCGTTAAATGGACGGTATGTCCTTCAATAATCACAGAAATATATACGACGCCGCTTGGATCATTTTCGTAGCCATGAATAATCGCATTTGTCACCGCTTCAGATACGACCGTTTTAATTTCCGTTAACTCGTCAAGCGTCGGATCGAGTTGCGCAACAAACGCAGCAACCGTCACACGAGCAAACGATTCGTTTTGGCTGAGGGCGGAAAACTGAAGATGCATTTCATTTCTCATTTACGCCACCCCCAACGTTTGTAATGCATACTGTTCGTTCACTTCTAGACGAATAATTTTAAACAGCCCTGACATATCAAACAAACGCTTAATTGATGGAGAAACAGAGCAGACGACCATCTCTCCACCCATGCGCTGTATTTGCTTATATCTCCCTAAAATAACACCTAACCCTGAACTATCCATAAATGTTAACTCGTTTAAATTTAAAACGATTGCTTTTATTCGCTCACGCTCTAACACATCAGTTACAGCGGCTCGCAACTGTTCCGCTGTATGATGATCTAACTCGCCAGCTAGTCGAATAAGCAATACGTGTTGTTTTACTTCTAATTGAATGGATAAACTCACCATCGTTTCCTCCTTATCCGTTTAGGTTAAGGAAGAATTCGATTTGTTTATGCTTCAATCCTTCTTCCCGACAAAACTAGTCGCCATTCGTCTCGTTTCGTCAAGATGTGCGTGAGAAGGAACTAAACATGCGTTTAAAAAATTCCCACATGTTTGCTTCTTCCACTTGTTCTTTCGCCACTAGAGGACTTTTGGCGATAACTGCTCCGTCTTTTTTCACAACGAGCATGCCAAGCACATCTCCTTTTTTCACTGGCGCTTTCACTTTTTTATTTAATTTCCATGTTGTTTTGACCGCTTCAGATTTTTCCCCTTTTTGCAATAGGACAGAAATCGGTTCAGATGTCACGGCAGCGACCGCCTTTTTCTTTCCTTTGCTGACAGGGAGCATCGCAATCGTCTCGCCTTTTTTATAAAGCGGCTTCGTTTCATAATGGCTAAATGCGTAATCTAACATTTTTGTAATTTGCGCATTTCGTGCTTTTGGCGTTGGTGCTCCAAAAACGACGGCAATGACACGCATATTGCCTTTTTTCGCTGTGGCTGTTAAACAATATTTCGCTTCGCTCGTGTAACCCGTTTTTAAACCATCGACACCTGGATAAAATTTCACAAGTCGATTTGTATTCACGAGCCAAAACTTTTTATCTGTATGTTCTCGTAAATAGTCTTCATATGTGCCTGTATATTTTGTAATTAAATCGTATTTTAATAGCTCTTTCGCCATCATCGCCATATCGTACGCGGTGCTATAATGATTTTTTGCCGGCAAACCTGTCGTGTTTTCAAATGTTGTATGTTTTATACCTAGTTGCTTCGCTTTTTCGTTCATCATATGGACGAACGCTTCTTCTGAACCAGCAATTCGTTCTGCTAACGCAACCGCTGCGTCATTGCCTGATCCGATCGCAACACCTTTTAATAAATCGTCAACCGTCATTTCTTCACCAGGTTCAAGAAAAATTTGCGATCCACCCATCGATGCGGCATATTCACTAGCTCGCACTCGTTCATCTAGCTTTAACTTTCCTTGATCAATTGCTTCCATAATGAGAAGCATCGTCATAATTTTTGTCATGCTCGCTGGTGGAAGCGGCTCATGGGCATTTTTTTCATACAAAATAGCCCCTGTATCCCGCTCGATCAAAATGGCTGATCGCACCTCGGTTGCCAATTCGACTTTCGGTTGTTCCGCATGCGCGGATACGATCGGAATAAATAATAACGCAATGGCAAGCACATAAAAAAATCGCTTCATCTCCAACCCTCCATTTCTTTATACTTGCCATCTTTTCCATTTTTTATTTTTTATATACATAAAAAACCTGAAGGAACGAATCCTTCAGGTTACGAAATTTTATCGTAAATTAATGTTGGCGCCTGAACTGGCGTTGCTGAAATACGAATGTTTTCATATAGTTTTTGTTTTACATCATCAATTTGTTCGCGGTTGCTGTAAATGGCGACAAGCGATTCGCCTTTTTTCACCGCATCGCCAACTTTTTTACGAAGCACTAAACCGACGGCTAAATCAATTGTCGATTCTTTCGTCGCACGCCCTGCCCCGAGCCACATCGCTGCTGTTCCGACCGCATCCGCGACAATTTCTGATACGTATCCATCTTCTTTCGCTTCAAGTTCAATGACATATTTCGCTTGTGGCAATTTGCTTGGATCATCGACAACAGATGCATCGCCACCTTGCGCAGCTAAAAACGTTTTAAACGTCTCAAGCGCAGAGCCGTCTTTCATGGCTTTCTCTAACATATGACGGGCTTCTTCGAGCGAAGATGCTTTTTCAGCTAAATATACCATATGACTTCCTAGCACTAAGCAAAGCTCTTGTAAGTCTTCTGGACCTTCGCCTTTTAACGTATCGATCGCTTCTTTGACTTCAAGTGCGTTTCCAATGGCATAACCAAGCGGTTGACTCATATCGGAAATAATCGCCATCGTTTTCCGTCCAACACGGTTTCCGATATCGACCATCGCTTTCGCTAATGCTTTGGCATCGTTTAAATCTTTCATAAATGCACCCGCACCTGTTTTTACGTCAAGTACGATCGCATCTGCCCCTGCGGCAATTTTTTTGCTCATAATCGATGAGGCAATTAACGGAATGCTATTGACTGTTGCCGTCACATCGCGAAGCGCATACAATTTTTTATCAGCTGGCGTTAAGTTTCCAGACTGACCGACAACGGCAATTTTATTTTTGTTTACAAGTTTAATAAATTCGTCGTTGCTAATTTCAACGTGAAATCCTGGCACAGATTCTAACTTATCAATCGTTCCACCGGTATGACCAAGCCCGCGCCCTGACATTTTCGCAACCGGAACGCCAACGGAAGCAACAAGTGGACCTAAAACGAGAGTCGTCGTATCACCTACCCCACCTGTTGAATGTTTATCGACTTTAACACCTTCGATTTTTGAAAGATCAATCGTATCGCCCGAATGCACCATCGCCATCGTTAATTCAGCTGTTTCTTCTTCGTTCATGCCGCGGAAGAAAATCGCCATCGCCAATGCGCTCATTTGATAGTCTGGAATGTCGCCTCTTGTATAACCTTCAATAATAAAATGAATTTCCTCTTTCGTTAACGCGTGGCCATCTCGTTTTTTCTCAATTAAATCGACCATTCTCATCGTCGTACACCTTCTCGCTTATTTTTTCGCCATGTTGCGTACGATCGCTTTCACAAATCGTAAAAAGTCCGCTTTTACTTTTTCTGTCGTTTCGATCACTTCATGATGTGTCAGCGGCTGATCTAAAATGCCTGCAGCCATATTCGAAATGCACGAAATACCGAGCACTTCCATTCCGGCATGGCGGGCAGTGATCACTTCAGGTACGGTAGACATGCCGACTGCATCGCCGCCCATCACGCGAATCATACGAATTTCTGCCGGCGTTTCGTACGCAGGACCGGTATTAGCAACATACACGCCTTCGCGCACACGTAAACCAATTTCGTTGGCAACATCTTTCGCGAGTTGACGAAGTCGTTTACTATATGCTTCCGTCATATCTGGGAAGCGCACACCAAGCATCGGATCGTTCGGACCGATAAGCGGGTTGCCACCCATGTTATTAATATGGTCTGAAATAATCATTAAATCTCCTGGTTCAAACGATTCATTCACACCGCCTGCCGCATTTGTGACAATTAACTGCTCGACACCGAGAGCTTTCATCACGCGCACAGGGAACGTTACTTTATCGAAGCTGTATCCTTCGTAATAATGAAACCGCCCTTGCATGACGACTACTGTCGCCCCTTCTAACTGGCCGTATACAAGCTGACCCGCATGCCCTTCAACTGTCGATACAGGGAAATTTGGAATGTCACTATACGGAATTTTAATTGCTTGCTCGATTTCATCCGCCAACACACCTAAACCGGAACCGAGAATAAGACCGATTTGTGGTGGTGTTGGAAACTTTTCTTTTAAAAATTGTGCCGCTTGTTCAATGGCTGCTCGATTCATTTCGTCACTCTCCTTATTTTAAGTTATGTAAAAAGCTTGTTCCGTATTTTGGCATCGTCACACCGAAGTTTTCCGCAATCGTCGCCCCGACGTCTGCGAACGTTTCACGCAATGGAAGTTGTTTACCTCCATTCATGCTTGGACTATAAACGAGAAGCGGAACAAATTCGCGCGTATGATCTGTTCCGTGATGAACAGGGTCATTTCCGTGATCGGCTGTAATAATTAATAAATCGTCATCTTTTAGACGATCAAATACTTCTGGCAAACGGGCATCAAACTGTTCTAACGCATCCCCATATCCTTTTGGATCGCGACGATGTCCGTATAATGCGTCAAAATCAACAAGGTTTACGAAACTTAACCCTGTAAAGTCCATTTGCAACGTATCGATTAGTTTGTCCATGCCGTCCATATTTGACTTTGTGCGCAACGTTTTTGTTACACCTTCGTTATCGTAAATGTCAGCAATTTTTCCGATTGCAATGACGTCATAGCCCGCATCTTGCAACTCGTTCATTACCGTACGTCCAAACGGTTTTAGAGCGTAGTCATGACGGTTCGCTGTCCGTTGGAAGTTGCCCGGTGTACCGATGAATGGCCGAGCGATAACGCGACCAACCATATATTTTTCATCAAGCGTTAGCTCACGAGCAATTTTACAAATGCGATATAGTTCTTCTAATGGGATTACTTCCTCATGCGCAGCAATTTGTAAAACGGAATCGGCTGATGTATACACAATAAGTGCGCCTGTTTCCATATGCTCTGGGCCAAGTTCATCAATAATGGCTGTGCCGCTTGCTGGTTTATTCCCGATCACTTTTCTTCCTGTTCGTTTTTCTAATTCATCAATCAGCTCTTTTGGAAATCCGTCAGGAAATACTTGAAACGGCGTATCAATGCGAAGACCCATTAACTCCCAATGTCCCGTCATCGTATCTTTCCCAGCGGACGCCTCTTGCATTTTCGTATAATAAGCAAGCGGCTGATCAGCTTTTGGAACACCTTTAATTTCACGAATGTTGCTTAACCCTAGCTTCGCCATGTTCGGCATGTACAAGCCACCGCGATGTTCAGCAATATGCCCAAGCGTATCTGCGCCTTTATCGTTATATTTTTCGGCATCTGGCGCTTCACCAATTCCAACAGAGTCCATCACAATTAAAAATACACGTTTATATGTAGGCTTCACTACTTTACCTCCCCAATCGCTTCATTTTCCTCATAGCGTACCCACTACAAAACAAAATCACGCGTTGTTCGAATTTGTCAGAAGTCTGACAACTAAATTATAAAACGTTTTCATAATGAATTGCAATAAAAAACTGTGACAAATCATCGTCACAGTTATGCTCGCGGGTGAAACTGCTTGTACACATCTTTTAATCTCGTTTTCGTTACATGCGTATAAATTTGCGTCGTCGAAATATCAGCATGTCCGAGCATTTCTTGCACGGCCCGTAAATCTGCTCCGTTTTCTAATAAATGCGTCGCAAATGAATGGCGCAACGTATGCGGAGTTAATTGTTTTTGAATGTTCGCTTCTTGAGCGAGTCGTTTTAAAATTTTCCAGCATCCTTGTCTTGTTAACCGTTCACCGTGATGGTTTAAAAACAACGCTTCTGTCGTTCCTTTTTTTCTTCGTAACAGCTCTGACCGTCCTTGCTCTATATACCGCTTTAACGCATCAGTCGCCATTTTTCCGATCGGCACAATTCGCTCTTTCCGCCCTTTTCCATAACAACGAATGAATCCCATTGTTAAATGAACATCAGATACGTTTAATTGAATGAGCTCGCTGACACGAATACCTGTCGCATATAACAATTCTAACATCGCCTTATCGCGAATGCTAAACGGTGTATTTTCCTTTGGCGCTTCTAATAATGCCTCGACTTCTGCCATCGACAACACGTTTGGTAATTTCCGCGGCAGTTGCGGTGTTTCAATATGAACAGTCGGATCTTGATCGACTGTTTTTTCACGTAATAAAAATTGATGAAACGACCGAACAGACGCGAGATGGCGCGCAATCGTTTTTGGTGAGCTTCCTTTTTCTTTCAAAAACTTTAAAAATTGCATAATATGAAAACGGGTTACATCGTTCCAACTACACAGTTGTTCGACTTTTTGCAAATATTGAACATATTTTTTTAAGTCGCGCTCATATGACACAATCGTGTTATGAGCTAAATTTCGTTCTACAATTAAATAGTGAATAAAATCTTTTACTTGATCTTCCACACCCACTCTACTCCCCGTTTTGATAGAAAAACAGTAGTCGATCGAGCCAATATGTTTCTTGTTGCTCCGTCGTTGACACTTTCACAGCTGATCCCATCGGCTCATCGTAGCGACGGTAATAGTTGTATTCTTCACTCATCCATACAATACTATAATAAAATAAAATCGTACATCCCGTAAACAAAAGAAATACTTTTAATACGTCCACAATTCTTTTCATGGCACACCTCCGGCAACTGTCATATAGTAAGAGGATATGCCCGTTTGACTGCATTTTATACACAAATAAAAAAACCTTTTCATAGACGAAAAGGTTTACTGTTGTTCATGTTTATCTTGACAACGATGACAAATGCCATGAAACGTTAAGCGATGATCTTTAATTTTAAAATTCCAATCCCGTTCTACAATCGCTTCAACATCTTCTAATAAATCTTCTTGAATTTCATCGACCGCTCCACATTCAATACACACTAAATGATGATGAAAATGCGCCGCACCTTCCTTGCGAAGATCATAGCGGGAAACGCCATCCCCGAAGTTAATTTTATCGACAATTTTTAATTCTGTTAATAACTCCAACGTGCGATATACTGTGGCTAAACCGATTTCAGGTGCTTTTTCTTTCACGAGGAGGTAGACATCTTCCGCACTTAAATGATCTTCTTCATGTTCAAGCAACACACGTACTGTCGCTTCCCGTTGCGGCGTTAATTTATAACTTGCTGCATGCAATTGTTTTTTTATTCGTTCAAGCCGACTTTCCATTTTACATTCCCTCCCTCGTTACTCATTCTCATTATAGCAAAAGAAAGGAACGTGTCAAAATAAAATGATTATAAACTGATAAATAAAATGATTATTAAATAATAATTATTTTTGTATTAGTTCGACAACTTCTTTCATGAGCAACGGGGATACGTATGCTTCAAGCGAAGAGGCAAATGCTAAAGCGATACTAAACGATAACATGACAAACGTATAGCGAAGCATCGCTCGAAAAATCGGTTCGTGCGTTCGTTTCACAAATTGATGCCGAATCATTTTTAACGAAAACGAAATGGATACAGCCGCCATCATAATAAAAATCGGGACGAGAATAATATTTTGCGGGACGACAGATACGAAAGCTAATAAAAACCCGTTCCAGCCCATTTGATTGACTAAAAATCCGACCGTAAAACCGACAACAAGCCCTTTTAAAAACAATAAAATTAAAATGAGCGGCAATCCCACGAGCGACATCGCTAAAATCCACATCAGTCCAATGTATTTTAAATTTTGTAAAAAGCTTTCTTTCCATACATCATGCGTGCTTGCGATATTTCCTAAAGAAACTTGTCCAAAAAAATTCGTTAAATAATAATATAAGTCTTCTTTTTGATTAAAGCTTAAGCTATTGACGACAATAGCACCAAAAATAATTCCCATCACAAAAAGAACGACGGTAAATACATATGTCGTATAATGTTCTTGCACATGTTGTCCCCACGCTGTCATCCATGATCGCTTTCTCATCGCTCCATCCCCCTACACATTCTGTTACTACATTGTATGGGAAAAGGACCGCAATATGACAAAAAGCGGTCACACAGACCGCTTTTACGCATGTAATTGCCAATATAAAAGGGCGTAAATCGTTTTTGCATCGTAAATTTGCTTTTCTTTGACCATGTTGAGCGCTTCTTCTAACGTCACTTCGAGCACATCCACAAACTCGTCATCATCGAGCATTTGCTTTTCGCTTTTTTTCGTTAGTCCTTTAGCAAGAAATATATGTACTAATTCATCCGCAAATCCTGGGGAAGTGTAGAAAGAGTGAAGCGGCTCCATGTCCTCGCATACATATCCTGTTTCTTCCTCGAGTTCACGTTTCGCTGTTTGAAGCGGTTCTTCCCCTTTTTCTAGCTTTCCTGCTGGAATTTCAACGAGCATTCGCTCCAATGCTTTCCGATATTGACGAACAAGCACGATTTTATTTTCTTCTGTGATCGCAAGTACCGCAACTGCTCCAGGATGTTTTACAACTTCTCGCTTGCTCATTTCTCCGTTCGGCAACAACACATCTTCAACATATACGTCAATCACTTTTCCTGAAAAAATACGTTGCTTACTGATCGTTTTTTCATATAAATGATCCATTGTTTCACCACCATCTTATCGTTTCATAATTGATTGTACTACATACTTAAAGACAAATGGGAAAAATATACCCTACGTTCATTTATAAAAACTAAATTAACAAATAGTAACAAAATTCATACTTGACATATATGAATACTTAAATTAAGATGTTAAACAGTTAAGAATATTTCGTTTTTATAAGGGGGATAGAGGATAGGATAATGAAAAAGTTAATTATATTTACTATTGTTGGATTCATTGCTCAATTGATTGATGGTTCGCTTGGTATGGCGTACGGAGTAACCTCGACAACACTATTACTTGCATTCGGCATTACTCCCGCTGTTGCTTCCGCATCAATACACTTAGCTGAAGTCGTTACAACTGCTGCTTCTGGTGTTTCGCATTTTAAATTTGGAAATGTGGACAAAGACATGGTCATCAAATTAATTATTCCTGGATCGCTAGGTGCTTTTATCGGTGCTTGCTTCCTAAGCAATCTCCCCAGCGATCTGATTAAACCGTTTGTATCACTTTTTTTATTGTCACTCGGCTTTTATATCATGTATCGCTTTTTATTTCTTTCGAATAAACATGTGCTACAAAAACAAAAAAAGTTATCTAACAAACAACTCGTTCCCCTCGGTTTGATAGCTGGCTTTTTTGATGCAACAGGCGGAGGAGGCTGGGGACCAATTGCAACACCGGTTCTTCTCGCAAACAACAGCATGGAAACAAGAAAAGTGGTAGGAACTGTTGACACATCTGAATTTGCTATCGCGTTGTCAGCAACAATTGGTTTTTTCATTTCACTAGGTTGGGAACAAGTTAATTGGTATTGGGTTGGAACACTTATGGTTGGAGGGATTATTGCTGCTCCAATTGCAGCTTGGTTTGTTCGAAAAATACCGGCTCACTTACTAGGGGTACTTGTTGGTGGACTCATCATTCTCACAAATACTCGGACTATACTTCATACATGGAGCATACCTGAAAATTGGGATATATTCATTTATACAACAATCATACTCGGTTGGTTTATTGCCGTCTTAAAAACAGTTTATGACTATAAAAAAATATCCTTATCTACAACGCACGTGGATTAATAAATGGGGTTTGCAAAAAATGTGTTAAAATAGTATTATGTAATAATTTTCTAGGGATCACACACATCTTTCAGAGTTTTTCATTCGTAAATGCATACTTAAGTTAAAAATCAAAATAAAAAAAGGGGTTTTACATGAAAAAACGAAAGCTCGGACATTCAAACTTATACGTGAGTGAAATTGGGTTTGGTTGTATGTCGCTTGGTACATCGGAAAGTGATGCGATTCGCATCATTCATGAAGCGATAGACAAAGGAGTGAACTACTTCGATACAGCCGATTTATATGATCGTGGGCTAAATGAAGAAATCGTTGGTAAAGCATTAAAAGGCAAGCGCCACGATGTCATCGTTGCAACGAAAGTAGGGAATCGTTGGACAGAACAAGGAGACGGTTGGACGTGGGATCCGTCAAAAGCATACATCAAAGAGGCTGTTAAACACAGCTTACGACGGTTACAAACCGATTATATTGATGTATATCAATTACACGGCGGAACGATCGATGATCCGATCGATGAGACAATTGAGGCGTTTGAAGAGTTGCAACAAGAAGGCGTTATTCGTTATTACGGTATCTCTTCTATGCGCCCAAATGTCATTCGCGAATATGTAAAACGATCGCGCATCGTTTCTGTTATGATGCCGTATAGTTTGCTCGATCGCCGCGCTGAAGAATGGTTTCCGCTTTTGAAGCAACATCACATTAGCGTCATTGCACGCGGACCGCTTGCTAAAGGATTATTAACTGAACGTCCCATTGAGCGAGCAAGCGATGGAACGAAACAAAACGGCTATGTCGATTATTCGTTTGCTGAATTAGTTACACTTATTCCAAAACTAAAAGCCGTTGCACCAAATGAAACGCTAACGGCGATTGCCCTTCGCTTTTGTTTAGCTCATGATGCGGTTGCAACAGTCATTCCAGGTGCAAGCCGATTAACACAGCTCATCGAAAACGTCGCTGCCCAATCGGTGACGTTAAGCGATGAACAAATAGCTATATTGAAAACACTAACAAAACAAACGATTTTTACTGCTCATCGATAACCGAGGTTCGAACCTCGGTTATTTAAATTTTCGCCAATCTAAATCACTTTCTTCTAACCACTCCGCAAACGTTTTGTTTTTTTCACGCTTGCGAGCTTCTTCTTTTCGTTTGGCTTCCTCTTCTTCTTTTCGTTTTTGTTCTTTTTCTTGCAGCTGCTTTTGTTTTTGCTTTAACTGTTCGATCAGCTGCTCATTTAATCGATCTTTTAGCATAAACATCCCTTTCTTTCTCCAAACTAATAAGGAACAAACGTAAAGGAGTGAACTGTCATGACAAAAAATAAAAGCCAAAAAGGAAAACCGACAGCTGATACCGTCCGTCCTATCATAGCAAAAGAGGAGTTGGAAAAAGCCATTCACCCGACAAAACGGCAAAACTCCCCGCAATAAGCAGGAGGGCATCTCGCCCTCTTTATAAAATATCAGTAATATTTGGCATATGTTGTTCAATCCAAGCAAGCGCCTCATCTAACTGAACGAACGATTGTGTTTCAAATGTCATTTCATCTTGCAGTAACCAAACGTCGTGTTCATCATTTGAAAATCCTGCAACAGACCAATGAAGCAAGCTATACGGATGGTTATTGTACAAAAACGACACCCACGTTTTTTCCTTTGCTATTTTTCGAAGACGGTTTACTTGATCACTCACAACAATCACTCTTTCCATATCATTTACATATCCATTCTTATTTTAACTCAATATCGTAAAATAAGAAAAGAGATCTCGAAAAAGAGACCTCTTTTCATTGTTGTTTTGGCACGCGACGACGATACACAACGTAGCTGCGCCCCAAATAACGGAACGGCATGCTGAATATGTGAACTAACCGTGTAAACGGCCAGACGATGAAAATACATAAAGCTGAGATGATATGAATTTTAAACCAAATCGGTACGCTTTCCATGTATGTTGGATCTGCACGAAACGTTAAAACGGTGCGAAACCAAGGACTGATCGTTGTTCGATAGTCAAATCCGCCGGCATTCACATTCAATGATGTAGAAGCAAGACCGGTCAACATGACAATCGCTAATAAAATTAAAACGAGCCAATCTGCTTTACTAGTTATCAAACGAATGCGCTTCACTGTTAAACGACGTTGAATAAGAATCGCTAAACCAACGATAGAAACAATCCCTGCTGGAAGCCCGAACGCGATCGCCATCGTATGATACGTGTGCTCAGAAATACCAACCGCATCGTAGACCGATTTCGGAATAAGAATGCCCATCACATGACCGATAAAAACGATGATGATCCCCCAGTGAAATAACGTGCTTCCGAGCCGCAACGATTTTTTTTCAAGAAACTCGCTCGATTTTGTCGTCCATCCAAACTGATCGTGCTGATAGCGATAAATATGTCCGCCAATAAAAATCGTTAAAACGATGTAAGGGAAGTATCCCCAAAGAAATTGTTCGAGCAATTACGACACGCTCCCTTCTGCAAGTTTACGCACCCCGATCTCTTCAAGTGCCATGAGCAACACATCGAATAAAATGGCGTAATAACTTTCAGCTGCAATGAGCTGTTCACGAATGTGGGATATATGATTGAAATATTTTTGCATGAGCGGTTGAACATACACACGCTCTGCTTGTGATGAAAATTCAAGCATAAGCGGTAAGTAGTCCGGCAATTCCTGCTCTGTTACGTCAAACCCTGCTGATTTGTATAATTGCTTCAATTGTAACAGCTCAATTCCTCGCTCTCTCTGTTCCCCTGTACTCATATATGTGATATATAAATTTGTTTTTTTGCCAAAATCAAACGTATACACATATGTTTCAATCCATGGCGTTTCATCCGTTTGTTTTACATAATCAATAAATTTTTGTATGTTTTGAACGATTGGACGATGCGGAATTTGTTGACTAAACGTTGCACAATCATCTAGCTGTTCGCGCCATTGTCGATCTGGGTACGATAACAAATACGAAACGATTTCAAACACCGTTTGTACGTGAGCATAATCCATTTACATCCTCTCCCTTATGACGAAATCGTGCCACACGAACCTGGTCCGCCCATGAAAGATAATCCACATGTACCTTGCTCCGCATATAATTCAGCAACTTGTTCGCGATGCGATGCTGGAATGACGAAACGATCATTGTATTTTGCAATTGCCAATAAGCGATACATTTCTTCAATATCTTCTCTGGTTAGTCCTAGTGACTGGACCATTTGTTCATTTGGTTGTCTGTTCGTTTGAAGCGCGCGCATATATAAACGCATCGCTGCCATTTTTTTCAGTACGGTACGAATGTGCCCTTGATCACCAGCCGTTAATAAATGAGCTAAATACTCAATTGGAATGCGCATATCATCAATTGCTGGGAAAATGTCATATTCACTTGCTCGACTTCCTTTTCCTTCAATCATATTTGTAATTGGACTTAATGGAGGAATGTACCATACCATCGGCAATGTTCGATATTCAGGATGTAGTGGTAAAGCAATTTTCCAATCCACGATCATTTTATAAATAGGTGATTGCTGCGCCGCTTCAATCCACGCTTGCGGAATGCCTTCTTCTTTTGCCTTTGCAATCACTTCTGGATCATGCGGATCTAAGAAAATCGATAACTGCGCCTCGTATAAGTCTTTTTCGTTCGTGACGCTTGCCGCTTCTTTTACGCGATCTGCGTCATATAACATAACGCCGAGATAGCGTATGCGACCAACACACGTTTCTGAACAAATCGTTGGTAATCCCGCCTCCAAACGTGGAAAACATAGTGTACATTTCTCTGCTTTGCTTGTTTGCCAGTTAAAATATACTTTTTTGTACGGACAGCTTGATACACAATACCGCCAAGCACGGCAAGCGTTTTGGTCAACGAGAACGACACCATCCTCTTCGCGTTTATACATCGCCCCAGATGGACAGCTTGATACGCAAGGAGGATTCACACAATGCTCACAAATACGCGGCAAATACATCATAAACACTTGTTCAAATTCTGCTTGAATCGATTGTTCCATTTTTACTACGTTTGGATCTTCGAGCGCTGTAATGTGCGCTCCAGCTAAATCATCTTCCCAGTTTGGACCCCATTTTAACTCCATAAACTCGCCGGTTAATGCGGATTTTGGTCGAGCGACTGGCTGATGTTTCTTTTCAGGGCTATTTGTTAGCGTTTCATAATCGTAATTCCACGGTTCATAATAATCATCAATCGTTGGCAAGTTCGGATTGTAAAATAAGTTGAGTAATCGGTTTACTTTCGAGCCAGATTTCAATTGTAGTTCACCGTTTTTCAACTCCCAACCACCTTTATATTTTTCTTGATCTTCCCATTTCTTTGGATATCCGATGCCAGGTTTTGTTTCTACGTTGTTAAAATACATATATTCGGCACCTGGACGATTCGTCCAGGTGTTTTTGCATGTGACGCTGCACGTATGGCAGCCAATACATTTGTCTAAATTCATTACCATGCCAATTTGCGCTTTAATCTTCAAGCCAATCAACCTCCTTCAACTTGCGAATAATGACGTTCAAGTCGCGTTGATTTCCTGTCGGTCCGTAATAGTTAAATCCGTAACTTAATTGTGCATAGCCACCAATCATATGCGTCGGTTTGACATGAATACGCGTCGGGCTGTTGTGCGTACCGCCCCGGTTGTTCGTTAACTTCGACCCTGGCACGTTAATGTGGCGATCTTGTGCATGATGCATAAATGCAATTCCTCTTGGAAGACGGTGCGAAACGACTGCACGCGCAACAACAACACCATTTCGGTTAAAACATTCGATCCAGTCATTGTCTTTGATTCCTGCTTCTTCTGCATCTTCTTTACTTAACCAAATCGTTGGACCGCCTCGGAATAGTGTTAACATCGGTTGTGAATCGAAATACATGCTATGGATGGACCATTTATTATGCGGTGTTAAATAATTGAGCGTAATTTCTTTTCCCTCAACATCTGGGCGATTTTTTTGGAACGGTTTATGTTGCAAAATTGGCTTAAACGTTGCCATCGTTTCACCAAACTCTTGCATTAACTCATGATCAACATAAAACGATTGACGCCCTGTTAACGTCCGCCAAGGAATGAGTCGCTCAACATTTGTCGTAAATGGCGAGTAACGACGTCCACCTTTTTCCGATCCGCTAAATGCTGGCGACGTAATAACTGTTTTTGGTTGTGCTGTAATTTGTTCAAATGTAAAACATTCTTCTTCCCGCTCTGCCGCTAAATCTTTTAGCTGTAAACTCGTTTTCTTTTCAAGGGATTCCCAAGCTTTCACCGCAACATGACCATTTGTTGTCGATGAAAGTGTTAAGATGGCTTCAGCTACTTTTTTTGCATCACTTATATCTGGACAACCTTTCGCGACCGAGGAATGTTGCACCGTTCCTAACACGCGTTTTAACTTTTCGTATTCTTCTTCTACTGACCATGTCATCCCTTTTACACCGAAAGGCGCTTTTACGACATTCGGACCGAGCGCTGTCATTTTTTCAAATATTTTTGTATAATCGCGCTCAACGACATGAATTTGTGGCATCGTTTTTCCTGGAATTGGTTCACATTCCCCTTTACTCCAGTCTTTAATTTTTCCGAACGGTTGTGCTAACTCTTGTGGCGTATCGTGAAGAATCGGCGTTGCCACAACCTCTTTTACCGGTGTCATCCCTATTTCTTCCGCTACTTGTGACACCGCCTTCGCAAGCGATTTGAAAATTTCCCAGTCTGAACGTGCTTCCCATGGTACAGCAATTGCTGGATTAAACGGATGTACAAATGGATGCATATCTGTACTGCTCAAATCATGTTTTTCGTACCAAGTAGCCGCCGGCAATACGATATCCGAATATAATGCCGTTCCAGCCATCCGGAAATCTAAGTTAATTAATAAATCTAATTTTCCTTCCGGAGCTTCATCGCGCCATTGAATTTCTTGCGGACGGAGGCTATCTTTGTCGTCGTTCATTAAACCGTGGGTTGTTCCAAGCAAGTGCTTTAAGAAATATTCATGTCCTTTTCCGGAACTTGAAATTAAGTTCGCACGCCATACAATTAAGTTTCTCGGGAAGTTTTTCTCGTTATCTGGATCTTCAATCGCAAAGCGCAACTTCTTCTCTTTCAATTGCTGAGCGATGTATTTTCCGATTTCCTCCGGCGTTTTCGCTCCAGAAGCAACCGCTTCGTTGTAAAGATCGATTCCGTTTTTCTCAAATGTCGGATAAGACGGAAGCCAACCCAATCGTGCCGCAAGGACGTTATAATCAGCATAATGTTGGTAACGCGCCCCTTTAACAAGCGGTGAGACGAGTTGCCCAACCGGTGTATCCTCATACCGCCATTGATCCGTTGCAAAATAATAAAATGATGTGCCGTTTTGCAGTTTTGGTGGCGCCTGCCAGTCACGCGCCATGGCAATCGTTTGCCAACCTTCTACTGGACGCAATTTTTCTTGGCCAACGTAATGCGCCCAACCTCCACCGTTTACCCCTTGCGCCCCAACGAATAAAACAAGGTTTAAAACAGCTCGATAAATTGTATCAGAGTTAAACCAATGGTTAATTCCTGCACCGACAATAATCATGGAACGACCTTTTGTATCGATCGCATTTTGCGCAAACTCACGCGCAATTTGAATGACAAGATCCCGCTTTACACCTGTGATGTTTTCTTGCCATGCTGGCGTAAACGGAATAAGGTCATCGTATGTTTTCGCTACTTCACCACCGATCCCACGATCAACCCCATAGTTAGCAAGCACTAAATCATATACGGTCGTAACGTATAATTCTTCATGCTCCATTTGTACGCGTTTTACAGGCACAGCACGTTTTAAAATTTTGTTTCCATCATGAGAAAAATACGGAATTTGTATAGTTACAACCTCATCTTCTATACCTAACATCGTCAAACGTGGTTCAATCGCTTCTTCTGTTTCTTCATCCACCATTTTCAAGTTCCATTTCCCTTTATTTTCCCAACGCGAACCAATCGTTCCATTTGGAATCGCAAAATCGTTTGTTCGTTCATTCCAAAGCGCTGGCTTCCATTCCCCATTTGTCGTATTTCGTCCAATATCAGATGCATGTAAGAAACGATCAGCAACAAATTGCCCGTTTTCTTTCTTTTTGAGCGTAACTAAAAACGGAAAATCCGTATATTGTTTCGCATAATTCGTAAAGTATGGAACTTGACGGTCGACATAAAACTCTTTTAAAATAACGTGCCCCATCGCCATCGCTAAGGCACCGTCTGTTCCTTGTTTAACGCTTAACCATTCATCTGCTAGCTTTGTCGATTCAGCAAAATCTGGGCTAATTGAAACGACCTTCGTTCCTTTATATCGCACTTCTGCTAAAAAGTGAGCATCCGGTGTGCGAGTCATTGGAACGTTTGATCCCCACGTCATAATGTAACCTGCGTTGTACCAGTCGCTACTTTCCGGCACGTCCGTTTGATCCCCCCAAATTTGTGGCGAAGCAGGCGGTAAGTCAGCATACCAATCATAAAAACTTAAAATCGGTCCACCCACAAGTGACATAAAGCGTGCGCCAGCCGCATGACTTACCATCGACATCGCTGGAATTGGAGAGAAACCGACATTACGATCCGGTCCATACTTGATTACTGTGTAAAGTAAAGAAGTAGCGACAAGCTTTAATACTTCATCCCACTCCGCACGAACGAATCCACCTTTTCCGCGTGCTTGTTTATAACGCTTTGCTTTTTCTGGATTTTCAACAATGCTTTTCCAAGCATCAAGCGGATTTTTATGTTGTTGCAACGCTTCGCGCCACATATTTAACAACACACCGCGAACGTATGGGTATTTGACACGAAGCGGACTATAAATATACCATGAAAAGCTTGCCCCACGCGGACAGCCTCGCGGTTCAAAATCGGGCATATCCGGTCCTGTTGTTGGATAGTCGAGTTTTTGACCTTCCCATGTGACGATGCCATCTTTCACGTAAATATTCCAACTACACGAACCTGTACAGTTTACACCGTGCGTTGAACGCACCACTTTGTCATGTTGCCATCTTCTGCGATATATTTGCTCCCAATCGCGATCTTGATATGTGACTTCACTGTGTCCATCCGCTTGACGTTCAATCGGTTTCACGTAGTTCAATCGTTTGAACAACGGTGACTTCTTTTTCACATCGCTCACTCCTCTTCGTATGAAATCCTTCTATCTCCACTATAAACGGGAACATCACAAATAAATGTGAGGTAAGTCACATTTATTTTAATTGTCACAAATATGTCGAAATATTATATAAAAAAAGACTAACCCACAATGGATTAGCCTGTGATTTCATTCATTCTTTTTGCTAATTGTCCTTTTTCTTCGAGAGATAACAACTTCTCAGCCATCGGAAAAAGCACTTGTTCTTCTTTCGCAAAATGATCGGTTAAAATCATATAAGCGTTCATTACATAAGAAGCTAATGGTTTTGCTTCTTCTGCACGAATTGTTTCTGTCTTTTGTAAAAATGTTGCGATATTTTGTTTTGCTTCATGATGCTCGTATTCCATGACCGCAATCGGACCAAACTGTTTGCCAATATAGCGTTCCATCATTGGGAATAATACTTCCTCTTCCCGTCGTGAGTGCGGATCTAAATGTTGTGAAAATTGCTGCACATGTTCGCGCAAACGAATAAGCGCTTGAACAACATCTTGTTCTTTGCCATCGTAAATGTTTTTTGCAGCAACAAAAAGGGCATACTTTTCTTCATTTAATGGGCCGTGTTCTTCTTTTAGTCGTTGTAATGGTGGACATAATGAAACGGGTTCATTTCCAATGAGACTGCAAGGTGAAAACTCCATCGTCATCCTCCTTTTCTTTATGCGCTTGCATGTTTATTGTATAAAAGGAAAACGATTTTTCGTGTGATGCACGTCACACATCTTTCGAAAAAATTGAACGTTTATTGACTATTCAATGTTGCAATATGGCAATGGACAACCTTCACAGTTAATTTGCCTTTTTAAATAGTCTAAGCTATGAATAATAATTTTTCTTCCTTTGAAAGAAATGATACCTTTACTTTTTAATGTATTTAATTCGCGATTTACACTTTCACGAGATGTACAACTAAAATTCGCTAAATCTTGATGTGTAACAGGAACATCTAATAAAATGCCATCTTTCGTCTGAATACCATAACTATTAGCCATACGAATTAGTGTAGAATATAACGCCCCCTTTTTGCCGTATAAAACGAGATCACGAAATTTCGTATGTTGTTTACGAAAATGATCGGTCATCATTTTCAAAAATTCGACAGCAAACTCTGGATTGGCAAGCAGCTCTTTTTCAATATCTTTATTTTTAATCGCAAGTACTTCGCTATCTTCTAACGCCCGCCCGTTAAATAAATATCTTCCATTCTCGGAAAAAATCATAAGCTCGCCGATAACAGCATTCGTCCCACATAACCGCAAACATAACTCTTTTCCATCACCAGAAAATTTACTAATTTGAAATTTGCCAGATAAGACGACAAAAAAGTTTTCACCAATTTGCCCTTCTTGAAATAAAAACATTCCCCTTTTCACTTTAATTGTTTTATACGCCAACTTTTTTAGTTGTTCAAAATTTTTCTCGCTAATAAACTGAGACATACGTATGCCTCCTTTTTAGGAAAAATATTTTTGGTATAACGAACGAGCAACTGTGACATCTTTTGTCCCGTGTACAAGCATGCGGCCGTCAGCAAATAAAACGACACGATGTCCTTCAAGTTGCGTCATCAACAAATATTCGTTTCCGTGTACTTGTTGACCGCTCGCTTTCATTTGCTCCATCATTTTAGTTATATGAAATGGATGGACATGGCGAATCTGAACCGTATCTCGTCCACATAAGACGGACATTTTCGCTTTTTCGCTTTGCAAAGCCGGATATGTGCGATTGCTCCCACAAGACGGACAATGTTCGTTTTTTAATTTATCAACTCGTAAAAATCGATGTTCATTTTGCCAAACGTCAAACATAACGAGCGAACGTCGGATCGCCGCAACATCTCCAACTAATATTTTTAACGCTTCCGCTGTTTGATAAGAGGCTACCATTTGTACAGTGGGAGAAACGATACCAACGTTATCGCAAGTCAAATGATAGGAAGGCAAATGATTGACGAAACAGCGAAAACATGGCGTTTCTTCGGGAATGATCGTAACAGAAAGACCATAACTTCCTACACAAGCACCGTATATCCATGGAATTCGATATTTTTGTGATAAATCATTTAGTAAAAAACGCGTTTCGAAATTATCTGTTCCATCAATCATGATGTCAATTTGTTGCTCAAAAAGGGAAGCGAACGATTCATCTTGCACATCCATGACAAGCGCTTCAACATGAACGTCACGATTCACAGCAGTAAGACGGCGTTTGGCAGCAACAGCTTTTGGCCACCCTTTTTCAGCATCCTCTTCACTATATAACGTTTGACGCTGTAAATTCGTCCAATCAACATAATCGCGATCCACGATTGTCAGTCGACCGACGCCTGCGCGCGCTAACATATCTGCATTCGCTGAACCGAGCGCTCCTGCACCTACGATGAGAGCATGTTTATATTGAAGAGTTCGTTGTCCTTTTTCGCCAATCGGTGAAAATAATATTTGCCGTGAATATCGCTCCATGATTATCCCTCTTGTCTTTTAAAAATTCCGCTCTTTCCACCCGTTTTTTCCACTAAATACGTTGGACCAATGATGATTCCTTTATCCATTGCTTTACACATGTCATAAATTGTTAAGGCGCAAACAGAAGCAGCTGTTAATGCCTCCATTTCTACTCCCGTACTTCCTTTTGTTTTGACAAACGCTTCAATTTTCAACTCATAATTTGTTTCTTTCGTTTGCCACGTAAACGAAATGTCGACTCCCGTTAACGAAAGAGGGTGACACATCGGAATCAAATCGGCTGTGCGTTTCGCTGCCATAATGCCAGCCACTTGGGCGACAGCTAATACGTCTCCTTTTTTCACTTCTGAGCGCACGATTCTTTCATATACGTCTTTTGAAACGATGACACGAGATACAGCACGGGCGGTACGCACCGTTTCTCCTTTTTCAGAAATATCAACCATTTTCGCACGACCTTGTTCATTAAAATGTGTAAACGTTCCCATGTGATCACCCTCCACTTACCGGTGGAATGAGTGCAACAACATCACCGGCATATATGATATCATCGTCTGTTGCAAATTCTTCGTTAATCGCAATCATGAGCGACGGAGCTGTTTGTAAATCATATTCATGTTGCAGGCGCTCGCGAAGTTGCCGAACAGTCATTTGTTGCTCATGAAGCACCACTTCCTCTGTACCGAGCCGCTCCTTTATATATGCAAACAATAATACACGAATCATTCCTCTTCCTCCCTCGGCGCGCCCCCATCGTAGCGAACGGTTTCCTTTTGGTTACCAATCCACATTTCCCCATCTTCCCAATATTCTTTTTTCCAAATTGGGACTATCTCTTTTATTCGTTCAATTGCATAGCGATTTGCTTCATATGCATCTGCGCGATGAGGGGTTGAAACAGCAATCGCTACTGCAATATCGGTAATATCAAGCCGTCCAATGCGATGTACAATCGCTACTTTTGCTTGTGGGAAGCGCGTGACAATTTCTTGCCCAATTTGTTGTAATTTTTTTTGCGCCATCGACTCATACGCTTCATATTGCAAATATACAGTTTTTTTTCCATTCGTCAATTCCCTCACTGTGCCAAGAAACGTCACAATAGCACCCGCATTACGATCAACGACCGCCTCAATTACACTTCCTACATGAATGGGCTCACGAACGATGGCAAACATGTTTTCCCCCTCCTTTTACATAAGCAATAATGTGCTCCATATACGCTTGTTCATCTTCAATAAAAAATGAGCCGTCCTTGCGTTGCCAACTAATTGAAATAAGCACATTTTTTAAATGTAATAAATGCTCATCTTCTTGACTGCGCAAACAAACAATTTTCGGATAAGGTGCATGTTTAAATCCTTCAATAAGCAGTACATCAAGTGAAAATCGTTCATATATGGGGAGTAGCTCGTCAAGTTCCCAACTCCCTTTCGCATGGAGCAGAAACGTGCCATCCCCCTCAACCGCACATACAATAGCGCCAGCCTCCGCATGACGTGTCGTATCTTTTTCTTTCGGTAACGCCACTTTCCCGCTATGTCCATGGTGTTTTAACGTTCCGACACGATATCCATTTGTATATAACCGTTTAATAATTTTTTCAATAAGTGTCGTTTTTCCGCTATTTTGATAACCTACGACTTGCAAAATGATCATAACCAAACACAATCTCCTTCATCATTAAGTAAAAGCACATCGACGCGATCACCTGCTTGAAATCCACGCGTTCCTCCAGGTAAAACGAGAAGAGCGTTCGCCTGCGCAAGAGACGAAACAATATTCGATTTATCTTTTCCAACAGGTTCCACGTGTAACATTCCATCTCGATACGATACGCTTGCACGAACAAAACGAGTAAACGGATTTGGTTTTAAAAAATCTTTTTGTAAAACCGCTTGCACCCTTTTTAAATAGCGTTTCGACTCCCCTAACATCGCCTTTATAAACGGGCGTGCAAATAGCTCAAAACCAACATAACAAGCAGATGGATTTCCTGATAGTCCAAACAACATTTTCTTTTCAAATACAGCTGCCGACGTTACACTTCCTGGACGCATCGCTACTTTATTAAATAACAATTGGGCGCCAAGATGTTCATATACGCGAGGCATGTAATCGAAATCCCCAACAGATACCCCGCCCGTTGTGATGACAACATCCGCTTCCCGCAACGCTTTTTGTACGACGTATAACGTATGTTCAAATGTATCGGCCACTTTTCCAAATAAAATCGGCTCCCCACCTGCGCGTCGAATTTGCGCTTGAAGCATGTAAGCGTTGCTGTTTCGGATTTTCCCTTTTTCAAGTGGCTCATAAACATGAAGAAGCTCGCTTCCCGTTGAAATAATAGCGACTTTCGGCTTTTTCATAACAGGTACTCGATCATATCCAAATGTCGCTAAAACAGCGACAACGCCTGGATGAATCATCGTCCCTTTTTCAACAACAACATCACCTTGTTTCATATCCTCGCCAACACGCGAGATATTTTCACCTTCATGCACTTTTCTTTTTATTTCTACAAAACGCTTCCCATCTTTTTCAATTTCCTTCGTCAATTCAACCATGATGACAGCATTTGCACCATCTGGAATGGCTGCACCGGTCATAATTTTTACCGCTTGCTTTGGCGTCAATGAGCCATCCCAAACCGTCCCAGCACCAACTGTGGCAACGACTTCTAATAGTACAGGCTGATCAGATGATGCTTCTGCTGTCGCTTCAGCTGAGAGAGCATAACCATCATATGGTGAGCGATCAAACCAAGGAATTGGCATCGTTGCTTCAATATGCTCTGCTAAAATGCGCCCGTCGCATTGTTCTAACGAAACATATTCTTTTTCCCCTTCTTGACACCGTGTCATCACTCGTTCAATCGCTTCTTCAACTGGAATGGGCTTGCGCATATAGTTCATCCCTTCTTAAACAATCTATTCCTACTTTTACTATATCGCTTTTTAATTATAAAATCGTGTGATGTATGTCACAAAAATGCGATATGTTGTGACAAAGTTCACATTTTTTTCATAAATGTTGATAAAAAAGAGGCGTATTGCCTCTAACCAATCCATTTGTGAAATTGTTCTTTTGTATTAATATTCATAAATGGTTGCTCTTCTTTCATTTCTATCTGCTTCACTCGGCAAGAAGAAAGAAACGTGTACATGCGATACTCTCCTTGCCGAAGGCAATCGTACATGAGCGATTTTACACGATAGTGATACATAGCAATGAGCGGTTGCAGCCTTCCGTTCACATATGGAACAATAGCATCAAATGCGTCGTCTGCTTGTTGTTTTAGCGTCTTTACAATTGTTTCATGAATAAACGGAGTATCGCACGGTAATACGATATACCACGTTGCTTCATGATGCACCATAGCAGAATAAATACCTGCTAGAGGCCCTTTTCCTTTATAGTTTGGATCGTCTTCTCCCCATAACACCTCTTTGCACAATAGCTGTTTTTGAATGTATGGGGTAGCAACAACGACGATCTCATCAACAATTGAACGTAACGCCTCTACACTATAGAAAAGAAAAGGCTTCCCCTGTCGCAACGCAAGCGCTTTTGGCTCCCCAAAACGTTTCGACTGTCCCCCTGCTAAAACGATGCCAACCGTTTTCATTGGCGACGAAGCTCCCAAACAAGATGACGGATTTCCGGCAAAATTAACTTCTCCATCGCTAAGCGCACCGCTTTTGTCGATCCGGGCATACAAAAAATCATCATGTTGTTCATCGAGCCAGCAAGCGCACGACTTAACATCGCTGCGCTACCGATTTGTTCATAACTTAAAAAGCGGAACAGCTCACCGAACCCAACCATTTCTTTCTCAAGCAACGGTTGAATCGCTTCAATCGTCACATCGCGTTTTGTAAATCCCGTTCCTCCATTAATTAAAATGACATCTACTTGTTCAGATGTTTGTACAGCTTGTCGAATGGCGAATACGTCATCTTTGACAATTTCATATGCAACGACGATGATGTCCGCTTGTTTTAATTGTTCGCGAATGATTTGTCCGCTCGTATCTGTTTCATATGTGCGCGTGTCGGAAACAGTAACAATTTTACAGTGAACAGGAAGCGTAGCTTGCTTTTTATGATCATGAACGCCCATGCTGTTAACCTCCAATATATGACATTTCAATTCGTTTTCCGTTCCACGTTGTTTGTTTTCCACGTTCTTCTGAATAGCGGTCGAGCCGTTTGCGCCAAACATGTTCAATACATGAAATCAGTTGTTCATCGCTTGCGCCAGCGCGCATCATGCTTAATAAATCCGTTCCATTTGTCGCAAATAAACATGTATATAGCTTTCCATCAGCAGATAATCGGCTTCGTGTGCAGTCTGAACAAAATGCACCAGAAACAGAAGAAATAAATCCTACTTCTACATTCGTTCCTACGTAACGATAACGTTTAGCTACTTCACCAACATGGCTAGGAGCAACAGGCTCAAGCGGCATATGTTCAGAAATGATGTCATAAATTTGTTTGCTCGTCACAACATCATCTAACTTCCAGCCATTTAAAGAGCCAACATCCATAAATTCAATAAAGCGAAGCGTTACCCCTTTCTTTTTAAAAAAGTAAGCCATCGGTAAAATTTCGCTATCGTTTAGTCCTTTTTTTACAACCATATTTACTTTTACTGAAAGTCCTTCAGCTAGCGCTACATCAATTCCTTCTAAAATGTGTGCAGAACGTACACCGACTCCGTTCATTTTCATAAAAATATGATCATCGAGCGCATCTAAGCTGACGTTCACTCGTTTCATACCAGCATCTTTCAATTTTTTCGCATACTTTTTTAAAAAAAAGCCATTTGTCGTTAGCGATACATCTTGAACACCTTCAATGTTTGTCAACATCGCCACAAGCACATCAATATCTTTTCGCAACAACGGCTCTCCGCCTGTTAAACGAATTTTCCTTACTCCAAGTTTTATAAATAGTCGCGCAAAACGCTCCATTTCTTCAAATGTCATCAGTTGTTCCCGATTCATGAAACAATAAGTTTTTCCCTCTATATCGGGCATACAATACGTGCAGCGAAAATTACATCGATCCGTTACCGACATACGTAAGTCTAATAATGGACGTTCATATACATCATATACCATCGTCAATCCCTCATTTCATTTACCGAGTTTCTATGTCCATGTTACTAATCTACTCGCAAACAAATGTGACGCACGTCACACAAACATACATGTTCATGATTTATTCAAATAAAAGAAATACATGCTCTGGGGGCAAATATACTTTTTTATTTTGTATGTGTTGCCACTCTCCTTCACTAACGCTTGCCTGCAATATAAAATGTTCTGTTTGCAGCGTTACATCATACGTGTATACATTTGGAACGGTCCGAATGATCTGAAAAGAAAAAGTGTTGTATGTCGCTTCGTCTACAAAACGAATATGGTGTGAATGAATGCCAATATATGTCGCCTTGCTCTTTTTTTTATAGGCAGGAACAATAAGTGATGCTCCATTGACGGAACAAATAAGTTGTTCTCCTCTATCATCGATCGTACAAGGAAATATATTTTTACATCCAACAATTTTTGCTGCTTGTACATTTTCTGGTTCATAAAATACACGTTCTTTTTTTCCTTGTTGTATGATGCGACCACGATCATACAACATAAGCTCGTCGCATAACCGATAGGCTTCTTCTAAATGGTGTGTAACAAAAAGAACGATGCCGGAAAAGTGTTGTTGTAAATAAGAGAAAAATTGCTGTTCCATCGCTTGTTTTGTATGGTGATCGAGCGCCGAGAACGGCTCATCAAGCAATAATATACTCGGTTTTGTAACAAGCGTTCGTGCAAGTGCCACTCGTTGTTGCTGTCCTCCGGATAATTGGTGAGGGTAATAGTTTTCGTATCCTTCTAATCCGATGTTTTCAATCATATTTGTAACTGTATGTTGCACTTGTTTTTTTGGCCATTTTTTTAAACCGAACGCAATATTTTCATAAACCGTTAAATGCGGAAAAAGGGCATAATGTTGAAACATATAGCCAACGTTTCGATGACGAGCAGGGATGTAAATCCGTTTGTCTGAATGAAAAAATAAACGGTCATGTAATTGAATAACGCCTTCATCTGGCCGTTGCAGCCCCGCAATACTTTGTAACGTTAAACTTTTTCCACATCCTGATGGTCCTAATATGCCAACAATGCCTTTTTCAATTGTAAAATGAACATCTAACTGAAAGTGCGGAAACACCTTCTTAATGGCGACGTAAAGCATCGTTTTCCCCTCGCATCATTCGCTTCTCTAATCGTTTCATCGTATACAATAAAACAACAGATACAACTGTCATCATAAGGACGAGTATATTTGCCATTTTTTTATCCCCAGCAAGCAACGCATCATAAATGGCAATCGGCATTGTCATCGTTTCGTTCGGAATACTTCCTGCAACCATTAACGTTGTGCCAAAATCGCCAAGCGCACGCGCAAAAACGAGCGTAGTCGCAGATGCAATGCTACGCCAAGAAAGAGGAATGACGACGGTGAAAAAAATATCCCATTCCGATCGTCCAAGCACGCGAGCTGCGTTCAACAATTGTCCATCAATACTTGCAAACGCTGCCCGCGCCGTTTTCACAAAAAACGGCCAAGCGACAACAAAAGCAGCGATAACCGCTCCTGTCGGCGTAAATACAATCAATATTCCGAACTCATCTTCTAAAAAACGGCCAAGTGGGCTCGAGCGACCGAGCAAAACAAGTAAATAGTAACCGAGAACCGTTGGCGGTAATACAATCGGCAACGTGAATAATGAATCAAGCATATCACTTATTTTACCGTTGGAGTGGCTTAAATAGTAAGAAATGGGCAAACCGACAACAAGCGCACAAATTGTTGCTATCGTTGCTACTTTCAACGATAAAAAGAGCGGAAAAAGATTGACCGCCTGCACGATTATTCCTCCTCAGGAATGATAAAACCATACTTTTTCATGATGCTTGTACCGATTGGTCCTTTTAAAAATGTGAGAAATTCGCGCGCTTCTTCTTCATGTTTCGTTTGTTTTACGACGACGATAGCTTGGCGAATCGGTTCGTGCATGTGTTCATCAATTAGATAGAATGGAAGAGGATGCCCCTTCATTAGTGCAAGTGCGACAATCGCTGCTTCAACATTGCCTGATTCCACATAAGCAAGCGTATCAGCAATGTTTTTCCCATAAACAAGCTTCGGCTCTACTTGTTCCCATAAACCCGCTTTCTGTAACGCTTGCTTTGCTGCTAGTCCATACGGTGCATGATCCGGGTTAGCAATCGCCACTTTTTTCACTTCTTTTTTCAGTAAATCTTGTAATGACGTTACAGCTACTCCTTCTTTTACGGCAAGTCCAATGCGCCCAAAGGCGTATATGTTTTTTGTTTGTTCAAGAGCGATATGCTCGCGAACGAGTTCATCGACATATTCTACATTCGCTGAAGCAAATATATCAAACGGCGCCCCTTGTTTAATTTGTTCTGCTAGCTGACCACTCGAACCGAAAATAAATGTAACTTCTATCCCTGTTTCTTTTTTAAATTGTTCCTCCATTTCTTTGAAAGCATTTGTTAAATCTGCCGCTGCGGCAACTTTAATGGATGGTGGCGACGTTGGCTGTACAGAGTAAGAATGACATGCCACTAACAAAAAAAACATAACTAAAAACCACATCTTTTTCACACCAAATTCCTCCACATATCAATAAAAGGGAATATCCGTTACAGATATTCCCTTTTATTTTCTTAACATTTCACTTCCGCATTTTTTCTAACATAATAATACCAGTTTAATGCAATCGATACAACATAAAATGCGATAAAGAAGTAAAACGCTGTAATTGGTGTGCCTGTATTTTGAGATGCCCAACCGAATAATTTTGGAATGAAAAATGAACCGTATGCTGCAAACGCTGCCGTAAAACCGAGAACAGGTGCTGCTTCTTTTGGTGGGAAGATGATCGGGATCATTTGGAATGTTGACCCTGATCCCATTCCAGCAGCAATAAATAAGATCATGAAAGATACAATAAATCCGATAAATTGTTTTTCAGTTGTAAAATACATAACCGCAGCAGCACCAAGCCCCATAACAATTAAAACGTAGTTTGTTACACGCGCTCCTCCTAATTTATCGGCCAACCATCCACCGACCGGACGGAATGCAGCTGCTAAAAACGCTCCTAAAAAGGCGAGCGATGCATGTTCTGGAAATTGTGATGTTAATAAAAGCGGAAACGCTGCCGCATATCCAATAAACGAACCGAACGTTGCGATATACAACCATGTCATAATCCACGTATGTTTTCTTTTTACGATGACAAACTGCTCTGATACAGATTGTTTTGCATTTGGTAAGTTATCCATACCGAAATATGCTAAAATCGTAAAGAACACAATCGGAATGACCCAAATAAACGCAGCGTTTTGTAACCAAACTTTTGAGCCGTCTGCTAGTACTTGTGGTTCGCCACCGATCGCTCCAAACACACCAACTGTTACGATCAACGGTGTAACAAACTGAACGACCGATACACCCATGTTTCCAAGGCCACCGTTAATGCCAAGTGCTGTTCCTTTTTCTTTTTTCGGAAAGAAAAAGCTAATGTTAGCTAATGCAGATGCAAAGTTTCCTCCACCAAGTCCACAGAGAGCAGCTAATAGTAACATTACCCAATACGGTGTATCAGGATTTTGAACTGCCAATCCAAGTCCAATGGCAGGAATAAGTAACACCCCTGTCGAAAAAACAACCCAGTTTCTTCCTCCGAATTTCCCGACTGCAAACGTATAAACGAAGCGTAACGTTGCCCCAACTAATCCCGGCACAGCAGCTAACGTAAACAATTGACTTTGCGTAAACTGAAAACCAATGTCATTTAATCGGGCGGCAATGATAGACCAAATTTGCCAGACGATAAATGCAAGCATTAACGTTGGAACGGAGATCCAAAGATTTCGGCGAGCATGTTTTTTCCCTTCTTTTTCCCAAAACACAGGATCCTCTGGGTTCCAATACGAACCGATACGACTTTTCCGTTCAACATATTGTGACACCGTTTTCAATGTTTGACTCATAACAATCGTCTCTCCTTTTTGAAGTATGATTGTAGAAATGGTTTCTGTACTTTCATCATAAAGAAAGCACATAAATAAAAATGTGATGTGTATCACATTTTCTGAAACGTTCATACAATGTTAAAAAATGATATTTAAGCGATCGTTTTACGTAACTGTCTCATGATGAGCATCGCAACCAGCATCGTCGCTGCAACCTACCAAAAACCGTATGAATACGAATTTGTCCATTGTTTAAACATACCTAAAATATTAGGTCACGGCTGTTGATTATCCAAAATTATGAATACTTCTCCCGTAAAAATGGGCATGCTCAAATAAGACAGCTACCATCTCTGATTTCCAATCGAGAGGAAGTTGCCCAAATAAAACCCGACGAACGAAAGAAATGAACGTGAGGGTGGTTTGCGTTCGTTTCTCTGTTCGGTCATATAGCCATCTCAATAACACATAGGCAATGAACGCCGCAAACAGCTGATTGTAGACGGCGTTTTTTGTTGTCCCAAATAAGGTAGGTACATTCAAGTATTGCTTGATCCATCGAAAAAAGACCTCGACTGCCCAACGCCCTTGATACATGTCGGTAATCTTTTCTGCCGATACGTCAAAGACATTAGTTACGACGCGAATCTCCTTTCCATGGGCATCACGAAAGATGACCACTCGATGACGTTTCTTCGAACGGCATTGCTTCGTTCCTAGCTGACAAGTAAAATCAGCGATGACATTGGAATCGGAAGAAACAAGACGCTGTAAACGGTGA
>NZ_JBCNEQ010000065.1:0-221 GCF_050480245.1 Bhargavaea massiliensis | reverse complement strand
GGTTGTTTCTATGGCATCCATTGGTGACTGGTGTTGAGGGGAATAAGCGACATGCAGTTTAATCCCTGACCGTTCCCCATGATAAGGCGTCCATGATAGGCGGTTCTTTCCGACTGTCACCGTTGTCGAATCGACAATGCGAAGAGGTTTCGGGAATCGAAGAGATCGCCGTATTTTGCGATTACACTTCGAAACGATTAGTGCAAACAAACGCTTCATGA
>NZ_JBCNEQ010000064.1:0-6531 GCF_050480245.1 Bhargavaea massiliensis | reverse complement strand
GGCATGGCCATCGTCCTTTCCTTCATTCTTTCCCTTACCCAATCATATGAAAACAATGAAAGAAATGTGCTCCATTTATTCAAATGGGAAAATGGAGGGAACAAATAACAAGGTCAAGCTGATGAAACATCGGGGATACGGATACAGAAATATCCAGCGTTTTGCATTGTGGGTTCGGCTAGAAACAGCTAACATACTTTCATGACAGGTGCAAGTACAACTTTTGGTGATGAACCTTTCTATAAATATTTGAATTTACGAGAAAAAATAATAGAGAATATTGAATTTACAAAAAAAAATGATAGAATATTATCTAAATATTATATATAGTCTAAAATTTATTAATACTAACAAAAGGGAGAAGGACACATTGGCAAAGCAAACGTTACTGGAAATTGAGGGGCTGCGAGTCTCTTTCCGCATCGGTGATGACTATTATGCGGCGGTCGACGACGTTTCGCTGGCGATCGGAGAGAACGAAGTCGTCGCTCTCGTCGGGGAGTCGGGTTGCGGCAAAAGCGCACTCGCTTTGTCGATCATGGGTCTCCACCCGCCCGAAAAGACAAAAATTGAGGGGCGCCTGCACTTTAAAGGGACAAATTTGCTGTCGCTCTCCGTTGCCGAACTCAATCGCATCCGCGGCAAAGAAATCGGGATGATCTTTCAGGATCCGTTAACGGCGCTCAATCCGCTCATGACGGTCGGCCGGCAGATCGAAGAAAGCATGGATTACCATCTGCGGCTGTCAGCAGCCGAAAAAAAGAAGCGAACGATCGTCTTGCTTCGCAAAGTCGGCATTCCGGAGCCGGAAAAGGTGTACCACCGTTATCCGCACGAGTTGTCCGGGGGGATGCGGCAGCGGGTCGTCATCGCGATCGCCATCGCCTGCGAGCCCGCCCTGCTCATCGCCGATGAACCGACAACGGCGCTTGATGTGACGATTCAGGCGCAGATCATAGGGCTGCTCAAAGAGTTGCAGCGGCAAATGAAAACGAGCATTATTTTAATCACGCATGATTTGGGGGTGGTGGCGGAAATGGCGGACCGTGTGGCGGTCATGTATGCTGGGGAAATCGTTGAGTTAGCGGACGTCGATACCATTTTTCACCGTCCGCTTCATCCATACACCCGCTCATTGTTGCAGTCGATCCCGTCTGCGCAGACGAAAAAGGAACGACTCCACGTCATCCAAGGGATTGTTCCGCCGCTGCATAAACTGCCGCGACGCGGCTGCCGCTTCCAGCCGCGCATCAGCTGGATTGGGGAGGATAAGCACGAATCGGATCCGAAGTTGCGGGAAGTGGAGCCGGGGCACTGGGTGCGTTGCACATGTTACCAACATTTTTATTTTCCCGATGATCAAAAGGTAGGTGGAATCGGCCATGGCGCTTCTTAACGTCAACCATTTGAAAGTATACTATCCGGTGCGCGGCGGTTTTTTTCGCCGGGTGGTCGACCATGTCCGCGCGGTGGACGATGTCAGTTTCACGCTGAACAAAGGGGAAACGTACGGGCTCGTCGGCGAGTCCGGCTGCGGCAAGACGACGACAGGGCGCACGATTATCGGTTTGATCCGCGCCATGGCCGGGGAAGTGCTGTTTGAAGGGACGGATTTGACAAAGCTTCGCCGCCGCGAGTTTCATCCGTATCGGAAAGACATCCAGATGATTTTCCAAGATCCGTATTCTTCGCTCAATCCGCGCAAACGTGTGCTCGACATTGTCGCCGAGCCGCTCCGCAATTTTGAACGCCTGTCCCCGCAAGAGGAGCGGCAGAAGGTGCAATACGTTTTAGAGCGGGTCGGCTTGAGCGCGGAGTCGATTTACAAATATCCGCATGAATTTTCCGGCGGACAGCGCCAACGCATCGGCATTGCGCGGGCGCTCACGCTCAATCCGAAGCTCATCATCGCCGATGAGCCGGTGTCGGCGCTTGATGTGTCGGTGCAGGCGCAAGTGTTGAATTTCATGAAAGAAATCCAGCAGGAGTACGGGCTGACGTATTTGTTCATCAGCCATGATTTAGGGATCATTCGGCATATGTGCGACCGCATCGGCATTATGTACCGCGGCCGGCAGGAGGTGCTTCGCCGCGAAGTGGAAAAAGAGTATGAGCAGTCGTATTCCCGCTATTTTGATGCAAACGGCCGGGCTCACCCGCTCAAGCCGATTTCGCCGACGCACTCGGTGGCCATTCCGTAAAGAGGGGAGGACGGGAAGATGCTGAAATTTATTTTACGGCGAATCCTCATTATGATTCCACAATTGTTTTTGCTGAGCGTCCTCATTTTCTTGCTGGCGAAGGCGATGCCGGGCGATGCGCTGACGGGACAGCTGGCGACCAACCCGAAAATGGATCCGCAGACGCTTGAGGAAATGCGGGAAAAACTTGGCTTGAATGATCCGGTACATATTCAATACATCCGTTGGGTGAAAAACATGCTGCAAGGGGATCTCGGCCTTTCCTATACCCACCAGCAGCCGGTCACTGATCTGCTGGCCGGACGGATCGGGAATACGGTGTTGCTGTCGGCGGCGATTTTAATTTTGACGTACCTGATTGCCATTCCGCTTGGCATCGTGTCGGGGCGATGGACAGATACATGGGCTGATAAGCTAGTCGTCGGCTACAGCTATCTCGGGTTTGCCACGCCGCTGTTCATTTTTGCTTTGGTCATGCTGTTTATTTTCGGCTTTCACCTTGGCTGGTTTCCAACCGGCGGCAGCGTGGACGTTCAGGTCGAGGAAGGGACGCTCGCTTACTATTTAAGCAAATTGAACCATCTCATGCTTCCGGCGTTGTCGGGAGCGCTCATCAATACGGTCGTTACGATTCAATATTTGCGCAGCGAAATCGTCGATACGAAAGTGAAAGATTTCGTGAAAACGGCGCGGGCGAAAGGCGTGCCGGAGCGGCACATCTATTGGCGCCATATTTTGCGCAATGCGTTTTTGCCGATCGCGGCGTTTTTAGGGTATGAGATCACCGGGCTTGTCGGCGGTTCCGTGTTTTTGGAGTCGATCTACAGCTATCCGGGGGTTGGCCAGCTGTTTTTGCAGTCGATTATGCAGCGGGATTACAGCGTCGTGACGGCGCTCGTCATGATTTCCGGCCTGGCGACGCTGGTGGGCACGCTGTTGTCGGACATCATTTTGAGTGCGGTCGACCCGCGCATCCGGATTGAGTAGGGAAGGAGGAAGGTAGCTGACATGAAAGCGGAAATCAGCGGCCCAACACCGGCCGGAGCGAACATCGAGAAAAGCCCTTCCGCCTTTTCGATCATGTGGCGGGAGGTGGTTCGGGATCGGCTCGCGCTTGGTTCGCTCATCATTTTAGGAATCCTTTTGTCGATCGTCTATGGCGTGTCGCTCTTTTTGGATCAAGAGGAAATCGTGAAAGTGGATTTTCTTTCCATCTATTCTCCGCCGTCAGCGGAACACTGGCTTGGCACAGACTACGGAGGGCGCGACGTGTTTGGCCAGCTCATCATCGGCGCCCGCAATTCGTTTACGATCGGGCTGGCCATTACGCTCATCACTGGGGCGATCGGCCTCATTGTCGGATTGGTGGCCGGCTATTTTGGCGGCTGGATTGACAATGTCATTATGCGCATCATCGATTTCATTCTCGTTCTGCCGTTTTTGATGCTCGTTATTGTTTTTGTCGCCATTGTGCCTAAATATAATGTATTGACGTTCATTTTGATCATGAGCGCGTTTTTGTGGACGGGCAAAGCCCGGCTGATCCGCGCCAAAACGCTGGCCGAGCGCGAGCTGGATTATGTCAGCGCGTCAAAAACGCTCGGCACGCCAGATTGGAAAATCATTATTTTTCAAATTTTGCCCAACCTCAGCTCGATCATTATCGTCAATTTGACGTTAAATTTGGCGGGCAACATTGGCATCGAGTCCGGGCTCACGTATCTTGGCTTCGGGCTGCCGGAGAGCACGCCGAGCTTAGGGACGTTGGTCAGCTATGCGACCAACCCGGATGTTTTGCAAAACAAATGGTGGGTTTGGTTGCCTGCGTCATTGCTTATTTTAGTGATGATGCTGTGCATAAATTTCATCGGCCAAGCGCTGAAACGTGCGGCTGATGCAAGACAACGACTAGGATAAGGGGGAAGAAAATGTGAAGAGAAAATGGCTGGCGGCTCTCGCCGCGCTCTTGCTCGTGCTCGCCGGGTGCACGGGCAAATCCGACACAACGAGCGGAAAGGGCAACAATAACGAAAAACCGGCGGCTCAGAAGGAAGACATCAGCAAATTCCCGATGACGGTGAAAAACGACGGGAAAATCATCGATGGCGGCGTGTTGAAATACGGCCTTGTGTCCGATACGCCGTTTGAAGGGACGCTCAGCTATGCATTCTACACCGGAGCGCCCGACGCAGAGATTTTGCAATTTTTTGACGAGTCGCTTTTCCGGACGAACGGTGACTATGAAATTACAAATGATGGGGCTGCCACGTATGAGTTGTCGGATGATAAAAAGACGATGACAATCCGTATTAAAGACAATGTGAATTGGCATGACGGCCAGCCGGTGACCGCTGAAGACTTGGAGTATGCGTATTTGGTCATCGGCCATAAAGATTACACCGGCGTCCGTTATGGCGATGCGCTCATCCAAGGGATCGTCGGGATGGAAGAATATCACAGCGGCAAAGCGGATAAAATTTCCGGCATTAAAGTCATCGACAAAAAGACGTTGACGATCACATGGAAACAGGCCAATCCGTCGGTGTTGACTGGCATTTGGGCGTATCCGCTGCCGAAGCATTACTTGAAAGACATTCCGATCAAAGACTTGGCGAAATCGGATAAAATCCGGAAAAACCCGATCGGGTTCGGTCCGTTTAAAGTGAAGAAAATCGTTCCGGGCGAGTCGGTAGAGTTTGTCCGCAATGATGACTACTGGGCTGGCAAACCGAACTTGGAAGGCGTCATTTTGAAAGTCGTCAGCCCGCAAGTCGTCCTGCAAGCGCTGAAAAAAGGCGAAATTGACGTCGCTGAGTTCCCGACTGACCAATATTTGAACGCGAAAGGGACGAAAAACATTCAGTTCATCGGTAAAGTGGATTTGGCGTACAACTATATTGGCTTTAAACTCGGCCATTGGGATGCGAAAAAGCAGGAAAACGTAATGGACAATCCGAAATTCCAAAACAAAAAACTGCGCCAAGCGATGGCGTATGCCATCAACAACCAAGAGGTGGCTGACCGCCTGTATCATGGCTTGCGCTTCCCGGCGAACACGCTCATTCCGCCGTCGTTCCCGGGCTATCATGACAGTTCCATCAAAGGATATACGTACAATCCGGAAAAAGCGAAACAATTGCTGGATGAAGCGGGATATAAAGATGTGGATGGCGATGGCCTCCGCGAAGATCCAAACGGTAAAAAATTCAAGATCAACTTCTTGGCGATGAGCGGTGGGGACATCGCTGAACCGCTGGCCAAATTTTATATGCAATGCTGGAAAGATGTGGGCCTCGATGTTCAGCTTGTAGACGGACGCTTGGCGGAGTTCAACTCCTTCTACGATATGGTCGAAAAAGACGATCCGAAAGTGGATGTCTACGCCGCCGCTTGGGGAACTGGAACGGACGTCGACCCGTACGGATTGTACGGCCGCGACGCCATGTTCAACTACTCGCGCTGGGTGAATGAGAAAAACGATGAACTGTTGGAAAAAGGCCATTCCGAACAGGCGTTTGACAAAGAATATCGTCGGAAAATTTACAGTGAATGGCAAAAGTTGATGAACGAAGAAGTGCCGGTCATCCCGACGTTGTATCGTTCGGTCATTTATGCCGTCAACAACCGTGTCGCCAACTTTACGGTTGACCCGAGCTCGAAGCTGACGTGGAAAGATGTCGGCGTCACGTCCGAGCAACCGGAAGTCGAACAATGACGATTGTTGCCTTTGATGATGTACGATAAGATAGAAGATAAATTGTATACGTCTTATCAAGAGTGGGCGAGAGAACGGGCTTGATGACCCCACAGCAACCTGCCGCAGGCAAGGTGCTAACACCCGCAAAGCGGTTTCGCTTTGGATGATAAGAACGGCTCATGGCCCCTTTCGCATCATTCCGAGGCGAAAGGGGTTTTTTTGTCGATGGGAGGTGAAGGAGAAACAGTGGAGGAGGCGGTTTCGCTCCGCGCTTGCATGGCCGCTCATCTCCGTGCCGCAGCGTTCGCCGTTTGTGTCATGCGCTGCGTGCAGGCGGAGCTCATCCGGTTTGACTCTAAGGCGGCGGTGCATGTCGACCGTCCGGATTTGCCGACGGAAGGAAAAGTGCACCATGTGGCGAGCGGTTGTACTTTTCCAGTTGTTCCGATTTACAGTACAGATGAGTTAGTAAGCGAGCCGATTTTTAATTGGTGAATAGAAATCGTTTGTTGAACGTACACATTCATCGTCCCACCTCGCTAGGCGTTTCCAACGACATTGCTATCGGCAATATCGCGGTCGTTTGTATTTGTGTTGCTATATTGATTGTAGATATGCAAGCCGTCCCCCGTA
>NZ_JBCNEQ010000063.1:0-146607 GCF_050480245.1 Bhargavaea massiliensis | reverse complement strand
ATGCCGAGCACACTAAAAAAAGAAGCTGACGCATAGTCAGCCTCTTATTCTTCATCTTCTTCCTCTTCACCTAGAAATGTGTTTAGCATTTCTTCGATCATATCCCATTCTTCTTCTGTTTCGATCGGCTGCAGTTCTCCCGCCTGCCCATCTTCTCCTGGGATAAAAGAAGATGCGTGAATTTCAATTTCTTCGTTGTCATCTTCTTCTGCACCGATTGGGTAGTACAAAACGTAAGATTTTCCGAATTCTTCAGATTCAAATGTAAATAGTACTTCGCAAAGTTGTTCGTTGCCGTCTTCGTCAACGACTGTAATGTGTTTTTCACCGTGTTCCATCATGTTCACCTCAATTGTTTATGGTCCAAATAAGATTGTAAAATCATCACCGCAGCCATTTTGTCGATCACCTTTTTACGTTTTTTTCGACTAACGTCCGCAGCGATTAACATTCGTTCTGCCGCCATGGTGGACAGTCTTTCATCCCACAAGACGACAGGAAGTGAAAACATTTGTTTCACTTGTTCGGCAAAGCGTTGTGTCGCCTCGCCACGCGGTCCAATTGTACCATTCATATTTTTCGGAAACCCGATCACAATTTCTTCGACCGCATATTTTTCAATTAATTGGCGCAAACGGTCAAAGCCGTATTCACCGTTTTCTTCATCGATACGAATCGTCTCGACGCCTTGAGCCGTCCATCCTAACTCGTCGCTTACGGCAACGCCGAGCGTTTTCGTTCCAAAGTCTAATCCTAAAATGCGCATGTGTCTATTCCTCACGATGTGTTCGTAAATAGAATTTCACTAATTCTTCAATTAATTCGTCGCGATCGACTTTGCGAATCATGTTTCTGGCATCTTTATGACGAGGGATGTAAGCTGGATCACCAGACAACAAGTAGCCGACAATTTGGTTAATTGGGTTATACCCTTTTTCCTGTAATGCGTCGTATACGGTAAGCAATACTTCCCGAACATCGACGTCCATCGGTTCTTCCGAGAAGTTAAATTGCATTGTGTTATCAAACGAACTCACCGTTTTTTTGCACCCCACTCTCACGTTCCACGAAATCTGGCATATCCATCCTTACATCCATTGTACACGATTTCCACCGTTTATTAAACAGATTTTACCCACTGTTCGACAAATTTAAGTGCTTCATCTACTTTATTCGCATCTTTTCCGCCCGCTTGTGCCATATCCGCTCGGCCACCGCCGCCGCCACCGCAACGCGTCGCCACTTCTTTAATGAGTTTTCCAGCGTGATAACCGCGGTCGATTAAGTCGTTTGTGACACCAGCAATTAAGTTTACTTTATTTTGTTGTACAGAAGCAAGTACAATGATCGCTGAACCTAATTTTTGTTTTAAATCGTCGACCATCGCACGTAAGCTGTTCATATCGGCGTTGTTCACTTTACTTGTGACAAGTGGAACACCGTTTACTTCTTTTACTTGGTTCACTAAATTTTCTGCTTCCATATGGCTTAAACGGGCAGCAAGCGATTCATTTTCACGTTGCAATTCGCGCATATCGTTCATGAGTGTATCGATGCGCGTTAACACATCTTTCGGATTCGTTTTTAATTTTTCCGCTACTTCTTTTAATAATGCAATTTGATCATTCATTAAACGATACGCAGCTTTTCCTGTAACTGCTTCAATCCGACGTGTGCCTGCCCCAATGCCCGATTCAGAAACAATTTTAAACAAACCGATTTCGGCTGTATTTTTCACATGGCAGCCACCGCAAAGCTCTAGGCTGTAATCGCCTACTTGCACGACGCGCACGATGTCACCATATTTTTCACCAAATAGCGCCATCGCCCCCATCGCTTTTGCTTCATCAAGCGGTTTATATTCAATCGCAACAGGGAGATTGCGCCAAATTTGCTCGTTAACGATCGCTTCAATTTGCTCGAGCTCTTCTTGCTTTACTTGACCGAAATGCGTAAAGTCAAAACGTAAACGATCAGGAGCAACAAGCGAACCAGCTTGGTTCACATGCACACCAAGCACATCTTTTAACGCTTGATGCAACAAATGCGTCGCTGTATGGTTTTTCACAATATCGACGCGCGCAGCTTCATCAACACGCGCGGTGTACGTGCCGTTCGTTTGAATGGTGCCATGTTCAACGACAATATGATGTAAATGTTGGCCGTTTGGCGCTTTTTGCACGTCTTTCACGTACGCCTTTCCTGTTTCACCTTCAATCCAACCGCGGTCAGCAATTTGTCCACCGCTTTCTGCATAAAACGGCGTTTCACGTAAAATCAATTGCGCTTCTTGTCCTTCGCTTACCTCATTGACAAGTTGTCCGTCTTTTACGATTACTTCGACAACGGAAGAAACAGAAAGCTGGTCATAACCGACAAACGTGCTTTCTACTTTAATGTCGCCTAATACGCCGCCTTGGACTTGCATCGAATCAACATCTTGACGTGCAGCACGTGCCCGTTCGCGCTGGCGCTCCATTTCACGTTCAAAACCGTCGTGGTCGACTTTCATTCCTTCTTCTTCCGCATACTCTTCCGTTAATTCCACAGGGAAGCCGTATGTGTCGTACAAGCGGAATACATCTTCGCCGCTAATTGTATCGCTACCACGTTGTTTTTCTTTTTCGATGACGCTTGCTAAAATTGCAAGTCCTTCATTTAACGTTTCATGGAAGCGCTCTTCTTCATTTTTAATTACTTTTTGAATGAACGATGCTTTTTCTTTCACTTCCGGGTAATAGTCAACCATAATTTCACCGACCACCGGAACGAGCTCATACATAAATGGACGTTGAATGTTTAATTGTTTCGCATAGCGAACGGCACGGCGCAATAAACGACGCAACACATAACCGCGTCCTTCGTTTGATGGAAGCGCGCCGTCTCCAATCGCAAACGTTACGGTGCGGATATGGTCTGCGATGACTTTAAATGCCACGTCTTTTTCGGCATTTGTACGATATGTTTCACCTGAAATTTGTTCTGTTGCGCGAATAATTGGCATAAATAAATCGGTATCAAAGTTTGTCGGAACGTCTTGTAAAATTGAGCACATCCGCTCTAATCCCATGCCGGTATCAATGTTTTTCTTCGGCAGCGGCGTGTACGTACCGTCAGGGTTATGATTAAATTGCGAAAAGACGAGGTTCCACACTTCTAAATAGCGCTCGTTTTCTCCTCCTGGATATAATTCCGGATCGTTCGGGTCGTTGCCAAATTGTTCACCGCGGTCATAGAAAATTTCTGTATTTGGTCCACTTGGACCTTCCCCGATGTCCCAGAAGTTCCCTTCCAATCGAATAATGCGTTCTTCTGGCAATCCAATTTCGTTATGCCAAATGTCAAACGCTTCTTCATCTTCTGGATGAATTGTCACAGAAAGACGGTTCGGATCAAAACCGATCCATTTTTCGCTCGTTAAAAACTCCCATGCCCAATGAATTGCTTCTCGTTTAAAATAGTCGCCGATCGAGAAGTTTCCGAGCATTTCAAAAAACGTATGGTGGCGCGCCGTTTTTCCGACGTTTTCAATGTCGTTTGTACGAATTGATTTTTGCGCATTACAAATGCGCGGATTGTCTGGAATGACGCGGCCATCAAAATATTTTTTTAACGTTGCGACACCGCTATTGATCCATAACAATGACGGATCGTCGATCGGAATAAGCGATGCGCTCGGCTCAACAGCGTGACCTTTTTCTTTAAAAAAGTCTAAAAACATTTGACGAACTTGAGCAGATGTTAGCTTCTTCACGTTTCCTTCCTCCCTTATAAAAATATAAAAACTCCCATCCCTGCTCAGGGACGAGAGCTTGCTCGCGGTACCACCCTGTTTATGGACAAAACGTCCATCACCTCAACCGCCGTAACGTGGCTTCGTCGGCAGGGTTTGCCTGCACTCAGGATTAGCGTTCTGTTACTCTTCATCTGGAATTTCTTTCAGCCACGGAAATTCCTCTCTGTGCGCCGAAAGCGCTTTAAGATGGGCTGTAACATACTTGATCCGTCATCGTTTTTGTATGTATTACTCTTGTGAAAATTATAGACAAGCCCCTTTTTTTTGTCAATTTGTTTTCAGCGAGCGAATGTGTACAAATGTCGCCTTAGCAATCGCAACGATCGGAACAGCAACAATTAAACCGATGATGCCACCGATTTCCCCACCAACAAATAAGGAAAACATAATAATAAGCGGATGTAAATGTACGCTTCTCCCTACAATAAGCGGGGATAAAATGTTTCCTTCAATGAACTGCAATAAAAAGACGATTCCAACAGTAAGAAGCAGTTTGTTTACTGATACGGTTGCAGCAATAATCGCCGCTGGAATAGCTCCAATAATTGGTCCGAAATACGGGATGACATTTGTAACCCCGATGATCATGCCAAGCAAAAGCGGATATTTCATATCAATAAGCCAAAACGAAAGCGTAGCAGCCGTTCCGATCAAAAAACAGACGAACAATTGTCCACGAATATATCCACCGAGCGTTTGATCAACGTCGCGTAAAAATTGCATACCTTTATGGCGCCATTTTTTCGGAGTCCATTCCCATGCTGCTTTTTTAATGAGTTCGATATCTTTTAACATGTAAAAAGCGATGAACGGGATAATAAAAAGGACGATGAGCCGATTGATGAATTGTTTTAATCCGATAATCATACCTGTCACAGCCTCGCTAATAAACGTTTCCGCTTCCGAAACCATCGTTTCAATTCGTTGATGAACATCGTAAGGCCACGTAGCCGTTTCTTCATGAATATAATTCGTCCATTGTTCATACGTACGAACAAATATCGGTAAGCTTTTATTTAAATCTTCTAGCTGGGCAATAAACAACGGTGTGCCTTTATAAACCGCAAAACCGATCCCGCCAAAAAATAACGCATAAATGGAAAGAATGGCAAGCGCTCTCGGCATGCCGCGTTTGTGGACGTATTCAACAACAGGATGCAATAAGTATGTAATGAACGCTGCGATAAGAAAAGGAGTTATAATTTTAATAAACATATGTAAAAATGGTAGCCATACAGATTTGAGTTTCACAACGAAGTAAATAAAAATTAAAACTAATAACATTTTCGTTAAGCGAACGAAAAAATGAAGATGCGGATGTTCCAAACTAATCCCTCCCTTACTTCTATAGTGTGAGGACAAATAGAAGATGTTATACAAAAAACGGCAACCTCAAATGAGATTGCCGCCTCAAATGAGATTGCCGCCTCAAATGAGATTGCCGCCTCAAATGAGATTGCCGCCTCAAATGAGATTGCCGTTCTTCGCTACATAAATGGACGCAACATTTTTTTGCCGACTTTTCTCACGTTGCGCATGTTCATGCCACCGTTTCGTTGCGCTAATTGATACGCTGCCACTCCTGCACCGATCGCAATTAAAGAAGCGATTGTTCGATTCATCGTCATTCTCCTTTCATTACGAAAGCAAAGTTCGTTCGTGTTCGCTAAACAAATCGTCAAGCGAGCTAAGCGTTCCATCTTCTTCGACTTGGTGCGTATAAATCATTCCTTTTTGAACGGTTAGCTCAATAAAGCAATTCCAGCAATAATATTGATTGACGCCGATTTTTCCTAAATCTTTGCTTTGACAGTTCGGACACTTTAACATAAAAAGGCACGCTCCTTTTTATTTTTTCTTCTATCTTTGTCATTTTTTTACGAAAACATACATCATTGAAAAAGAAGCGTGCCGATATGTGTGTGTCCATCATTATGTTGCGTCATTTTCCATAAAGTCATACGGGGTAACACCTTCCATTCCGATGTTTGCATCTTCCATCGGAAGTAACTGTTGTTCAGGCGAAATGATCGCTGTTAATTTTTCGTATAACGTCGTTTGTCTCGTTCCGTCATCTGTTCGCATGACCCCGAGTTGGAACGCTTCTTCTTCACCACATAAAATTAAATATTGCTTACTGCGCGTAATGGCTGTGTATAATAAATTGCGCCGAAGCATGCGATAATAACTTTTTACAACAGGCAAAATGACGATCGGAAATTCGCTTCCTTGCGATTTATGAATCGAACAACAATATGCGTGCGTAATTTGGTGCAATTCCTGTTTCGGATACGTCACTTCATTTCCATCAAACGAAACGACGACGAGATCTTGTTTTTCCACATTTTCATTTGCATAAAAAATGGCAACAATCTCGCCGATGTCTCCATTAAATACGTTTTCATCCGGCTGATTGACCAACTGCAATACTTTATCCCCTACACGATAAACGACATCACCAAAAGTAAGCTCTCGTTTATTTTCGTGTTTTGGATTAAATAATTGTTGTAGCGTCTCATTGAGTCGATCAATTCCCGCATGACCGCGGTACATCGGTGCGAGCACTTGAACATCCTTCGCCCGATACCCTTTTTGCTTCGCATTTTCAGCTACTTTTTTTACAACGTCAACGACTTGGGCACTCGTACAACGAATAAACGAGCGGTCTTTTTGAGGGATCGTCAAATCATGTGGAATGTTTCCATCTTTAATCGCATGAGCAAGCGAAATGATCGACGAACCTTCTGCCTGACGATAAATGTCTGTTAAGCGAACGGTCGGAATGACGTTGGCACGAAGTAAGTCTTTTAACACTTGTCCCGGTCCGACAGACGGTAATTGGTCTTCATCGCCAACAAAAATGACTTGCATCGTTGATGGAACAGACTTTAACAACTGATTCGCCAGCCATGTATCGACCATTGACATTTCATCGACGATTAACAACTTTCCGTAAATCGGTTCGTCTTCCCCGCGTTGAAACCCGTCACCACTCCAGCCGAGCAAACGATGGATCGTCATCGCCGGCAAGCCAGTCGATTCCGTCATTCGCTTCGCTGCTCGTCCGGTTGGAGCAGCAAGTAAAATGGGAAACGGCTCGTCCGCATCATAGCTAACAGGATCAAGCGACAGCCCGTGCAACTTGGCGAATAAATGAACGATGCCGTTAATGACCGTCGTTTTTCCTGTCCCTGGTCCGCCTGTTAAAATGAACAACGGGGAACAAAGCGCTTGTTGAATCGCCTCTTTTTGTTTTTGCGAATATTGAATGTTTGCTTCTTCTTCCCATTCACCAAGCGCTAGTAAAAATTCGGCTTCAGAAAATGTTGACATATCGGATTGTTGCAATAGCCGCTTGACGTTTGACACGATGCCTTTTTCCGCAAAATATAACGAAGGGATGTAAAAACGATCTTCTTCAACAATTAACTTCCCTTCTTCAGATAAATGGACCATTTCACGGGAAATGCAAGCGACGTCGACAAGTTCTTGACGTTTTGCTTCTAACAGTTGTTTTACTTCTGTAAGCAGCTGTTCATACGTCATATACACATGTCCTTCCTGCATGCAATGTTGTTCAATGACGTATAAACAACCTGCCCGAATACGATCGGGATGATTACCAGAAATGCCAAGCTGCAAGCCGAGATCATCTGCACGTCCAAATCCGATTCCTTCAACATCTTCCACGAGTTGATACGGATTTGTGCGAATGATTTGTAACGTTTCATCTTTGTACACTTGATAAATTTTCATCGATAATTGAGGTCCAAACCCAAATTGCGACAAAGCGATCATAATTTGTTCTAATCCTTCATGTTCGCGCAACGTCTCATATAGCTGCTTCGCCTTTGCTTTTGTTAGCTTCGGTACGTTCGCAAGCACGTCGGGATCTTCTAATATTTTTGAAATCGCTCGCTCCCCTAACGTTTCAACGATGGCGGTTGCTGTTTTTTTACCAATCCCTTTAAACATTCCGCCCGATAAATATTGAATCACTCCTTCTTTCGTTTCAGGAAACTCTTTTCGAAAATGATCGACAACATATTGTTTCCCAAAGCGCGGATGTTCTTTAAATGAGCCAAAAAACGTATATGTATCATACTCGCCCAGCAAAGGGAAATAGCCTGTCACAACAACATCTTTTTCTATATGCGCTTCATTTGTTTCTTCCACACGCACACGAATGACAGAATATAAATTGTCTTCGTTATGAAAAATTGTACCGACATGGACGCCTTTAATAAACGATCGTCCGTCTAAGTCTAACTGTTGTTGCAACCCCATCTCCCCCTTTTTTTATTGCAATGCCCGTTCCATTAGCTTTTTCCCGTGACCTGCTAACAAGTGATCGGGCTGAATGGCAAGCGCCTTTTCAAACATCGCATGTGCGGTTTTCGGATCGTCTTTGTATGCATAGGCCACACCTAAATTGTAATACGCATCCGCATGTTGCTCGTTTAAATGAATCGTCCGTTCAAAATATGTCATCGCTTCATCCACAAACTGCAATTGTGCTAAGCAAAGCCCAAGCTGAAACGTCGCTTCCACATCGCGCTCGTTTAATTCTACTGCCCGCTGAAAATACGGCATCGCTAAACGTGGTTGCTCTAAATACATGAGCGACATGCCAAGCATAAAAAACACATCGCCATCCGTTAATCCTGCTTGAATCGCTCGCTCAAATTGCTCTTTTGCGCGATCGAATTGCTGGCGATTGTAATAAATCGATCCGAGTCCGTAATATGCGGTTGCGGCTTTTTCATCAAGCTCAAGCGCCTTGTGAAAAAAGCGTATCGCTTTTTCTTCTTCTCCGACCGCTGCTAATACGTTCCCAAAATTAATGTACCCAACAGGGTTGTTCGGCTGTTGTTCAATCGCTTCATGGAAGCATTTGACCGCTTCTTCATATTTTCCTTGCTGCATATATTGAATGCCTTGCGCATTGTAATCCATCTCTATCACCTCATATTCAATATTATAACAAAAAAGCCTTCAACTCGTCTGTTGAGTTGAAGGTTAACCAACGTATGTGAGTTTTTCTCCATCGCGAAAGACTTGATCGATCGTTCCGCCACCGAGACATTGTTCACCGTTGTAGAAAACGACCGCTTGACCTGGAGTCACTGCGCGCACGCGCTGCTCAAATGACACACGCGCTGTCGTCTCATCGATCATTTCTACTGTTACCGGTACATCTGGTTGACGATAACGGAATTTCGCTGTACAAGCAATCGGTTCATTCGGTTTTCGATCGCTGACCCAATTGACGTTCGTTGCAATAATTGCATCAGAATAAAGCAATTCGTTATCAAATCCTTGTGCAACGTATAAAATGTTGTCTTTTAAATTTTTCCCAACAACGAACCAAGGCTCTCCGCTACCACCAATACCAAGTCCGTGGCGTTGTCCGATCGTATAGTACATTAAGCCATCGTGCGTACCTTTTACTTCTCCATCGAGCGTTTGCATTTGACCAGGTTGGGCAGGTAAATAATTGCTTAAAAACTGTTTAAAATTGCGTTCACCGATGAAACAAATGCCGGTGCTATCTTTTTTTCCTGCTGTCGCAAGTCCGGCTTCTTTCGCTATTTCACGTACTTGCGCTTTTTGTAATTCGCCGATTGGAAACAACACTTTTGATAATTGTGCTTGCCCGAGCTGATTTAAAAAATACGTTTGATCTTTGTTTGCATCTAATCCGCGCAACAATTGATATTCTCCATCGCGATAGGCAACGCGGGCATAATGTCCTGTCGCTAAATAGTCCGCTCCAAGCGCCATCGCATGTTCTAAAAATGCTTTAAACTTAATTTCTTTATTGCACATCACATCTGGATTTGGCGTACGCCCTGCTTTATATTCGTCTAAAAAGTACGTAAATACTTTTTCCCAATATTGCTTTTCGAAGTTGACCGCATAATACGGAATACCAATTTGGTTGCAAACACGCACGACATCTTCGTAATCTTCCGTTGCGGTACATACACCGTTTTCATCGGTGTCGTCCCAGTTTTTCATAAAAATGCCGATGACATCGTACCCTTGTTGTTTTAATAAAAGGGCGGCAACAGATGAGTCGACCCCACCCGACATTCCAACAACAACTCTTGCCATCGTTTTCACCCCTTTCACGCTTTTGTTAGTCGCTTCACAATTTTTGCAATTTCATATGCGGCACGTTCCACTTGTTCAATCGTATTGCCATATCCAAAGCTGAAACGAACAGAAGAACGAATGCGTTCGGAATCATTTCCGTACATCGTCACTAATACATGTGACGGATCAATGGAACCAGCCGTACATGCCGATCCGCTCGACGCTGCAATGCCCGCTAAATCTAAATTGACAAGCAACGCTTCTACATTTGTGCCGAAAAACGCAACATTTAATACATGTGGCAAACGATTTGTTTCATGACCGTTTACCGCGTAATGAATCCCTTCTTGTTCAAATGTCGTCAACATGATGCGTTGAAACTGTTCGTACAACGCTCGTTTGTCAGCCATCATTTGTTGAGCGAGTTCAGCTGCTTTTTGTAATCCGACAATACCTGGTACATTTTCTGTTCCTGCTCGCCGCTTCCGCTCTTGTTCCCCTCCGTATATGTGCGGGGCAAGTCGAACGCCTTCACGCACATATAAAAAGCCTACTCCTTTTGGCCCATTAATTTTATGGCTGGATACGGAAAGTAAATCAATGCCAAGTTCACGCACATCAATCGGAACGAGACCATACGCTTGTACTGCATCCGTATGAAAATACACATCGTGGTCATGAAGCAATTGACCGATATCATGAATTGGTTGCAACACACCTGTTTCATTGTTGCCAAACATGATAGAGACAAGAACTGTATCATCGCGCAAAGCGCTTTTTACTTGTTCAACAGAAATGATGCCATACTCATCAACAGGCAAATACGTCACATCAAATCCTTGTTTTTGTAAATATTTGCACGTATTTAATACGGCATGATGTTCCACACACGTTGTAATGATATGACGACCTTTCTCGCGATTCGCCATCGCTACGCCGATGATCGCTAAATTATCGGCTTCCGTTCCACCGCTTGTAAAAATGATTTCGTTTGCTTTTGCTCCAATCGTTTTTGCAATGGCCTCCCGTGCCTCGTCAAGCGCGCGGCGACTTTCACGTCCGAAAGAATGAATGCTTGATGGGTTCCCAAAATATGTCGTCATATATGGAATCATCGCCTCTACGACTTGTGGATGAACAGGAGACGTAGCTGCGTGATCTAAATAAATGCGTTCCAAATACATTCTCCTTTCCTAGATATAAAACATATATGCGTCACCGTGATCATCGGTATGGCTTGCTAAGTCTTCGAGCGTCGTGCTATCTAACACTTCTTTTACCGCATCACGAATGCGCATCCATAATTCGCGCTTTGCTGGTTCTTCATCTTCTAGTTCTTCAACGACTTGAAGCGGTCCTTCCAACACACGAATAACATCGCCCGCAGTAATTTTTGATGGTTCATCTGCTAAAATGTAACCGCCATACGCTCCGCGAACGCTTTTCACTAAACCAGCGTTTCGCAATGGGGAAATGAGTTGTTCTAAATAGTGCTCCGACAAATTATTCATTTGAGCGATCGATTTTAATGAAATCGGTCCCTCTCCATATCGTTTCGCCAACTCAATCATAATCGTTAAACCGTATCGACCTTTCGTAGATATTTTCAAACGAATCATCCCCTCATTCACTGTCAAAAGAAACACAAGCCATTATAACATAAAAATACGAAACAAAGGAACGTTACTGCTTTTTTCGTTCATTGAGCCGCTCATAAACGGAAGCGAATTGCTTTTCTTCGCCGTTTTGTTTCGGTTGATAATATTGCACTCCGATTAAATCGTCAGGTAAGTATTGTTGTGCCACCCAACTGTACGGATAATCGTGTGGATATTTATATCCTATTCCGCGTCCAAGATGTTTCGCCCCCGCATAGTGAGCATCTTGCAAATGAAGCGGAATCGATTGTCCTTTTCCGTTTCGCACATCTATAAGCGCTTGATCGATCGCTTTATATGCACTATTTGATTTCGGTGATAAACACATGTCAATCGTCACGACTGAAAGCGGAATGCGTGCTTCTGGCATACCGAGACGCTCTGCGGCTTCGATCGCGCTCATCACCTTCACACCGATTAGTGGATTGGCTAATCCAATATCTTCATAAGCAATGACTGCAAGGCGACGACAAACAGCGGTAAGATCGCCACCTTCAAGAAGCCGTGCTAAATAGTGAAGCGAAGCATCTACGTCACTGCCGCGAATACTTTTTTGAAAAGCGGAAAGTAAAGAATAATACGTATCTCCTTGTTTATCATACGTTAGCGACTTGTTTTCTACACAAGACAAAACAGCTTGCACATCCACAACAGCATATTGATCCCCTTGTTTCGTTGCATATACGACTTCCTCTAAAATCGTCAATGCCGCTCGAGCATCTCCGTTTGCCCCTTCAGCAATGATCGAAAGTGCCTCATCGCTAATGTCAATATGCCAATCGCCTAATCCTCGTTCACGATCGGCTAAAGCGCGGTGCAATAATGCGAGCGTCTTCTCTTTTGTCAATGGCTGCAACTGTTTTATTTGTCCTAAGCGACTGCGAACAGCCGGATTAATCGAATGAAATGGATTTTCTGTCGTCGCACCAATGAGGGTAATCAAACCACTTTCGACATGTGGTAATAAATAATCTTGTTGCGCTTTTGTGAAACGATGAATTTCATCAATAAATAAAATAACGTTGCCTTCAAAGCGAGCATCCGTCACTATTTCTTCCATTTCTTTTTTTCCGGCCGTCGTCGCATTGAGCGTATAAAACGGACGTTGTACCGTTCCAGCGATCGCATAAGCAAGCGATGTTTTCCCAACACCAGGCGGTCCGTAAAGCAATAACGATGGCACATAACCATTTTTAATCATTCGATATAGCGCTGTATGTGAACCGATGACATCGTCTTGTCCGATGACTTCATCAATCGTACGCGGGCGCATACGATAAGCAAGCGGTTCTTTCATTTGTCTCCCTCACTTTATTACGCTAGCGCTGCACGTAAGGCAGGAACAAACTGGCGCATATTGCTTTGTTGTAGATATAAAAGAAACGCATCGACAATCGCTTTTCTCGGCTCATCTCGCTCCACTTCTGTTTTCAATTGTTTCAACAGCTCCACCATATGATGATCGCTCGCTTCTTCGATCATCTCCTCAATAAGCGCAAGTGCGCGTGTTTTTTGCGCTTGGGCATCGTGGCTAAGCAACGGAATGTCGTGCTGCAAACTATCGACAAGGGTGTCAAGCCGCTCTATTAAAAAAGGGGCTAACCGTTGAAAAGGAAACGGCTTCTGTTCAAAAAGGGCAAAAAATAAATATTCTTTTAACATGCCGTTTAACATAATGGCGCAATCAAGCGCAAAGGGACGAATACGTTCTCCGTATACATCTATAAGTGATTGAACGTACCAGTCAAATAAATGGGAACGAATACGTAAAACGAGCGCATGAACGTCTTCACTTACTTTTTGAGCATGGTCACCCATATGCATTTGCACAATTTCCTTATGTTGTTCAAACGCCTCAATTTGCAAGGAAAGTTGTTTTAAAAATTTTTCGCGTGCCGTTAACAAACGATCAGAAGCGATACGGGCAAATTGTTGAAACAACTGATCGTAATGATACTGAAAAATCGACAACACAATTTCCTCTTTTGACTTAAAGTAATTGTATAGCGATCCTTTTGCTAACTGACTATGTTCGGCAATTTCTTGCATCGATGTCGCGTGATACCCTTTTTTCGCAAACAGTTTCATCGCGACTTCAATAATTTGCTCTTTTTTACTCATGCGGCCTCATCCTTATTGTTCATTTCTCATTTTATTATAACATAACAGGCTGACCGAATTTCAGCCAGCCTGCAACGATTATACTTGTCGTTCTTTTTTCGCTTGTCGGAAGAAAAATAGTTCGTATACAACAGGAACGAGAATTAACGTCAATAACGTTGATGACGTCAATCCACCGATGACCGTAATCGCTAACCCTTTAGAAATGAGCGTTCCCGATGACTTTGTCAACGCAAGCGGAATGAGTGCGGCCACCGTCGCAAATGCTGTCATTAAAATCGGGCGTAACCGCGTTTTACCTGCTTCAATAAGCGCTTGACGGATCGTCATTCCCTTTTGCTCACGATTTTGCCCGATGCGGTCAACGAGAACGATCGCATTCGTTGTCACAATTCCAATGAGCATGAGCAAACCGATCATGACGCTCACGGACATCGGTTCATTCGCGATAAATAAGCCGAGCAAAGAACCGATTGGAACGAATACAAGCGATGATAAAATAATAAACGGAATACGTGCCTTTCCAAACGTAATGAGCATCGTAATATACACAAGCCCAATCGCTACAACCATCGCTAAACCGAGCTGTTGGAACGTTTCTACCGTTTCATCGCTCCCGCCGCCGCCTTGAAGGGATACATCTTTCGGTAAGTCTACTTCATTTTTCACGCTATTAATTACATCTTGAGTTACTTGTTGAATGTTGTCTCCGACAATTTGCGCAGACACACGGGCGAACACTTTTCCATCAAGTTTTTGAATGGATGTAAATGTATCGACTTCTTGCACGTCTGCCAATTGTTTTACTGGCACTGGTCCGAACTTTGTGAAAATAAGCGTGTTTTCTAACTCTTCGATCGATGTCATTTGTTTGTCATATGACAATTGTACTGTCCGCTCTTCATCGTCTAACGTCAACGTGCTGACTTGAACCGGACGAGTTTGATCGGCGATTGTACCAAGAATTTGAAAGCCTGATACACCGTATTCCATTGCTTTATTCGTGTCGATGTTAACGACTACTTGTTTCTGTTTATCTGTAAAGTTATTTGTGACATATTTCAAATCATCGCGCGTTTTTAAGTACGCTTCTACATCTTTCGCCGCTTGTTGTAATGCATTTAAGTTGGTCGAGTACAAGTCAATATTTACGTTATTGTTTGACGGTGGTCCACCAGATTGCAATTCTTGAACGCCGACTTTTGCACCTTTAACCTCCGCTTGCACAATATTTTCCATATCTCGTTCTAGCTCTTTAATAAACGTGCTGACGTTGGCACTTTCTTTGAGCGTAATAAAGTAGTTCGCTTGATTTTTCCGTTTTAAGCCGCTACGGAAATCGCGCGTACCAATCCCTGCCGTCACTTCTTTAATTTCTTCTTTTTCACTAAACATCTTCTCGATTTTTAGCGACACATCGTTCGTCTTTTCTAACGGTGTCGATGACGGAAGTTCAATCGCTGCAATTAATGTTTTTTGTTCTTCGTTCGGGATAAATGTAAAGCCTAACTTCGGTACGATAGCGAATGAGCCACCGAGCAATAAAACAGACAAAAGCAAGACAATTTTTTTATGATCGAGCGCCCATTCAATCGCTTTACCGTAAGCTCGTTGCAACGCACCTTCTTTTTCTTCTGGCGGCACTTTTTTAAACGAAAACTTCGCTAAAATTGGAACGATCGTAATGGCCACAACGAGCGACATTAAAAGCGAAAACACAATCGTTAACGCAAATGGTAAGAAAAACTCGCCTGTCACGCCACCAACGAGGCCGAGCGGTAAAAAGACAACGACGGTCGTGATAGTAGACGATGTAATTGCCTTTAAAATTTCTTTCGTCGAGTCTTCGACAAGTTCATCTGTCATCCCGGTGTTTGACTTACGCACGCGACGGAAAATGTTTTCGATGACAACGATGCTGTCGTCAACTACTCGCCCGACCGCAACGGCCATTCCACCTAACGTCATAATGTTTAAAGAAATATCCATCCGCTGTAAGAAAATAGATGCGACTAATAACGAAAGTGGAATGGAAACAATAGCAATGATTGTGGCACGCACGTTTCGTAAAAAGACGAGCACCGCAATGGAGGCAAACAATGCCCCAAGCAATCCTTCACGCACGAGCGTTTCGACAGACTTTTTAATTCCTTCAGCAGAATCAAATCCTATTGCATAGTCTATTTTGTCTTTATATTTGTCAAGTACGTTTAATACTTTCTCTGCCACTTCTACTGTGTTGGCATCTTGTTTTTTCGTAATGGCCATCGATAAAGATGGTTGTAAGTTGTAGCGCGTAATTTCTCCTTGGTCTGTCACTGCTTCAATCGTCGCTACATCTTTCAACGTAATTTTTGTGGGAGCTTGCTGTCCACTTGCTGGTGCTCCCGGTGATGCGTTCATCAATGGAGAAGATAACGGTAAATCTTCAAGTTGTTTAATCGTTTCAATTTTTTGTTGTACGCGAATCGGAATTTGTACCGTTTCTGTTTGAACGTTTCCGGCAGGGAACGCTAAAAATTTTTCATTAATTTGTTCTTTAATTTGCGTTAAGCTCAACCCATATTGCAATGCTTTTTGTTTATCGACTGTAATTTGAATCAAGTTTTCTTCCATCCCGCCAACCGAAATGGAATTGACACCGTTAATTTTTTTCAACTCAGGAACGATCGTATCATCTAGAAATTGCTGGATGTTCGTATCCCCTTTAGCAAACAGCGAAATGTTATAAATCGGGAACGTACCAAACGAGAAGCGATTCACTTTCGTCTGCACATTTTCCGGCAAATTCGCTTCTTTTATTAGCGACTCAACTTGCCGCTCGACTTCTTCCATGTCTGTATTAAATGGAAATTCGAGGTTAATGATTGCGATACTTTCAAACGATGTACTTTGGAGTTTTTTTACTCCTTCAATGGCTTTCAACTTTTCTTCCAATTTTGTTGTTACTTGCTCATTCATATCTTCTGGTGAAGCACCTGGGTAGATGACTTCAACAGACAGCTGCGGAAATTCAATGTTTGGCAACAAGTCTACTTTTAAAGAAGAAAACGAATATAGTCCACCTAATATGAGTAAAAATGAAATGATAAATACAGCGACCGCATTTTTTAAACTAAACCTTGTTAACATGCTCCTCTTCCCTTCTTTTTTATAGTATGACCAATTGGTCGTTTTTTACGACTATATAGTCATAACACGACTATAGTGCAATTTTTCTCATTTTGCAACTTCCGATGTGCACTAAAATAGAAAATAAAAAGCGCAAAGGAGTTCCCTTGCGCTTATTGTTGATCGACACGTTGGATCGGAATATCTTTTAATAATTGTTGTACGACGTGCGCCGCCATAATGAGACCTGCGACAGATGGAACGAACGCATTCGATGACGGCGGCATTTTTGCCTTACGAATGGTTGCCTCATCATTTCCTACTTCTTTTCGAACGTCTTCGCGAATGACAATTGGGCTTTCATCCGAGAAAACAACGGTGATGCCTTTTTTAATTCCTTCTTTCCGCAATCTCGTGCGAATAACTTTTGCAATCGGATCCGTATGCGTTTTTGAAATATCAGCAATGCGAAAACGGGTCGGATCCATTTTATTTGCCGCTCCCATGCTTGAAATAATTGGGATGTTTCGTTCTAAACATTGTTTCATTAGATGAATTTTATACGAAATCGTATCGGATGCATCAATGACGTAGTCAATATCGTACGAAAAAATTTGTTCATACGTCTCTTCTGTATAAAACATTTTTAACGCAATGACTTCGCATGCTGGATTAATGTCTGCGATGCGCTCTTTCATCACTTCTACTTTCGGACGACCGACAGTAGATAATAGCGCATGAATTTGTCTGTTCACATTTGTAATGTCAATATCGTCTTTATCGATTAAAATGAGACGTCCAACCCCTGAACGAGCAAGCGCCTCAACCGCAAATGATCCGACACCTCCAATGCCAAGAACGGCCACTGTGCTTTCGCTTAATTTTTTTAAACCTTCTTTCCCGATTGCGAGTTCATTACGAGAAAATTGATGTAGCATGTTTTGCCTCCCATATGTAAGTATTTCAATCGGATATACATGCATTATGGCACAAAAAAAGCCTTAACGTAAAGCATGTTCTTTACGTCAAGGCTTTATTCATTTTTGTTTCCTAAGTCCCAATCGTGCCGTCGCTGATGGCCTTTGTTTTGAACCCGCTCTCTCACAGGTGGGTGCCCTGTTTCAAGCTTATGTACGTCCTCTCTATGTAAATGAGGCATGTACGCCACCTGAAAACCCGGGCTCCCGTATCACACATTGTTCGGTCAAAACAATAGGTGATACGACAAACACATCAGGACTTGTTGTTAATTGTATGTTATCACACTTCGAACGTATTTGCAACGTTACAAATTTAATCTACTTTTTGAACGTCTTTGATTCGCAAATGTAATTCGTCTAATTGTGCTTCACTTACTGCACTCGGTGCTTCTGTTAACAAGCAGCTCGCGCTCGCTGTTTTCGGGAAGGCGATTGTATCACGTAAATTCGAACGCCCCGCAAGCAACATGACAAGCCGGTCTAATCCAAGCGCAATTCCCCCATGTGGAGGCGTACCGTATTCAAACGCTTCTAGCAAAAAGCCAAACTGTTCACGCGCTTGTTCTTCAGTAAAGCCGAGCGTTTTAAACATTTTTTCTTGTATATCACGCTCGAAAATACGGAGTGAGCCTCCACCTAGCTCATATCCATTTAACACAAGATCGTACGCTTGTGCACGAATGCTTGCTGGGTCTGTTTCAAACTTTGGCACATCTTCGCGCACAGGCATCGTAAACGGATGATGCGCCGCATAATAGCGACCTTCTTCTTCGTCGTATTCAAATAGTGGCCAATCTGTAATCCATAAGAAATGAAACGCTGATTCGTCAATCAACTGTAAATCTTTCCCTAACTTTAAACGCAATGCACCAAGCGCATCGGCAACAACCGATTTTTTATCAGCGACAAACAACAATAAGTCACCCGTTTCTGCTTCAAGTGTCTGCATCATTTGTTTTTGTTCATCTTCAGTGAAAAACTTAGCAATTGGTCCTTTTAAACCGTCTGCTTCAACTTTCAACCAAGCTAATCCTTTTGCTCCATAACGAGCGACATATTCCGTTAGCGCATCAATATCTTTACGCGAATATTTATCCGCTGCACCTTTAACATTGATCGCCTTCACTTGTCCACCGTTTTGCACCGCGCTTGCAAACACTTTAAACCCGCAATCTTTCACTTGCTCAGATAAATCGACAAGTTCAAGTCCAAAGCGTGTATCTGGCTTGTCCGAACCGTAACGCGCAATCGCTTCATCGTATGACATGCGCGGGAACGGAATAGGGATGTCGACTCCTTTTGCGACTTTCATGACGCGCGCCATCATTCGCTCGATCATTGCTAAAATATCGTCTTGACTCATAAACGATGTTTCAATATCGACTTGTGTAAATTCTGGTTGACGGTCAGCACGTAAATCTTCATCGCGGAAACAACGAGCGATTTGATAATATCGTTCAAAGCCAGCGACCATTAATAATTGTTTAAAAATTTGTGGCGATTGTGGTAACGCATAAAACTCGCCTGGATGTACACGGCTTGGCACTAAGTAATCGCGCGCTCCTTCTGGCGTGCTTTTCGTTAAAATCGGCGTTTCTACTTCTAAAAACCCTTCTTCGTCTAAAAAGTCGCGAATCGCTTTCGTTACTTGATGGCGCATTTGAAACGTCTGGAACATCACCGGGCGACGCAAATCTAAGTAGCGATATTTTAAGCGAACGTCTTCGGATACATCTGTTTTATCCGAAATCGGAAACGGCGGTGTTTTCGCCTGACTTAAAATCGCCACGTGCGTTGCATGCACTTCAACTGTTCCTGTCGGTAAATTTGGGTTCACTTGCCCTTCTTCACGTTGAACGACCGTTCCTTCTACATCTAGCACGTATTCGCTACGAATCGTTTCCGCTACTTGTAATGCTTCTTTTGACACATCTGGGCTAAATACAATTTGGACAATGCCTGTGCGATCACGCAAGTCAATGAAAATGAGTCCCCCTAAATCGCGACGTTTTTGTGCCCATCCTTTTAAACGCACCGTTTGCCCAATGGCTGTATGAGTCACTTCTCCGCAATAATGCGTCCTTCCAAACATATTTTCCCCTCCTATTGCAATACGTTTTTCATATGTGAAATAAATGTTTGAAGCGGTACTTCTTGTTGTTCACCGGTTGCCATATGTTTTACGTTAATGACACCTTTTTGCAATTCATCTTCACCTAAAATTGCAACATACGTCGCATGTAAACGGTCTGCGGCTTTAAGCTGTGCTTTCACTTTTCGATCTTGATAATCTTTTTCTGCCGAAATACCTTCTTTACGTAGCGCAGCAACGAGCGCAACCGCTTCTTCTTTCGCTTGTTCTCCTAAAGCTACAACATAACAGTCAATTCCTTCTGAAATCGGCAAGGAAATGCCTTCTGCCTCTAATGCAGCAAGCAAGCGCTCAATGCTTAAAGCGAATCCGATGCCTGGCGTTTCCGGTCCGCCAATTTCTTGAACGAGACCGTTATACCGACCGCCGCCACATAATGTCGTAATGGCGCCAAATCCTTCTGCCTCGCTCATGATTTCAAATGCTGTATGATTGTAATAATCTAAACCGCGCACAAGGCGAGGATCGACTTCAAATGCGATGCCAAGCTTTTGTAAATACATTTGTACTTTTTCAAAATATGTGCGCGACTGTTCATTTAAGTAATCAAGAATCGATGGAGCTGTGCGCATGAACTCATGCTCACGATCTTTTTTACAGTCTAAAATGCGCATCGGATTTTTATGTAATCGTGCTTGGCAATCTTCACAAAACTCATGAATGCGATGTTGAAAATGGTCGATGAGCGCTTGACGGTGCGCTTTTCTACTTTCGCTATCGCCTAAACTATTGATGACAAGTTTCAATTTTTTCAATCCGAGCGTATGGTAGATGTCCATCGCTAAAGCAATGACTTCAGCATCAATCGCTGGATCGTTGCTTCCGAGCGCTTCGACACCAAATTGAACGAACTGACGGAAACGACCCGCTTGCGGACGTTCATAACGGAACATCGGTCCCATGTAATACAGCTTTACCGGCTGATTCGGATATCCGTACATTTTATTTTCAACAAATGAACGAACGACCGCAGCTGTTCCTTCTGGACGAAGCGTTAAACTTCGACCGCCACGATCTTCAAACGTATACATTTCTTTTTGGACAATATCCGTTGTATCACCGACACCGCGCAAAAATAGTTCTGTATGCTCAAAAATCGGCGTGCGAATTTCTTGATAATTGTAACGACGACAAAGCTCACGCGCGATTTGTTCAATATATTGCCATTTTGCTGCTTGTTCTGGCAAGATGTCTTGCGTCCCGCGCGGAATTTGAAATGACATATCATTCCCTCCTTGTAGTTTTATGCAAATAAAAATCTCTCACCCCTAATAAATTAGGGACGAGAGACAAATTCCCGTGGTGCCACCCTAGTTGAAGCGCATGCTTCCACTTTCATCCGATAACGCCCGGAAAGCGTTCTCTCCTACTAACGATAACGCGTTCAAAGAGAAACCTACGGAGTGTTCGTTCGTTAAGTCATCATGGAGAAATGCTTCCAGCCTGCGGCATTTCCTCTCTGGCCATGTGTACTCTTAACTACTTTTCTCCATCATCGGCGAGATGTTGAATTTTCTTTTTATATTACGTACGAACAAACCATTTGTCAAGATGGCCTTTATTTTCCGAGATAACGAAGCAAACCGTTGCATATAGCTTCTGTGACCGATTGTTGATACGTTTGTGACACAACGAATGCTTCTTCGTTTGGGTTGCTTAAATAGCCGAGCTCAAGCAACACAGAAGGGCGGCTATTTTCGCGCAACACATGATAGTTGCCTACGCGAACACCACGTTGTTGAATGCCTGTTAATTGACTGAGCGGCTCAACAAGTGCATCGGCAAGCGAACGATCGATCTCTTTATAGTAATATACTGTTAAGCCGCTTGCGGTGCGATTTAAGGCGCTATCGTAATGAATGCTAATGAACGCATCTGCTTTGTTTCCCCCTGCAATATTGACTCGTTCACTTAGCGATAAAAACCGATCATCTGCGCGCGTTAAAATAACGTTAGCGCCCACTTGTTTTAGTTTTTCACTTAACAACAATGCCGTTTGCAACGTTAACATTTTTTCCATCGTCCCGTTGACACCTGTTGTTCCGTGATCTTTTCCACCATGTCCTGCATCAATAACAATCGTTTTCCCTCCCACCGTTTGAGGTCGAGGTGGAGAAGATTGTTTGCCTACTTGAACGACCCATTCGGCTACATATCCTACCGTTTGAGCATCAACTTGAATGACATACCATTGTCCTTCTTTTCGAATGACTGCAAACTGATCGCCGCGCTTTGCCTTAGCAATAACAGAAGATTGTATCGAAGGAGCGGAACGAATATTTGTATTATCGTATAACGTTTGGACGTATGTATTTTTTTCACTTTGCTCAGCATTTGCTATATATGAGCGATGCACCCAACCTTCTTTTCCATCCCAACGCACATACATCCAATCCCCTTGTATCATCGTTGCCGTTCCTTTTTCGTTACGATTGACATACCCGATGACCGCATATGTCGTTCCCGGTCCTTTCCGAAGCCGCAACCCATCTACTTGACATACGACCGACTGTTGTATTTGTTTTTTCGTTTCGTTCGGCTCATTTTGCACTTGAACGTATTTGCTATACACCCAGCCCGTTCGATTCGAAGCAAGCCGGATTTGTAGCCATTCTCCCCGCTTTTGAGCGACAGCATATTGCTTCCCTTTAGCTACTTTTTCTTGCACTGCAAACGCAAATCCTGGACCTGTACGAACATTGAGCTGATTGACAGCTATGCGCACGTTCATTGCTGCTGTCGCAGTTTGCACGATGAGCAACAAGCAACAAAAAACGAACAATGACGCCATAAGCGATTTTTTCATGTTGCAAATCCCCCTACGTTGTCAGTAGTCGCTATTTTATTTCTTCACAAACAAAAAAAATCCTTCTTTGAATGAAAAGGCAGAAAAATTGGGAATAATACGAACGACAATTGACGGGAAAGGAGACTTGCCATGCGCCATAGTGAAAAAGGAGAATTTGTTTATTCACAATCCCCACTTATGCACGTTGATTTTCATTCATTTATTCAAAAAGAAAACGAGCTCACATCGTTTGAACTCGCTTCTGAATTTGGACTTTCTCTTCGTGATGTACAAAAGCTGAAAAAACATGTAGCGCGAGGATAAAAAAAACCGAGCTCGTCCATATGCGAGCGCGGTTTTTATTTGCTTTCAACGATGAGCGTCACCGGTCCGACGTTTGTTAGCTCTACATCCATCATTGCACCAAATACACCTGTTTCTACGTGAATCCCTTTTTGACGCAATTGTTCATTAAACGCTTCATAAATATGCTTTGCATGTTCCGGTTTTGCTGCATCCATAAAGTTTGGTCTTCTTCCTTTGCGACAGTCTCCGTACAACGTAAATTGTGAAATCGATAAAATCGATCCGCCTACATCTAAAAGGGAAAGGTTCATTTTTCCTTGCTCATCTTCAAATATGCGCAAATGAGCAATTTTATCGGCGACAAATGCCGCGTCTTCCTCTGTATCGTCATGAGTAATACCAACTAATAACACGAGCCCAAAATCAATTTCTCCAACGACTTCACCAAAAACTGTGACTTTTCCATGTTTCGCCCGCTGAACAACAACTCTCATTGTGACAACCCTTTCTAGTTCATGATCCGCCTTACTGAATAAATGTCTGGGATTTGTTTAATGCGCTCAACCACTTTTTGCAAATGACTGACATTATGAATAAAAATCGTCATATGAATGGTCGCCATTTTATTTCGGTGATCTGTTCTTCCAGATACAGCCGAAATGTTCGTTTTCGTTTCATTGACCGCTTGCAATACTTCATTAAGCAGGCCACGCCGATCATATCCGGTAATTTCGATATCCACTGTATATTCCCGCTGACAGTTTGCACCGCTTTCCCATTGAACAGGGATAAGTCGCTCTTTTGCTTCTTCCACCAGCACGTTCGGACAATCAACTCGGTGGACAGAAACACCACGCCCTTTTGTAATAAAGCCGATAATTTCATCACCAGGCACCGGATTGCAACAACGCGACAAGCGAATAAGCAAATTGTCTACACCTTCGACGCATACGCCAAAATCCCGTTTTTTAATTGGCGTGACGTGTTTCGCTTCTTGTAACATATCAGACAAACGTTTCGCCTGTTCTTCTAAATCGCGTTGTTTCCGCCATTTTTCTGTTAAACGATGCGCTACTTGGGCAGCTGTAATGCCGTTGTAACCGACGGCGGCATACATATCTTCTTCATTGGCAAAGTTAAATTTCTCCGCCACACGTTTCGTATTTTCAGTTGTTAATACTTCTTTTACGTCAAAACCCATGTTGCGAATTTCTTTTTCAACAAGCTCTTTCCCTTTTTCGACGTTCTCTTCACGGCGTTGCTTTTTGAAAAATTGGCGAATTTTATTTTTCGCATGCGACGTTTGCGCAATTTTTAACCAGTCTTGGCTCGGGCCGTATGAATGATTGGACGTCAAAATTTCAACAATATCCCCTGTTTGAAGCGGATGATCAAGCGGCACCATTTTTCCGTTTACTTTTGCCCCAATCGTTTTATTTCCAATTTCTGAATGAATACGATAAGCAAAGTCAATCGGCACTGAACCAGCTGGGAGCTCAATGACATCGCCTTTTGGTGTGAAAACAAACACCATGTCAGAAAATAAATCCATCTTTAACGTTTCGACAAACTCTTCCGCGTTGTTCGTTTCGTTTTGCCATTCGACAATTTCGCGAAACCATGATAATTTTTCTTCAAATGTATTTGGGCGAATGGTCTTTCCTTCTTTATATGCCCAATGGGCAGCGATTCCAAATTCTGCAATATGATGCATGTCAAACGTCCGAATTTGCACTTCAAGCGGCTCGCCTTTTGGACCGACGACCGTCGTATGAAGCGACTGATACATATTCGGCTTCGGCATGGCAATATAATCTTTAAAACGCCCAGGCATCGGCTTCCAACATGTATGGATGATACCAAGAACAGCATAACAGTCTTTAATGCTTTCAACGATAATACGCACAGCTAGCAAATCGTAAATTTCGTTAAATTGTTTGTTTTGCAAAACCATTTTCCGATAAATGCTGTAAATATGTTTTGGACGTCCTGAAATTTCTGCTTGAATGCCGACTTCATTTAACCGTTCGCGCATTTCTTGAATGACTTCTTCTAAATATTGCTCGCGTTCCGCTCGCTTCTTTTTCATTAAGTTGACAATGCGATAATATTGTTGTGGATTTAAATAGCGAAGCGCTGTATCTTCGAGTTCCCATTTGATTTTTGAAATCCCAAGACGATGCGCAAGTGGAGCAAAAATTTCAAGCGTCTCATTGGCGATGCGACGTTGTTTTTCTAACGGCAAATGTTTTAACGTGCGCATATTGTGCAGCCGGTCTGCTAATTTAATTAAAATGACTCGTATATCTTGCGCCATCGCTAAAAACATTTTGCGATGATTTTCCGCCTGCTGTTCTTCATGTGATTTATATTTAATTTTTCCGAGCTTCGTCACGCCATCAACGAGCATCGCCACTTCTTTGCCAAACTCTTTTTCTAAATCTTCCTTCGTCACAGGTGTATCTTCAACAACATCATGTAAAAAGCCCGCCGCAATTGTCGCAGGGTCCATTTCCAAATCGACTAAAATACCTGCCACTTGAATCGGATGAATAATGTACGGTTCCCCAGACTTCCGATATTGCTCGCGATGCGCTTCTTTCGCAAATTCATATGCCCGTTCGATAAACTGTACGTCGTCTTTCGACAAATAACGGCTCGCCTTTTCAATCACTTGTTCCGCCGTTAATACTTGTTCATTTGCCATGCAATCACCTTTTATTTTAAACGTATTGTCAATATTATCATGAAAAATTTTTCAAATGTAAAGAGCAACGATGCGAAAAAGAGGAGCATTTTGCCCCTCCTTTCTTAAAATTGCATTAATGTTAAAATGTCGTATCCTTTCAATCTTTCGCGACCTTCTAAATACGTCAATTCAATTAAAAATGCAATACCTGCGACAACGCCACCGAGCTGTTCAACGAGCTTAATCGTCGCTTCAATTGTGCCGCCTGTCGCTAATAAATCATCTGTAATAAGGACGCGTTGCCCCGGCTTAATCGCGTCTTTATGCATCGTTAATACGTCCTTGCCGTATTCTAAACCGTATTCCACGCGAATGACTTCGCGAGGCAGTTTGCCTTCTTTACGAACCGGCACAAATCCGACGCCAAGCGCGTAAGCAACCGGGCAGCCGATAATAAATCCACGCGCCTCAGGTCCAACGACAACATCAATTTTCTTTTCACGCGCGTAGTTGACAATTTGATCCGTCGCGTATTTATATACTTCCCCTTTGTCCATAATCGTTGTAATATCTTTAAATTGAATACCTGGTTTTGGAAAGTCAGGAACGATCGTGACGTATTGTTTTAAATCCATTGACATTTTCCCCCTCATACAATGAATCGAACCAACGTTTTAGCTGGGAATAGGATGAGTATAAAAACATATGTTCAAGCTCTGCCTGCGCTTGTTTCAGCCGATAAGACGGCGATTCCGTTAAATCTCGTTTTTGTACATGACGAGCTAAAGAAACGATCCCATTTTCGACTGTAATAAAGCCGAGCTCTGCAAACACTTGAATCATAAATAAAATCGTTTCTTTTGTCCATCCGCGCGAGCGAGCTAAGTCGTCAGCGTAACGCTGCACATCAAATGGGCTACGCTTATACAAAAAGGAATACAGCCACTTAAAATGTTCGCGCGTTGGCAACACGCTGAAGAAGTGACTCTCCCTCTGATAGAATAACGCATAAATGCGTTCAGGTAAACTACAACTTAATAAAACTTTAACGATTTGCTGTGACGGAGGCAAATCAAGCAGAACGACATACTTTCCGCCAACATGAACTTTTGCTTCTTGTTCGCTTTGTACATATACAATTTCATCAGCATATGCGGACAATTGCAATGCATCTATTGTATCGCGACGGAATGCAATGAACAGCCGCTTTTCTTTCGGCAATGATGCAAGCCATTTACTCGGCTGGTGAATATGGCGCATATCAAATAGTTGCCATTCATTCACTGCTAAATCTTGAATCATTAATTGCGGTTTTCGAAAGTTATTCCATTCGTTAATGGTTAACTCGCCGACAATTGAAAGACGAACGTTCGGGGCAATTTCATCGCCAATACTGCCAAACCCAAATCCGATCGCTTCTAACGTTTTCCCATCTTCAGCTAACAGCAATTTCAAATGATTTTGATCCGTTCCAATTTTTCGCAACGTATCTAGTTGTATATTTTGAAAAAGAACACGCGGTTTCGGATTTCCCATTCCAAACGGCGCAAGCCGATTCATTTGGTCAATGAGCTCAAGCGAAACGTCCGAGATCGAACAGCACAAATCGACATGCGTTACCGGGATAAAATGTTCAGCTGTTAATTGTTGCTTCGCTGCTTCGTTTAGGCGATCACGCAATTCATCTACATCGTAAAAAGATAGCGTCATGCCGGCAGCCATCGGATGCCCACCGAAATGCGGTAAAATATCGCGGCAATTTGACAAATTGGCAAATAAATCGAACCCTTCTATGCTTCGTGCCGATCCTTTCGCAATTCCTTTTTCATGATCAATGCTCAAAACGATCGTCGGACGATAAAAACGTTCAACTAATCGGGAAGCGACAATACCTATGACGCCGACGTTCCATCCTTCTTTTGCCACAACGAGCACCCGATCGTTCGCATAATGCTGCTCAACAAGTTGAATCGCTTCTTCCGTTATATCGTTCACAAGCTGTTGACGCTCTCTGTTCATCGCATCAATTTGTTCAGCTAACATGTCCGCTTCATGTATATCTGTCGTTAACAACAGTTGAACAGCTGGGTCAGCGCAATCGAGTCGTCCAGCGGCATTAATGCGCGGACCGATCATAAACGCAATCGTGTCTTCTGTTACCGCCGTATGAGATACACCACATCGTTTACAAAGCGCTTGTAAACCAAGACGATTCGTTTGTCGGAATTGTTCAATGCCTAGCCGTGCAAGCAAATGATTTTCATCTTGAAGCGGAACGAGATCGGCAATCGTCCCGATCGCGACAACATCAAGCCATTCGTACGGCACGCGCCCGATGAGCGCATGAGCAAGTTTAAACGCTACACCAACGCCGGCTAAATGTTTAAACGGATAATTCGGGCTTATTTTCGGGTGGATCGTTGCGTATGCTTCAGGCAACATCGGGCCAGGCTCGTGATGGTCTGTAATAATTAAGTCGATGCCGAGCTGTTTGGCGACGTTTGCTTCATGTAAAGCAGAAATGCCTGTATCGACCGTAATAATTAATGAGACTCCTTGCTCTTTTGCAAGTCGAAATGCTTGTTCATTCGGACCGTATCCTTCTGAAAAACGATTCGGAATGTAGTAGGAAACGTTCGCTCCTTTTTCCCGTAAGACACTAACCATTACGACTGTACTGCTTACCCCGTCAGCATCATAATCGCCGAAAACGAGAATATGCTCACCGTTTGTAATCGCTTTCTCTATTCGATCAACCGCCTTTTCCATATCGTTTAACAAAAAAGGCGAGTGAAACGATTGCTTTCGCTCAAAAAAAGAACGAGCGGCCTCAACGGTATGGTAGCCGCGGCTGACAAGCAATGAAGCAACAGGCGGAGCTATATGTAACGCTTGCGCAATCATTTGCACTTGTTGATCGTTTACTTGTTGGATATTCCAGCGGGTTTTCGGTGCTAACATATCATTCACCCCTCAACCCTTTCATTATACAAAACAATGGGCTGATGGACAATTTATTGTTCGTGATATGGATTGACATGCACCATTACATTACGCACTTGTGGAAACGACAATAACTTTTGTTTCACTTTTTTCCCGATCTCATGACCTTCTGAAACGGTTAAATGTGGAGATACAGCAATTTTTAAATCGACAACAACGTAATGGCCGTGCTGGCGTGCATAAAGTGAGTCAATGCGCTTTACTTCTGGAAATGAAAGGACAGCTTCACGTAAGCGTACCGTTTCCTCTTCATGCCACACGTGGTCAAGCGCATGATGGATTGACTCTGTCCCTAACGTCCACGCCATTTTTAAAACGAGAAGCGAAACGAACAGTCCTGCAACGGGATCTGCATAAACGAGCCATGGTGCATGTAATGTTTCACCTAACATCGCGGCAACAATGCCAATGCATGCAGCAATCGAAGAAAAAACATCCGAACGATGCTCGTACGCATTAACGATAATCGCATCGCTTTTAATTTTTTTTCCTAAAGCGTACTTATAACGAAACATCGCTTCTTTCACAACAATCGATAAAATAACGACATATACCGCAATCATTTTCGGCGGTTCAATCGGTTGAAAAAGCGAAGAAAAGGAAGACATTCCAATTTCTATTCCAACGAGAAAAAGCAACACTGCAACAATAATGGCCGCAATCGACTCTGCTTTTCCATGCCCATACGGATGATCATCATCTGGTGGCTGTTTGGCCGCGCGCAAACCAATCCACACGGCAAGCGACCCTGCTACATCGGAAGCGGAATGCACCGCATCAGCCATTAGTGCTTTACTATTGGCAATCATTCCGAACCAACCTTTTATGACTGCAAGCACAATGTTACCGAAAACACCAACCATCGCGGCAAATTGAGCTTGTTGAAAGCGCGTTTGTTCGTCCACTCCATTCGCTCCTTTCTCTTTTGTTTTTATTGTATCCTATTGAAGCCACAAAAAAACGTCGCGACATGCGCCACGACGTTTATACTTCCGGTTCTGCTTCCCATTTTTCGCGTTTTTGCGTTCCTGTTTTCAATTGTTTTGCCTTCCACACAACCCATAGTTGTGAAGCAATAAATAGCGAAGAGTAAACACCACAAACAAGCCCGACTAATAAAGCTAAATTGAAATTGCGGATCGAATCGCTTCCGAAAATCAAAAGCGCAATAACGGTAAAAATAACAGTTAATACCGTATTAATGGAACGAGTAAATGTTTGTTGCAATGCTTTGTTCACGATATCTCTTAAATCATCGACTGTTTTCACTTTTCGTTTTTTCATGATATGGCGAATACGGTCAAATGTAACGATCGTATCGTTAATCGAATAACCAATAATCGTTAACACCGCAGCAATAAACGTTAAGTCGACTTCTAAACGAGTTAAACTGAAGAAAGCAACGACCAGAAAAGCGTCATGCAATAGCGCAATAATAGCGGCAAGCGCCATATACATTTCAAAGCGAACAGTTACATAAATGATAATGCCAACAGAAGCAATTAAAACAGCGATAAATGCATTGCGCGCTAATTCTTTCCCGACTGTCGGCGACACTACGCTTACGTTCGGTTCTACCCCGTACTGTTGTTTAAAGTGTGATTTCAACTGTGAAATTTCTTTTTGATCCAGTACGCCGAGAAAACGAACGATCGCCATGTTGTTATTATTTCCTGACAGCACGACATCTTTTGGTTCTAAATGTAATTTACTTAATTCGTCCTTTACTTCTTCAATTGTAAGCGGCTTTTTGCTCATTAAATCGACGCGCGTCCCGCTTGAAAAGTCAATACCTAAATTTAATTTTGCTGTCAACAGTAATACGATTCCAATGATAGTAAGTGCTCCTGAAATAGTGAAAAATAGTTTGCTTCGTTTTACAAAATCAAGCCGTTCAAACTTTGTTGGCACGTCTGTGTCATCTGTCACTTTCGCAATATCTAATATATCTTTCGGATTGACACCAAAATAGTGCGGTCTTTTATCGAATAGGCGGCTTTTCACAAGCAAGCCAAGCAGTACACGCGTACCGTATATTGCGGTAATAAAGCTCGCTAAAATGCTAATGATCAGCATCGTCGCAAATCCTTTAACAGAGCTCGTCCCATATACAAATAACACGACACCCGCAATAATCGTTGTAATGTTAGCATCAAGAATGGTTCCAAAAGATCCTCGATTTCCGATGCGATACGCCGACATTAACGACTTTCCAAGCTTTAATTCATCTTTAATTCGCTCGTATGTAATGATGTTAGCATCGACTGCCATGCCGACGCCGAGAATAAGAGCGGCAATCCCTGGCAATGTCAGTACACCGTTCATCCAGTCAAAAATGAGCAAAATGAGATAAATGTATATGCTTAGCGTGATTACTGCCACAATTCCTGGCAAGCGATAAAAAACAATCATAAATATGAAGATGAGCGCAACGCCAATAATTCCTGCTAAAATGGTTTCTTGTAGCGCTTGTTCACCAAACTGTGCACCTACAGAAGTTGAATAAATTTCTTTTAGTTCAACCGGAAGTGCGCCTGCATTTAATAAGTCCGCTAGCTGTTTTGCCTCTTCGACCGTAAAATTACCGACGATCGACACGTCCGTTTGGTTAAACACTTCATTGACTTCTGCGGCCGAAATAAATTTCGGATGCTCTTTCCCTACTTCTTTGGCGTATGAGTCAACGCCTTCTTGAAAATCAAGCCAAATAACGAGCACGTTGTTTGGCGCCATGCTTAATACTTTTTCTGTCACTTGTTTAAATTTATTTGCATCTTTTAGCGTAATTGCCACGCTTGGCTTCCCTTTATCATCAAATGTCTGTTTCGCGCCCCCTTCAACGAGGTCGCTTCCGTCCATTAACACGTTATCATGCACGTCACGAAACGTTAATTTTGCTTCCGTCGATAAAATTTCACGCGCTTTATTTTGGTCTTTCACACCTGCTAACTGAACGCGAATACGATTGTTTCCTTCGATATCAATGCGCGGTTCGCTCACTCCGAGCACGTTAATGCGTTTATTTAGCGCACTCACTGTGCTGAGCAATACATCTTTCGTAATTTTTTCTCCTTCTTTTGTCGGCTTCACTTCGTATAAAATTTCGAAACCACCTTGCAAGTCTAGGCCGAGCTTAATATTTTTCACAATTTTCTCTGCTGTTAATCCCATCATGCCGCCTAGTAAAACGACAAGAAGGAAAAAAGCAATGATGCGACTACGTTTTACCATATAAATCCCCCTCTATTCTGGCAGCTGCCAGAATTTTTACCAACAAAACAAATTATGAATGACAGTACACTTTCTGTCAATTTCCAACTGAACAATTAAAACAATTGTTCTAATTCCGAAAGCCCTTCCTCGGTAAACCAGCGATCGTGTTTTTGTTCTTTTGTGACAATATATGCCATATAGTCGCTTGCCCGCAATGATAAAACGTCGTTGACAAGCTCAAATAATCGCTTTTCTTCTTTGTTCTTTTTCCATTTTTTCATCATTAAACAGTTCCATACATCTTCAATCGTCGCTTGTTTATAACCGAGCAACTTCAACTCATCTACTTTACACTGTAAAGCAGGCATTAATTGTTCCCGATTCATATTCATCTCCCCCATTTTGTCATGCTTGGCCAACATGTGCATATATTTCATTGTATAAAAGATGACCGCATTTGAGAAGGTAGGGAGGAACATGTCCAAATTTTTGAAAGGAACGATCATTTTAATTGTTGCGGGATTGTTGACGCGCATACTCGGCTTTATTAATCGCATCGTCGTTGCTCGTCTCATCGGTGAAGAAGGCGTAGGTTTATATATGATGGCGGTGCCGACGCTTGCACTTGCGATTACCATTACTCAGTTCGGCCTCCCTGTCGCCATTTCGAAACTTGTCGCTGAAGCGGAAGCAGTTGGCGACAAACGAAAGGTGAAAAAAATATTAGTCGTATCGTTATCGATTACGATTATTTTAAGTGCAATCTTTTTTCCGTCCTTACTTGCGATCGCGCCAATTCTTGCCGAAACGCTGTTTACAGATGCACGTGTGTATTATCCACTCGTCGCAATTGCCCCTGTCGTCCCGATTGTCGCTGTATCTTCTGTTTTGCGTGGATATTTTCAAGGAAAGCAGCAGATGAAACCGTACGCATATTCTCAACTGCTTGAACAAGCTGTACGCATTACGCTTATCGCTGCTTTTACAACCGCTTTTTTGCCGTACGGCATCGAATATGCAGCAGCAGGGGCGATGGTTTCTTCGGTCGTTGGTGAGTTTGTATCGCTCGTTTATTTATTTATTACATTTAAACGAAAAAAGCCCATTCGCATTCGGTACCGTTTTTTTTCATACGTGAAAGAAGGAAAAGATACGTTTGTTTCATTGATGCGCATCGCTGTCCCAACTCTCGGAAGTCGGATGATTGGATCGATCGCCTGGTTTTTTGAACCGATCGTTGTAGCACAAAGTTTAGCGCTTGCTGGAATAACTACAGTCCATGCAACAAAACAATACGGAGAACTGACAGGATATGCGCTACCGCTTTTAATGCTTCCATCATTTATTACTTATGCGCTCGCCACTTCGCTCGTTCCCGCCATTAGCGAAGCGGCTGCTCAAAGGCAACATCGCCTCATCGAGTATCGCTTACATCAAGCAATACGATTGTCGCTTTTAACAGGCGGATTATCTATTGCGGTATTATACGTGTTAGCGGAAGAGATGATGCAACTCATGTATGGAGCAAACCAATCGGCTATCTTTGTCAAAGTTATGGCACCGTTTTTTATCTTTTATTACTTGCAAGGACCGTTGCAAGCCGTTTTACAAGCGCTCGACTTGGCAAAAGAGGCGATGACCAATAGCTTCATCGGAGCAATAATAAAAACAGCGCTCATTTTTTGTCTTGCTTCCCAACCGTCGCTCGGCATTATGGGAGCTGCGCTAGCGATTACTGTCGGCATTATGGTTGTGACATTGTTACACGCTGCTACGATCGTTAAAGCGATTTCACTTTCTTTGTATGTGAGACAATATGCCGCTCATTTGATTGTCATCGTTTCCGTCGCAACAATTGGACATGTGCTCGTTCCGCTTTTGCCTTTTTCATCGCTTATCAAAACGATTGTCGCAATCATCATCATGACGGCCATATATATCGTTCTTGCGCGATTGTTCCGTTTAATTCAAAAAGATGAATTTCGTCAGCTATTCCGCTAATTATTCATCTTTTTCGTCAATATAAAATGTTCCGTTTTCATATGTACAATACGAAATGTAATCGATTCGTTCATATCCGCGCTTCTTCAGTTGCTCGATTAACCAGTCGCACGTTTGATTGATAAGCGCTAAATGCTCTTCTTGAATGACACCGTCTTTAATAAGCGGCAACGCTAAAGACGGTGTTTTCTTTTTTTCTTTTGTAAATACAGACAGTTTGCCGGATGGCTCTAAAATCGCAAATTCAACATCAGCAATGTTTTTAATATTTTTTTCACGCAATTGAATAAGCAAATCATCAAAGTTGTATCGTTGTTTCCGCATCGCTTTTTCATCAATTTTTCCGTTGTTAATAATGACTGTCGGTGACCCGTCAACGAGACGGCGAAATGTTTCGCTTTTTAAAGAAAAAAAAGCAAATGCGATTTGAGCGATCGTCAATACAATCATCGGAACAAGCGTGTGGAAAATCGGATCTTTCGGCTGTTCAATCGCAATGACCGCCATTTCGCCGATCATAATAAAAACAACTAAATCTAAAATGCTTAACTCACCGATCTCCCGTTTGCCCATGAGCCGAAAAATAAATAAAATGACGACATACAACAATAACGTTCGTACAATAATCGTTACGTACTCCACATCTCTTCCTCCTCATTTGTTGCTACGTTTTTATTCTAAACAATTGGACAATCGAATATGTTTGTACTAAATGTAGGAAGGAGGGTTACAGATGATTCGCGCTATTTTTCATGGGGTCATAGCGATTTTTACAAGCGCCATCATATGTAGTTTTATCTTTGCTCTTTTGTTGAAGCTAACCAACTATGACGAAACATCGTTGCGATGGGTTATGCATGGTCTCGCATTTTTGTCGCTGTTTTTCGGGGGATTTATTGCCGGGGCAAAAGGAAAAGCACGAGGCTGGATGCTTGGCGGGGCGACAAGCGCCATTTTTACAACGATCATTTTTTTATTTCAATTTCTCGGAATGGATCAAACGTTTTCAGGCGAACAATGGGGATACCATACCGGCTTTCTCATCACAGCTATGATCGGGGGCATGTTCGGTGTCAATGTGGCGACATCACAGTCGCGAAGCGCATAAAAATAAGACAGGCGACAACCTGTCTTATTTTTCATTGACGACTTCACGAATCGCTGAACGATCGTACGTAAGACGTGAACCGTCACCAGTGCGAATGACGACCGTATGTTCATCAAGCGAATCAATCATGCCGTGCAATCCGCCAATCGTGATGACTTTGTCTCCTTTTTGCAAGTTCGCCTGCATTTGTTGAATCGCCTTTTGGCGCTTTTGTTGCGGGCGGATCAGCAAAAAGTAAAAAATCGCAAAAAATAAAATAAGCGGCAGTAAGCTTGCTAAAGTTTCCATATTTTCACCCCTTTCTAAAAGTTTTTCGCATTCGGCTTATTAAAGCCGTATTGTTCAAAAAACTGCTCGCGGAAATCGCCAAGGCGATCTTCGCGAATGGCTTGTCGAACTCGCTCCATTAATTTTATCAAAAAGTAGACATTATGGTAAGATGTAAGGCGAATACCAAACGTTTCATCACATTTAATTAAATGGCGAATGTACGCACGCGTATAATTGCGGCACGTGTAACAATCGCAGTTCGGATCAAGCGGCGTAAAATCGCGCGCGTATTTCGCGTTTTTAATGACGACACGACCTTCGCTTGTCATGACTGTTCCATTGCGTCCGATTCGTGTCGGTAACACACAATCAAACATGTCAATACCGCGAATCGCTCCATCAATTAGAGAATCTGGAGAGCCAACGCCCATTAAATACCGCGGCTTATTAGCTGGCAGTAACGGCGTTGTAAATTCTAATACGCGATTCATCACCTCTTTTGGTTCGCCAACAGACAAGCCACCGACCGCATATCCTGGGAAATCAAGCGATACTAAATCTTGGGCGCTTTGTTTGCGCAAATCTTCAAACTCGCCACCTTGCACAATACCGAATAAGCCTTGCTCATTTGGACGTTGATGTGCCTTTAGGCATCTCTCTGCCCAACGGCTCGTCCGTTCAACAGATCGTCTCATATACTCATGCGTAGCCGGATACGGTGGACATTCATCGAACGCCATCATAATATCAGAGCCGAGCGCATTTTGAATTTCCATCGCCTTTTCTGGCGATAAAAATAGTTTATCGCCATTTAAATGGTTGCGGAAATATACTCCCTCTTCTTCAATGCGGCGAAACTCACTTAAACTAAATACTTGAAATCCACCAGAGTCCGTTAAAATACCGCGATCCCAATTCATAAAAGAATGGAGCCCGCCTGCTTCTTTGACGATCTCATGGCCTGGTCGAAGCCATAAATGATACGTGTTGCTTAAAATGACGCCAGCTCCCATTTCTTTTAATTCCTCCGGAGAAAGCGTCTTTACCGTCGCAAGTGTACCGACAGGCATAAACATCGGCGTTTCAAACGAGCCGTGCGGCGTATGAAGCATACCGAGACGCGCGCCTGTTTGTTTACATGTTTTAATGAGCTCGTATCGGATTGGTGTCACGTATAGTCCCCTTTCTCAACTTATATAATGAGCATTGCATCGCCAAAGCTAAAAAACCGATAACGCTCTTTTACTGCTTCTTCATAAGCGCGCAACACATGCTCTCGACCTGCTAGCGCACTAACGAGCATAATGAGCGTCGACTTTGGCAAATGGAAATTTGTAATCATGCCGTCAATTGCACGAAACGTATAACCCGGATAAATAAAAATGTCCGTCCAACCGCTTTCAGCGACAAACGTTCCATCGTGACGGGATGCAATCGTCTCAAGCGTACGTGTTGAAGTCGTCCCAACAGCGATAATACGTCCGCCTTGCGCTTTCACATCGTTCAGCAATTGCGCAGTTTGTTCTGACATTTGATAAAACTCTGCATGCATATCATGTTCTTCAATGTTTTCTACGTTGACCGGGCGAAACGTCCCTAATCCAACGTGCAACGTAATAAAGGCAAGATGCACTCCTTTTTTTCGCACATCATCGAGAAGTTGTTCCGTAAAATGTAAGCCAGCCGTTGGCGCCGCAGCCGATCCAGCTTCACGTGCATAAACGGTTTGATAACGTTCTCGATCATCAAGCTGTGCTTTAATATACGGAGGGAGCGGCATTTCACCGAGCGATTCAAGCACTTCAAGAAAAATGCCATCATACGAAAATGAAAGAATGCGCCCCCCATTCTCAAGCTCAGCAACACACTCCGCACGTAAACGACCGTCACCAAATGAAATTGTTGTTCCTACTTTCACACGCTTCGCTGGTTTGACAAGCGTTTCCCATTGATCGCCATCCATCTGCTTTAATAAAAGCACTTCGATGTGCGCTCCTGTTTCTTCTTTTTCTCCATACAGACGGGCTGGCAATACGCGCGTATCATTTAAAACGAGACAATCCCCTTCTTTTAGGTACGATAAAATCGAACGAAACGTCGGTTCATGCGTCACTTTGCCTGTTTGCTTATCTAACACCATTAAGCGCGATGCTTCCCGATTTGGAAGCGGGGTTTGGGCAATAAGTTCTTCTGGCAAATAAAAATCAAATAAGTCTACTTTCATGCATACGTTCCTCTCCTTCATTGCAATTACTACATTAACGAAAACGACCAATCACATAAAAAATAAGCGATAAAACGACACTTAAAATGATTGATGTCATAATCGGAAAATAAAATGTTGCATTTTCTTTTTTAATGACAATATCCCCTGGCAAACGCCCAAGTTTAATAAATTGCATCAAAAAACCAACGACAATAAAAATGACACCGATGAGCATAATTGTTTTTGGCAGGTTCATCATTGTGGCACCTCCAAACCGAAATAGTTGTATGCAAGCGGTGTAACGATTCGCCCGCGCGATGTTCGTTGTAAAAAGCCGATTTGTAGCAAATATGGCTCATACACGTCTTCAATCGTTTGTGCCTCTTCCCCAATCGTTGCCGCAATCGTTTCTAATCCGACTGGGCCACCGCGGAATCTTTCCATCATGCTTTTTAATAGTTTATGGTCAAGATGGTCTAATCCTAAACGATCGACTTGCAATTGTTCAAGCGCCTCATTTGCTATGGCAAACGTAATGGTTCCATCGCCGCATACTTGAGCAAAATCCCGTACGCGCCGCAACAATCGGTTCGCAATGCGCGGTGTTCCTCGTGAACGACGAGCAATTTCAAATGCCGCTTCTTCTTCGATTTGTACTGCAAAAATGTGCGCCGTTCGCTTTACAATATGAGCGAGCTCTTCAGCAGTATAATATTCTAAGCGACTTAATACTCCAAAGCGATCGCGAAGCGGAGCAGAGAGTGCTCCTGATCTTGTCGTCGCTCCGACAAGCGTAAACGGCGGTAAATCGAGGCGAACTGAACGAGCAGCAGGTCCTTTGCCGATGACGATATCTAAACAAAAGTCTTCCATTGCAGGATATAACACTTCTTCCACCGCTCGCGGCAGACGATGAATTTCATCAATAAATAATACATCACCAGGTTCAAGCGTCGTTAAAATCGCAGCTAAGTCCCCTGGCCGCTCAATTGCCGGTCCTGCTGTCGTTCGCAATTGAACACCCATTTCATTTGCGATAATGGCAGCAAGCGTCGTTTTTCCAAGCCCCGGGGGCCCATACAGTAACACATGATCAAGCGTCTCTCCGCGCATTTTCGCTGCTTCAATAAATACGGTTAAGTTTTCCTTTACTTTTTGTTGCCCGATATATTCACGCAACTGTTTTGGGCGAAGACTGTATTCAAGCGATGCATCTTCATAATCAGCTGCGCTTGAAATGAGACGCTCCTCCATCAAGCATCCTCCCTTACTTCAATAGTTTTTGTAAAGCGAGCTTAATATATCCTTCCGTCGATAATCGTTCTTGTTTTAAAATCGGCACGACCTTTTGAATTTCTTTTTCTGCATAACCGAGCGCCTTTAACGCTTCAATCGCTTCAGCAAGCGAGCTCATATCTTCGACTGGCTCTGTAAATAAATTCGGAAAAACATCTGGAACGATGACGTGCAGTTTTCCTTTTAAATCTAAAATCATTTGCCGCGCTGTTTTTTTTCCTACCCCCGGAAATTTACATAAAAACTGATCGTCTTCCGCTTCAATCGCTTCCACAAGTTGCTCAAGCTGACCAGCAGCTAAAATCGCAAGCGCCCCTTTTGGTCCGATGCCTGATACTTGCAATAGTTTAGCAAACAATGCGCGCTCTTGGCGAGTATGAAACCCATAAAGTGCAAGCACATCTTCACGAACGTATTGATATGTATAAACAATAGTTTGTTGTTTATTGATTTGGAACGAAAACGGATTTGGAGTGAAAATTTGATACCCTATTCCGTTATTTTCAACGACAATATATTCCGGACAAACGTAATCGACATACCCACGAATAAATTCAATCAACGCCCTATCCTCCTTTTCTCACGCCTTACATTTTAGCATAATACGAAAAAAAAGTCCGCTTTCATTGGCGGACTTATTTCCCGAATGGCTTATACGCTTCGATGACGCGTTCATAATTTCTTTTTGAACGAACGGAAATGCCTTTTTTCAGCTTTTCACGTTCGTGACTTTCGAGTTTTTTCACATCAATTTGAAAAAACGATTGGATGACACGCGAAGACTCACCAGGTTTCCTTTCAAAAATCGATAGCGTTCCATCTTTTGTAAGACCAAAATATCCTGCTTTCGTTAGTGGAGATAAATCGTCTACATATCGTTGAAAAACGATTTGTTCATCATCCATGTCGATGAGATACCAATCTTTATATTCGTTCCATATATCTTTCATCGACGTCACCGTTTCTTCGCGTATTTCCTCGCTCACCTCTCCATCCATATATACCGTTTCTAAAATGACCGTCATCTGTACAGAGGATGAGCTCTGTGCAAAAAATAAACTAAGCAACAGTGTCAGTACAATCTTCATCGTTCTCACCTCATTCATATGTTGACCATTTTCTCCAAAAATAAACGGTCTTGCCATCGCAAGACCGTTTATTCTAACATCGATTCATCTAAGTTGTGATAAATTTCTTGAACATCATCGTCATCTTCAAGCATATCAATAAGTTTTAACATTTTTGTTAAATCATCGCCCGTTAATGTAGTGTACGTTTGCGGAATCATGGTAATTTCAGCTGTTGCGAACGTAAATCCTTGGGCAGCTAACGTATTTTTTACTTGTTCGAACTGTTCTGGAGACGTGTAAATTTCGAACGAATCTTCCGTCGTCTCCATTTCATCTGCACCTGCTTCGATTGCTTGTAACAACATCTCATCTTCGTCCATATTTAAACCTTCACGCGCAATGACAATGAGTCCTTTGCGATCGAATAAATACGAAACGCAGCCCGTTTCGCCTAAGTTTCCCCCATTTTTCGAAAACGCCACGCGGACGTTCGAGGCGGTACGATTTTTATTATCCGTTAGGCAAATAACCATGACCGCTACGCCGCCAGGTCCATATCCTTCGTAACGAATTTCTTCGTAATGTGTATGCTCTTGATTGCCTGTTGCTTTTTTAATCGCACGCTCAATATTTTCATTCGGCATGTTGGCCGATTTTGCTTTCTCAATCGCAAGACGCAACGTGGCGTTTGTCGCAGGATCGCCTCCGCCCATTTTCGCCGCCACATAAATTTCTTTTGCAAGCTTCATAAACACTTTTCCACGTTTCGCATCTTGCGCATTTTTGCGACGTTGAATATTTTTCCACTTGGAATGTCCTGCCATTTGGATCCCCTCTCATATGTGAAAAATGTCCATAAAAAACTATAACAAAAATAAACGAAAAAGAACAGGGGGGAGCCCCCTGTCCTTTTAGCCACGATTCATAAATGGCCGTTCAATCATATCACCTGCATCGTTAAATATATCGCGAATATCGCGCTCTAATTGATCCATCGGACCACCATCGCGAATATCATTATCGAGCGTACGAATGCGGTTGTACATGCTTTCGTTTGCAACGATGCGAACCGTTTTTCCTTCTGTGTACGGAGCGATTGCCTGACGAACAAGACGTTCAATGCGCGTAGTATTTTCTTCGTTCGTCGTCACCGCAACGATTACGCGATTGCCTGTGACGACTGCCCGCGCATCTTTCACATCTTCTACAGCTGCTGCACGCTTAGCAATTTGTTCAGCTAACGCCCCATTATAGTTACGGTAGTACGATGGGCGCGTACGTTCATCCATCGCATTTAAATGGCCGTGATAGTTGCGATCCGCTCGGCTAAAATGACGATCGACTTGCGGAGTTCGCGTGCGATCTATGCCGCGATCGAATATTTCTGTAATTGGTCCATCGTTATCGCGCACGTGACGAATGTTTCCGTTTAAACGTTCTGTGCCGTAACGTCCGTACTGAAAACCATTCATATCATTTTCGTTTGAATAATATCCAATCGGGCGTGTGCGGTCGGTATAGCGTGTATCGAACGCTTGGTTATTACAAGCAACTAGCCCACTGAGTGCGATGACTGCACCGAGAGCGACGATTCGTTTCCGCAAAGGAAAAACCCCCTTTTCGCTTTCGTAGACGATACGTCTACATCATTAGCTTGACGCAAAAAAGGGGTTTTATCGCTGTTAAAATTTTGGCGGGGCAATTGCTAATTGCCGTTTATGGTGAGAGCGTTCATGAAGCCGCTCAATAATTGCTCGATCGCGCTCTGGAATCGATTCGCCTTTTAAATATTTGTCAATCATTTCATATGTCGTACCCATTTCGTTTTCGTCTGTTTGTCCTTCCCAAAGACCTGCGCTTGGCGCTTTTGTAATAATTTCTTCAGGCACACCGAGAATACGTGCCATTTCGCGTACTTCACCTTTTGTAAAATGAACGAGCGGCACTAAATCGACGCCACCATCTCCGTATTTTGTAAAATATCCTGTATGCCATTCAGCCGCATTGTCCGTTCCAACAACAAGATAGCCGTAATTGTTTGCAACTGCATACAACGTCGTCATACGCAAGCGTGCGCGCGTATTCGCATCGCCAAGGCGAGCTGCTTGTTCGTTCCATTGTCCTTTTGCCTTTAGTTGTTTTTCAATTTCGCTAAATAATACGCGATGCGTTTCTGTTAAGTCAATAATGTGGTAGTCGATTCCACAGCTTGCAACAACTTTTAACGCATCTTCTTTATCTTTCGGATTGCTTTTACATGGCATAATTAATCCTAATGAATCGTTAGGAAACGCTCGTTTAATTAAATGCGCAACAACCGCGGAGTCGATGCCGCCGCTGATGCCGACGATTGCCCCGTTCATTCCTGCTTCTTGCACTCGCTCACGAAGCCATGCAATTAATTTTTCAATTTTTTGCTCCATGTATGTACATCCTTCCTTTACAACATGATCATGTTCATTTTATCACACAAAAAACAAAAAGAAAAAGAGGCGACATCATTGCCCCTCTTCTTCCTCACGATAAGGAACAGAAAAATATGGATTTACACCGTATGGCTGTCCTGGCCATCCTTGCTGCCACCCATATGGACCGTATGGCACTGCTTGTTGCGGCATATACATCGGTTGCTGTGCCATTGGCATATTTTCACCATATGGCATTTGTGGTGGATACATTTGACTCGGGTACGGTGCTTGTTGTGGCTGTTGCGAATATTCGTTCATGCCGCTTGGCATTTGTGGCATATATGGCGTCGGTTGCGATTCACCGCATCCGCAATCATCAGGATTCGTCGTTCCTTGTGGATATGCCCATGGCATGACAGAATACATCGGTGGAATCCACGGGTAAAAACCGTATCCCGGCATAATTGGCGAAACTGGGATGCATGGCATCGGCACTGGCAACGGCATCGGAACAGGCTGCGGTTGTACTGGTTGCTGTGGTTGCTCCTCCATAATTGGCGCTTGGGTTGGCGGAATTGGTGGAATATCTGGGAACGGCGGCATTTGCATATCCTCGTCAGGTTCCATCATATTTGGCATAATGTTCGGCGGCTTTGGTGGCAAAAGCGGCATATCTTGTTTTGGTTCCTCTTTCTTTGCCGGCTCGTTCATAATTGGAATTTCTTTCGCAATCGGCTGAATGTTTACCGGTTGTTGTTCGTCAGGTTCCATCATATTTGGCATAATGTTCGGCGGCTTTGGTGGCAAAAGCGGCATATCTTGTTTTGGTTCTTCTTTCTTTGCCGGCTCGTTCATAATTGGAATTTCTTTCGCAATCGGCTGAATGTTTACCGGTTGTTGTAATTGTTGCTCCTTTTTGTTTACATGAATATCGACATCGAAAGAAACAGTTTGTTGTTGAACGTTTTGTGTTTCTTTTTTTACAGGTTTCACTGGTGCAGTCGGCGTTGGTACTTTAATTTTCATGCCAGGCATAATGTAGTCTGGATCGCTTAAATGGGCATTCATTTTTTTTAGCTCTTCGAAATTAACCCCATATTTTTGCGCAATTTTCCAAAGTGTGTCTCCTTTTTGGACAATATGAATTTTCACGTGTTTCCCCCTCCTATGATCAGACGTGACGTGTATGTCATGTTCAGCTTGTCGCTATTAGGCTTCAACATAACTTATGAACAGAAAACAATTTTTATGATAAAAATAAAAAGACCGGCAAAAAAATGCCGATCCGTTTATGCGTGCGCTAACATGCGCTCAAGCGCTAACATTGCCCCTTCTGCTATATCTTTTGGCACAGTAATGCGATTGACAACGTCCCCCTCAAGTAACGACTCAAGCACCCAAAGCAAATGTGGTAAATCAATGCGATTCATCGTTAAACATGGACACATATATGGGTTTAACGAAATAATTTCTTTATCTGGATGTTGCCGAATAATGCGGTTAACTAAATTCATTTCTGTCCCGATTGCCCACTTGCTTCCTGAAGGTGCATTGGCAATCGTTTCGATAATATATTTTGTCGAACCTGCATCATCCGCCTGTTGCACAACTTCCCAACTACACTCAGGATGGACGATAATTTTCATATCCGGCTTCGTTTTTCGAATATGCTCAATATGTTTCACGGTAAAGTTTTCATGAACAGAACAATGTCCTTTCCATAAAATTACTTTAATCTGTTGAACATCTCCATCGTATTCAAGCGTATTTGTTGTTGGATCCCATACAGCCATTTGTTCAAGCGGAACACCGAGATCGTAAGCTGTATTTCTTCCTAAATGTTGATCAGGCAAAAAGAAAATGCGTTCTTTTTGCGTAAACGCCCAAGCGACCATTTTTTTCGCGTTTGAGGATGTCACCGTTGCTCCACCATGTAAACCGACAAACGCTTTAATCGCAGCTGTAGAGTTGACGTACGTTAACGGTAAAATGGTATCCCCAAATTGTTGTTGTAATATTGGCCATGCTCGCTCAACTTGTTCAATTTCCGCCATATCCGCCATCGAACAGCCTGCACGCATATCTGGTAAAATGACGATTTGTTCATCACTCGTTAAAATATCCGCTGTTTCTGCCATAAAATGCACACCACAAAACACAATGTACTCCGCCTCTTTATTTTTTGCAGCCACTTGCGCCAATTGCAATGAGTCGCCCGTCGCATCTGCAAATTGAATAACTTCATCTTTTTGATAATGGTGTCCAGGAATAAATAAACGTGCACCAAGCTGTTGTTTTATGTGGGCCACTCGCTTTTCCATCTCTTCGACAGACAACTGTTTATACGTCTCTGGCATCGTATCATGTTGTTGCATCAATTGTAATACGTTCATCGTTCATTCCTCCTACTGCACGTTTAAACTAATGTCTAACGCTTTTGCCGAATGCGTCAACATCCCTAACGAAATGTAGTCAACCCCTGTATCCCGATATTGTGCAATGTTTTCAAGCGTAATTCCGCCTGAAGCTTCCGTAATGATCGACGATGGGACGAGTTGGACAAATTCGCGAATTTCTTCAGGCGTACGGTTATCAAACATAATAACATCGACGCCCGCTTCAACCGCATCGATTACTTGCTGTCTCGTTTCCGTTTCAACTTCAATTTTCACCATATGACCAAGTTGCGAACGGACGCGTTCTACCGCTTGTTTAATCGAACCGCAAAATGCAATATGATTGTCTTTAATCATCACCCCATCATATAAACCGAAACGGTGATTGTATCCGCCGCCGCACTTGACCGCATATTTTTCCAACATCCGAAGCCCTGGCGTCGTTTTCCTTGTATCACAAATGCGCGTATGATTGCTGTTTAGTGCCCGGACCGCTTTGTTTGTCAACGTAGCAATACCGCTCATCCGCTGAAGTAAATTTAAAATGACACGCTCCCCTGATAAAAGCGGAATCATTGGACCGGAAACGACGGCAATCGGTTCCCCCTTTTTCACACGTTCTCCATCTCGTTTATGTAATTGACATGCGATCGATGAGTGTAATAACTGATACCCGATTTCAATGATCGATACACCTGCGATAATGCCATCTTCTTTGGCAACAAATATCGCCCTTCCTTCATCCATCGGAGAAAAAATAGTTTCGCTCGTAATATCTCGCTCTCCAATATCTTCTAAAAAAAACTGTTTGAGTAGTTCTTTTAACTTTAACTCATTCAACAGAACCCCTCCTTCGTGAAATGCTCTGCTTTCGTGCGAACGATGCGCCGTTTTTTCCAATACTCGCGTTCAAACGGTTGATCGCTTCGATAATGAGCCCCTCGGCTTTCTCTTCTTTGCAAAGCGGAAGTTGTGATAAGCCAGCCGATGATCAACATGTACATGATCGTCCGTTTTTCATCATCATGCTCAGATGCCATGTTGACAAGCTTATGAATGGAATATTGTTCAAACCATTGTTTCGCTTGAAGCAATTGATCATAATCGCGCACAATGCCAACATATTGCGTCATCGTTTGCTGAATTTGTTCTTTCGTCGGCAGTGAAATGCGTTCGTTGCTTTCTTTTTTTTCGCTTTTTTCCATCACAGAGCGTCGCTCCATTTTTTGTAATAAGCGAAAAGCAACTCTCCTACTAAACACGAGCGCTTCAAGCAATGAGTTGCTCGCCAAACGATTTGCACCATGTACACCTGTACATGCGGCTTCCCCAACTGCATACAATCCCGGTAACGTCGTTTCTCCATGCACATTCACAACGATTCCACCCATTAAAAAATGAGCTCCTGGAACAACAGGAATAAGACCGTTACGCCAATCAATCTGATAGCGCTCACAAAGAGATGTGATCGTCGGAAAGCGAGATGGAAAGTGTGGGACCATAGAAATATTTAAAAATACGCGATGACCGTTTTTGATTTCATTGTCAATCGCTCGAGATACAATGTCGCGTGGAGCTAAATCTTTTTGTGGATGCACACCGTCCATAACGCGCCGCCCATCATCAGTCACTAAAATGGCCCCTTCACCGCGCACCGCTTCAGAAATAAGGCCAACGGCTTTTCCGTCCACATAAAGCATCGTCGGATGAAATTGCACAAATTCCATATCCGTAACAGCTGCACCTGCGCGATATGCCATCGCAATTCCATCGCCTGTTGCCGTTTGCGCATTAGATGTAAATGTATACAATTGTCCAACTCCGCCTGTCGCAATTACTGTTGCGTCCGCCATATACGTTCCTTTTTTCGTTTGCACCCCAACGCAACGTCCATCGTAAACAATCAAGTCCATGACAGGGTCATGTTCAATAAACGTCACACGATTAGAAAGTTTCTCAAATAAAAAGGACACCATATTTTTTCCTGTCGCATCGCCTCCAGCATGTAAAATGCGCTTCATGCGATGTGCGCCTTCTCGACCGAAAAGCAACTGACCACGTTCATCGGCATCAAATGAAAAACCGAGATTCATAAAATGTTGAAGCGCTTCTCGTCCTTCTTGAACTAAAATGCGTACCGCCTCATCATCATTATGCTCACACCCTGCAATGAGCGTATCTTCATAATGAAATAACCAATGATCGTCACGATGAATGGCCGCAGCGACTCCCCCTTGCGCAAGCCAAGAATTGCTCGTTTCTTTATTCGACTTCGTGAAAATGATCACATTTTTATGCTCACATAAATGGTAGGCAACCATTAATGCTGCAAGGCCGCTACCAATAATAATCACATCCGCTTTACGCATGGATGTTCCTCCATTTCATACTGTCTTGACACCTATATTGACATATATTTAAACTGATGACAAGACTTTTGTTTTGGGAAGTAGGTGAACGAGATGATTTATTTAGATTACGCGGCAACAACACCTATGAGTGAGGAAGCTTTAGCAGTGTATGTCGAAAGTGCGAAAAAATATTTTGGAAACGCAAGTAGCCTTCACGATATTGGAACAGCTGCCAACGAGTTGCTGACGATTTGTCGCAAACAAATTGCTCAACAGATTGGCGGCGAGGAGAAAGGAGTATATTTTACAAGCGGGGGAACAGAATCAAACGTTCTTGCTATTCGCTCGCTTGCTTACGCCCATCGTCATAAAGGGAGACATATTATTACATCAAGCGTTGAACACGCTTCCGTTCACGCTGTATGCGCGCAACTTGAGCAAGAAGGGTTTACCGTTACGTACGTGCCCGTTGATCGCTTCGGGCAAGTTAATGTTGAAGCGCTTGAACGGGCGTTGACAAATGAAACGATTCTCGTTTCGATTCAGCATGCCAATTCTGAAATCGGCACAATTCAACCGCTAAAACAAATTGGTGAATTGTTAAAGAAAAAACAAATTGTGTTTCATAGCGATTGTGTACAAACTTTTGGTAAAATACCGATAGATGTGAAACAGCTTCACCTCGATAGCATATCGATTGCTAGCCATAAAATTTATGGTCCAAAAGGGGTCGGCGCTGTTTACATGAACCCGCGCGTATCTTGGCATATGTGGCTACCAAACACAACACATGAAGGCGGATTTCGACCTGGAACCGTAAACGTCCCTGGCATTGCTTCTTTTACAACCGCGGCGCTCGAAGCCGAAAAAAAGCGAGAAACGGTTCAAAAAAAGATGAATGAATTACGTCGTTATTTTCTTGAACAAATTGCTCAAAAGCAATTGCCAATGACCGTTTTCGAGCATCCGACAGCTCAATTGCCGCAAATTGTTGGCTGTCTCGTTCACGGTTTTGAAGGACAATATGTAATGTTGCACTGCAATCGCCACGGTATTGCGATTTCTACAGGGAGTGCATGCCAAGTCGGAAAGCAAGCACCGTCCAAGACGATGATCGCCATCGGCAAAGAAGAGGATGAAGCGAAACAATTCATTCGTCTTTCATTTGGTGCGCATACAACAAAAAGCGACGTAGAAACGGTTGTTTCCGTACTTGAACAGCTTCAAAAAGAAAGGATGTAAACATGAAAAAAGAGAGAAAACTATTAGGGGAAGAACGACGAGCACTCATTTTACAATGGCTAAAAGAAGCGAAACGCCCGATGACAGGAACAGAGTTGGCTAATAAAACGAACGTAAGTCGCCAAGTCATCGTTCAAGATATGTCACTCCTGAAGGCAAAAAACGAACCAATTATCGCAACAAGCCAAGGATATTTATATTTAGCGCCTTCTTCTGCCCATATGTATACGCGCGTCATCGCTTGCTGCCATACACCAGAACAAACGAAAGACGAGCTGTATACACTTGTCGATCATGGCGTTACGGTTAAAGATGTAAAAATTGAACACCCTGTATACGGCGACTTAACAGCATCCATTATGGTCAGCAATCGGTTAGAGGTCGATGAATTCATTCAAAAAATTAACGAGACGAAGTCCGCCTATTTATCCCAGCTCACAGATGGTGTCCATTTGCACACGCTAGAAGCAGATTCCATCGAAAAGCTAGACGAAGCATGTGCAGCATTAAAACAGGCAGGATTTTTGATCGAATAAAAAACATCCCTTTTACACGAGGGATGTTTTTTTCACCGTACAATACGGATAACTGCCTAATATTTGCACAGTACAACCGAGTGCTTCAAGCTCTGCAATCGCTCCGGGAATTAAAACATCGTCCATCTTTTGGTCGATATCGATGATAAAAAAGTAGTTGCCAAGCCCTGTTTTCGCTGGTCGGGATTCAATTTTCGTCAAGTTGAGCTTTCGCCATGCAAACGCCGATAACACTTGATGAAGCGCTCCTGCTTGATCTTTCGGCAACATAACCATTAACGTCGTTTTAAACCCGTCTTCTCGATTTTTTATCGGCAATTGACAACGTTCGCGATGTAAAATGATGAAGCGCGTATGGTTGTAGTCGTAATCATGAATGTTTTCCTTGGCAATTGCTAAACCGTATTGTTTGGCAGCTAGACGATTGCCAATCGCAGCGATTTTTTCTTCTGGATGTTCGCTGACATATTTTGCTGCTGCGCTTGTTGATGTGACATATTCGTACGTCGCCTGTTTTAAATGGCGATGTAAAAACTTATGGCATTGAGCAATCGCATGTGAGTGTGAATAAATACGTTCAACATGCATCCAATGCTCCGATTGAGATGGATGAATGAGCAAATGTTGCTCGATAGGGGCTACAATTTCCCCAACAATCGGTAAATTGCATTCATGAATTAAATAATCAATCGTCAAGTTCACAGACCCTTCGAGTGCGTTTTCAAGCGGAACGACAGCGAAATCTACTTCACCGTCACGCACAGCGTCCATACATTGTGGAATCGTATGATACGGAACGCCCGCCACATGAGGAAAAACCGCCTCAACAGCCGCATGCGTAAACGTCCCTTTTGGTCCTAAATATCCTATTTTCACAGCTCTTCTCCTCCCTACGCCCCTGAACCGAGAATCTCTACTTTTTCAACAAAAGGCAACTGTTTTAATTGCGCGAGCAGTTCATCCATCGTCATCTTCATCTCGCTTGTGCTAATTGACAATGTAACGTTCGCACGCCCTTGAAGCGGAATCGTTTGGTGAATCGTCAAAACGTTGCAATTTGCCGAAGCAACGACGCTTAATAGCTTTGAAAGGGTGCCTGAGCGGTCTTCTAAATGGAAAAAAAGCGTAATAATTTTTTCACGAACGATCGTGTGAAACGGAAAAACAGCGTCACGATATTTATAAAAAACACTTCGGCTGACATCGACAAGCTGCACAGCGTCGGCAACAGAATCGACCTTTTTTCGTTCAATTAATTCTTTCGCTGCCAACACTTTTTTCATCGCCTCTGGCAATACATCTTCACGAACTAAGTAAAATTTTTTATCCACCGCACAAGCTTCCCCCTTTCGCATTAGTCGACAAATTCAAATTCGTAATCCAATAGCTTCACAATATCGCCATCTTTCGCACCGCGAGCACGCAGCGCGTCATCCACTCCAAGCGAACGCAATTGGCGCGCAAAGCGACGTACTGACTCTTCTCGTGAAAAATCGGTCATTTTAAATAGCTTTTCAATTTTTTCGCCTGATAAAATAAACGTTCCATCATCATCACGCGTAATATGAAACGGTGTTTCTTCTTTTTCAAGCTTGTAAACAACGCGATGAATCGCTTCTTCCTCTTGTGGATAAAGCGGAAATTCTGGCGTCGTTTCAAGCAGATCGGCAATGGCAAATAAAAGTTCGCGAACCCCTTGGCGCGTCACTGCTGAAATTGGAAAAATCGGAACGTCTTCGTTTAATTTTTCTTTAAACTGTCGCAAATTTTCCTCCGCATTTGGCATATCCATTTTATTCGCAACAATAATTTGTGGTCGCTCCGTTAAACGTAAATTATACTGTTTTAATTCTTCGTTAATGACTAAATAATCTTCGTACGGGTCGCGTCCTTCAATCGCGGCCATATCAATGACATGAACGATGACACGCGTCCGTTCAATATGACGTAAAAATTGGTGCCCAAGCCCAACACCTTGATGCGCCCCTTCAATAAGACCTGGCAAATCGGCCATGACAAAACTACGACCATCTTCGGTTTCAACGACGCCTAAATTTGGAACGATCGTCGTAAAATGATAATCTGCAATTTTCGGTTTTGCCGCTGAAACGACAGACAGTAGCGTGGATTTGCCGACGCTTGGAAAACCAACAAGTCCAACGTCAGCGAGCAATTTTAATTCTAACGTCACGTATCGTTCTTGCCCTGGCTCCCCATTTTCAGCAATTTCCGGAGCCGGATTCGATGCGGTCGCAAAACGAGTATTCCCTCGGCCGCCCCGACCACCTTTCGCCACGATAAATCGCTGCCCATGTTCCGTTAAATCAGCGATGATTTCTTTTGTCTCATCATCAATGACAACCGTTCCTGGCGGCACTTTAACAATTAAATCTTCGGCATTTTTTCCATGTTGATTTTTCGACATGCCATGTTCGCCACGTGGCGCTTTAAAATGGCGTTGGTAGCGGAAATCCATCAACGTACGCAATCCTTCGTCAACAACAAATACAACATCGCCGCCTTTTCCACCATCTCCTCCAGCTGGGCCGCCTTTTGGCACGTATTTCTCGCGCCGAAACGCAACCATTCCGTTTCCACCGTCGCCACCTTTCACGTATATTTTCACTTGATCAACAAACATCGTTTTTCTCCTCCGATCTTTTATTTAAAAAGATGAACGATTGCACACACTGTTAATTCATGTTCATGAATCACATGTTCGCAAATCGTTAACGCATCATACCGACTATGTTTTTGGAGCCATTCTTTTACCTTCTCATGTTCATGAAGCATACCACGATAATCAAAAAAGAGGCGCACATCTCTCCCTGTTAAATCAATCGTAATCGTTACATAGTTTTCAACATGCGGAGAAGAACATTCCTCAAGCATATGTAAAAATGAATGACACCATGTAACGAGCATATGATCATATGCATGTAACGGACGCGGTTCTCCTAATACTTCATACTCTAGTTGAATATGACGTGCTTGCCAATGATACGTCATAAGCAATTCAGCAAACTGCGCTGTTTGTAAATTCGTTAACTTCGCTTCATTTTCAGCCTCAATGATAATTTGTTGGATGATTTCATTGACACGATCGATGCGCTGTAAAGATAAATTTCCTTTAATTAATTGAATTTTATTGAGCCAATCATGCCGGGAATGGCGCAATGCCTCCACAATCGTCCATCGCTTCTCCATCATTTATTCTCCCATAAACATTTTGACTATAATTATAGCATACGCCCACAAAAAGAAAACCCTAACCAAGTCGGTTAGAGTTTTCCACTTTCTTATGCTTCTTTCACAACAGGATATACGCTCACTTTTTTGCGATCGCGACCCATGCGCTCAAAACGAACGATGCCGTCAACTTTCGCATAAAGTGTGTCATCGCCACCGCGTCCTACGTTTAATCCTGGATAAATTTTCGTTCCGCGTTGACGATAAAGGATCGAACCGCCTGTAACGAATTGACCGTCTGCACGCTTCGCGCCAAGACGTTTTGCGATCGAATCACGACCGTTTTTTGTTGAACCTACCCCTTTTTTCGATGCGAAAAACTGAAGATCTAAACGCAACATGTCGTGTCACCTCCTACAACGTTTTCGTCGTTATTTTGACGTATTTGCCGTAATCACGCTCAATCGTTTGGAGCGACACGATCATTCCTTCAAGAAGAAGCTGCACATCGGCAAGCACTTTCGCATCTTCAATTGTCGGAAGTTCACAATGAAGATAGCCGTCTTTTCCTTGTTGAATGATCGGTTTCACGTTCGTCAAGGCGACGATCGCATTGACCGCACCAAACGAAATGGCTGATACACCTGCACATACAATATCTTGTCCACGCTTCGCAAACTGGGCGTGTCCGCTAATCGTGAAGGACTGAATCGTCCCTTCTGCCGTTCGATTAATCGTTATGCGAATCATCGCTTACGCCTTATGCGTTAATTTTTTCGATAACAACTTTTGTGTATGGTTGGCGATGACCTTGCTTGCGACGATAGTTTTTCTTTGGCTTATATTTGAAAACGATGATCTTCTTTTGACGACCATGTTTTTCAACTTTCGCCGTTACTGTTGCGCCAGCGACTGTAGGTTTGCCAACTTTGACGTTTTCGCCACCTACAAATAACACTTTGTCAAATGTTACTGTTTCGCCTTCCGCTGCATCGATTTTCTCGATGTAAATGGCTTGGCCTTCTTGTACTTTAATTTGTTTTCCACCAGTTTCAATAATCGCGTACATATTTGCACCTCCTAAATTAGACTCAGACTCGCCAGCTGCGAGGCGGTTCAAGCGAACGCTTAAAAAGCCTTAGCTGAGCGGTTGTAGCACGGGTGCTACACAACATAGAAGATGATAGCATAAAAAGAAAACAATTGTCAATACGTATAAAGCAAATGGCCAATCGGTTCGTTTGTTCGCTTCTCATGAAAATAGGCGTATAACAATTCATTTTCATCGAGTTCCATCTCGATTTCATTTTTCCGCACAATAATCGCATGTTTTTTTCCGCGATGAAATAAAAGAAGAACACGAAATAACGGATCGTTTGCATCAACGACGAGACGTTTTAGCGTTCGATATTCAATCCGCTTGCCGTAATATCTTTCAAGTAAAAAGCGCATCCATACGTACGTTCGTTGCTTCCATTCAAACCAAATGGCATGTGCTAAAAAACAAACAATGATCCATAAATTGATTTGCATCGGCGCCATCGTCAATAAACAGATAAAACATACGCTTAAAAAAAAGATCGACGCATAAAGCGCTTGTTCATGCGCCCTTCGAAACGATGTACGCATTGTACGGTAAAGGAACAATAACTTTCCTCCATCGAGCGGCCAAATCGGTAATAAATTGATGAGTAAAATGGATAAATTATACTCAAGCAATTGCTTGTACCACTCATCTGATAAAATATTCACATAATGAGCAATGTACGCAATAAAAAAAATAACAATATGCTGAAATGGACCTGCGATTGTAACGATAAATTCTTCATGGAACGGGCGGTTCCCGTGCTCATCCATTTCAGCCACCCCCCCAAACGGCAAAAGCAGGATGCGTTTCACGCGCCACGAAAAAAGATGTGCCGCGACAACATGCCCAAGCTCATGCCAAAGCACAATCCAAAACAACAAAAGAAGCGTCTGAAATTGGGCCGTCATAATCGCAATGAGCGCAATGAACCAAAAAAGCGGATGAATATGAATATTCGTAAAAATAGATAACCATTTATTCAAAGGAAATCACCTGAACAGGATCAATAAAATGATCCCCTTGTTTAATGGCAAAATAAAATATTCCTTTTTTATCATTTGCGGCTGCTTTGCCTATTTCTTTTCCTGCCTCAACAAAATCATATAACTTTACTGAAATGGCTGATAGCTTCCCATACCACGTTTCACTTCCATCCGCATGTTGAATAACAACTGTTTTTCCGTACGGTTCTTTTACCCCTGCAAATACGACAATACCTTCTTCAACCGCTTCAATTGTTTGATTGGTTTCGATGACAATGCCTTGTCCATTATGTTCAAACGTTTCCACAACGCGCGCTGAAGCAGGGAAGGCATATGTTGTCGTTGTCCCTTCTTGCTTTTTTACGTTAAAAAACGCTAGCGGCTTGCCGAATGTTTTTTCATACCATTGTGCAACGGTCGCAAATTGAAAGTCTTTTTCCATTACTTGTTTGACGAATGTACGCGCACCTTCGACTTTTGGAGAGTCATATCGAAATAAAATCGCAACGGCAAAAAATAAAAGCGCAGCAAGCAAGCCTTTGAATAAAAATATATCTTTGCGAAAAAGCGGCGGTTCCCGCTCGCTGTCATATGTCACAACGGTCGGATTCCCGTACTTTTCCTCTTCACTCCAATCCGTCAACATCGTTTGAACGTAGCGTTCCCGCTCCTTTTTCCGCTTCGCGATTCGCTTTCGAATATGTTCAATTCGATCGCTCATCTTCCCACCCCTCTCGTCCTATTTGTATTATATGTATGGGGAAATGGGAAAGATATGAATGAAAAAAGCACTCCCAAACGGAAGTGCTACCGCGCGCTAAACAGTTTTTTAATTTTCGAGAAAAAGCCTTTTTGTTCTTCATCATCAAGCGACATAAGCGGCACCGATTCACCGAGAAGGCGGCGAGCGATGTTGCGATATGCTAAAGATGCTTTACTATTTGGATCAAGTACAATCGGCTCACCGCTGTTTGACGCTTTAATGACATGCTCGTCATCAACAATAATACCGAGCAAATCAATAGATAAGTGCATGACGATTTCATCAATATCCAACATATCATGATTTTTTAACATATGGCTACGAATGCGGTTAATAATTAAACGCGGGCGTTTCATATGCTCTTCTTTCTCAAGCAAACCAATAATCCGATCAGCGTCGCGCACAGCTGAAATGTCTGGTGTCGTGACGACAATCGCCTCATCCGCTCCAGCGACAGCGTTTTTATACCCTTGTTCAATACCTGCTGGGCAGTCAATCAAAATATAATCGTAATCTTGTCTTAGATCGTCAATAAGTTGTTTCATTTGTTCAGGTGTCACTGCAGACTTGTCGCTCGTTTGGGCAGCTGGTAGTAAATAGAGACGATCTTCGAATCGTTTATCTTTAACGAGCGCTTTTTGAATCGTACAACGTCCTTCGACGACATCGACAAGATCGTAAATGATGCGATTTTCCAATCCCATAATGACATCAAGATTGCGCAAACCGATATCGGTATCAACAAGACAGACGCGCTTTCCTAACAGCGCCAGCGCAGTGCCGAGATTTGCCGTCGTTGTCGTTTTGCCCACGCCGCCTTTGCCAGAAGTAATAACAATCGCTTCCCCCACTGTCAAAAACTCCTTTCTAACCGAGTTAAATTCGGACGTAAATGCATCAATAATTGGAGCCGGTCGACAACAATTTGATTATGTTCATCAATATAAGCGCACTCCATTTCATTTCCTTCGTCGCTCCGATAGTCTGGCGCCCGATTCATCACATCGCTAATGCGCAGCTGTGTCGGCTTCATGACGGATGCAGCAATAATCGCTTGCCGATTTCCATCGTACCCTGCATGTGCGATGCCACGTAATGCCCCTAATATAAAAATATTTCCTGTCGCAATAACCGTCCCGCCAGGATTCACATCACCAATTAAAAGCAAGTCCCCATCGATGTGCAACACTTGTCCAGAACGAACGATTTTCGCAACAGATACAATTTCATTTTTCTTTTTCCATTCCAATGCTTCTTGTTTCGTCATCACATTGCTTACAATCGAGTGAACGATTAAATTTTTTTTCATTCGGATCACATCGCGCAGCCGTTCTTCTTGTTCGCGCGTCAAATATCTGTTGCCAACATGAACGTGCACCGCAACAAACGGACCTTCTTCATCACGAGTTGTTGTCGTCAACAATTCGTCCACTTGCTTTAACAATTCGTCATAAGCACACGTATCATCAAGATGCAACGTCAGTCCTTCTTTCGTCCCTTTCATCGACACATATGTTCTTTTTTCTTTGCCAGCCACGACTTTCACCTCAATGAATAGTTCTCCGCGTTTTTTTGTATTCCTTCACATTGCTGACGACTCGCCCCGCTTCTCATGCCACTTTAACAACGTTTGTTTTAACGGATAAGCGATCACTAAAATGACAATTGTATGAATAAACAGCGTTGGTAAAAAGCGCGCCTGCAAAAACGTTTGAACCGGCATCATCGTCCTGCCGATCACAAGTTGGATGGCATATGCGTACCATTCGACACATGCGATGGCAACGATCGCAAAAAAGGAAGCTGTCCATGCATTTTTGTGAAAGATGTTCATCGCTTTCGCAATTAAATAAGCTATGAGCGGAAAAGCAAAAGCATAAACGCCTAACAGTTCCGTATATGTTACATCATATAGCAGGCCAAATATGAATCCATACGTCATTCCCTCTGCTTGTCCAATGAAAATTGTGATAAACACAATGAAAACGAGCAATAAACGCGGAACGAGCAAATAAACATCAAATAACGGATGAGAAAGCAATTGCACAACGATGCTTTCAAATAAAAACACAACGGTAACAAGGGCAGGAAGAAACAAGCGGTTCATTATTCTTCCTCCTCTTGCGACATTTCAATTTTCCGCTTCACAATTATGACGTCATCAATATCATAAAAATTCGCTGCTGGCTCGATATAGGCAATTTGGGTAAGCCCGTACTCATCCGCAACGACTTCTTCAATCTCCCCGATAAATAATCCTTTTGGAAAAATCCCACCGAGTCCTGACGTAAACACACGCTGTCCTTTTTTTACTTTTGCATCATACGGAATGCGTTTGAGCAGCAACGCTTCTCGTTCTTGATCATATCCTTCAATTAAACCGAATACGTTTTCATCCCCTTGAACAAACGCGGAAACGCGATTTTGCCGATCTTTTGCGCTAAGTAGCTGCACCGTTGCGCTAAATGGTGATACGCTGCGCACTTTGCCAATTAATCCTTGCGGCGTAATGACGGCCATATCTTTTTTCACACCGTGTTGTGAGCCTTTGTTAACAATCAACGTCTCTTCCCAACGATCCGGATTGCGCCCGATGACCGTCGCTTGAATGGCGACAAAATCACGTAAACTTTCTTTTTTATCAAGCAGCTCACGCAATCGCTCGTTTTCTTTTTTTAGCGATTCAACTTCTGACTGTAAAAGTACATATTGCTCTAAATGTTCCTTTAGCCGCTTGTTTTCTTCATATGTATGACGCAAATCGTTTACATTTTCAAAGAAGCCCGCAACGAGCTGTGCGGGCTTATGCACGATAGATTGTATAAAAACAACGGTGTCTTTTACGAATTTTTCCATCCATGTTAATTCACTTCGTTCTTTCAATGAAAAGCCGATCAGGGCGACGAGAACCATGATGCTCACGAGCAATATAATCAGCCGTTTGTTTAAGAAAAATTTCGGCATGACGACACCTTCTTACGCATTAGCGATGGTCTCGCGCTTTATTTTTAAATAAATGAATATGATCAAGCGCTTTTCCTGTGCCAATCGCGACGCAGTCGAGCGGATTTTCAGCAATGATGACCGGCATGTTCGTTTCTTGGCTAATGACTTTATCTAAGTTGCGCAACAACGCTCCTCCACCAGTTAAAACGATTCCGCGATCCATAATGTCCGCTGCAAGCTCCGGCGGCGTTTTTTCAAGCGTATTTTTCACGGAATCAACGATGGCATATACTGTATCGCGCAACGCTTCTGCAATTTCTTCCGCATGAATTTCAATCGTTTTTGGCAAGCCTGTTAATAAATCTCGACCGCGAATTTCCATGCTTCCGATTCCTTCCGGATTGCCTGCTGAGCCAATTTCGACTTTAATCGCTTCCGCTGTGCGCTCCCCAATCATTAAATTGTACGTTTTACGAATATATTGAATAATCGCCTCATCCATTTCATCACCAGCCACACGAATAGACTGGCTCGTTACAATGCCACCTAAAGAAATGACAGCGACTTCCGTTGTGCCACCCCCGATATCGACGACCATGCTTCCTGTCGGCTCCCATACAGGCAAATTCGCACCGATCGCAGCTGCGAATGGCTCCTCGATCGTATAAGCATCGCGAGCCCCTGCTTGTCTCGTCGCGTCGATGACTGCACGCTCTTCTACTGCCGTAATCCCTGACGGCACGCACACCATCACGTATGGCTTTCCAGCAAACAATCCGCTGTTTTTCGTTGCTTGCTTAATGTAGTACTTCATCATAATGGCTGTCGTTTCATAATCGGCAATAACTCCGTCTTTCATCGGGCGGAGTGCGACAACATTTCCTGGTGTACGCCCGATCATTTGCTTTGCTTCATTACCGACCGCAACAATTTGCTTCGTATCTTTTTGTAGCGCAACGACAGAAGGCTCGCGCAAAACAATTCCTTTTCCTTTGACATATACAAGCGTATTTGCAGTACCTAAATCTATTCCAAGATCTCTTGATCCAATTCCAAACATGTTCGTATCTTCCTTTCTGAAACAAAATGCTTTCAAAAACTCATGACATTTATTATAACGCAATTGTGATGAAAAGAGAATGGTTTACACATATCCTTTTTCTTTCAAGCTCACATATGTTTTGTCACCAATAATTAAATGATCGAGCAGCTCAATGCCAACGAGACGACCACATTCAACGAGTCTGCGCGTCACTTCAATATCTTCGCGGCTCGGTGTCGGATCTCCTGACGGATGATTATGAATACAAATGATCGAAGCAGCTGAACGTTTAATGGCTTCCTTATATACTTCGCGCGGATGAACGATCGACGCATTTAAACTGCCAATGAATACCGTTTTTTTATGCATCACTTGGTTTTTCGTATTTAAATATAACACAACGAAATGTTCTTGGCTTAAAAAACGCATATCTTCCATGACATAACGCGCACCGTCTTCTGGCGAGCGAATGACGTAGCGATCGTCATATTGCATCTGGTGTACGCGCCGACCAAGTTCAAGCGCTGCAATAATTTGAATCGCTTTTGTTTTTCCGATTCCTTTAATGCTTGTCATTTCTTCGATAGTCGCATCTTTTAGCTGACGAAGTCCTTCGAAATGGGTGAGTAAATGTTGTGCAAGTGTGAGAACAGAATATTGCTTTGTCCCCGTGCGAAGCAATATCGCTAACAGTTCTTGATTTGATAAGCTTTGCGGTCCTTCAGAAAGCAAGCGTTCACGCGGACGGTCATCGGGCGGAACATGACGAATAAGCATACGTTCCCCCCTCTATTTTAACCGTTTTTTAACGAAATGGGTAAAATCCGAATTTTTTTAATTCGCGGGCAAGTTTAGCGATCGGCAAACCAACAACAGAAAAATAATCGCCATCGATTTTTTGAACAAAAAGCGCTCCACGTTGTTGAATGCCATATGCCCCTGCTTTATCAAGCGGCTCTTTCGTTGCAATATACGCCCAAATGTCTTCATCTGTGAGCGGCCAAAATGTGACGTCCGTTTTTTCAGCAAACGTCACGCATTCTTTTTTCGTGCAAATTGCTACTCCTGTCCATACTTCATGCGTCGTCCCTGATAAACGTTTTAACATGCGAAAAGCGTCTTGTTCGCTTACTGGCTTTCCAAGCACTTCTCCTTCACATACGACAATCGTATCTGCACCGATGACACACGCATCGCTTGCTTGTTGCCATACCGCATTAGCTTTTTTATACGCGAGCTGCTGTACAATTTCACTAGGGGATAACTGAGCATCAAATGATTCATCGACATCGCTGACGAGGATGTCAAACGGAAGTCCAAGCATACGAAGAAGTTGTTTTCGACGAGGAGAACTAGAAGCTAACACAAGTTGCATCGTCATCACCTTTCTGTCATGAGCATTTGTTTCAAGGAAGATACACTTGTATCGTACCAAATTTATACACAATAAACAACGGTTCGACAAAAAAAAAGAAGCAAATCGCTTCTTATTGTAAAACGTTTAATATATGTTGTTGTGCTTTCCATAGTTGGGCGTTGTCGTTTGTTTGTTGAAAAGTTTGAAGCGCTTCATACGCTTTTTTCATATGTTCGTTATGAAACGAATACGACTGTAGCTGTTTCCACTGTTCATTAACAAGTTGTTGCCCAGCTAGCAACTTGCTAATAAAAGAAACGATGGTAAAAAACGCTTCTTTTTCTTTTTCATCGATGGATACATTCCACGGTTTCACGTATGTGTCAATTCCGAGCGGTTCATATAAGCTTGCCATTTGTTTCGCTTCTTCTTTTGTCAATGCCATCCCTAAAAACACGTAAACAGGACTTTTTCCAACCGTAACACTCGGACGATGTTGAGCTTCTATTTTTTGTACATACTCACTCGCTGCTTCGTCGTCTTGAAACGCTCCTCCTTGAACGACAAAAACCTCCTCCGTCATTTGTGCACTCGACAGCTCTTGTTGTAACGTTGCTGTCGATGCCGGTTTACTTTCTGTTGTCGGAATGATCGTTAACACAAATAACCCGAAGCTTGTCCCAAGAACGATAGCTAAAGCAATCGCAAGCGCAAACGAACGCCAAGGTGATTGTTTTGTTCTATATTGTTTATCCCATTCAATGAAATCATGTTGTTCTTCGCTTTGTTCCTCATTTTGCTCACTTGACCATTGCGGTAACGTGCTCATCGCAGTCGTGTACGGTTGTTCTTTGCCATTCACTTTAATAATAATCGCTTTTTTTGCCGGCTTGTCCATTTTTTCTCCCTCCCGCTATCATTCTTTGCTCATCGTAACATAAAAAAAGAAAAAAAGAACGAGACATTTGTCGTCTCGTCGCGGAAGGTTTTCGTCAAATTTCGCGCTTTCGATCTTGAATGTCACGTACCGACAATTGATCGACAGGCACCCCCTTTTCTTTACAAATTTGCTTCGTTTCTCCTTTTAAACAGACGGCATAAGCCATCGTGCCGTCGCTTTGTTTTGTCACAATAACGTACGAATCATCATTTGGCGGCAACCGTTTCGATGTGTATGGATCAATGATCGGTTCAAACACCCCATCATCGACTAATTGTTTGTACGTCAACGTTTCGCTTTGATTCGGCGTTAAAAACTCTACCTTTTGTGCGCCGACATGAAGACGTGCCGCTTCATAGAGCGAATACGCGGCCGCAACAAACGCTTGATCGCGCGACTTTTTTATTACCTCAATGACAGAAATGGTCGCAATCATCATTAAAATACTCAAAATCACAACGACAGCTAACAGTTCGATTAACGTCATTCCGCGCTCATCTTGCATCCCACCGCCCCCTTATTGATCCGTTAGTGAAGGAAATGGATTTCGCTTTTCACTCGGTTGTGGTAGGTCAAGCGGTGGCAATTGCTCAATCCATTGACGCAACTCTGGTGCATAAAACGTTGAAACCGTAAGGGAATAAGACAGCTCTGGCACTTCATCCATCACTGTCGTCCATTCTTCATATCCTGTAAACGATAATGAATCAACAGAAACGATGCGCTTCGATCGCTCTAGTACGTCAATAAATTGTTCGAGCGCAAAATAAGAAGGAGACCGAACCGCCATATTGACCGTCAATTTTTGAATAGGCGTTGGAGGACCTTCAACGTTTTCTCCTTCTTGAAATGTAAGCGACAACACCACACTATTTGATACGACTTCTGCTTTTTCAATTTCTAATAAAAACTGCTCAATAAACGGTTGAACAGGAATGCGTTTTTGCAGTTCGACGATGCTGACGCGCAACTCGTCTGGCGTTTGTTTACTTTGTAACGTTTGTAACAACTTTTTTTCCATTTGTAATTCCGTTTGCAGCTGCTCTCTGCGATCATCGAGCGGTTTATACACATATATATATAACGCAAATGACAGCAATGTAAACAACAAGAGAGAGAGGCTGATCATTAATCCTTTTCTCATGTTTCCCCTCCTTGTTGCTGTTTTTTCCATTCTTCCATATTGAGTTGAACGGAAAATTGCCCGATATATCGTGGCATTGTCCCTTCTTCTTCCGTCTTTCCTTCTGTTGCAGTTAAGCTTGTCAGCTTCACGTCAGCGATAAACGATGCATCTTTTAACGCTTGTAAATATGCGGCACTTTCGCGTGTTGTATCAAATTGAACAGCCAGCTGAATGACGCCATCGCGAGCATACGAAACATTCATTAAAAACCCGCGCTCTGGCAATCGCTCAATCAATTCATGTAAAAGCTCGACCGTATGAACAGGATATTGTTCCGCCCATCGAATCGCTTCTTGCAACTGTGCGCCAACGGATGCGTTCGTTTTTGTTTTTTGTTTTTCTTCTTCGGCGATGCGTAGCGCTTTCGTTTGATCCAACTCTGTTTTTAATTGTGTAATTTGTTGCTCCATGCGCTGCACAATGACATAAAACGTTGTCGCACCAACGATCAATAACATAGCCACCACAATTGATAAAAGCGGGATGAGTTGCGATTTCCGTTCTCGTTTCGGCAGTAAATTAATTTCTACTAACATGTCCATTACCCTCTTTTAATCCGAGTCCAATTGGCAAATAGTAAGCAGGGTCAATCGCAAGCGGCAACGTTAACATTTCTACAACAACATCAAGCCGCTCTTGTAACAAATGGGAAAACGTATGAATGAGTGGATGATCGCCGGTTATAACGATGCGCGTAATTTGCGCTTCGCCCTTTTGCAATGAAAAACGATAAAAGTTCATGACACGTTCTAACTCTTTGTATACATCTTCCAGTTGACGTTCAGGTTGTCCTTCCTTTAACCATTTCCATCCTTCATTCGTTTTTTCCCAATATGTCCACTGTGAATCAAACGCTAACTGACGAGTAAAGATCGGACGGTGCTGATGAAAGACACTAACGTTTAACGATGATAAATCAAATTGAACAAATAAAAAGTGATCGATGTCGTTCGCTAAATCAAACGTGTAAAATAAGCGATATAAACTAAGCGGAGAAATATCGGCCACAATCGGTTTTAATTTAACTGCTTCAAACAGTTCTGCATATTGCACCACGTTTGCTTCTGGAGCTGCAAATAATAAAACGTGGAGCGCTTCTTTCGTTTTTTCAAGCACCGCATAATCAAATACCGCATCTTCAAACGGAAGTGGAATGGTCGCGCCAATTTCCATAAATAAATAACTGCGTATATCTTCGACGTCCACGTCTTTTGGCAACGATATTTTTCGAATGACGACGAGCGGATCAGGAACGAGAAAACGAACGCGGCGACGTTTTATTTTCCATTCGTCCACGCATTGTTCTAACACTTCGGTAAGCTGTTCTTCATTAACAATTTTTCCGTCGCACACAATCCCTTCTGGAAGCGGCCATTCCTCGCACGTATGCAAGACGAGCGGTTTTTGTTGTTTTAGCTCTACATAGCGAATGACGTGGTCTTTTATGACAATGTTGCCCACTTTATTTTTCATCGAAAAAAGCCGCATAGTTTGTTCTCCTTACATCATAACCTTTACATACATCTCAATCATCGCTTCACCAAAAAAATAGGCGATCAGCGTACCAACAACAATGGCTGGTCCAAATGGCATCGGTTCGCCACGCTTCACACGTCCTATTGCCATGCCAATCAGACCAAACATCGTCCCAACGAACGTCGATAAAAAGAATGCTAAAACCGTTAATTTTACCCCAAGCGCCAAACCGATCACTGCAAATAGTTTAATATCTCCACCGCCCATGCCACCTTTACTTACGAGCGCGATAATAAATAACATCAAAAATCCAACGATGCTGCCTAACAAACTATCCCACCACGGAGTAAGCGGCGCAAACCATAGACGCTCAATAAGAAGAAGTGGGGCAAAAAATAATAAAACACGGTTTGGAATAATCATATAATGCACATCTGAAACGAAAACGCTAGCAAATAAAGAAATGAGCGTCCAACTAACGACGATTTCCGCTGACCAACCGACAAAAAGTGGAGCAAGCGTAAACAATATCGCTGTGGACAGCTCAACGAATGGGTAAACAAAGGAAATGCGCGCCGAACATGCGCGACATTTCCCTTTTTGTAACACATACGAAACAACCGGAATTAACTCAAACGTCGTTAACGTTCGCTTACAAGACGGACAATGCGAACGCGGCGCAACAATCGACTCCCCTCTCGGCACCCTTAACCCAACAACGTTATAAAAAGAACCGAGAAGAAGACCGAGGAGGAAAATGTAAACATACATTAATTCAATCATATAAGATCACACTATGGTTTTTTTAATGTAACATCCTTTCTAGTTAGTTTCTCTGGATCTTTGTCATCAATATATTTATGCGAGTTAGGATCAGCAGTAGCAAGGGTGACTTTGTAACTTAGGTTTCCATTGGAATCTTTAGTTACAGTAACAAAACTATTTGTCCCATCGTAATCCCCTTCATCCCCAGGAGATTTTGGCACTTTTTCTAAATAACCACCGTTGACAAGTTCAGTCATAGTGAACTTAGCTTTATTCGTATTTGACGTATCTGCCGTAATCGCTAATCTTGTTGCATTTACAAGTTGTTTAGCGTTCGAAATGTGGGCATCTTTCTTCGAATTGTCGATTAGCGCTCCTACACTCGGAATCGCAATCGCTGCAATGATTCCTAAAATAACGATAACTGCCAATAACTCAATTAACGTTAAACCTTTTTCGTTACGAATAAATCGTTTTAACATATTCTATCCCCTTTGCATTTTTTTGTCTTCTCTTATCATTTTACACGATAAGCAATCTAGTTGGAAAGTACTAGTTTTATTGTTGAATATGATTAAATATATCAAACATCGGGACTAAAATCGAGGTGACGATTGTCCCGACGACACTAGCAAGCAATACGATCATAAGCGGTTCAATAAGCGATTTTAAACGATCGGTAGCCGCTTCGACTTCCGCTTCATAAAAGTCAGCAACTTTCGCAAGCATCGCATCGAGCGAGCCTGTTTGCTCTCCGATCGCAATCATTTGTGTTACAAGAGGGGGAAACGCCCAATGCCGCTTCATCGGCTCGGTCAACGATTCTCCACGCTCGAGCGCATCACGCGATGTGCGAATGACGCGAGCAATCACCTCGTTTTCTACAACCTTTTCAACGATCGTAAGCGCCTGTAAAATCGGGACCGCGCTTGAAAAAAGCGAACTTAATGTGCGCGTCATGCGGGCAAGCACCGCTTTTTGCATCATGCTTCCAAAAATCGGCATTCGTAATACGATTACATCTAAATAATATTTCGTCTTTTTTTGCTTTTTTAACAATAGAAGTAAGCCGTACATGATCAACATAAGTAAAATGACGCCCCACCAATACGTTTGCATCACTTCACTTGCACGTAGCACAAACTTCGTAATTGCTGGCAAATCAGCACCGAAATCTGCAAACATCGAAACAAACGTCGGAACGACTTGAACGAGCAAAAAGATGACGACGATGACCGCAATGATGCCAACAACAACAGGATAAGCCAAAGCGGAAATAATTTTTTGCCGCGTTCGGTGCACTTTTTCAAAATGATCGGCGAGCCTCTCAAGCGTCTCTTCCATATTTCCGCTCGCTTCTCCAGCCCGAATCATGTTGATGACGAGCGGAGGAAAAATATTCGGGTGATCGGTCATCGCCGTAGATAACGGTTGTCCGCTTCTTAATTGTTCTTCAATATGCGTTAGCGCTTTTTTTAACGCTTTGCTTTCCGTTTGCTCGGCTAAAATACGAGTGGCGTCGACAATCGTTACCCCTGCTTTTAACAACGTTGCAAATTGACGCAAGTAAATAACGAAATGTTGCAGCTTCACAGGGTTACCGAATGTAATTTCTTTCGTTAATAACGTTTGTGGCACTTCGCGTACATCAATGACTTTTAATCGTCGTTCGCGCAGTTTTATGATGACATCTCGTCGCGACGAAGCTACAATCGTCCCTTTTTTTACTCGTCCGCGCATATCACGCGCTTCATAGCGAAATTGCGCCATATTTATCACCCTTCCTGCAAGTACGGCTCAACCGTTTCTCTTGCAATCAGTCCTTGTTCGACAAGCTCTCTAATGTTCGCCTCAAGTGTATGCATGCCAAGCGCACGGTTCGTTTGCATGACGCTCGGAATTTGATGAATTTTCCCGTTGCGAATTAAATTCGCAACGGCTGCATTGTTGATTAAAATTTCTGTTGCTGCAATTCTTCCGTTTTTTTGTGCGCGCGGGAATAATCGTTGTGAAATAATCGCAACTAAAACCGTCGCTAATTGAATACGAATTTGTGCTTGCTGCTCTGGTTGAAATACATCAATGATTCGGTCAATCGTCGCAGGCGCACTTGACGTATGAAGCGTCCCGAAAACAAGATGTCCTGTTTCTGCGGCGATAATGGCTGCTTGAATCGTTTCTAAATCGCGCATTTCACCAACTAAAATGACGTCCGGGTCTTGACGAAGCGCTGCCCGCAACCCGTTTGCGAAGTTGTTCGTATCCGTTCCAACTTCGCGCTGATCGATCACACATCCGCCATGTTTATGCACGTATTCAATCGGATCTTCAAGCGTAATAATATGTTTGCGCATCGTTTTATTCATATAATCAATCATTGCAGCTAACGTTGTTGATTTTCCGCTCCCCGTCGGTCCCGTCACAAGAATGAGCCCTTGAGGTTTTGTAACCATCTTTTTTAACACATCTGGTAGTTGCAATTCGTCAAGCGATGGAATTTTTGTCGGCACAATGCGAATAGCAAGCGATATGCAGCCTCGTTGTTTAAACACGTTAACACGAAAACGCGAAACGCCCGAAAGGCTATACGACAAATCTAACTCTCCGTTTTCTTCAAAATGAGACCACATTTTTTCGGGAACGATCGCTTTCGCCATTTGTTCCGTATCGGTTGGTGACAATACGTCTTGTCCATATCGTTTTAAATCCCCATTGATGCGAAAAATAGGGGGAATACCGACCGTCACATGAATATCAGATGCTTTTAATTCAAATGCAGCACGCAACATCGCATCTACTTTTTGTTTCATGCTCATCACGAAACTTACGCAAGGAAGCCCCTGTCTTTAGGCACGGGGAGGAATTGCACCTTACGCAATGTTCATTCCCTCCCTTCGATATGTGTATCCGTCGAATCGCTGAATGACCTTATACAATGCTTACACGCAACACTTCTTCTGTTGTCGTCAACCCTTGTTTTACTTTTAACAATCCGTCATCAATTAAAAAAATCATTTTATTTTTTATCGCTATTTCACGCAATTTCGAAAGCGGTTCGCCATTTAAAATGACCTTTTTCATTTCATCAGACATGACCATTAATTCATGCAGGGCAATACGTCCTTTATATCCGGTCATATTGCACGTTGGGCAGCCACGACCGCGCATCACTTTTTCAATTTTCAAACCACGGCGAGCAAAAATGTCCACCTCCCGCTTCGTCGGTTCATGTTCCTCTTGGCAATCTCGACAAACGCGGCGCACGAGACGTTGCGACACAACACCAGATAGCGATGTTGCAACTAAAAACGGCTCAACGCCCATATCAATTAAACGCGCGACCGTGCTTAATGCGTCATTCGTATGCAGCGTGCTTAACACTAGATGTCCTGTTAACGACGCACGAATAGCTATTTCCGCCGTTTCCCGGTCGCGAATTTCCCCTACCATAATAATGTTCGGGTCTTGACGTAAAATGGAGCGCAGCCCTTCCGCAAATGTCATCCCGACATTTGGATTGACTTGAATTTGGTTGACTCCTTCAAGCTGATACTCAACTGGATCTTCAATTGTAATAATGTTCACATGTTCCCCGTTTAAACGGTTTAACGCGGCATAAAGTGTCGACGATTTTCCTGAACCAGTTGGCCCTGTAATTAAAACGATGCCTGTCGGCTGTTCAATGAGTTGAATAAACCGTTGTAAATTAACTTTATTAAAGCCAAGCTTATTTAAATCATTTAACGCTGCCCCTAAATCAAGCACGCGCATGACGATTTTTTCGCCGTAAATCGTCGGCAACGTCGATACGCGCAAATCAATCGGATGAAAATCGATGTTCATTTTAATGCGCCCATCTTGTGGGACACGATGTTCTGTAATGTCCATATTCGCTAAAATTTTAATGCGCGCCGTTAACATTCCTTGCATATGTTTCGGCAACGCTCGCTCTGTCCGTAAAATTCCGTCAATGCGATAACGAATAACGACTTTCGTCTCATGTGGGTCAATATGAATATCACTAGCTCGCTGTTCAACTGCCATTTGTAAAATTTGATTGACAAGCTTGACGATCGGCGAGTCATCTTCAACAAGCTTCTCTTGCTCACTCACCTCTTGTTGAGGAGCGATGTTTAAAAACTCTTCAACCGAATCATCAATATCATAATACTTATTAATGGCTCGTAAAATATCGTCCTTTGAGGCAATGGCCACTTCGATATGAAAACCTGTCGACAGGCGCAAATCATCGATCGCAAAAAAATCCATCGGATCTGCCATCGCAACAAATAAACGATCTCCTTCTTGCTTTAAAGGAATAAGCATATTTCGTTTCGCAAATTCTTTCGGTACAAGGTTCGTTAATTTCGGATCAATCGGATACCGATATAAACTGACGTGTGGGATGCCGAGTTGAAACTCTAATACTTCAATTAATTGTTGTTCTGTAATGTACCCTCGCTGCAACAACGCATCGCCTAACTTTTGTCCAGGCGCCTTTTCTTTTAACGTCTCTTCAAGTTGTTCTTTCGTAATGAGCCCTGCTTCAATTAACAAATCACCTAATCGTTTTCGCTCTTGTTTTTTCATGAGGTCCCACCCTCATTTCCTTTGATTTGCTCGTTTTCATTTCCCCATATGTCTTCTTGCTCTGTTAGTTCTGTTGAAGGTGTTTCGTTTGGTGTTGATGATTCATTGGGTGCTGATGATTCATTTGGTGGTTCATTTGGTGATTCATTTGGTGTCTCACTTGTCTCGGACCGTAATCCACGCACTTCCACACGATGAATCGGCGGGTAAAAATCTTCCGAAACGAGCACTGTTTCAACTAATGTGCGGTTTCGATCGTACACTTCTTTATATAGGCGAATAAGCATTCCTTTTTTTCCTTCTTCTTTCATTCGCTTTTCATTTGGTTTCAACAATGCACTATATTGCACAATTGTTTTCGGATCATAATACTCGATCGGGCCTGTTTTTAGCGCGTATTGATAAATAAAAGGTGAGCCGATCAAAGTCACTTGCATTTGATCGCCTTCCATTTTCCATTCGAACGTGTACGCTCGATCGTTTGGATTAAAAAAAATAAAGTCCCTTTTATTTTGTTCAACGGCCGCTTCAAATCCTGCTTTCACTCCGTTTGACAATACAGCGCTCGTATGCCTTTCAACAACTTCAAAATTTGTCGGTATTATCGCCTCATATAGTGCAGATGCAAATAGCGTCATCGCTTCTTTAGATATACCTAAACCTTGTTTTTTAAAAAAGTCCAAAACAGAAAATACTTGTTTTGGCTCAACGACAATGGTCGTTTGTGACATGACACGAAGCTCTTCATGCAATGGAATCGTGGCCTGCGATAAAACCGTTTCTTGTTGCATATCTTCCCGAACGTATTGCTGAAGCGATAGTTGAGCAGATGTAAGCGAAGCCGCTGCTCGTTCTAATTGATTTTTTACCTTCTCCACATCAATCCAATCACTTGATGCACCAATAGAAGAAATGGCGTCTTGCAACGCTTGTCCGTCAACAGAAACGAGGAGAGGGGTGCGCTTTCCGCTCACCGCTTGTTTCATGCTCTCCTCGATATGAAACGTAAAATGATTCGTTTGTACCGTGACCTTTTTTCCTTCTAGCACGAGCGTCACCGTTGCTGATTGCTTCCACTCGTTCACTTTTTGGTTGATTTGTTCATGCGCTTCTTCATATGAACGATTTGATACGTCAATCGGCCCGATCATCGTTCCTTCGGCAAATTTGTCTCCGCTAACAAACGACTCGTACGCCCACGTTGCCACTTTTGTACTAGCGAGTAAATATGAAACGGTAATGAGCAACGTAAAAAATAGCTTGAGTGAAACGATTTGGCGCACAGCATACGCCTCCTTACTCGACATTCATAGATAGCTCAATAACAACGTCTGGGCCTTCTTCTTGCGCGCGCATGACATCTTCTTTCGTTAAGATCGTATCTTTTGAAATGAATACTTCCCCATTTGCATCCACAATATCTTTTAATACCCGCTTTCCTGTTAACATTTGAATTTGTTTTTGACGTAATTCATCTAGCTCGTTCCCTACCGTTTCTGGAAGCATTTGTTCAATGGGCGGCTCGACCTGTGTTCCTTTTAGCGACAATAACGCGTCAACATTGGAGACGAGTTCTTGTTGCGCATGTTCATGAACGATTAACAGCTCTTTTCCGTATGTAATCACATGATCGGCACGAACGATGCGAGAGTCGTTTCCGATTTGTACTTCAATACCCGTAATTTGTCCCGTTTCTTCGTCAATATAAAATTCTGTTGCTTCTCCAAGCAATTGACCTTTTCTTGTCATCACTTTCGCTTGTTTAATCGCAATTTTTTTATTGACAAGCTCATTCGCAATAGGAATGACGTTTAAATCGAGAACAGCGCGCTCTTCTTCAACCGTTACCGCAAATTCCCCAATTCCGATCACATTTCGGAACGGAATCGCTTTCATACTAATTTCCCAATTTTCTTGATCAACAATCAAAAAGTCAACAGTTCCTTTTTCTGGGTTTACAACAAGTGACTTCACTTGTCCAAGTTGAACTCCGTTTTGAATGCTGATGACTGGAAGACCGATAACTTGTGCACTACTTTTCATTTTTTCCACCCCATTTTTTGTTCAGCGTAATGAATCATGTATGTTAATTGTTGTTGAATGATTGGATAGGGCTCATATTGCCCGTACAATTGTTTCGCAAAATCATATAGCTTTTCATATTGTTTCGAGGCAACGTAATGCTCCATTAATACATTCGCAAATGTATAATAATCTTGTTCATGTAAACGAGGATGTAAATGTTTATGAATAAGCTGTTCATATTCCTCGTCCGATAATAACGGACGCATGGCGTATAAAGAAGCGAGTAAATTTTTCATGAACGGTTTTGGAAGCATACGTATCGCTTCATCGCCTTCTTCTGTCGCTATCGTTTCATTATATGCAGACGGTTTTTCGTCCGTATACACAATCGCTTCTTCGACGATCGGAATGCTTTCCGCTTCATCTTGCTGTTTTTCAGCAATAGCATCCTCTTCAACGACTGGAATCATTTCCATTTCATTTTGCTGTCCATCTACTACGTCATCATCTTCTATAACTGTCTCGATTTCATTTTTTTCATCGACAAAATGATCGTTTATCTCGTCAACAACAGCAAGCTCGTCCATGTTAAGCAACTCATTTTCTTCTGTTTCAAACAAAGGTTGATTATATGTTAGCTCATTGCTTTCTTCGTCTAACAAATCAACCCATCGTTCATCGTCCAGCTCATGACGTTCGTTATTTACATCTGTACCGTCATTGTCTACTATATGTAGCGGCTCAATCACGTCGTCCATTTCGGCTAACGGTTCAATGATATGATCATATCCATCATTGCGAAGCGGCTCAATGGAAACATGTTGTTCAACCTCTTCTGGCCAATGGCGTTCAAGCCATTTGAATTCCGTTTCTTCCGTTTGTTCTTGCTGAAGGTCCTCCTCCTGCTTTTCTGCCGCCACTTCTTTTATGATAAATAACGGTTCTTCTTTTTGCTCATCTTCTACATCGTCCGCTACAATCAAATCATGCTCATGAATGCGTGCATAAAATAAATGACCGAGCTTTTGCTCAAGTAAATATGTGCTAGCAATCACTAAAAGTAAAAGAAATAACGCCGCTTGCCAAAGTGGAAATTGTTCTACGGCAATCATGCCAAAGGCGCTTAATAAACAAGCAACCGTTAATAAAACTACGATCCCTTTTTTTGTCCACCCGAAAGGCAACCGAATATAGATGGGGATTAAGATGAGAAAGAAGATAGCGAAAAATAAATACGGCAAATCGCTCCCCCCATTCAACATGATACAACGCTTAACTCTAACATATTGTATAATAAAGTTATGTATTTTAAAAGAAGGGGAAGGAAAATGTGTCAAAAGAAAATGAATATTTTTTATGACAAACGTGCTTTTACGTTAATTGAAGTACTATTATCCATCGTTATTTTATCTTTTGTTGTGAGCGGCATGTTTTTGTTTTTTACAAATGCGATGACATACACCGCGTATAATCAATCAAAAACGGTTGCTGTCAATATCGCTCGCGGTGTTATTCATTATATGGAACGACTTGACTTTCAAACGATGAAAGCATATGTCGATAAACATATCACCGAACAAACACCTTTTATCCATTTCGATGCTTCATCATGTTCCAATACATCCATATTCCCGGACGGAACTGTATGTGAAGCCGTTTTTTCACCGACAGTAAACAGCGTCACATACGATAAAGAGGACGTACAAGCTTGGATTATTCCGTACGATCGAGCTATATGGTCACAAATAAAAAACAACCCACCAAGTGAATTTCCTGACCCTTTAAAACAAACGATTCAAAACGAAAAGGAAATAAAAGAAAATGTAAGCGACTATTTACTTCGTTTATATGTCACCGTCCGTTCAAATAACGAACTGATCGTCTTAAAAGGAGTGATCGCCAATGAAAGTATTCGCTAACGAACGTGGACTTACGCTTATTGAACTACTTGTCGGCTTAGCGATCACATCGATTATTGCCGCTTCTGCATATGGCGTATTTACAGCGGGAACGAAGGCGTATAAACGGATTGGCATTGAAAATCAGCTACGAAGCGAAGCGGATATATTAATGACAACGATTTTTAATGAACTATATGCATTTGCGCCAGACGGTTTAAAAATAGACGAATCAAACGATGATACACTAACATTTGTGAATGAAATAAAAAAAGAGATTGATAAAAATACAGGGCTCGTGGAAGACAAAGAGCAAGCTGGTCAAACGTTACAAATCACGATAGATAAAACAAACGAGACATTACTTATAAACGGGAAACAAGTCACGTCATCCAATTTACGTATCGTTCCCGAACAGTCTAAATTTCAATACGAATGCATGCGAGAACAACAAAACATATGTAAAAGCGGTGTCATTTCGATTCGTTTATCCGTTCAAGATAAAGACCATCGCAATCCAGATGATCCGTTATATATTGAACCGTTTACGTTGCAATCACAATTTGGCTTTTAGGGGGGAAAGAGGTGAACGAGAAAGGATATAGCCTTGTACTCGTTATGTTAACGGTCACTGTCTTTTTTATCATTGGACTTACCATTTTATCTGTTAGCATATATCAAGCGAATTTTACACAAGTGCGCGTCGAGGATGTCACATCGCTTCACGATGCTGTAAAAGCGGTAGAGGAAACCGTCGCCGAGTTAAAAGTAAAAGTTGAACAGTTGTCGTTATCAACTCCATTGCAACTCGATCTCGATTTAGGAAATGCACAAACTGGCTTTTTAAGTGAACTCATGAAACGCCATAGCGTCACAATTGAAGATATCACCGATGCAAAAGGAATCGCCCGCAATAAATTATTTACACGTGTTTTTCGTATATCCGCCCCATACGAAAAAAAAACGGTATCACGTGAAGTAATTATTACAAATGCACCGAGCTTTTTAAAATACGCCCTCGGTTCAAAAGAAAATGTGACGTTAAACGGTGGGGCTTATATTGACGGGGACATATACGCAGGAAAAGATATATACGTCACAAACGTAGCCAATTATATTTACAACTCTACGCTTTATTCGGTTCAAACGACGTTCCCGACGACGAGCGAAAAAAGCATACTGTTCGCCAATGGAAAACGTTATGGATGCGATCACGGAAATGGGGCAAAGAGCTGTTACAACCTAAATAACAATAAATTCGAGTACTCATTGCTAAATTACTCAGAACATGAGCTACCATCTTCTCTTCTTATTCAAAAGGAGACAGAAGATTTTATTGACGTGGATTTCTCATGGACGCTAAAGGATAAACTATTGCTAGCAGCTGGAGTTGAACCTTTTAGCCATGAGTATGCTAACTACATTAAAAATTCGGGAGATCCTGAACTCCTTTTTAACCAACTGAGATCAAATGATGCTTTTTCTCTTGTAGATGATGTCATGCTTTTTAAAGACTTTATTAAAAACAACCAGAATAGCAAATCTATCGTTCTACAATCTGCTCCTTCCTATGTGTTTGAAAACGAAGAGCTTAACTTAGAAGACAAATGGCTTATTGTAGATGGGGATCTATATTTAGGAAACAACAGTAAGTTAAAAGGAAACATCATTGTGTTTGGGGACTTGATTATAAACGGAAAATCCGGAGTACAGCTTGCTTCTACAATATACGTGACAGGGAAAACGTCAATATATGATACCAATATTTCAGGTCTAGATAATGAACAAGTTGTCATTCTTTCAAAAGGACGTCTAGAGCTTTATCGAGTGAATGAGTTTAATAACATCTTCAGTTTCGAAAAAGAAAATCTTCAAGGGTACTTCTATACCGAGAGCAATGCTGTAATTTATGCAGTTGGTTCGTATATCAATATTAGAGGAGGATTGTTCGCTAAGGGAAATAGTGAGCAAACAATCGCTGATGGATTCAGCGAGGGAGTGACCATAAACGCTTATCGCGGAGTGGTAACATCGCTGTCAGAACCGCCTAATTCCAATCTAACACTCACAAATGTGTCCGAATCACGTTTTATCATTCGACACGACAAAAAAGTCTTGATCGATCGCGGATTAGGTCTTCCATTTTCAAAAAGGTTGCATGTAATTATTGATGAATTGAGCGTAAAATAAAAAGCAGACACGAGTTAAACCCTCGCGTCTGCTTTTTACCATTTATTCATTTTATCTTCAAACTCATCTCCTAAATTCCTATCTCTTACAATGACAAGCATAGATGCCGAAATCATCTCGTTATCTCTAGCTCTCGCCGTGATTGTTGCATATCCTAACTCCTTTGCCTCTAAAACCCATTTTTCGTTTTGTTCAAAAACAGCAACATAACTTGGAGAGCTCGAACTCATATCAATTTTTCTATTTGTTGCATTACTCGGTATGAATTCAATTTCTTCATTGAGGTAAACCTTCGTGCCAACTGTTACATACAAAATCGAACGTTTAAAACGAATTCCTTCTAGCAAAACAATAGGATCTATGACTCGAATTTGTGCACTTTCATACAAATTACTTCCATCTAATGTTCTAACTGTGATGTTCACAACACCTGGTCTCTTCGCCACCACTTTTCCTTGTTGATCAATAGTAGCAATATTCGGGTCACTTGAACTCCACTGTAACTGCTGGTTCGTTGCATCAATTGGAGAAATGACTGGTCGAATAATCTGCTCATCTCCCACATTCATCTCCCTATTGTACTCAAGTCTGATGCTACTAATCAACTTGTTGTATGTCACAAAAACAGATGAGAGGCTAGGCTCTTTTGTAAATCCACCAAATGACTTAACAGAAATCGTCGTTAAACCGTCAACAGTAATCGGAATTTCATACGGCTCAACTAGTGAACTCCAATTGATATTTTGCTTTAAGTTAGCCATTTGATATTGATAAGAAACATTTTCACCTGCCACAAATCCAACAATCCGAACCTTCACAGGCTCTGTTACCACAGATCCACTTGGAATCTCTACGTTGTCAGACTTCAATATTTTTAACTGAGGCTTAAGATTTAATTCAACCGATTCGCCATCCTTGTAAGTTACCAAAATAATATAATTGTCGCTGTCCGGCTTAAACGATAATGACTGGATTGGCAACATTCGTAACCCATAATCATTAGGATGCTTCGTTTCAGCAATCAAGTTCGTTGTCAGTGGAAGTGTCTGCCATTTAGAAACGAGTCCTCGGCTATCTCCTTCATAATAAATGTTTGGGAACTCTAAAAGTCTCACCTTCATCCCGATTAACTTTGAAGCTATTGGCAATACAGATGATCTTAGACCATAGATACTATCTTCAAAAGAAACTGTCGCCCGAGGCAATTGCACTGCATCCATCGCCCAGTTTACCTGTAATTTTAAATCAACATTCAACGACGTATTATTCAGTTCTGTATAATCAACTTTCTTATCTGGCAACAAAAGTTCCGCATACATTGTACCGTCCTGAGTGTAAACATTAACATTTTGAGAAGCAGCCACCGTTACTCCTTGTGGAAGCGGTTGAATAATTTTTATATTGCTTAAATAGCCTGACTTACCACTTCCAACATAGCCACTAGGAATTAGCGTATATCGTGCAACAAATTGGTTAGAATCACCGTTAGTATTTCCATATTTAATTAGGGCGCTAACATCGTGGGAAACCCCTTGAAGCTCTACTTTTCCGTCAAATGTCGGTGGAACTTCATCCTTTACTACTATCGTAACTTGCTTATTAATAGACGGTTGTGTTACACCATACACATCCCTATAAACCATCTCTGCATTCAGCGTATATGTTCCTTTTTCCTTGAACGCGATCGGCACAGATACATTTATTGGGGAAGGTGTAGACTGACCAACGTTATAATTGACGTTAAATGAAATGTAAGCATTCGTCTTAGTATCATCAATCCATACATTACCATTTTCGAAAATTTGCACCTTTCCATCGAACGAATGAAGAGGAATGCGAATTGTCCCTGACAATACTGGATCTATTGCAAGTTTTGAAAATTCCTGGAAAATTTCTACTAAGTTTTGTGTTGTGCCTTGTTTGGCAATCCCACCAGTTATCGCCGATAACCGCTCTAGATAATTTAAGTCAACATCTCGATTATTTCCGAATCCAATCGAGTAAAGTGTGACATTACTACTACCAAGTGCCTTAGACATATTCAACGCATGACTACGTATTTTCTCTTTATATTTTGCATAATCTGTTGAATTTTGTGATAAAGTTGACTGTCTTCCACTTGGATAGTAGATCACTCTCTCAGAGGTTATACCATCACTAAACAATCTATATTCAACATCTAAATTGGCTGTCTGGTTATAGCATATCTTCAACAATATCCCTTCACATACTTCATATGTCACTTTTTCCTTTACCTTTGATACCGTTGGCTCACCATCAGTTAAAAATATAACATATTTTTTTCGAGTAGAATCATCAAAAAAGGACTGAGCCGTTTGCAACGCAGCTAAGTAGTTTGTTCCCCCTCCAGCAACTAAACCATTGGCTGTTTCTAAAATAGTCTCTAAGTGGGATGAAACATTATACACACCCGATGGAAATGGAACAACTCGATCATACTTAACACCATCTGAGAAGGGGACTAGAGCAAATCGGTCACTTGGATTAGCATTTGCCTTGAAATAATGTATAGACGAAGCTAATGCCTGTTTAGCACTTTGAAATTTCATAGGATCCGTCCCAAATTCATCCATTGAGTTGGAGATGTCAAAAACAAACACGACATCAATCGGCGGGCGAACGATGTTATCAATTTTTCCTTTTGGAGTAATGGTTATATCCAGCCTTCCCATAGCATCCTCATTAGGAGGCTTTGCATATTCATTTTGGGACGGAACAACTGTGAAATCTAATGACGGAGATGTCTGAGCGTGACCCAGTACAGGAAAATAACAGCTGAAGAGGATAACAAAAGAGAAAACAAAAAAGAAATGTAGCAAGCTTCTCCTCACCTACCTCTCCCCCTTTCAAAAATCCTACTTTTTATCTATTATACCAACAATCTCTCGTTTAGTTATATTTATCTTTTATAAAATTCCGCACATTTGAGATGAAATAAAGTGAACCTGTAATTAAAATAATATCATCTTTGGCGACTTGTTTTCGTTTTTCTTTTAACCATTTTTTCCAGTCGTTTGTCCATTGCACGTTTGGATGCATCGCTTGTTCCGCAAGTTGCTCAGCGGAAAGAGCGCGTGGAAAATCAAACGTTGTAAACGTCATCGTTTGTGCAATCGCTTCTAGCTTTCGAATCATCGCTGTGACCGGTTTATCCCCTAACGCTGTAAAGAGCACGTGCACGCTGCGATTCGGATAGTGAGCGTTCATCGTCGCCACAAGGCTATCAATTCCTTCTTCGTTATGCGCCCCGTCAATAATGATGAGCGGACGTTCATCCATCTTTTCAAATCGCCCGAGCCACGCTGCTTTTCGAATGCCGTTGTACATATGTTCACGCTCAATCAGAAACGAATAATACGTACGTAAATAGTCGGCAACCATCAGCGCAAGCGCTGCGTTTTTCACTTGATGTGCCCCAAGCATCGTTGTTGTCACATCGTCATATGAAGCGAAAGGTGTTTGCAATGAGAAACGTTCTCCATCCGCAGTTGGCTCATGAGCAAAAACAGTAAAATCACGGTCAATGACGTATACTTTTGCCCGCACAGATGCTGCTTTTTCTTGTACGACACGCAGCGCTTCAGGCTGATCGATCGCAGTAATCAAAGGGACGCCAGCTTTTATAATGCCCGCTTTTTCAAACGCAATTTGTTCAAGTGTATTCCCTAATATATGTATATGATCGTAACCGACATTTGTAATCACCGATAAAAGCGGATAAATAACGTTCGTTGAATCTAAGCGTCCGCCAAGTCCCACTTCAAAAATGACAACGTCTTGCACGTTCATTTTGCCAAAATAATAAAGTGCCATGGCGGTAATAACTTCAAACTCTGTCGGTCCACCTAATTCCGTCTGTTCTAACTCCTCTGCCAAAGGCTGAATGACTTGCACAAGTTTGATCAGATCAACATCGCTAATTGGTTTTCCGTTTATACTAATGCGTTCGTTAAATTGTTCGACATACGGCGATGTAAACGTTCCGACACGATAACCTGCTTCTTGTAATATATGACGTAAAAAGCAAACGGTCGATCCTTTTCCGTTCGTCCCACCAACATGAATCGCCTTGATGCGACGCTCTGGATGATCGAGCTTCTCCATCATCCATTCCATTCGTTTAAGTCCCGGTTTGACCCCTAACTTTAACCGTCCATGAATCCAATCGACTGCTTCTTTATATGTACGAACCATGAAAAAAATCCCCCTTTTACTAAAGTGAAAGACGAATCCAAAATGGATTCGTCTTCATCATAAAACTATTGTTTTAATTGTGCAAGACGAGCGCGAACCGCTTCACGCTTTTCGAGATAATCTCGTTCTTTTTTCCGTTCCTCTTCAACTACGTGCGCTGGCGCTTTCGCTAAAAATCCTTCATTACTTAGTTTCTTTTGCACGCGCTCGACTTCTTGATCGAGTTTCTGTAACTCTTTTTCGAGACGTTTCACTTCTTCTTCAATATTAATTAACCCTTCGAGCGGCAAGCTTAGTTCTGCACCTGTCACAACAGCGGTCATCGCTTTCTCGACCGTTGGAATCGTCGTGTCGATGACAAGCTCGCTAGGATTACAGAAGCGCTCGATATATGAGCGGTTTTTTTGAAGCGTATTCGCAATTTGCTCGTCTTTCGCTTTAATGTGTAGCGTAATTGGCTTGCTTAGCGGCGTATTCACTTCGGCGCGAATGTTGCGCACCGCGCGAATAATATCGACGAGCAAGCGCATTTGTTCGGCCGCTTCATGATTGCTTAGTTCAGAACGGACTTGTGGCCACGAAGCAACTGTAATCGATTCTCCTTCATGAGGAAGTTGTTGCCAAATTTCTTCCGTCACAAACGGCATAAACGGATGAAGGAGACGCATCGTTTGATCAAGCACATAAGCAAGAACAGAGCGCGTCGTTTTCTTCGCTTGTTCATCTTCGCCGTATAGCGGCAATTTCGCCATTTCAATATACCAATCGCATAAGTCGTCCCAAATGAAGTTATATAATACGCGACCGACTTCACCAAACTCGTATTTATCGGCAAGTTTTGTTACCGTCTCAATCGTTTCATTTAAACGTGTTAAAATCCAATGATCGGCAACCGATTTTTCGCTGTGTAAATCGATGTCATCATATGTGAACCCTTCCATATTCATAAGCGCAAAACGGGACGCATTCCAAATTTTATTGACGAAGTTCCATGTCGCTTCAACTTTTTCTGTGCTAAAGCGCAAGTCTTGACCAGGTGCACTTCCTGTCGCTAAAAAGTAACGAAGCGAGTCGGCACCGTACTGATCGATCACATCCATCGGATCAACGCCGTTACCGAGCGATTTGCTCATTTTTCGTCCTTGTGCATCGCGTACTAGTCCGTGAATAAGCACATCTTTAAACGGACGTTTTCCTGTAAACTCAAGCGCTTGGAAAATCATGCGCGATACCCAGAAGAAAATGATGTCATATCCTGTTACAAGCACATCCGTTGGATAATAACGGTTATAGTCTGCCGATGTTTCATCCGGCCAGCCCATCGTTGAAAACGGCCAAAGCGCAGAACTAAACCATGTATCTAATACATCTGGATCTTGTTCCCAATTTTCGATATCAGCTGGTGGCTCATGATCGACATACACTTCGCCTGTTTCTTTATGATACCATGCTGGAATACGATGCCCCCACCAAAGCTGACGAGAAATGCACCAATCGCGAATATTTTCCATCCAATGTAAGTACGTTTTTTCAAATCGCTCTGGAACGAAATTCACTTTTCCTTCTGTTTTTTGTAGTTCAATCGCAGCTTCAGCAAGCGGCTTCATTTTGACGAACCATTGCGTCGATAAATACGGTTCTACAACAGCACCACTACGTTCACTATGACCAACCGAATGCATATGTTCCTCGATTTTAAACAGCACGCCTTGTTCTTGTAAGTCTCTCACAATTTGCTTGCGGCATTCGAAGCGATCGAGCCCTTTATATTGAAGAGCGTTGTCGTTCATCGTACCGTCTTCGTTCATGACGAGAATGCGAGGCAAGTTGTGACGATTTCCGATTTCAAAGTCGTTTGGATCGTGTGCTGGCGTAATTTTTACTGCCCCAGAACCGAACGACATGTCAACGTACTCATCACCAATAATCGGAATTTCGCGACCGACGATCGGTAAAATAACGGTTTTTCCGATAAGGTGTTTGTAGCGTTCGTCTTCTGGATGAACGGCAACGGCTGTATCGCCAAGCATCGTTTCTGGACGTGTCGTTGCTACTTCGATATAACCTGAGCCGTCCGCAAGCGGATAGCGCATATGATATAGCGCCCCTTGCACATCTTTATATACGACTTCAATGTCCGATAATGCTGTTTTTGTCACTGGATCCCAGTTAATAATATATTCGCCGCGATAAATAAGACCTTTTTTATATAGAGAAACGAACACTTCACGCACCGCTTTCGATAATCCTTCATCAAGCGTAAAGCGCTCGCGTGTATAATCGAGACCAAGCCCAAGTTTCGCCCACTGGGAGCGAATATGTCCAGCATACTCTTCTTTCCACTTCCACGTCTCTTCAACAAATTTTTCACGCCCTAAATCGTAGCGTGTTTTTCCTTCGTTGCGGAGCTTTTCTTCTACTTTTGCTTGCGTAGCAATGCCTGCATGGTCCATGCCCGGAAGCCATAAGACGTCATACCCTTGCATGCGCTTCATGCGCGTAATAATGTCTTGTAACGTCGTATCCCATGCATGTCCTAAATGGAGCTTTCCTGTTACGTTTGGCGGTGGAATGACGATTGTAAATGGTTTCTTCCTTTCGTCACTTGTTGCTTCAAAAAACTTTCCTTTTAACCACCATTCATAACGGTTTGCCTCAACAGTACGGTGGTCATATTTTGGCGGTAACATGAAAAATCCCTCCTTCGCTAAAATAAAAAACTCCTTTCATCCGAAAAGGACGAAAGGAGACTCTTTCGCGGTACCACCTTTTTTCTTAAGCAACGCTTAAGCACTCAAATCGATAACGGCGATGCACCGGCTTCCCCTACTTTCGTTCAAAGAAGCAGCTCTAGGGCGACCTTCCGACGACCACAAACCTAGGAAATCTCGCAGCTACTGATTTCCCTCTCTGCAAGGCGGGTTGCGCCGTACTCTTCCCTGTCTTCGCTTTTTTCTATTCATACATAATACTATATAAAAATCATATGAATCGTCAATAAGGTTTGCCACATTTTCACTTCTTTATACATATGATAAAAAAGAAAAGCTCCAATATGTGGAGCTAACCATTTGAAAAGGAAGTGAGCATATGCGTAGACGTTACAATCCGTACCCGTGGCTAAGAAAGCTGCGCTTCATTGCTGAACAATGCATCATCCCGATTACCGTTGTTCAAGCGATTCGCACCGTTTTATTTCCAACAATTATCGACGTCATTTTACTTGCCATTTTCTTTTTTCTTTCACTCGCCTTACATTACGATTGGATTTGATTCGTTTGTTTTTCTTCTTCCCATTTTCCGATGACATATTCGATATTTTTCATTTGCCAATGCGCCCGTTGCCAAGCAGCGGTTAGTTGTCGCTCATGACGTTGTTGTTCGTACCGATGAATGAGACGAACAAACCGATGTGGATCAACAAGTAAATGAAAAAATAATAACCGTTCATCTTCTTCAAGCGCCAATGTTTGTTCATATTGCGAAAACCACTGTACTGCCTCATCACACCTCATTGGATACGTATGCAAATATTGTCGGAAAAAGAAAAGCAAATCGTGAAATGGCGGAGCCCAACGCGCTTGTTCAAAACTAATAAAATACGATGTGCCATCATCTCGCTCGACATAATGGTGAAACGACGGGCGACCGTGAATATAGCAAATGCGCACCGTCTTTTTTTCTCGCATTCGCTCGCGCCACTCATTTAACGTATGTTCAGAAAACGAAATGGCGCGCATAACGTCGAGAAAATGAGTGCAACATTGCAGTTGAAACGGCGACATATACCATTGTTTTTCACATTGTTCAATATACTGAGTTAATGTTTGTTTTGCTTTTTCAAGTGAGCTTTTTCGTTCCTTATAATACGATTCGATTTCCGTTTCCGTCGTTTGTATTTCTTTTAACGAATGTTTATGCCAGAGCGCCAAATCGTGAAAAAATGACGATGTTGGATCCGTTTTTTCTTTTAGCCAAGGCATCATATAATACCATTGCCCATCTCGCTTTTTCGGTTCGTAAATCGGAATGGCAAGCGGTATGCGTAAGCGGTAGACTTGCTCAATCGCCTGCCAATGCGCCAATGATTCCATTCGTTTGAGCGCATATGTTCCATTCGGCGTTTTCCATTTTTGGACACGCTCACGTTGTTGCATCGTGTTCATTTTCATGCCGCCCTTTTATACTTTACTTGGCGTTGGAATGTATAGTAACTGCCCCTCGTGTATATCCGCACCGCTTTCTAAATGATTTGTACGCAACAACTGTTGAACAGATACGTCGTATCGCTCGGCAATCTTGTCCAACGAATCGCCTTGTTGGACAATACAAATTTTCAAACGAGCAAACGCCTGTTCTTCATTTTTACCAAATAGTTTTGTTAAATATAACGCATTTTCATTTCGCTTTTCGTTCGTTTCCCTTCCTTTTAGTTCAAGTTGAAAAGACGTTTCTTCTCGCTTGCTCTCCTGTTCTTCTTCATATCCCTTTTGAGTATCAACCTGTTCTTCTTCATGCTCTCCTTGAACATCAATCCGTTCTTCTTTATGTTCGTCATTATCAGCTACCTGTTCTTCTTCATGCTCCCCTTGAACATCAATCCGTTCTTCTTTATGTTCGTCATTATCAGCTACCTGTTCTTCTTCATGCTCTCCTTGAACATCAATCCGTTCTTCTTTATGTTCGTCATTATCAGCTACCTGTTCTTCATGGAGCATATAAAATGTCGGTACATTGACGATTGTTTCTCGTTCTTCTTGTTCTTCTTTTTCTTCTTCATATACTTCTTGATGGGCAACAGCTTCAAACGGTTCAAAGTCGTCTACGTTGTACGCATCCCACTCTTCTTCGTCTTCTCGATCATCATCCATTTGAATACCGTGAATGGCCACTTCAGCAATAAGAAGTAATTCGTTTTTCCGTAAGTCATAATCAAATGATTCGATCAGCACATACACTTGTTCAAGATCATCGACTCGCTCTTTTGGAACAGTTACGTCAATTGGAAATTGATGTAAAAATTCACCCGTTTCCTCATCACGCATACGCACTTGTTCAATGTATCGCCCGAGTTCAAATGTTTCAACATCTTCTCCATCTTCTTCATGTTTTGTATATTCTCCAGATAGTTCTAGCACACCGCGAATATACACGTAATCTTCTTGTTCCTCGATTGTAATTGTCGGTTGTAGCGAAATCGATAATAACTGATCAACGTGATGCTCACGCCGAAAAGCAACCGCTTCTTCAATTGAAAAACGCAACATGCTCATCTCTCCTTCAACGTCCAAGTCATTTCACATTACTATGGTTATGAGAAGAAAAAAAGAAGTATGCATAAAAAAAGCGATGCCCTAGAGGCAATCGCTAATTTTTGCAAACGCACGTCGCGCTGCTTCAATTGTTTTTTCGATATCTTCATCGGTATGTGCAGTCGATAAAAACATGCCTTCAAATTGCGATGGTGGCAAGAAAATGCCTTCATTCGCCATTTCTTGATAATAACGAGCAAATAAGTCTAAATTGGACGTTTTTGCTGTTTCGTAGTTTGTGACGCGCTCATTCGTAAAGAACATGCCGATCATCGAGCCAGCTTGGTTAATCGTATGTGGAATATCATACGCTTTTGCCGCTTCGCTTAATCCTTCCGCTAAACGATTCGCTTTTTTCTTAAACTGCTCATACGTTTCTGGCGTCAATTGTCGCAACGTTTCATAACCAGCTGTCATCGCCATTGGATTTCCCGATAACGTTCCTGCTTGATAAATTGGACCACTCGGCGCAATTTTCTCCATGATATCGGCACGACCACCATACGCCCCAACTGGTAGTCCACCACCGATGACTTTTCCAAGGCACGTCAAGTCTGGCTTGACACCGTAATAACCTTGACCGCTATAATAGTCAACACGAAAACCTGTCATCACTTCATCAAAAATAAGAAGCGCACCGTATTCGTTTGTCACATCACGTAAGCCTTGCAAGAAGCCTGGCTTTGGCGGAACAACTCCCATATTTCCTGCAACAGGTTCGACAATAACCGCCGCGATATCTTCTCCGAACTTTTCAAACGCATAACGCACGCTTTGTAAGTCGTTGTACGGTACAGTAATCGTATGTTGTGCAACCGTTTCCGGCACCCCTGGGCTATCTGGCAAACCGAGCGTCGCAACACCTGATCCTGCTTTAATTAAAAGCGAATCACCATGGCCGTGATAACAGCCTTCAAACTTTACAATTTTATTCCGTCCTGTATAGCCGCGCGCTAAGCGAAGAGCGCTCATCGTCGCTTCTGTTCCTGAACTAACCATGCGAATGATTTCAATGGACGGCATGCGCTCCATGACAAGTTTAGCAAGTTCGTTTTCAATCAACGTTGGGGCACCGAAACTTGTTCCTGTTTCTGCTACTCGTTTTAGCGCCTCAACGACTTGATCGTTTGCGTGACCTAAAATAAGTGGTCCCCAAGACAAGACGTAATCAATATATTCGTTGCCGTCAATGTCATAAATTTTTGAGCCTTTTCCTCGCGCCATAAAAATCGGGTCCATTTTTACCGCCTTAAATGCGCGCACCGGACTGTTTACACCGCCAGGCATAAGCTTGACTGCCTCAGCATATGCCGCTTTTGAACGTTCATAGCTACGCATTATTTTTCCTCCTTTAACCATCGAGCAACGTCTTTTGCAAAATACGTTAAAATTAAATCGGCTCCTGCTCGTTTCATGCCTGTTAACATTTCAAGCACAACTGCTTTTTCATCAATCCATCCGTTTTGGGCGGCTGCTTTCACCATCGCATATTCTCCGCTTACGTTATAAGCGACAATCGGCAAATGGAAATGATTTTTTAAATCGCGAATAATATCTAAATACGATAGCGCTGGTTTCACCATTAAAAAGTCAGCACCTTGATCCACATCCGCTTGCGCTTCACGAAACGCTTCTAGGCGGTTGGCTGGATCCATTTGGTACGTTTTACGGTCGCCAAACTGCGGCGCGCTATGTGCTGCATCGCGAAATGGACCGTAAAATGCGGACGAATATTTCACCGCATACGACATAATCGGCACATATGTAAATCCTTCTTCATCTAACGCTTGGCGAATCGCTGCGACAAACCCGTCCATCATGTTAGATGGCGCAATGATGTCCGCCCCCGCTTTCGCTTGGCTTACTGCTGTTTTTGCCAATAATTCAAGCGTATCGTCATTGACAATCGTTCCGTTTTCTACGATACCACAATGTCCATGGCTCGTATAATGGCATAAACATGTGTCGGCAATCACGACAAGTTCCGGAAATGCATCTTTGATCGCACGAATGGCACGTTGAACGACACCGTGCTCACAATAGGCTTGCGAAGCGATTTCGTTTTTTTCGTTTGGTACACCAAATACAATAATGGAACGTACACCTAATTGAACAGCTTCTTTTACATCTTCAAGCGCATAATCAAGCGACTGCTGATACACCCCCGGCATGGAAGGTACTTCGTTTTTTATGTTTTCTCCTTCAATCACAAAAATCGGATAAATCAAATCTTCCATATGCAAATGTGTTTCACGTACCATCGCTCGTAAGTTAGCCGTTTGACGCAAACGACGATGACGGGCAAATTGCATATTTACTCACCTCTTATCTTCAAATATTGATTAATCTCTTCAACCATTGCATCAATTGTATATGTATGTGGACAAACGTGAACAGGAATGCCTAAATCAAGAGCTGTTTGTTTCGTGATTGGACCGATGCATGCGATCGTAACAAAAGACAAATTGATGTCTTCCCCTGCGATCGCGTGCGCAAAACTATGTACCGTCGATGAACTTGTAAACGTAACGACATCAATCATTCGTTGTTGAAGGAGCGCAATGAGTTGTGGCTTCGCTTCTTCATTCATCGTCGTTTCGTACACGATCCAATCTGTCACGTCTGCAATATTGCTTAATTGTTCTCGTAACGTATCGCGCGCTAAGTTTCCTTTTACAAGCAGCACGCGCGCATGAGCGGAAAGCAAGGGTTTTAACGCTTCAGCTAAGCTTTCAGCAATAAATTCGTTCGGAATCAAATCGACAACGACGTTTCGCTTTTGCAAGGCTTTCGCTGTTTTTTCTCCTACCGCAGCCACTTTCGGCCACGCTGGTGGCTGCGCGCCTTTCACCACCTCAAAAAAATATTTGACACCGTTTTGACTTGTAAATACGATCCAATCGAACGTATGCCATTCATGGAATAGGTTATGATCCGCTTGTTTCGCTCGTACAATGCGAATCAGCGGCAATTCAACCGGAATTGCACCGTACCGTTCCAACGTTTGCGATAACGCTTTTGCTTGCGCTTTCTCACGCGTCACAAGCACCCGTTTCCCCCTAAGCATTTACTGCATCTCCTTTAATACTCGTTCAATGAGTTGTTTCGCTCCTCGTTCAATTAGCCGTTTTGCCGCTTCCGTACCCACTTTTTCGGGCTCTGTCCCTTTCACAACTTCTTTCAATACTTCTGTTCCATCCGGTGTTGCAACAAGTGCTGTAAGCACAATCGCATCTTCATCAACGTACGCATAACCGGCAACAGGCACTTGGCATCCACCCTCAATGCGCTGTAAAAAGGCTCGCTCTGCCCGAACCGCACGTTCCGTTTGTTCATCAGTTAACTTGTTTAACCAATGCAATAGCTCCTCATCATTTTCCCGGCATTCAATCGCCAACGCCCCTTGTCCAACCGCCGGAACACATATGTCCGTTGGCAAATATTGCGTAATCACTTCTTTTGCCCAACCCATGCGGTGTAACCCGGCGGCTGCTAATATAATGGCATCGTACGCATCTGTTTTTAACTTCGCTAAACGAGTATCAATATTGCCACGAATCCATTGGATTTGTAAATCTGGGCGAACGGCTAACAGTTGCGCGGAACGCCGTAAACTGCTCGTTCCAACAATCGCTCCGCCTGGCAGTTGCTCAAACGGAACACGCCCTTTCGAAATGAGCACATCGCGATGATCTTCACGCTTCGGTACGCATCCAATCATTAATCCGTCAGGCAAAACAGCAGGCATATCTTTCATACTATGAACTGCAAAATCAATTTCGCCATCTAGCATCGCCTGTTCAATTTCTTTTACAAACAGTCCTTTGCCTCCTACTTTCGATAACGTCACATGTAAAATTTGATCGCCTTTTGTGACGATTTCTTTCACTTCAAATTCAAACGGGGCGCCGATTTGTTTCAGTTGTTCAATCACCCAATTTGTCTGAGTTAGCGCTAACTTGCTTCGGCGAGAACCGACAATAATTTTTCTCATCATGCCTTCCTCCAACAGTCGCTAAAAATGAAATTGCGATAACGTGCCAAACAAAAAGAAATTAATGAGTAAAATAAGAAAAGAGCCAATGTTCCAAAGTGCCATTTCTTTTCCTTGTATCCTTTTAACAGCTCGCTTATATAAATAAAAACTGTATGTTGCAAATACAGTAAACGAACCGAGCACTTTCGCATCATATAAAACGAAATGATCTACTTTCATGTATGCCCAAACAACACCTAAAATTAAACTCAATAATAATACCGGAACACCGACGCCGTTTAACACATATGCAAGATCATCAAACTTCGCTAAATCCCCGATCCGCCATAATCGTTTTCCCCACTTTTTTTTCTTTAATAATTCATATTGGAGTAAATATAGAAGGGAAAACATGAACGAAATCGAAAAAACCCCATACGATAAAATAGCCATCGTAATATGAATAAACAACAGTTCAGACATTAGTTGCTCTGCGATGCCAACAGTGGAGGGCGTCGGTGCGAACGTATGCAATGAAAGAATAAAAAACGCCAACACGTTTGTAAAAAAGACGAGAAAATCAACGCGCAGCCATCTGTTAATCGCAAGCGATAACGTAATAAGTAACCACGCGTAAAACGACAGCCCCTCTGCAGGCGTTAAAACAGGAAACTTTCCTGTCTCCACCATTCTCGCAAAAAAGAAAAATGTTTGCATCCCCCAAACAATAGAAAGCAACCAGAAAGCAATGCGATTTGCCTTCCGGTTGTGATGAAGAAAATCGATAAAATAAAACAATACGGACGATGCATGTAGAAGAAGCGAGAATTCGTACCATCTCGTCATTTCAAACATATCGGCTCTCCCTTACGATTGAAAAGATGGTTCTGTTGCTCGCTCGTGAATACAGTTCATCTCTTTTTGTTGCTGCTTCACTTGCTGTTCAATATTGAAAATTTTCATAAACAACTGAAGCGCTTCTTCCGCATTGTCCTCTGCAGCCAATTCTTTCGCGCGCAAAATTGGATCGCGCAACAACTGGTTGACGATACTTTTCGTATGCTTGTTTAATACTTTTTTATCTCGTTCTGATAAATGTGGCAACTTTCGTTCTAAGCTTTTCATCGTCTCTTCTTGAATGAGCATCGCCTTTTCACGCAAAGCTGCGATAATTGGTACAACACCAAGCATATGCAGCCATTGTTGAAACTCGTCCATTTCCTCAGCAATCATGCGCTCAATTTGCTCCGCTGCTTTTTTCCGCTCTGCTAAATTCGCTTCAACAATATCTTGCAAGTCATCAATGTCGTACAAAAAGATGCTATCTAACTCTGCAAGCGCAGGATCTAAATCGCGCGGTACTGCAATATCAATCATAAAAAACGGACGGCCTTTGCGCATTTTTTCAATGACTGCCATCGTTTCTTTTGTAATGACATATTGTTTTGCACCCGTCGAACTAATTAAAATGTCCGCCTCTAATAATGCGCATTGCAATTGTGATAACGGCTTAGCATCTCCGTTAAATCGTTCGGCAAGCTGTTGTGCTTTTGCAAACGTGCGGTTTACAACCGTCACGCGTTTAACGCCACTTCCGTACAAGTTTTGTAGCGCCAATTCACCCATTTTTCCAGCGCCTAACACGAGCACATGTTTATTTTTTAAATCGCCAAAAATTTTTTTCGCCAGTTCCACAGCTGCATAGCTGACAGATACTGCATTTGCACCGATTTCCGTTTCCGCATGCGCGCGTTTAGCAAGCGTAATCGCTTGTTTAAATAGCTGTTTAAACACCGTGCCTATTGTGTTTTCTTGTTGCGCTAAAAGAAAACTTGTGCGCACTTGCCCAAGAATTTGTGTTTCACCTAAAATCATAGAATCAAGCCCGCAAGCGACGCGGAATAAATGTTCAATCGCTTCACGCTCTTCATAAATGCGCAAATACGGAGCGATTTGTTCTTTATCAAGCCCAAACCAATCCGCCAAAAATGTTTTTATATAATAACGCCCTGTGTTTAGTTGATCGACAACTGCGTAAATTTCCGTACGGTTACATGTCGATAAGATGACGTTTTCTAACATGCTCTTTTGCTTTTGTAGCGCTTTCATCGCTTCAGCAAGTTCCGTTTGATTAAACGTCAATTTCTCACGAATTTCGACAGGGGCTGTACGATAGTTCACGCTGACAACAACGACATACATTCCCATCACCCCGAAGTTTAAAGTCATCTCATTTCATTATAGCATGCCTATGTTGTTTTTTCCTTATAAAGTGTGAATACAATTTGACAACTTTCGATCTTTCGTAAACGGCGCTCATTTAGTAAACTAGTGAACAGATGCTGCTTCAAGTGTCGCACGGAATTGGGGGAATTTCAATGAAAAAACGTGGTATTTTTTCCGGCATCATTTTAATTGGTTTTGGAACGTACTTTTTACTTGAACGCTTTTCACTTTTTCCATCTTTCCATACGTGGCCAACGTTGCTGTTCATCATCGGGGTCGCTTTTTTAGGTCAAGCGTATATCGGAAAAGACTATTCTACTATTTTATCCGGTGTTGTTTTTACAGGAGTCGGCGCCCATTTTCATCTCGCTTCGCGCCTCCCATCCTGGCCAGATGATATAAGCGCATTGACGTTAATTATGGCGATTGGCTTGCTCTTACAATACGTAAAAACGAAACAAGCATTACTTCCAACCATTTTACTTTTTGCTTTATCATTCATTTTTTTATTTTCTCACCCGTTACAACAAGCGGTGACATCCGGTACGTTCGATTCGCTCATCCATCTTTGGCCGTTAGCGTTCATTTTACTTGGATTGTACTTATTGTTCGTGAAAAAAGGATAACTGTACAAAAAATGTGGGCAATTTCACCCACATTTTTTCTTTATATCCATTTTTGTAGTGCGCCCCATGCTTCGTCTTTCCCTTGTCCTGTTTCCGCTGAAAAAATAATGAGTTCATCATCTGGAACGAGACGCAATGTTTCTTTTGCTACTTTCGCATGTTGTTGCCATTTGCCGCGCGGAATTTTATCCGCTTTCGTCGCGATCACGAGCGTCGGAATGTTATAATGCTTTAAAAATTCATACATCATCACATCATCTTTCGTTGGAGGGTGACGCAAATCGACGATCAGCAATGCTGCTTTTAGTTGCTCTCGCGTCGTGAAATATGTTTCAATCATTTTTCCCCATGCTTCGCGCTCTGTTTTTGATACTTTCGCAAAGCCATATCCCGGTACATCAACAAAATAAAAAGCATCATTAATGCGATAAAAGTTCAATGTTTGTGTTTTCCCTGGTTTGGATGACGTACGGGCAAAGTTTTTCCGATTAATCATTTTGTTAATAAATGATGATTTTCCAACATTTGAGCGCCCAGCAAGCGCAAACTCCGAGAGCTGTCCTGCTGGGTATTGTTCTGGCTTCACAGCGCTAATGACCATTTCTACGTTTGTAATTTTCATTTTTTCCCACCTACCAAAGCATGTTCAAGTACATCATCAATATGTGAAACGAGAACAAATTGTAATTGTTTTTTTACGATTTCAGGAATATCTTCTAAATCTTTTTCGTTTTCTTTCGGCAAAATGACTTTCTTTAACCCCGCGCGATGGGCGCTTAATACTTTTTCTTTCACCCCACCAATAGCGAGCACACGACCACGCAACGTAATTTCTCCCGTCATGCCGACAAAACGGCTGACTGGTTTCCCTGTCAGTGCGGAAATAAGCGCGGTCGCCATCGTAATCCCCGCCGAAGGACCGTCTTTTGGTATAGCCCCTTCTGGCACATGAATGTGAATATCGAGTTTTTCATGAAATTCAGGATCAATCCCAAATTCTTCAGCTTTTGAGCGAATGTATGTAAACGCTGCTTGGGCAGATTCTTTCATCACATCGCCCAATTGACCTGTAAGCGTCAATTTTCCTTTTCCAGGAGCAATCGACACTTCAATGGCTAACGTATCGCCACCGGCTGCTGTATACGCTAAACCTGTTGCTACTCCAACTTGGTCTTCACTTTCTGCTTGACCGTAGTGATATATCGGCTTCCCTAAAAATTCGCTGACGTTTTTTTCAGTTACAACGATGCGCTTTCGTCCTTCTGATACGATCGTTTTCGCTGCTTTGCGACAAATGGACGCCAGTTGACGTTCTAAGTTGCGCACACCTGCTTCACGCGTATAATAGCGAATAACTTGCATAATCGCCTCATCGCGCATATGAAGCATTCGTTTTTGTAAGCCATGCGCCTCCATTTGTTTTGGCAATAAATGTTCTTTTGCGATATGCAACTTTTCAATTTCCGTATAGCTCGGAATAGTGATGACTTCCATACGATCAAGTAACGGCCGCGGAATTGTCGCCAGCGTGTTTGCTGTCGCAATAAACATGACCTTTGATAAGTCGTACGGTTCTTCAATGTAATGGTCGCTAAAAGAATGGTTTTGTTCTGGGTCTAGCACTTCTAATAACGCGGCAGACGGATCGCCGCGGAAGTCGCTTGACATTTTATCAATTTCATCAAGTAAAAATACAGGGTTAATCGTTCCCGCTTTTTTCATTCCTTGAATAATACGTCCTGGCAAAGCACCAACATATGTGCGACGATGACCGCGAATTTCTGATTCATCACGCACGCCACCAAGCGATATGCGGACAAAATTCCGATTTAACGTTTTTGCGATCGAACGAGCAAGCGATGTTTTTCCGACTCCGGGCGGACCTACTAAACAAAGAATCGGTCCTCGCAATGAATGCGTTAATTGTTGGACAGCTAAATATTCCAACACGCGTTCTTTTACCGTTTCAAGACCATAATGTTCTTCGTTTAAAATTTTTTCAGCGCGATGAATATCGTGAATATCTTCTGTTTGTTTTGTCCATGGCAACGCCAACAACCACTCTAAATAGTTACGAATAACTCCGCTTTCAGCAGAGGCAGCTGGCACTTTTTCATAGCGTTCTAATTCTTTTAATGCGGTTGCTTTCACGTGCTCTGGCATGCCTGCTTGCTCAATTTTTTCACGCAACATATCGACTTCGCCGGCCTTGCCTTCTTTCTCGCCGAGCTCTTTTTGAATCGCCTTCATTTGTTCGCGCAAATAATATTCTTTTTGCGTTCGTTCCATCGATTGTTTGACGCGCTGGCTAATTCGTTTTTCTAAATGCAAAATTTCTTTTTCATTATGAAGAATTTGAATGATTTGATGGACTCGCTCTTTCACATCGACCGCTTCAAGCAACCGTTGCTTTTCCTCAAGCTTTAACGGCAAATGAGACGCAATAATGTCAGCCATTCGTCCCGCTTGCTGAATATCCATGACAGATGTATAAATATCTGCTGATAATTTTTTCGATAGCTTTATGTACTGCTCAAAATATTCAAGCATTGTTCGGCGCAACGCTTCAAATTCAATATCATCTTCTTTTTCGTTATCGACAAACGGCTCAATTTGCACGACGTAACACGGCTCTTCGCTTACCCACTTCACTATTTTTCCACGCGAGATCCCTTCAACGAGCACACGAAATGTTCCGTTCGGCAGCTTTAACAACTGCTTCACACGGGCAATTGTGCCCATTTCATATAAATCTTCAAGTTCAGGATTATCAATTTGTACATCTTTTTGCGATGTTAACAACACAAGATTTTCTTCAACCATTGCTTTTTCTAACGCTTGTACTGATTTTTCCCGCCCAACGTCTAAGTGCAATACTGTCGTCGGAAACACAAGTAATCCTCTTAACGGCAAGAGTGGAATGACTTTATTTTTCTTTCTCGCCACAACCCCGCACCTCCATCATATTTCTATTGCCCTATTGTATAGTACATTATATCGTTTGTAAAATCTTTCATCGTAAAAAATCGACTTCAACGCTCCGTTGAAGCCGATTGCTTTTACATCAGTTCTGTTTTCGGTAAATGATGACGCATCGGAACAGAACGAACATGTTCATGAAATAAGAAAGAAAGAACATCGCCAATATGATCAACTGGAACGATTTCAATTCCTTTCACTTGTCTCAAAATCGACTGCATATTTTCACGCGGAATGATGACGGTTTTCGCTCCAGCTTGTTTTGCTGCCTTCACTTTCGGAAAAATGCCGCCAACCGGTTTGACGTTCCCATGCACCCCAATTTCCCCTGTCATCGCTACCGTTGGATCAATTGGTAAGCGATAAATAGCGGAATAAATACCGATCGCCATAGCTACACCAGCGGAAGGGCCATCGATCGGAACACCGCCTGGAAAATTCACGTGAATGTCGTATTGATCAGCAGGAACACCGAGCGTACGCAAAACCGTGATGACGTTTTCAATCGAGCCACGCGCCATACTTTTTCGACGAATGGACTTGCCTTGTCCGCCAATTTGTTCTTCTTCAACAATGCCTGTCATATTGATCGACCCTTTTTCTTTTGCAGGCAATACCGCCACTTCAATTTCTAATAACGCCCCGCTATTTGGACCGTAAACAGCCAATCCGTTCACTAATCCGACTTTCGCCTCTGTCCCCACTTTTTTCTCATAGCGCGGAGAAAGCTGACTCGACTGAATGACCCATTCGACATCTTGACGTAAAATTTTAGAACGCTTCTCGGAAATGACGATTCCAGCTGCAGTTTGTAGCGTATTGACCGCTTCCCTTCCGTTGCGAGCATACATCGCGAGCTCATGAACAGCTTGTTCTTCGATTAGAAGGTTTACTTTTTCTGCTGCTTTTTTCACAATTTGAGCAATTTCTTCTTGTTCTAGCTCTCTGAAAAAGACTTCCATACATCGCGAGCGAATGGCTGGCGGTATTTCGTTTGGCGTTCGCGTTGTTGCACCAACGAGCCGAAAATCAGCAGGCAGGCCGTTTTTGAAAATGTCATGAATGTGGTTTGGAATGTTCGGATTTTCTTCGCTATAATATGCGCTTTCGAAAAATACTTTTCGGTCCTCTAACACTTTTAATAGCTTGTTCATTTGAATAGGGTGCAATTCACCAATTTCATCAATAAATAATATGCCACCGTGGGCGTTCGTCACTGCCCCTTGCTTCGGTTGCGGGATGCCGGCTTGTCCCATTGCACCCGCCCCTTGATAAATCGGATCATGCACAGAACCGATAAGCGGATCGGCAATGCCACGCTCATCAAAGCGTGCTGTTGTTGCATCTAATTCAATAAAAACAGCATCTTTGCGAAATGGAGATAGTGGATTTTTTTTCGCTTCTTCTAGTACGAGGCGCGCTGCCGCTGTTTTCCCAACACCAGGCGGACCATAAATAATGACATGCTGCGGATTTGGTCCACATAATGCCGCTTTTAACGCCTTAATACCATCTTCTTGCCCGACAATATCGGCAAACGTTTTTGGTCGCACTTTTTCGGCAAGCGGTTCCGTTAATGAAATGGAACGCATTTTCCGAAGTTGTTCCATCTCTTTTCGCGCTTCTTTATCAATCGAAATCTTTTGTGTTCGTTGACTTTTTAATAAGTTTAAAAAGTAAAGACCGATAATAATCCCGAAAAACAGCTGAATGAGTAGCGCAATGTTTGTCCAGTTCATGGCCATTCCTCCTGCATATGTATTGTACGCATAGTATCTCCGAGCAAAGAAGGAAATAAACAAAAAAAGATCGACTTTCCGATTCGGAAAATCGACCTTTTTCCATTTACGCAGATGTTTTTCGTTCGTACTCGACGATTGTTCCATCTTGTAAAATAAGCAGCGGTGCTTTTTCCCCGCGTACTGTCTCTGCTGTAATAACGCATTTTTGCACATCTTCACGCGACGGCAATTCAAACATGACATCAAGCATAATGCCTTCAATAATCGAGCGTAAACCGCGCGCTCCTGTTTTTCGTTCAATCGCACGTTTCGCAATTTCACGAAGCGCTTCTTCTTCAAATTCAAGCTCGACATCGTCAAGTTCGAGCATTTTTTGATATTGCTTCACTAACGCATTTTTCGGTTTGACTAAAATATCGACAAGCGCGTCTTCGTCAAGCGGCTGTAAGCTTGTAATAACAGGAAGACGTCCAACAAACTCTGGAATTAATCCGAATTTTAATAAGTCTTCTGGCAGCACTTTGGACAATAAATCTTTTTCTTCGACTTCCGCTTGCACACCAGAGCTAAAACCGATCACTTTTTTACCGAGACGGCGCTTAATAATCGGCTCTAGTCCGTCAAATGCTCCACCACAAATGAATAAAATGTTTGTTGTATCAATTTGAATGAACTCCTGATGCGGATGTTTTCGTCCTCCTTGTGGCGGCACGCTTGCAATTGTTCCTTCTAAAATTTTTAATAACGCTTGCTGTACACCTTCACCTGATACATCACGCGTAATGGAAGGGTTTTCTGATTTGCGTGCAATTTTATCAATTTCGTCAATGTAAATAATTCCTTTTTCTGCTCGTTCAATGTCGTAATCGGCTGCCTGAATGAGCTTTAATAAAATGTTTTCGACGTCTTCACCGACATACCCTGCTTCTGTAAGCGATGTCGCATCGGCAATCGCAAACGGTACGTTTAAAATGCGCGCAAGCGTTTGAGCGAGCAACGTTTTTCCGCTTCCTGTCGGTCCGATCATTAAAATATTACTTTTTGATAATTCAACATCGTCAATTTTGCTGTTTGAATTAATGCGCTTGTAATGGTTGTAGACCGCTACCGAAAGCGCTTTTTTTGCCTCATCTTGTCCGATGACGTACTCGTCTAAAATTTCACGAATTTCCTTTGGCTTTGGTACATCTTTAAACTCCACTTCTTCGTCCGATCCAAGCTCTTCTTGAACAATTTCTGTACACAATTCAATACACTCGTCACATATGTATACACCTGGGCCAGCAACGAGCTTGCGCACCTGCTCTTGCGTTTTGCCACAAAACGAGCATTTCAATTGCCCTTTTTCATCATTAAATTTAAACATGTTTTCACCCCTTATTTCTCTACTATCATATGTACATAAAAATGAAAAAACGTTATGTATTTGTCATTTTATCATAAATCTTTAAAAGTATGCCAATAAAAATGAAAATGTGTGCGAAAAGTTAGAAAACTTTTACTACTGAAACTATATGTGGAAAGAACAAGGCACGTGATGCACCTTGTTCTTTCTCTTTTCATTATGCAACAACTTTGCTGTTTTCAACAAGGAAATCGATCGCTTTGCGCATTTTCAAATCTTCTTTTAAGCCATCGACTGTGCCTAAAAGCTCTTTTACCTTCTCTACTGATAAGTTGTAGAGGTTTGCCATTTCTTGCAATTCTTTTTCTACTTCTTCTTCTGTAACGTCAATGTTTTCTGCTTTGACGATCGCTTCAAGTGTCAATGTTACGCGGACACGTTTTTCAGCTTCCTCTTTCATTTGTTCGCGAAGTGCCGCTTCATCTTGTCCAGAGAATTGATAGTATAAGTCAAGGTTTAATCCTTGCATTTGTAGACGTTGTTCAAATTCGCGAATCATGCGATCTGTTTCATTTTTAATCATCACTTCTGGAATATCCATTTGTGCATTTTCTGTCGCTTTTTGAACAACCGCATCGCGAAGTGCCGCTTCTGCTTCTTCTTTTTTCTCTTTTGTTAAGCGTTCTTTAATTTTTTCTTTTAGCGCGTCTAATGTTTCTACTTCTTCATCTACATCTTTCGCGAACTCATCGTCAAGTGCTGGAAGCTGCTTTGTTTTAATTTCATGTAACTTAATTTTAAATACTGCTGGTTTACCAGCTAATTGCTCTGCATGATATTCTTCTGGGAATGTCACTTCAATGTCTTTTTCTTCTCCAGCAGCCATGCCGATTAATTGTTCTTCAAATCCTGGGATGAATGTACCTGAACCGATGACAAGTGAGTAGTTTTCAGCTTTCCCACCTTCAAACGCTTCACCATCAACGAAGCCTTCAAAATCGATGACGACTGTATCACCGTTTTCTACTGTACCTTCTTCTTTCACAACAAGCTCAGCATGACGTTCTTGCAAACGTTTTAATTCTTGTTCTACATCTTCATCAGTTACTGTGTCATCTAATTTTTCGACTTCAAGCCCTTTATATTGGCCAAGTGTCACTTCTGGTTTTACCGTTACTTTTGCAGTGAAAATTAAACTTTTGCCTTTTTCCATTTGCTCGATGTCGATTTCTGGACGATCAACTGGCTCGATGCCTGTTTCTTCAACAGCTTTTGCGTATGCCTCTGGCAACAAAATGTCTAACGCATCTGCGTATAATGATTCAACGCCGAAACGTTTCTCAAATAAAGAGCGAGGAATTTTCCCTTTACGGAATCCTGGAATTTGTACTTTTTTCACTACTTTTTTAAATGCTTCATCTAATCCTTCGTTTACTTTCTCAGCGTCTACTTCTACTGTAAGAACGCCTTGGTTGCCTTCGAGTTTTTCCCATTTCGCCGACATGCTTCTTTCCCTCCAACTTCAATCATGTAAATGAACTACATATATGTAGGCATACACGGTTTTATGTGTAATACAACCACTATATTATACCATACAATCATATACTTTCAACAGAGAGCCACAATTTTTCTACTTCATAAAGTTTGGCAACAAGCGAATTTGTATATATCGTTTGTCCCGTTTCACATTGTTCGACATATGTGTATAATGCAGCCGCCCATTGTTGTGCTGACTCTTCAGGAAGAAACGGATATAGCGCAAACATGTAACGAAGCCATATTTGTTCGCACCATTCATACATCGTCGGATTTTGCATTACCCACGTTCGTTCGATGATGTGGAGCACTTGATCGGTCCAATCGTTTTGTTTTCGCTCATCGAGTTGAGCCGGAACAACGGTCATTGTTTGGCCAAATTTTTTAACGATCATTGGCTCTATCACTTTTTCTTTCCTTAATATATGCAACATCGTTGTTTTTACAATAGGGTTTCTCGTTTCATCATGCAAATAACGGGCAAACATCGAGGCAAGATGCGGAACAAGATGTGAATCAAGCTGATGAAGCACACGAAGTTGTTTCGGCCATTGATCGCTTTGAAAAATCGCCTCGTATCGTTTTTTCTCCTGTTCGTGCTGAGAACGGATCATTTTTTCGCTAAACTGTAAAAGCGGTAAAAACGGTGTACAGTCTATTCCTTGTTGCTTTAACTTACGAATGACTGCGACGACTTCATCGTATTGCTGTAAATGAACAAGCATAGAAATATATATAGTCCAGTCGCCTATGCCACGGGCTAACAGCTGTTCACATCTCTCTTTCGCTTCTTCTACCTGCCCCATTTCAAACAAGCAAACGACAAGCGCCATTTCCACATCATCATCGTGCAGTTGAAGCTGCTTTAGCTGCGTGAAATACGTATACGCTTCTTTATATCGCTTTTCTTTTAGCGCATCCATTCCTTCCGCTAACAACCGCTCTTTTAAATGAGGATGCGGAACGATTTTTCGATTTTTCACATATACTCACCTTCGTTCACATTTGTCTTTAAGTGTACCAATGTTTGCGGACAAACTCAACGAAAAACGCCCCCGACGAGTCGTCAAGAGCGTGCTTTTTCGTAAGCGATAATATATGGTTCATACACGAACGTTAAATCAATTTCATCCCAGCCTTTTAAAAGGAGCTGTTTTCGATACGGATCGATGTCGAACGAGCTTGTAAATCCTTCATCATCAAAAACAACTTGTTGTTCAAGTGAGATCGTCAGTTCGTAATCTGACCGCTCCGCTTGTTTTAATAAATAAACGACATCTTCTTTTGGCAGTTTAATGGGAAGCAAACTATTTTTTAAACAGTTGTTATAAAAAATATCGGCAAATGACGGGGCAATAATGGCACGAAACCCGTAATCCGCAAGTGCCCAAGGGGCGTGTTCGCGAGATGAGCCACATCCGAAATTTTCGTTTGCGACTAAAATGGTCGCTCCTTCGTTTTCAGGACGGTTTAACTCAAAATGCGGGTTTGGTGTTCCGTCTGGAAGATAGCGCCAATCGTAAAAAAGAAATCGACCAAATCCGGTGCGTTCAATTCGTTTTAAAAATTGTTTTGGAATAATTTGGTCAGTATCCACGTTAGCTCGATCTAACCCAGCTACTTTTCCTTTATGAACGACAAATGGTTCCAACTTTTTCCCTCCTATCGTACCGCTTCTTTATATAACGCGCGCACATCGACAAAATGTCCGTAAATCGCAGCTGCGGCTGCCATCGCTGGACTAACAAGATGCGTGCGCGCCCCTTTTCCTTGTCGACCTTCAAAATTGCGGTTTGACGTTGAAGCACAATGTTCCCCTGCTGGTACGGTATCTGGATTCATTCCAAGACACATGCTACAGCCGGAATCACGCCATTCAAAGCCTGCGTCAATAAAAATTTGCGCGATCCCTTCTTCTTCCGCTTGTTTTTTTACTTGTTGCGAGCCCGGAACGACAAGCGTTCTTACGCCTGGTGCGACTTTTTTTCCTTTTACAATTTGCGCTGCCTCCCGTAAATCGCTTATGCGCGAGTTCGTACATGATCCGATAAACACATGTTGCACCGCAATGTCCGTTATTTTTGTTCCCGGCTTTAACCCCATATATTGCAATGCTAACTGCACTGCTTTTTGTTCCGTTTCTGTCGCAAACTGTTCTGGATAAGGGACCGTTCCATCAATTGGCGAGCTCATTGCTGGCGTTGTTCCCCATGTCACTATTGGAGCAATTTCACTTCCATCAATATGAACGACACGATCATATACCGCCCCTTCATCCGTACGTAATTGTTTCCACTTTTCAACCGCCTGTTCAAACGCCTCTCCTTTTGGAGCGTATTTTCTTCCGCGTAAATACGCAAACGTCACATCATCTGGGGCAATTAATCCTGCGCGCGCGCCTGCTTCAATCGACATGTTGCAAATCGTCATCCGCTCTTCCATTGACATGCGACGAATGACATCTCCCGTAAACTCAAGCACGTATCCTGTGCCAAAATCTACGCCAAACTTGCCAATGATCGCTAAGATGACGTCTTTCGCTGATACGCCCGGCGCTAACGAACCTGTAACGTTAACTTGCATCGTCTTCGGACGGTGTTGCCATAACGTTTGCGTCGCTAATACGTGTTCGACTTCACTCGTTCCAATGCCGAATGCTAACGCCCCAAAAGCGCCATGTGTCGACGTATGGCTATCCCCACACACAATCGTTTTACCCGGTTGCGTCAATCCAAGTTCTGGACCGATAACATGAACAATGCCTTGTTCGGGGCTATTTAAATCGGCAAGCGGAATGCCAAACTCGCGACAGTTCCGCTCTAATGCCGTCATTTGATTTTTTGCTATTTCATCTTCAACGACGAAACGATTAACCGTTGGCACGTTATGGTCCATCGTGGCAAACGTTAAATCTGGGCGGCGCACTTTTCTCCCTTTTTGACGCAATCCTTCAAATGCTTGCGGTGATGTGACTTCATGAACGAGATGTAAATCAATATATAATAAATCCGGTTTTCCATCTTCACGATAAACGACGTGTTCATCCCAAATTTTTTCAATAATCGTTTTTGGCGCCACCTTAATCCCTCCTACACATACACTTGCATAATTCGTTCAATCGCTACATCATCTAAAATCGCATCTTTTACTTTTTCGACCATTTCTGTCGTCGATAATACACAATTGCCATGTTGAGCAATGTCAGCTGTCCGATACCCAGCATCTAACACTTGCTTGACTGCTCGTTCAACGATATCCGCCTCTTCTGTAAGTCCAAATGATAAACGAAGCATCATTGCTGCGGATAAAATCGTTGCGAGCGGATTGGCTTTGTTTTGTCCTGCAATGTCTGGCGCAGAGCCATGAATCGGTTCATATAATGCAGGTCCGTCAACAGATAAGCTTGCCGATGGAAGCATGCCGAGCGATCCTGTTAACATCGATGCTTCATCGCTTAAAATATCACCAAACATATTTTCTGTGACAATGACGTCAAACTGTTTTGGTGAGCGAATGAGCTGCATCGCAGCATTATCGACAAGCATATGTTCAAGTTGAACGTCCGGAAAACGTTTAGCGACTTGCTCAGCCACTTCCCGCCACATTCGGCTTGACTCTAACACATTCGCTTTATCAACAGACGTTACTTTTTTCTTCCGCTTTTGTGCAAGCGTAAAAGCAAACGTAATGATGCGCTCGATTTCTGCTCGTTTATAAAACAACGTATCAACAACAGCTTCTTCGCCTTCTTCAATGCGTCGCTCACTCGGTTTTCCGAAATATAGGCCTCCGGTTAACTCACGAACGATGACAAAATCTGCTCCTTCAATGACATGTGGTTTAAGCGGAGAAGAAGCGGCTAAACTCGCGTAAAATGTAACAGGACGAATATTGGCAAACAAATTCATCTCTTTCCGAATTTGCAATAGTCCTTTTTCTGGACGAAGGTGCGGTGGATTATTGTCCCATTTTGGTCCCCCAACTGCGCCAAGCAATACCGCATCGCTTTGTTTGCATAAATGAAGCGTTTGTTCTGGGAGCGGCGTCCCTTCACGATCAATCGCTTCTCCACCAATTAAGCCGTATGAAAAATGAAACGTATGTCCGAAACGATCACCAATCGCCTGTAAAATATTTACCGCCCCTTTTGTCACTTCTTTTCCAATGCCATCCCCTTGTAATATAGCGATACGATACATAAAAAATCCCCCTTTGTTATTGCGCAGCAAGCGCTTGTTCTTCTCGCATTTTTTCGATGACAAACATGCGATTGACTGCATGAATATATGCTTTTGCTGATGCTTCTAGCACATCTTGTGCTGTTCCACGTCCGCTCGCTTCTTTGCCATCAAGCGATACTTTGACATATACTTGTGCTAAAGCATCCCGTCCGCTTCCGACGGATTCAATGCGATAATCAAGCAACGTCACAGGCAATTGCAACGCTTTTTCTAAAGCGTTATATAGCGCTTCAACGCTACCAGCTCCTGTCGCTGCCTCTTGAATGTCGTTTCCTTCTCCGTCTTTTAATACAGCAACTGCCGTCGGAATTTGATTTGTGCCGTATTGTACTTGAATGGAACATAATTGATAAAAGTTTTTATACGTATCTAGCTTTTCATCTAAAATAAGCGCAATTAAATCATCATCGGTAATGTCTTTCTTTTTATCTGCTAAATCTTTAAAACGAACAAATAAGCGATTGACTTCTTCCTCTGTCAATAAATAGCCAAGCTCTTGAATGCGCGTACGAAACGCATGGCGTCCCGAATGTTTTCCGAGCACCATTGAATTCGATTGCACCCCGACAAGTTGCGGAGATATAATTTCGTACGTTGTTTTTTCTTTTAAAACACCATCTTGGTGAATGCCTGATTCATGAGCAAAAGCGTTTTTGCCGACGATCGCCTTATTTGGCGGAACAATCATTCCTGTTAACTTGCTTACTAAATTGCTCGTTCGTTTAATTTCTTGCAAGTTCAAGCGCGTCTCTGCTTGATAGTAGTCTTTGCGAATATAAAGTGCCACCGCAACTTCTTCAATCGCAGCGTTTCCTGCCCGTTCGCCAATGCCGTTAATCGTTCCTTCAATTTGCGTCGCTCCTGCTTCAATAGCAGCAAGCGAATTCGCAACAGCCATACCTAAATCATCATGACAATGAGCAGATAGGATAATTTTTTCAATATTCCGAACATTTTCCTTTAAAAAGGAGAATATGTCGCCATATTGTTTTGGAGTAATATAACCGACTGTATCTGGGATGTTAATGACGTTCGCTCCTGCTTCAATGACTTTCTCAATAATCGTTGCAAGAAACGGAAGATCACTTCGACATGCATCTTCTGCTGACCATTGTACAATCGGAAAATATTTTTTCGCATAACGAACAGATTCCACAGCTGTTTCAATGACTTGTTCTGGTGTCATACGCAATTTATATTGCATATGAATAGGTGACGTTGCGATAAAGACGTGTAATCTCGGCTCTGCCCCGTCTTTTAACGCTTCCCATGCTGCATCAATGTCTGATTGAACAGAGCGAGAAAGACCTGTAACCGAGCAATTGCGAACGGTTTGAGCGATCGCTTGAACGGCTTGAAAATCGCCTTTTGATGCGGCAGGGAATCCCGCCTCGATGATATCTACACCGAGGCGTTCTAACTGCCGAGCAATTTCTAGCTTTTCATGCAAGTTTAAGTTGACGCCCGCAGACTGCTCACCATCACGCAACGTCGTATCAAAAATGTTAATTTTTCGCACCGACTGTCACCACATCTTTCTGTTTAGCGTTGACAAACGGCATCATTTTTCGTAATTCTCGACCAACAACTTCAATTAAATGCTCGTTTTCCCGACGGTTGATCGCGTTAAACTCTGGGCGATTCGCTTGGTTTTCTAAAATCCAACCTTTTGCAAACTTGCCTGTTTGAATATCTTCAAGCACTTTTTTCATCTCTGCTTTTACTGCATCGTTAATGATGCGTGGGCCTGTAATAAAATCGCCCCATTGTGCTGTATCAGAAATCGAATAGCGCATGCCTGCTAAACCGCCTTCGTACATTAAATCAACGATGAGTTTTAATTCATGTAAACATTCAAAATATGCAATTTCTGGTTGATATCCCGCTTCAACAAGCGTTTCAAATCCGGCTTTGACAAGGGCAGTTAATCCACCACAAAGAACCGCTTGTTCCCCGAATAAATCCGTTTCTGTTTCTTCTTTAAACGTCGTTTCGATGACCCCCGCTCGAGCAGAACCGATCGCTTTCGCATATGCAAGGGCTGTGTCTTTCGCTTCGCCGCTCACATCTTGATATACAGCAATTAACGCTGGCACGCCCGCTCCTTCTGTATATGTGCGACGAACTAAATGACCTGGTCCCTTTGGCGCGACTAAAAAGACATCTACATCGCTTGGCGGAACGATTTGATTGAAGTGAATATTAAATCCGTGCGCAAACACGAGCGCGTTTCCAGACTGCAAGTTTGGTGCAATTTCTTCTTTATATACTTTCGGTTGATGTTCATCTGGAAGTAAAATCATCACAATGTCGGCTTGCTTTGTCGCTTCGCCAACTGGCAATACAACAAATCCATCTTGTTCTGCTTTTTCCCATGACTTTCCTTTTCGCAATCCAATGATGACATCAACACCGCTATCACGGAGATTTTGCGCATGGGCATGACCTTGGGAACCGTAGCCGATAATTGCTACTTTTTTTCCTTGAATATAAGCTTCGTTTGCATCGCCATTGTAGTATACTTTTACCATAATAAAATCCTCTCCTTTTAAATAATAAATAGTGACTTATTTGTTGATGATGCGCGTTGCGAACCGCGCGGAAACGCCGTTGTTCCTGTTCTTGCAACTTCCTTTAATCCATATGGCCTTAATAAGTCGATGAGCGCATCAATTTTTTCTGGCTCCCCTGTTACTTGAACGACGAGACTATCGCGCGCCACATCGACAATTGCGGCACGAAACGGCTCAATAAGCGTATAAATTTCCCCGCGCGTTGCCGGCGTGACCGCCACTTTAATTAAAGCCAGCTCTCGAACGATAATTGCTTGATCGGTAATATCCACAACTTTTAACACATCAATTTGCTTGTTTAACTGTTTCGTAATTTGTTCAGCAATGCGTTCATCATCTACATTGACGACAAACGTCATGCGTGAAATGCCTTCTGTTTCCGTATGCCCAACTGTAATGCTTTCAATGTTGTAATGCCGCTTCGTAAACAAGCCTGTAATACGGTTTAATACGCCCGGGCGGTTGTTCACCGTCATTGTAATAATTCGCTTCACCATTTCACCCCCACCATCTCATGTAGTCCTTTTCCTGGCGCAACCATCGGATATACGTTTTCACCTGGATGCACATGAAAATCAAGCAAAACTGGTGCATTCGTCGCAAATGCTTCTTTCAATACGCATTCCGCCTCTTCCTCCGTTGTCGCACGCATCGCTTTCATGCCATATGCTTCCGCTAAACGTACAAAATCAGGTTGATTCGGAATGAGTGAATGAGAATATCGTTTTTCATAAAAAATTTCTTGCCATTGGCGAACCATACCGAGCGCTTGATTGTTGACGATGACGATTTTAATCGGCAAATTCAACTCTTGAATAACAGATAGCTCTTGCAACGTCATTTGGAATCCACCGTCACCAACGATCGATACGACCGTTGCCTCTGGTTGCGCCAATTGAGCACCGATCGCTGCCGGCAGGCCGAATCCCATCGTTCCTAGTCCGCCTGATGTGGCCCAACGATGCGGCTGTTTAAATTTATAATATTGAGCGACCCACATTTGATGTTGACCTACATCTGTCGTGACAACCGCCTCGCCGTTTGTATATTCATGAATCATTTCAATGAGTCGCTGCGGTTTTAGTACGCCCGGTTCGCGTTTGTACATAAGCGGATATTCTCTTTTCCATTCATTTAGCTTGTTAAGCCACTCTGATACATCTGGTCGCTTTCCATTTTGTTCAATTAATTGAATAAGCGCTTCTTTCGCATCGCCAACGATCGGAATTTTTGTTGGTACATTTTTCCCAATTTCTGCCGGATCAATGTCGATATGAGCGACTGTGGCTTTCGGCGCAAAATGAGCCAAGTTTCCGGTCACTCGGTCATCAAATCGTGCACCTATATTGATGAGAAGGTCGCATTCATACAACGCCATGTTCGCTGTGTACGTTCCATGCATTCCTGCCATTCCGAGAAATAGCGGATGGTCTGCAGGAAATCCACCAAGTCCCAAAAGCGTATGGATCACGGGAATATGTTGTTGTTCAGCATATTGTTTTAGCTGTTCATGGGCATTCGCATGCAGAACACCTGCTCCAGCTAGAATGACCGGCCGTTTCGCTTGGCCAACTGCCTCGACAAGTTTGCGAATTTGTAAATGGTTCGGTTTTGTTGTCGGCTGATAACCCGGCAACTGGACTTCTTGTTCGTAGTCAAACTCCGCTTCTGCGACAGACATATCTTTTGGAATGTCGATTAATACAGGGCCCGGACGTCCAGTCGTTGCAATATGAAACGCTTCTTTAATAATTTTTGGCAGCTCTCGTACGTCGCGTACTTGGTAACTATGTTTCGTAATTGGCATCGTAATTCCTAACACATCCGCCTCTTGAAAGGCATCTGAACCGATGACGCTCGATGCCACTTGCCCTGTAAAGACGACGAGCGGAATGGAATCCATCATCGCGTCCGTTAAACCTGTCACGATATTTGTCGCACCTGGCCCTGATGTGACAATGACGACACCGGGCTTTCCAGAAATGCGAGCATATCCCTCCGCCGCATGAATGGCACCTTGTTCATGACGTGTGAGCACGTGAAACACACCTGACTCATACAACTTGTCGTAAATCGGTAATACAGCACCTCCTGGATACCCGAAAATGACTTTGACATTTTCTGCTTTGAGCGCTTCGATTAACATGAGCGCTCCACATAACGTTTGCTTTTTTGCTACTCTTTCTTTCACTTTCATGTTCGCTGCCATTTTTTCACCCCTAAAAAAATGTGAAATAAGAAAAGCCTTCTCACCCCTCCATCGGCCCATGTGGACCAAAGGGGCGAAAAGGCTTGCATCCTTCCCGCGGTACCACCCTTCTTCGTGGCAAAGCCACCTCAGGAGCACGCGACCATCGTCGCAGCGCTCGTTTTAATAACGAGTGACGTGCACCCGTCCGCCCCTACTAGAGTCAATCGTTCAGGACGGCGCTCCGAGGGGAGTTCACTAACGGAGACACCACCGGTTTCCAGCTCCCCCGGCTCTCTGGAGATGCCAAACCCGCTAGCTACTTATCCTCTTCAACGCTTTTTCTTTATTTATTTGTTATCTTGCATTAACGTTTTGTGTAGCATATACTTTTACGCCTTCAGAAACAACGCGTTTGCGAAACTCTTCTAACAATCGTTTCGTATGCTCACCCGGTACACCGTCTCCAATGACACGGCCATCGACTTTGACGACCGCAATGACTTCAGCTGCGGTTCCCGTTAAAAACACTTCATCTGCTGTGTACACATCGTGACGAGTAAACGGCTCTTCTTTGACGACATAGCCGAGATCTTTAGCGATGTCGATGATCGCATCGCGCGTAATTCCTTCTAGCGCCCCGACATATCCTGGTGGTGTATATAGCACGCCGTTTTTGACGATAAATACGTTATCTGCTGAGCCTTCAGCGACATATCCTTGATCGTTGAGCATGAGCGCTTCGCTGACGTTTGCTAAATGTGCTTCAATTCGCACTAATACGTTGTTTAAGTAGTTTAATGATTTTACTTTTGGACTTAATACATCTGGACGGTTTCGTCTTGTTGCTACGGTGATCACTTCGATGCCCGTTTCATATAAATGTTTTGGGAAGATTGCTAACGGTTCAACGATGACAACAACTTGCGGCTTCGGGCATTTGTATGGATCAAGTCCAAGGTCGCCAACCCCGCGCGATACAACGACGCGAATATAAGCATCTTCAAAGCCGTTTTTTTGCACCGTCTGAACGATAATATTTGTTAATTCTTCTTTTGTGTACGGAATGTTTAATAAAATGGATTTCGCTGAATTGTATAAGCGGTCAATATGTTCTTTCATTCGAAACACGTTGCCACTGTACACGCGAATGCCCTCAAACACCCCATCCCCATAAAGAAAACCGTGATCATATACCGAGATTTTTGCATTTTCTTTTGTAACAAATTCATCGTTTAGAAAAATCCACTGTTCACTCAATGTTTTTCCCCTCTTCCCCTGTTCGCCGTCTTTTGCTTCTTATTTTGATCGCGACTTTTGTTAGATTTACTTGAAAATTATCATACGCTCATTTATCCAAACAGTCAATACCATTTCATTGAATTTTTTGATTATTTAGATTAGTTAGAATGTCTTGTATCCGCTTACATAATTGATATATCAAGAAAAAGAGAGGGTATAAAAAATTTTGAACATTTTTTGACCAAAAAAAGCCCCTTGCCTATGCAAGAGGTTTGTTAGCGCGTGGGTACGCTGATGTTTATTCGATGAAGTTGAATCAGACGTACTCTATCTAACTGAGCGATAAAAGGTGGGCAAAATAAAAATCCTCTTGCCTACGCAAGAGGACTATTTTAGCGTCCCAGGAGAGATTCGAACTCCCGACCGACGGCTTAGAAGGCCGTTGCTCTATCCAGCTGAGCTACTGGGACATACTGTCGTGGTTTGGACAATTGTTATTGTAATGATGTTTATAAAAAAAGTCAATAGGGGCAGTGGAATTTTCTTGCCCCCTATTGCGCTGTATATGTGTTCGTTAAGTCATGAAGCAGTTGACCGTCGATGTTGTAAAAATGTACGGTTATGTTTTTTTCATCTATGTGCAGCATGGCGTATGTTTTATCACGGCGCATGCGCGGCAAATAAATGCTTCCTGGATTGATGAAAAGGACGTCATCGATTTGTTCGCATCCTGCAATGTGTGAGTGACCGAAGCAGACGATGCGCGCTCCGACTTCTTTCGCTTTATAATATACGTTCATAAGTGTCATTTTGACGTTATATAAGTGACCGTGTGTAACGAGAAAGCGAACGCCTTTGATTTCTTCAACAAGATCGGTCGGGAAACGCTGCTCGTAGTCGCAATTTCCCCGCACAACAAACATGCCTTGCAACGCTTCATGGTCGCTTGTTAACTCTGAGTCACCGCAATGAATAATTGCATCAACATGTTGTTTATGGCGTGAAACAATCGTTTGTAATTCGTTTGTCAATCCGTGGCTATCGCTTATAATCAATACGTTCACGACTCATTCCCCTTTTCAAACAGCTTGTCCCATATATGTAAAAGATGCTGTAACGCTTTTGCCCGATGGCTTATTTCGTTTTTCTCCTCTTTTGTTAATTGGGCCATTGTCCGTTGTTTTTCAGGAACAAAAAAAATCGGATCGTACCCAAAACCGTTTTCACCAACTGGTTCTTCTGTTATATATCCTTCACATACGCCATCTACTGTCGTCACATCTCCGTTTGGTTTGGCAACAGCGAGCGTACAATGAAAACGGGCGGTTCGTTGTTCAAAAGGCACGCCTTGCAGTTTTTTAAGCACTTTTTCGATATTTGCTTGATCGTTTTTTCCTTCGCCCGCGTAGCGAGCCGAGTATACGCCTGGCTCACCGTTTAACGCATCAACGATTAAGCCAGAATCATCTGCAATGACCGTTTCATGAAGCATGTTCGCTATAGTCGTTGCTTTTAATATAGCATTTTCTGCAAACGTCGTTCCCGTTTCTTCGACATCTGGTATGTCATCATAGGCAAGGAGGGAGAGCACATCGATCCCTTTTTTTGAAAACAATTGCTGAAATTCTGCTACTTTCCCTTTGTTTTTGGTGGCAATGATTATTCGTTTCATTTCGCTTCTTCCCCTTCCGAACCATGTTGCATAATTTGTCCCGCAAGAGAACCGAGTGCCTCTTTTTGCCGAGCGATAAGTTCGTGAATACCTTTTTCAGCAACCGTTAATAAATCGAGCAGTTGCTCATATGAAAACGTCGCTTCTTCCCCTGTTCCTTGAATTTCGACAAAACGTCCCGATCCCGTCATTACAATATTCATGTCGACTTGTGCTTTTGAATCTTCAATATAGTTTAAATCCAAAATAATACCATGTTCTTCATCAATGCCAACAGATGTGGCAGCTAAAAAATCTGTAATCGGAAGTGCAGGCAATTTCTTTTCTTCGACCATTTTTCCGAGCGCCAACGTCATGGCGACAAATGCCCCTGTAATCGACGCTGTGCGCGTTCCGCCATCTGCTTGAATGACATCACAATCAATCCAAATTGTTTTTTCTCCTAATTTTTGTAAATCAACAACAGAACGAAGTACGCGGCCAATTAACCGTTGAATTTCCATCGTTCTCCCTGACAACTTCCCTTTACTTGCTTCGCGAATATTTCGTTGCTCTGTCGCACGCGGAATCATCGCATACTCGGCAGTAATCCATCCTTTCCCACCTCCACGCATAAACGGTGGGACTTTATCTTCGATGCTTGCTGTACAAATGACTTTTGTATCGCCAATCGAAATAAGCACAGACCCTTCCGGATGTTTTAAATAGTTCGGTTCAATATGTACGGGACGAAGTTCGTCATTTGTTCTACCATCTACTCTCACACAAAATCCTCCTCAATATATGTTCACGAAATAAGAGGCAGGAATGCTGCCTCTCGACGATGAATCTTTATATAGTATAGCAAAAAATTGGTTTCAAAAACTACCTGTGTTCACATTTTGCGGTCTTGTTACCGGTTCTGACAACGGTTTTCCACTTTCATCAACTAATTCTGCCTTTCCGTTGACTGTAATTGCGACGCTTTCCACACCTGGCTGTTCTGTTAATGACAAGACTAAACAATTAAGGACATGTGTCGATACAACATTTTTCTCAACGCTGCCGTAAATTGCTTCGTTAAAGTTTAACGTTACTTTTCCGTTTTCATATTTTGGCGCTTCTAACAATTTCGCATCTGCTTGAAAATCGCTTAACAATCCAGAACCGTAACTTGGCCCTTTAATAAGTTCCTTCACAACTGCAGCTAACTCATCTTGCTCGCTATTCGGTACGCGTCTTGTTACCGGCACATAATACGTTTGCTCACCTTCTTGCGCTAAAAAGTAGACAATGACAGGATGTGTATTCGTAATATCGACAACGCCGTTTGTTTCAATGTTAATTCCGTCATCTCTGCTTAGTTCTTCGCTAATTGGCATTCCATTGATCGGCATAACGTTTTGATCGTGGCCGTTCATACGAATTTTTACACGTTTCACATTATCAAATTGCGTCACTGTCCATGTGATCGCTTGTAAAATGCGCTTTTCATCTTCTGGACGATAATTCGCAAATTCTTTCGAAAAATCAATAACAAGCGTGCCGTCTTGTTTTAAGTTAACACTTAATACTTGTGTATCAGCAGGAAGAACAGCACGAAATCCGTTCGGAAGCAACTCTGAAATCGGACCGTTTTCTACTAAATATTCGAGCACTTGTTTTGCAGCTGCGTCCGTTTTTGGCAAGGCAAACGTTTGTGGAACGACAAAACCGTTTTTATCAATTAAATACAATTCCCGTTGAACCGTTTCTGTCGCTTTTTCCGTTTCTGTCGCTTTTTCCGTTTCTGCTGCTTTTTCTTGTAATGACTGTCCATTCTCTACATACGTCACATCTTTCGGTGGATCAATCTCCTTTGTCGCTTTTTCACCTCCAAGCAGCCCACATCCTGATAACATAAATATAAACATTGTCACAATGACCCATACATGGCGCATGGACTCCCCTCCTCACACGGTTTGTACTACTATGTATACGGGCCGTCCGAAAAAATAGAACAAAAAAATCCTTCGGCATATGCGAAGGATTTTTAAGATAATCGAATCGTTTCGACATGTTCAATAGGGTGACCGAACCATTTCGAAGCAATTTGTTGAAACGTTTCTTTCGGTCCAGTGGTGAAAAATATATGCTCTCGGCGTTTATTCCCCGTATAAAGCAAACCGCTATGATGTAAAATCGTGCTCACTTCCCGCGCCGTTTCATCACCAGAACAAATGAGTTCCACATGCCCTCCCATATATTGTTGAATAAGCGGGCTTAAGAGCGGATAGTGTGTACATCCTAAAATGAGCGTATCAATCGGCCGATTTTTTAGCGGTGCAAGCGATTCGGCAACAATTTGTTTTGCTTCTTCTCCTTCAAACTGTCCACTTTCGACTAAAGGGACGAACTTCGGGCAAGCTAAACTTTCCACGATCACGTCGCTATTAATGGATTTCAATGCTTGTTCGTACGCCCTGCTTTTTACGGTTCCGATCGTGCCGATGACACCGATATGATAGTTTTTTGTAATTTTTAACGCCGTACGCGCGCCAGGATGAACGACGCCAATGACCGGGATGTTGAGCGTATCACGAATTTCTTCTAGGGCGACGGCCGTTGCCGTGTTACATGCAATGACGAGCATTTTCATGTCATAGCCAAGTAAATAGTTCGTCATTTCCCATGTAAACTGTCGAATTTCTTCCCGAGGTCTTGGGCCATACGGGCAGCGTGCCGTATCTCCTAAATATACAATTTGTTCTTTCGGTAACTGACGCATGATTTCTCGTGCAACTGTTAATCCACCAACACCTGAATCAATAACTCCAATCGGTCTTTCCAATGTATTCGCCTCATTCTTTGTTGATGTATGACAAAACATTTTTCATTATAACACACATCAAATCAATAGAAAACCGGCTTGCCTAAAATGAAAAGGCGAGCCGGTTCTCGTTATAGTTCAAGTTCCCCCATTCGAAGCAATTCGACGACAGCTTGTGAGCGCCCCTTTACCCCAAGCTTTTGCATCGCATTCGAAATGTGGTTGCGAACTGTTTTTTCGCTAATGAATAGTTCACTAGCAATCTCTTTCGTTGTCTTGTCTTGCAGCAACAGTTCGAATACTTCTCGTTCCCTTTTTGTAAGCAGCGGCTTCTGATTCAAGTCGATAACCCTCCTTGCTTTTACCAGACTGAAACGGATGGGTATATATTTAGTCAACATATCGTATGCAAGAAGGGCGATAACGGTTACATGTTTTCAGCTAATCGCGCACGCGCTTCTTCGTCCCAAACGACTCCTTTTCCTGTCGTTTTTGACATTTGGACCATCGTTCCACGCCCTGTGAACGCAATCTCTCCATTTTGTTTTTTTCCAACGTAATGTAAATCAACAGAAGAGTTGCCGATGTGTGCGACTTTTACACCGATGTGCAGCTGTTCACCAAAATACACTTGTTGTAAAAAGTCGCATTGTAAATTCGCCACCACCGGAATAGCATCATGTTCTTTTCCTAACCAATCGTTCATAAAGCCGAGATGTTCAAAAAATGCGATGCGCGCTTCTTCAAAATATACAAAAGGCACCGTATTGTTTAAATGACCAAACATATCTGTTTCTGAAAAACGTACGCGCACCGGATGAAAAAAAGAAAAACGTTGTTCCCATTCTTTTATGTCATCAATATAAGATACTTTCAATTTTCCTCTCCCCCTCTATAAAGCAATCTAGCATCATACATGAAACGTAAGGCCGACTCTTCAAGAGTCGACCTTGTCGTTACACTTCATCACTACCGAAGAAATTGCGGAACATTTGAATGGTTGCTGCGCGGTTCAATGCCGCGATCGACGTTGTAAGCGGGATGCCTTTCGGACAAGATTGCACGCAGTTTTGTGAATTTCCGCAGTTCGCTAATCCGCCATCACCCATGATCGCTTCAAGACGCTCCGCTTTATGCATCGCTCCTGTCGGATGCGCGTTAAATAAGCGCACTTGTGAAAGCGGTGCTGGTCCGATAAAGTTTGACTTGCTGTTGACGTTCGGACAAGCTTCCAAACATACCCCGCACGTCATACATTTAGATAGCTCATACGCCCATTGCCGTTTGCGTTCTGGCATGCGTGGTCCTGGGCCTAAATCATACGTTCCGTCGATTGGAATCCACGCTTTTACTTTTTTCAACGAATCAAACATGCGACTACGATCCACTTGCAAGTCGCGAATGACCGGGAATGTGCGCATCGGCTCTAAACGAATCGGTTGCTCGAGCTGATCGATCAGTGCGGTACACGATTGGCGTGGCTTGCCGTTAATGACCATTGAACAAGCGCCACACACTTCTTCCAAACAGTTCATTTCCCAAGCAACAGGCGTCGTTTTTTCCCCTTTCGCATTGACCGGATTGCGCCGAATTTCCATGAGCGCCGAAATGATGTTCATATTCGGACGATACGGAATGACAAACTCTTCTTCATAAGGGGCTGTATCCGGACGGTCTTGTCTTGTGACGATAATCCGAATCGTTTTATTTTCACTCATGATTTCACTTCCCCTTTCTTTTTCGTGTAATCGCGTTTGCGTGGCTTAATAAGCGATGTATCCACTTCACGATAATGGAACGATGGACCATCCGGTGTAAAGCTTGCCATCGTTGTTTTTAACCATTCCTCGTCGTTTCGCTCAGGAAACTCTGGCTTATAATGCGCTCCACGGCTTTCGTTACGGTTGTAAGCACCAAGCGTAATGACACGAGCAAGTTGCAACATGTTGTAAAGTTGGCGTGTAAACGACGCACCTTGGTTGCTCCATTTCGCTGTGTCGTTAATGTTAATATTTTTATAACGCTCAAGTAGTTCTTGAATTTTCTCATCCGTCTTTAATAATTTATCGTTATAACGAACGACTGTGACGTTATCCGTCATCCATTCACCGAGCTCTTTATGCAAAACGTAGGCGTTTTCTGTACCATCCATCGCCATAATTTGCGCCCATTTTTCTTCTTCTTGTTTTAAATAGCGATCGTATAAAGAAGAAGGCAGCGCATCGGCAGATTTCTCAAGTCCTTTCATATATTCAACAGCTTTTGGACCTGCTACCATTCCGCCGTAAATGGCAGATAATAACGAGTTCGCACCGAGACGGTTTGCACCGTGCATTGAGAAGTCGCACTCACCCGCCGCAAACAGTCCTTTAATATTTGTCATTTGATCATAGTCCACCCACAATCCACCCATCGAGTAGTGAACCGCTGGGAAGATTTTCATTGGCACTTTTCTTGGGTCTTCACCCATAAATTTTTCATAAATTTCAATAATGCCGCCTAACTTAATATCAAGTTCTTTTGGATCTTTATGCGATAAATCTAAATAAACCATGTTTTCGCCGTTAATGCCGAGCTTTAAGTCCACGCAAACATGGAAAATTTCACGCGTTGCAATATCGCGTGGAACAAGGTTTCCGTAAGCTGGATATTTTTCTTCTAAGAAATACCAAGGTTTTCCGTCTTTATACGTCCAAACTCGTCCACCTTCTCCACGTGCCGATTCGCTCATTAGGCGAAGCTTATCATCCCCTGGAATCGCTGTCGGATGAATTTGAATAAATTCTCCGTTCGCATAATATGCACCTTGTTGATAAACGATTGATGCAGCCGAACCTGTATTAATGATGGAGTTTGTCGACTTACCGAAAATGATTCCAGGACCACCTGTTGCCATGATGACCGCATCAGCTCGGAACGCTTTAATCTCCATCGTTGTCAAGTTTTGTGCGACAATACCGCGACATACTTGTTCATCATCTAAAACTGCACCTAAAAATTCCCAACCTTCATATTTTGTCACAAGTCCGGCGACTTCATGACGGCGCACTTGTTCATCAAGCGCGTAAAGAAGCTGCTGGCCTGTTGTTGCCCCTGCATATGCTGTACGGTGATGTTGCGTTCCACCAAAACGACGGAAATCAAGCAATCCTTCTGGCGTACGGTTGAACATGACACCCATACGATCGAGCAAATGAATAATGCCTGGAGCAGCTTCGCACATCGCTTTTACCGGAGGCTGGTCAGCTAAAAAATCTCCTCCATATACTGTATCATCGAAATGTTCCCACGGAGAGTCTCCTTCCCCTTTTGTATTGACCGCACCGTTAATGCCACCTTGTGCACAAACAGAGTGAGACCGCTTCACGGGAACTAATGAAAATAAATCTACTTTTACGCCTGCTTCGGCAATTTTAATCGTTGCCATTAAGCCGGCAAGACCTCCACCAACGACAATAATTTTTCCTTTACTCATGTCTCCTCACTCCTTCAATGTTGTGGATTAAACGAATGCTAAAATCGCGCGTATACCGACGATCGAAAGCGCGACAAAAATCCCCATTGTCACGTATGTAGAAATTTGTTGTGAACGAGGAGTCACTGTAATACCCCAGCTAACGAAAAACGACCATAACCCGTTCGCAAAGTGAAATACTGCAGAAACGATTCCGACAATATAAAATGCAAGCATAAACGGATTCGCTACAATGTTCGCCATCATGTCGTAGTTCACTTCTGCGCCAAACGCTGCTTGAACGCGCGTTTCCCATACGTGCCAGACGACGAAAATGAGCGTAATAATACCCGTTAAGCGTTGCAACATAAACATCCAGTTACGGAAATATCCGTAGCGGCTTACATTGTTTTGTGCTGTAAATGCAATATACAGTCCGTAGATGGCATGGAACAATAACGGAAGAAAAATAACGAAAATTTCTAGAAAGTACCGAAACGGTAATTGCTCCATAAATGCTGCCGCTTTGTTGAACGATTCTTCCCCTCTTGTTGCAAAATGGTTAACAACTAAATGCTGCGTTAAAAACAGCCCGACTGGAATGACTCCAAGCAACGAATGGAGTCGGCGATAAAAAAACTCACGATTTTGTGCCATACATAACCCCCCTTAAAATTGTTATCTTCCTTTTTCTACGCGCTCCCATCCGCATCTACTAGACTATGACCAACAGAAGTGTAAACACTTCCATTTCCATTGATCATTGTCACATTCATTGTACTCCCAGAATGTAGGAGCGTCAAGAAAAGGTGTTCACGAAATATTCAATTATTTAAAAATTTTAAAACAACTATACTTCTAGTGAAGTCCGAAATGAGAAAAAAGTCAATACTGTTTTTCACTTTGTTGTTCGCTATAATGAAAAATGGAGAGGAGAATCGAACGTGAGCGGATATGAACAATGGAAACAAACAAGCATTCCTGCTTTTAGCGACTTTTTATTTCGGCAAGAACTACTACCAAATTTGTTCGGAAAAGAGACTCCATTTATTTTATATTGGGCAGGAAAAGATTTAGCAAGAAAATACTCGCTAGCTACAGTTGAGGACGTCATCGCTTTTTTTGAGCAAGCTGGTTGGGGGAACCTATCGTTGCTTGAGGAGAAAAAAGACAGCTGTGAACTTCAATTAGATGGACCGCTTGTCGCGATGCGATTCGACTATGGAGGAGAATGCACGTTTCACCTTGAAGCCGGCTTTCTTGCTCAGCAGTTTGAACAACAAAAAGGATATGTTGCAGAAGCGTTTGAACAACAAAAACGGCGCGCAAAAACCGTTTTGTTTACGGTGAAATGGGACCGTAAAGATGAAAGCTGACCGATAATGGTCAGCTTTCGTACGTTTGGAGCGTCTCGTAAATTTTTTGAGCGACATGTTTTGGAATGTTTGCTTCCTGCAGTTGTTCAACGGTTGCTTCTTTTATTTTTTTAATCGAGCCAAAATATTGTAGTAGCGCCTGCTTTCTTTTTGTTCCGACCCCTGGAATTTGATCGAGAATGGAATGAAACGCAGATTTTGATCGCACTTGGCGGTGAAATGTAATCGCAAAACGATGCACTTCTTCTTGAATGCGTTGCAACAAATAAAATTCTTGACTATTTTTCTCTAACGAAACAACGCTTGGCGGATCACCAAACAATAAATGTGACGTTCGATGTTTATCATCTTTCACTAAACCAGCGACAGGAATCGATAACCCGAGTTCGCATTCCAACACTTCTTTTGCGGCTTGCATTTGTCCTTTTCCGCCATCGACAACAATGACGTCTGGAAGGGGCAAGCGTTCTCGCAACACGCGCGTATATCGCCGGCGAATCACTTCGCGCATCGACTCGTAATCGTCCGCCCCTTGCACCGTTTTTATTTTATATTTGCGATATTCTTTTTTTTCCGGCTTTCCATCAATAAATACGACCATCGCGGCGACAGCGTCTGTCCCTTGAATATTTGAATTGTCAAACGCCTCGATGCGATGAGGAGTTGAAATCCCAATTGCTTCGCCTAATTTCTCAACCGCACGAATCGTCCGTTCTTCATCACGTTCGATTAAAAAGAATTTTTCTTGCAAAGCAATTTGTGCATTTTTACAAGCCAAATCAACAAGCTCTTTCTTTTTGCCGCTTTTCGGTTGCGTGACGTTTACATCAAGCAATTTCGTTGCCATCTCTCCATCAATTTCGCGCGGCAATACAACTTCGCGCGGTTTTAAATGATAATCTTTGCTATAAAACTGCCCTAAAAATGTTAAAAATTCTTCCTCTGGCTCTTGATACAATGGAAACATCGACACGTTTCGTTCAATGAGCTTCCCTTGGCGAATGAAAAATACTTGTACACACATCCATCCTTTATCGTACGCATATCCAAAAATGTCGCGGTCAACGAAATCGTGCAAAATCATTTTTTGCTTTTCCATTAACGCCTCAATATAAGCAATTTGGTCGCGATATTCTTTCGCCCGCTCAAACTGCAACTGTTCCGCTGCTTCCACCATTTTTTCTGCCAGTTTGTCTTTCACTTCTTTATAACCACCGTTTAAAAAGCGCGTAATTTGTTCAACAATTTGTTTATTTTCTTCCTCTGACACGTCGTACTCACATGGTCCTAAACATTGTCCCATATGATAATATAAGCAAACTTTTTTCGGCATCTTCTCACATTTTCTTAATGGGTATAGGCGATCGAGCAGTTTTTTCGTTTCGTGCGCTGCTTGGGCGTTCGGATACGGTCCGAAATATTTTCCTTTATCTTTTTTTACCGTTCGAGTAATGATGAGACGCGGGTGCGTTTCCCCTGTAATTTTAATAAACGGATAGCTTTTGTCATCTTTTAACATGACGTTATATTTCGGATCGTATTTTTTAATTAAATTCATTTCTAAAATAAGTGCTTCTAAATTTGAGGACGTCACAATATATTCAAAGTCGGCAATTTCATTCACTAACCGAAGCGTTTTTCCGTCATGTGTGCCAGTAAAATACGAGCGAACACGATTTTTCAACACTTTTGCTTTTCCAACATAAATGACCGTTCCGTGTGCATCTTTCATTAAATAACATCCCGGTTGATCGGGCAAAATCGCTAATTTTTCTTTTAATCGTTCATTCACGTTTTTCCTCCTCTCGCCATTCATATACTGTTATACGTCCATACACAGGGTCAGATAATAAGCTCGATTCATACGTTCGAATCGGGCGAATATACGGACGGACATTTATTCCTTGCGCTTGAAATCCTTTGATCACATGATCGGTTACGTACACTTTCACATGTGGAAATACCGCTTTTTCACGCTGAAAAACATCAAATGAAAACACGCGCTCATGCGGAAAAGAAACACGTAAATATTCAAGAACGCGCGTCTCTTCCCACGTAAATAAAACAAAAGGTTCTTCTTTCTGTTCAAAATCATACGCCAACTGATACGTTGCTGGCAACTGTGTCGCTTGATGCTTTACCGCTTGCATGCCGATTACCGTTTGTGAGAAGAGCAAAACGAGCATAACGGTAAGGTGCAGCCGTGATGACGACTGAAGGGCGCCCACGAACAAAAAGAATGAGACAATGACGACAAGCGGCAATATATGTCTTGGTTTTTCAATATTTTGCGCAAACAATGCCCAAAAAAAATAAGCAACCAAAAGAAAACGATATAAAGGAGGAATTAAAATTCGTTTCCACGTTATCAAAAGCAAAACAACAAAGCAGCTAAGTAGCCATATCGACTGTTTTGCCATGCCTGTCCAAATGATATTATAAAAAATAAGCACAATGACTCGTTGCCAAAACGGCGCTTCATCTGTCGACACCGTTCCTCCCCATTGCGTAAAATGCCCTGTTGTAAATGAAAAAGCAAGCTGCCAAAAACCATCCCCTTCTGTTGCAGCAACCGCAAAAATCCAAATGAATTGAAAAGCGAGCGCTGCCAAACTGTATAAAAAAAGTTGTTTCAGACGATATGTCCGCTTCCACCAAACATATAAAATGCCAATCCCAAAAGGAATGTACGATAAACGAATGCCAAGCATGACGCTAAATAGCCATAATGGCAACAATTGCACATAGAGACGGTCTGAGTGAAGCGCACGTTGTAAACTCCACACGTACCACCATAAAATAGCGAGCGCGCTTCCCTCAGACATCGGTTGTGAAACGATTAACATGACATAACTAAGCGATTGGACAAGAGCAGTAACAACTAGCGCATATTTTTGTTCTACATATGTTTTAGCAAGCAAATACATCGGAATCGTGGCGCTCATCATGAGCAATCCATTCCAAATCGCCAATGCTTTTGCGGCATTGTCCACAAACGAATGAATGAGCATCCCCCCAAAAATAAAATACGGATACCCTGGGAAATGCGGCTGCATCGCAAGCAAATCATACCGATCAAGCGCCAAAGCAAAGTCCACTTCATCCCATGTAGCTGCAAATGGTCTGGCATATACGATATATGATATACAGACGGCAAATAACCCGATGATCGAAGCCATGCGCACAATAACCCCTCCTAAGCAAAAAAGTACAAGGCTCTCCTTGTACTTTACATCACTTTTTGTTCAAGCACCTTCTTATTTTTTTCGTTCTTTTCTTTTTTTGCTTCTTTTGCGCCATAACGTGTTTTCACAAGTAAATAAATGACGATAAAATAGCCGATGTACGCCAACACTTCTTCAAGCGAAGGCATCGATGAATAACCAAATAGCGCCTTAAGAAAAATACCGACATCGCCAGAAAGAATGGGTTCTTGTCCTGTGTCACGAACGAAATGCTCATGATCAATCGGGTGTTCCGGCATAAACCAAGTAATATCATAAACGTGCGGCATGACGCTGCCAATAATTTTTAAATCTTGCAACATCGAAATACCTTGCACAAGCAATCCCGCCGCAATCAAGATGATGAATGCGCCTGTGACTTTGAAAAACGTTTTTAATGGTACACGCATCGTTCCTTTAAAGAACATATAACTTACAACAGCAGCAATCGTTAACCCTGTAATCGCACCCCATCCTTGCACCGCCGCTCCGATGTTTCCACCTGTAATAGCAGCGAAGAAGAAGACCGTCTCCACTCCTTCACGCAAAACAACTAAAAACGAATGCATGACCATACCAAATACGTCGCCTTTGGACACATATTTGCTCATTTTTCCTTCCATACTACTTTTTATATCTTTACTATGTTCCGCCATCCAAAAAACCATTTGCGTCAACAAGATGGAAGAAATAAAAATAATGCTCACTTTTAAGTACATTTCGCTCGCCATCGTTGAAAAGCCAGTAAGCACGACTTGAAATAACAAGGCGACAATCGCACTTGCAAACACGGCTAACCCTGCACCGAGCCAAACATATTTCACATAGCGCGATTGATCAATGCGCTTTAAATACGATGTAATAATCCCAACAATTAATAGCGCTTCTAACGCTTCACGAAACGTAATAAGCAGTGCTTGAACTTCCAAACTAAACGCCCCTTTCTTTACTTCCGTTTCCTTACGGCATACACAACAACCGCCACAATGACCATAACGATAGCAATAATCGGTATCCAGTTTTTCACATCAGACAAATCCGTCCATTCTTTCTTTTTTGCAGCAGCTAGTCGCTCTAAATCTTCTTCAGTAAAATGACCCGTTTCAATATTTTCTAATCCAAATTGATCTTGCAATGCTTGCAAAATGACTTTCTTGCTTTCCTTAAATTGATTGATGTTTGACTCTTTTTTTCCTACTCCGAACAATCCTGGATTTCCGAGCGATTGAAGAGCAATGTCAAACTGTTGTTTTAATTGTTCATCAAGCTCCGCATCTTTTTGTTGCACGATTGGAGAAAGTGCTTTATATGTAGCAAATGCTTTTGCTAACAAACGTTTGCTCGTATCATAGTTATCGAAGTTTTTCTCTACATTTTCTAAACGGCGGGCAACGTTTAACACAAGCACTTTTTGCATCGCTGAAACGATCGTATCTACATCTTTATTTTCAATTGCCTCCAAAATAATGGCAGAAGGTTCTGGCCCCATATGCATATCAATTTCTTCTTGTACCGTTTCATAAATCGCCTTTACTTCATCGAATTTTTTTTCTTGTGCTTTTGCCACCATTTCTTTATAAGCCTCAGCAACTGCTTCTTCGTTCGGATCACCGTATGAATAAGCGAACGAAGAAATAGGGGCTGAAGTGAAAATTAATATCATCGACAAATAAAAAAATAAAAAGTGTCTCACTCCGATCTCCTCCTTCGATGATAATGATAATAATTATCATAATTGTTGTCAATAAAAAACGCTAGAGAATCACTCTCTAGCGTTTTTGAACGGAAGAACTCATATGCTTCCGTTTGACAGAACGACACATCTCCTTCACAATAGCCGGGATGACATGCTTAAGATAAGCTGTAAATTTAATAAACGATTGTCCTGTCGTTCTTACTTGATATACAATCGGTACTTCTTTTAACCGAAATCCTTTCCGCACTAGGTTTAACGTCAATACTTGTGCATAGTTGTAGTCATGAATAATTTCTGCTTCTTCCATCGCTTGTCGCGAAAATGCTCGCATACCTGATTGACCGTCGTAAATCCATGTTTTTAATAAAAGCGATTGAAGTAACGTAAACATATAGTTTCCAATTCGCCGATGCCACTTCATTCCCCGAATCGTTCCTAAAAAACGCGACCCCATCGTATAGTCGGCTTCTCCATGTAAAATAGGCATAATAAGGTCAGGAATTTGCTCGGGTGGATATTCGTTATCCGCATCAATCATCACACCGATATCCGCACCAAGTTCGACGCATTGTTGTAAGCCGGTACGTACAGCTGCGCCTAGCCCTCGATTTTGTTCGTGTCGGTAAATAAAATCCGCTCCCGCTCGTTTCGCTACATCTACTGTACGATCTGTTGACCCATCGTCAACGACAAGCACATACACATCGATATTCGGTTGAATGTGTCTTGGAATGCGGCGAATCACATCCCCAATCGCCCCTTCTTCATTATGTGCAGGTAAAAAGACAATTACTTTCATCGTTTTCCCTCTTTCTTTAGCGCTTCAACTAACACAGGGCCACGGCTATGGCTCGGATATGGCGCCCCTAACAAATAAGCGATCGTTGGGGCGAGAGAAACGAGACTATGTTTATCATCTACACGCTTCCCTTTTTCGATCATTGGGCCGTACATGAAAAATGGGACATACCGTTCTCCTTCATCTAAATGACCGTGTCCGCCAATTCCATCTGCTTGTCCATGATCTGCACAAACGATTAACGTCGTATTTTCCATTTTTCCTTGTTCATGCAACCATTCGACAAATTGTTGAATCAATTGATCCACCTCTTCAATTTTTTGCACATACTCATCATAGTGTACACCACGGCTATGACCCGTTTGGTCCGTTCCAATAAATTGAACGACAAATAAATGTAAATCTTGTTCGGTCATGATTTGTTTCGCACGCTCCATAATGTTACGATCTGCGACATCGTTATGCATGACAGCTGTAACCGTTTCGACATCATTTCCTAGGGAATCGACAAGATGAGCGATGCCGAGCACTTTTCCTTTTTTTTCTACTTTTCGGAGCGAATCAAAAATACTTTCAACACGAATGCCGAGCTTCCATACCATATTCGAGCGAATGCCATGCTCAAACGGGTACGTCCCCGTAAGCATCGATGTAAAGCAAACGACCGTTCGTGCCGGATATACCGTTTCCATTTGCGTAAAATCTGTTCCATTCGCACGAAGTGATTTCAAAAACGGAGCGTTTGCTTGCTCGAAACGATCTTTCCTCATTCCATCAACAACGAGCACAATGACGCGATCACTCAACGGTTGATCATTTGGAGGCACGTTGTCCGTATAACGTTCAATCACTTTCGGTTTCCAATCAAATAAATAACGGTGCAAAATAAACGACCATACAAAAACAAAGGCGTAAAAAGCAATAAATGGCGGAACATGTATGTCATGTTGTACTCCATATTCCCATATAGAAAGAAGAAGCAATACTTTTGGCAATTGTTCCTGTGCATTCCCACTTGTTGAATCACTATTTTTCAATACAAGTTTCCAAAAACGAGTAAAATTCAACCACGTTGTTCTAATACGTAAATGATAGTATAATGTTCCCCAAAAGAAAACGGTGAAAAAGAAATAAAGACTAACAGCAAGCAAAAGTAAACCTGTCGGAACAAACGACCAAATCATTAGGAACACAACGTACGGAACCCATAAATAGTTACGTAAAAATAACGGATAGTCATATACGTAGTACAATACAAAAAGCGGGATAGTAAACAGTAAGCTATTCCATAACTGCTTTCCTTCTTCAAAAGTGATACCATCAAACAAATGAAAAAGAACCATCGTTCCCATAACAAAAATCGGAGTAAACGGCTTTCCTTCATTTAATAAGTTCCAACACCTTGCCGCTACTTTTTCAAACTTCGATGCTTTTTTCATGCTACGTCCCCCTTTCGAACGAATGTCCATAGCGTCGGGATGCGCCACCATACGTATAGCCCAACGACATAAGAAAATAAAAATTTAAATAAATGAGTCGCCAATGCAAGAGCATATGCTTGTTCCCAATGAGAATGGACGCGCGTTAACGCAAACGCCATAACTGCCTCATATGTCGCTACTCCTCCTGGCGTCATTTGAAATACTTGTCCACCAACCGCCATACTATTTACCCACAACGCTTCGGAAAACGACAGAGGAAAAGCGACCATTTTCGCCATTTCAAACAAAACGACCGCTTCACATATCCAACTAAAAACAATAGCAACAACAATCAACACAAAACGACGGCTTTTCCATATCATGTTCCAATGTTGTTTATGTTTTTGTAACCATGACAAATCGATGCGTCGAAGGAGGAAAAACAAAAAAACAATACCACCAAAAATGAGGGGGAAAATCATGGCGGAACGGATAATCATATGCATGTAAACAATTGCTCCTAAAAAAGCAAAGAAAAATAACACGATCAAATCTAAAAGGCGCAATACAATGACCGACTCGGCAACAATCGAAAATGGAATGCGATTTTGTTTTGCACATATGCCAACGCGAGCGACATCGCCGATTTTAATTGGAAATATATGATTTATGAATAAACTAGCAAATAACCCATCGATACACGTTTGGAAACGGGCTTGCGGCAAATACCATTTCCACGCCATAGCACGTAACACAAAAGCAAAACTATACATGACAACCATATAACCCGTATGCCACGGTTGTGAAACAAGCTTGTGCATCAGATCAAACAACAGTTGGGCATCAAAATGGTGAATCGTCATCCATATAAACGCTACAATACATATGAGGCTAATGAGTCGCATCAAAATCTTTATTTGTTTATTTTTCATATTGCTTCGCCCATTCAATCGTCTTTGCTAATCCTTCCCGCAACGATACGCGCGGCTCGTACCCGATTTTTTCTTTCGCTTTTGTAATATCAGCCCATGTAGCGACAACATCGCCAAGGCGAGGCGGTTCGTAATGAACGCGCATATGCGGAAAATGATTGCGCAACTCCGCAAGCAATTGCTTCATCGTCACAGGTTGACCAGCCCCTAGGTTAAAAACATCACTTTCGCCTTTTCGTTCTATTGCTTGAATCATTCCAGCAACAATGTCATCAATGTACGTATAATCGCGTGCTGTATGATCACCGTAAACGGTAATCGGCTCATCACGTAACAATTTGCGAATAAATTTACTAATCGCCATATCCGGACGTCCCCACGGCCCATATACTGTAAAATATCGAAAAATTGTCATCGTATAGCCATATATGTGCGCATATGCGTGGCAAAACGATTCGGCACTATATTTCGCCGCTGCATACGGAGAAATGACTTGACCGGTTGCCATTTCTTCTTTTAATGGCCGAAACGCTCGATTGCCGTATACGGAAGAAGAAGAAGCAAATAACACATGTTGAACTTCCGCTTCTCCTGCTGCTTGTAATACATTGACGGTTGCTTTCACATCGTAATCAATATATGCTAATGGCCTCGATAACGATGGCTGCACGCCTGGTAGCGCGGCTAAATGGAATACAATATCTGGTCGATGATGGAAGAAAATTTGTTTCAACGAATCCAATTGTAAAATGTCTACATTGTAAAAATGAAAAAAGCCAACATTCTCTATTTGTTGGAGCTGACGTTGTTTTCTTGAAATGGAATAGTAAGAATGAAAATTATCGATTACAATCAGCTCATGTCCAAGTTCAAGCAATTTTTTCCCTAAATGACTACCGATAAAACCTGCTCCACCTGTGATACATACTTTCGCCATCCGTTCGACTCCTTCACCTTTCATGCCCTACTATTGTATCACAACAAAAAAGCCGCGTGTTATGCGCGGCTTTTTTATTGAATGATCACACTTACAGCATCAAGCACAGCTTTGCTATGTTGGGCAGCTTCTTCTTTTTTGTTTTCCGCAATCGCGTTATACCATTTTTCTGCTGTCGCAAACACGTCTGCTGCTTTTTGCTCGCCCAATTTTGCTTTCACATCTAATTCAATTGCCTTTAAGAACATGTTTCCTTCTAACGCTTTTACTTTCGCTTCAACAACGTTATTCTCATCTAACTGCGCCGGTGCTTTTTCATGATAGTCTTTCATTTTACCAAACAACGCTTTAACATATAGTGCGCTTACTTCTGCTGCTTTCATGTTTTTATAATCGTTATTTAATGATAAAATTTCATCTAAACGTGCTGTCGCAGCTTCATCACCTTCAGCCAAAGAACCTTTAATCGCTTGGAAAAAGCCCCATGCTTCTGCTTGTTGTCCTTTTAGCTCATCTTCTGCCTTACCTTCTTTCACACCGGCTTCAATTTTTTCAGCATATGATTTAGACGCTAAATAGTAGCTGCGATAGATCGATTTATCTGTCAACTGAATGTACACTTTAAAATCATCTACGTTATTCGCTTTTAACGCTTCTTCTTGCGCTGCTAAACCAGCGTTAATGCTTTGTTCGAGGCTAGATTCTCCCGTTAATTGATAATATTCATCACGTTTCATTGCCGTTGGAACAAAAATTTCCGCTGCAAGCAATTTAATTTGTTCAAACAGTGCTGTCGCTTTTTGTTGATCACCAGCTTCAAGCGCCGCTACAACATCTTTTTGTAACTTCTTTTGCAATTGATAAAAATACGATTGCGTCACTTTATCAACAATTTGACGTGCTGGATGAACGTTTAATTCTCCGCTTTTTCCGCCTTGAATCGCTGCTTCAATCGTTTGAGCAAATGTACCATCTAGTTCATTAATTGGCTTTTGTAATTGCTCTGTATATGTTTTTTCTACGATGCTCCAATCCACAGGTTGTCCTTCTTTCGCTTTTTCTGTTTCTGTTTTGATTGCTTTATAAGCATCAATAAATGCTTGAACGTTTACCTCTTCCACTTGTTCAGTTTCAGCCGATTGCTGCTCTTCTTGTTTTTCTTCTACTTTTGTTTCTTCCTTCTTCTCTGTCGTTTCTGTTTTCTCCGCATTTCCGCAACCAGCCAGCACGCCACCTGCTAATAAAAACATGGCAAACACAGCTTTTAATTGGCGTTTTCTCATTTCGTATGTATCCCCCTTTTTTGATAACGATTATCATTAACTGTTATCATTATAGTAGAGAACGATTTTCAGTGTCAATATAAAATTTCAAAAAAATACCTCGGATGTCTCCGAGGCATGTCGATTATAGATGTTTGCTTAAAAGACCAACAAGCGATTCTTTCGGTTGGAAGCCAACAGTCTTGTCGACTACTTCTCCATTTTTGAACACGAATAGTGTTGGGATGCTCATCACACCGTATTTTCCAGCTGTTTCTGGGTTATCATCTACGTTGACTTTTACTACTTTCACTTTGCCAGCAAGCTCACGATCTACTTCCTCCAATACAGGTGCAATCATTTTGCAAGGTCCGCACCAAGGTGCCCAGAAATCAACGAGCACAACACCATCTTTTACTTCATTCACAAATGTTTGGTCTGTTGCATTTACAATAGCCATGTTTCATTCCTCCTTAAATATTTCCGTTCCATGCACATAGTATACCATTGAACGTATTCACTACGCCAATCTTTTGCTTCGCTTCTACTATTTCCTTGTCTCCAAAAAATATGCTGAAAAGAAAAGGCAAAGCATCATGCTCTGCCTTATGAATGTACTTTTAATTTTTTAAATTCTTCGATTAAAAGTGGAACGACTTCAAACAAGTCACCAACAATACCGTAATCCGCTACTTTGAAAATATTCGCTTCAGGGTCTTTATTAATCGCCACAATTACTTTTGAGTTAGACATGCCTGCTAAATGTTGAATCGCACCTGAAATGCCGCACGCAATATATAAGTCTGGCGTAACGACTTTTCCTGTTTGACCAATTTGAAGCGAGTAGTCGCAATATCCTGCATCGCATGCTCCGCGCGATGCTCCAACCGCACCGCCAAGCACTTGAGCTAATTGTTTCAGCGGCTCAAATCCTTCCGCACTTTTTACGCCGCGACCGCCGGCAACGATCACTTTCGCTTCAGATAAATCGACGCCTTCCGCTGTTTTTCTCACAATATCACGAACGATTGTGCGTAAGTCTTTAATGTCTACTTGCACATCGACAACCGCACCTGTGCGACTTTCATCTTTTTCAAGTGAAGCGATATTGTTCGGACGAACAGTCACAAACATAAGACCGTCTGTCACGATTTTCTTTTCAAACGCTTTACCAGAATAAATCGGTCTTGTAAAGACGATATTTCCACCTGTTGCTTCAACAGCGACAACATCAGACACAAGACCAGACTGCCATTTCGCAGCAAGTTTTGGCGATAAGTCTTTTCCGAGCGCTGTATGCCCAAAGACGATTCCTTCTGGTTTCTCTTGCTCGACAACAGCTTGCAATGCTTGGGCATAACCGTCTGGCGTATACGTCGCCAATTTTTCGTGTTCAACAACAATCACTCGATCCGCACCGTAAGCAATCAGCTCAGGAGCTAATGAGCGAACGCTCGCTCCGACAACGACAGCGACAACTTCTCCGCCTTCAGCGATCGTTTTTGCAGCGGAAATTGCTTCAAATGATACGTTACGCAATGCACCGTCACGCACTTCTGCTAATGTTAATACTTTTCTTGCCATGCTCCCCATCCCCCTATTAAATGACTTTTGCTTCCGTATGAAGAAGTGAAACGAGTTCTTTTACTTGATCGGCAATATCTCCTTGCAAAATTTTTCCCGCTTCTTTTTTCGGTGGTAAAAAGATTTCAATCGTTTTCGTTTTTGCTTCTACGTCCTCTTCCTCCAAATCTAAATCATCAAGCTCTAGTTCTTCTAACGGTTTCTTTTTCGCTTTCATAATGCCCGGCAATGACGGATAACGCGGCTCATTTAACCCTTGTTGTGCTGTTACTAATAATGGTAAAGATGTTTCAATAACTTCCTCGTCACCTTCAACATCGCGCACAACTTTCACGTTTGTTCCGTCAATTTCTAATTTCGTAATTGTCGTGACATAAGGAATACCTAGCAATTCAGCAACGCGTGGTCCAACTTGTCCAGACCCGCCGTCAATCGCTACATTTCCAGCTAAAATTAAATCAGCTTCTTTATCTTTTAAATATTCCGCAAGCACTTTTGCCGTTGTATATTGGTCACGATTTTCTACATCATCTTCAATGTTAATGAGCACGGCTTTATCTGCCCCCATGGCAAGCGCTGTACGAAGCTCTTTTTCTGCATCTTCGTTCCCAATTGTAACAACTGTCACTTCGCCACCGTGCTGATCGCGCACTTGAATCGCTTCTTCAATCGCATATTCATCGTATGGGTTGATGATGAATTCGGCTCCTTCTTCGCTTACTTTTCCGTTTTGAATGACGATTTTTTCTTCCGTATCAAATGTACGCTTCATTAATACGAAAATGTTCATGCTTCTCTCCCCCTTTTATTTTCCTTGAAACTGTGGTGTCCGTTTTTCGATAAATGCTGAAATGCCTTCTTTCGCATCTTCCGTTACAAAGACTTTTCCAAACAGTTGCGCCTCTTTTTCAACGCATTCATGGAACGTTTTTGTGCGAGCTTCATTAACTAGTTTCAATACCGCTTGAACAGAAATCGGGCTCTTTTGAGCAATTTTTTGTGCAAGTTGCTTCGCTGTATCAAGCAATTGTTCTTCTGGGACGGCTTTGTTTGCTAGTCCCCATTGAACAGCTTCTGTACCTGTGATCGGTTCGCTTGTCCACATCATTTCTAGCGCTTTTGCCATACCGACATGACGCAATAAGCGTTGTGTTCCTGCAAATCCCGGAATGATGCCGAGCTGCAATTCTGGTAGGCCAAGTTTGGCGTTTTCCGCTACGATGCGCAGATGGCAACTCATAGCTAACTCGAGTCCTCCGCCAAGTGCAGCACCGTGAATCGCGGCAATAATCGGTTTCGGAAACTGTTCAATTTTCTCCATCACTTGTTGTCCAGCTCGAGCAAGCTCCGCTGCTTGTTCGCTCGCCTCAATCGCTGTAAACTCTTTAATATCGGCACCAGCTGAGAAAAATCTTCCTTCTCCGTGAAGAACGATGACACGTACTTGTTCGTCTTCTTTTAATGCATCAAGTCGTTCTGAAAGCTCTTTCAAAACAGAAGATGCTAAAGCGTTTGCTGGTGGCCGGTGAAGTGCTAAAATCGCCACATACCCCTCTTGTTGAACGGAAAACATGTTCCCCCTCCTTCGTGTATATCGGAAGGTTGTCGTGTTTACACACAACAACCTTTCGTTAACAATTGATGAACCGGTTTCGCTAATGCAACGAGATCATATTTTTGCTCATTCATGACCCATGTTGTCACCATTTCGTCAATCGTTCCAAAAATCATTTGACGAGTGAGACGCACATCTAAATCTGAACGAAATTCCCCTTTGTCAATTCCTTCTTGCACAATGCGATCGATAACTTTTAAGTATCTTTTCAAAATTTCATTAATTTTCAGACGTAACGATTTATTCGATTGGCGAAGTTCCAATTGGGTCACGATCGCTAAATGCGAATCCGCCGCTAACATTTGAAAATGTTTTTGAATCAACAAAAATAACTTCTCCGACGGACTTGAAATTCCTTCTATTTCTTCTTCAATTTTTTCGATGAAGTAGCCCATTTTTTCTTGAAACAATGAAATTAAAATATCCTCTTTATTTTTAAAATACAAATAGATCGTCCCATCCGCTACACCGGCTTGTTTCGCAATTTTCGATACTTGCGCTTGATGGTAGCCGTTTTCAGCAATGACAATCACAGCTGCATCAATAATTTGTTTAAACTTCGGTTTGTCGCGTTTCAACTTTGCATTCTCCCTTTCAAAAATATGAATGAATAATCATTCATATTTTTATTTTAAAGAGAGGCCAAAAGCGTGTCAAGAAAAAAACAATCGCCGCTCATTTTTGTTTTTCTTTTTCTTCTTCCACAAGCGCACGGCGCAATATTTTACCAACTGCTGTTTTTGGCAATTCTTTTCTAAATTCATAAATGCGCGGCACTTTATAAGCAGCTAATTTACTTCTCATAAATTGGTCAAGTTCTTCTTCTGTACACTGTTCTCCTTCTTTAAGCACAATAAACGCTTTCACCGTCTCACCACGATAAACATCTGGTATACCAATGACGACTGCTTCTTGCACTTTCGGATGCTCATACAACACTTCTTCTACTTCGCGTGGATATACGTTATAACCGCTTGCGATAATCATATCTTTTTTTCGGTCGACGACAAAGAAATAACCTTCTTCATTCATATAACCTAGATCGCCTGTATATAACCAACCGCCACGAAGTGTCGCTGCTGTTTCTTCTGGTCGGTTCCAATATCCTTTCATTACTTGTGGACCACGTACAACGATTTCACCAATTTCATTTATGTTTGCTTTCTCTCCCGTTTCTAACGAGACGATCATCGCCTCTGTGTCTGGCCAAGGCACACCGATACTTCCTTTGATTCGTTTTCCGTCCCAAATAAAGTTGGAATGCGTCACAGGGGATGCTTCGGTTAAGCCGTAACCTTCAATAATCTTCCCACCTGTTACTGTTTCAAATTGTTCTTGCACTTCAACTGGAAGCGGAGCTGAACCGCTAATACATAATTTAATTGACGATAAATCATATTTTTTTAAATTCGGGTGGTTGAGCAGCGCAATATAAATCGTTGGAGCGCCTGGAAATAGCGTTGGTCGTTGTTTTTCAATTGTTTTTAACGTCGTTTCGACATCAAACTTCGGCAATAAAATCATTTTATATCTTTCCATAATGGATAAGTTCATGACAGCCGTCATCCCGTATACGTGGAAAAACGGAAGTACACCAAGAATCGATTCATTCCCGCGTTCACATTTATACATCCATTTCGTGCACATAAACGTGTTTGCTGTTAAGTTGTAATGTGTTAACATAGCAGCTTTTGGAAATCCGGTCGTTCCGCCAGTATATTGAAGAAGCGCAACGTCTTCTATCGGATCCACATCCGTCTCTTTCACTTTCCCACTCGCAAGCGATAAGGCTTTTGTGAATAAGTGGCAATCTCCCTCATGTTTGACGCGTACAATCATCCCTGTTTGTTTCTTTTGTACAAATGGATATAACACATTTTTCGGAAATGGCAAGTAATCTTTTATGCTTGTAATAATGATATGCTCTATTTTTGTATACGCTTTCAATTTTATGATTCTTGGATAAAGTAAATCGAGGGCAATAATGACTTTCGCACCGCTATCATTTAACTGATATTCTAACTCTCGCTCCGTATATAACGGGTTCGTTTGAACAACGATGCCACCAGCAAATAAAACAGCGTAGTAGCTAATGACCGCTTGTGGACAATTCGGCAACATGATCGATACGCGATCGCCTTTTTCTAAATCGAGCTGTTGCAAATACGATGCTAACTTCAGCGCTTGCTCATATACTTCCTTATATGTCAGCTCCTTTCCTAAAAAATGAATCGCAGTTTTGTGCGGAAACTGCTCCGCTGCTTCTTGCAAAAATTGTTGCAACGGCTTGCGCGGATAATCAATGGAATGAGGAACTTGTTGAGGATATAACGCTAGCCATGGCTTCTCCATATCGTTTCCCCCTTTGTTATAAGATTATTTATATTTTATAATATTTTCAGAAATTTTTGTATTAAAAAATAAAAAAGGTGCCTGCAGACACCCTTTTATGCAAAAAACGTGAGATATATGACACCAATAAGCAAAAATACACCGCACAATACGAATAATACTCTCGCTAGTGTTTCCATTTCTTTCTCCTCTCACCTTATACTTGCTCCGATAACAAACGACAAACCGATCGAAATAACCATAGAAATAAACCCTACCGCTCGATTATCGTTAGCAATTTCGTCATCAATATTAAACTTCGGCGTTAAAAACTCATAAATAAAATAACCAATTAACAATAAAACAAAACCGTAAACTCCCCAGCCGATCATCGTGAAAAGCGAATCGTGATGATCGATCGCGTAGCGAAAAATGTTGGCGATCCCAAATATTTTTCCCCCTGTCGCCATCGCTACAGCCATATTTCCTTTTTTAATTTCTTCCCAATTTTTATATTTCGTCACAAGTTCAAAAATCGCTAAAAATAAAACTAAACATAAAATCACCACGCTAAAATTAGCCGCAATATAAATGATCTCATTTTCCCAAAAAGCGCCCATAGTTCCTCCTGTCATTTTAATTCGACAATGGTGACGCCTGTACCCCCTTCAGTCGCTTCACCAAAACGAATGCTTTTTACTGAACGATGGTTTTGTAAATATTGTTGCACCCCTTTTCGAAGCGCACCTGTCCCTTTTCCGTGAATGATCGAAACGCGCGGATACCCTGCCAATACTGCATCATCAATATACTTTTCAACGCGAAGCAACGCATCTTCATATCGTTCGCCGCGCAAATCTAATTCTAGTGGAACGTGATAGTCGCGTCCTTTTACGGTCGCAATTGGCTTTGTTTCAATCGGTGCTGGGCTGCTTACATACTGTAAGTTTTCTTCGTGCACTTTCATTTTTAAAATGCCGATTTGCACAAGCCATTCTTTGTCTGATACTTTCTCGATAAGCTGTCCTTTTTGATTGAGATGAACGACTTTCACTTCATCACCCGGATGTAAAGGCTGTTTTGTCTGCTGCGCTCGCTTTTTCTTTTTCGTATTGATTTGCGGTATTGCTTCTTCCAGTTTTTTTCGTGCTTCAATCAACTCGTGCTCTTTAATGGCAGCCGCTTGTTGTTTTTGCATATCGCGCAAATGTTGAATGACTTCGTCCGCTGTTTTCATCGCTTTTTTTACAATTTCTTCAGCTTGCTCTTTCGCTTTTTCCAACAAGCGATCGCGCTGTTCATTCAGCTCGTTCCACTGCCTTTCTAGTTCATTTCTCAATTGCTCTGCTTCGTGGCGGAGCCGCTCAGCCTTCTCCCATTCTTCTTCCGCGCGCTTTTTACTTTGTTCTAATGAAGCAATCATATTTTCAACTTCATTGCTTTCAGCACTAATATACGTACGGGCACGCGCAATAATATGCTCGTCTAATCCGAGGCGACGAGAAATATCAAGCGCATTGCTTCGTCCTGGAATACCGATCAATAGTTTATACGTTGGACTTAACGTTTCGATGTCAAATTCGACACTTGCATTCATGACGCCACGACGATTGTATCCGTACGCTTTTAATTCCGGATAATGCGTCGTTGCTACAACTCGCGCACCGCGATTGTGCACTTCATCTAAAATGGCAATCGCTAACGCTGCACCTTCTTGTGGATCCGTTCCTGCTCCAAGCTCATCAAATAAAACAAGGCTATGCTCGTCCACTTGTTTTAAAATGTCAACAATATTTACCATATGAGACGAGAACGTACTTAAACTTTGTTCAATTGACTGTTCATCGCCAATGTCGGCATATACCGCGCGAAATACTGCTAATTGCGATCCGTCTAACGCAGGCACTTGCAACCCTGCTTGAGCCATGACAGTCAACAAACCAATCGTTTTTAAAGTGACTGTTTTTCCCCCTGTATTCGGTCCTGTGATCACCATCGTCGTATAGTCGCTGCCTAACTCAATATCGTTTGGAACGACTTGATCGGCTGCAATAAGCGGATGTCGGGCTTGAATGAGCCGAATATATCCGCGCTCATTCATCTTCGGTTTTGTTGCTTTAATCGCTTTTGCGTATTTCGCCTTTGCAAACAAAAAGTCAAGCTGAGCAAGCAACTCGACGTTCTCAATAATTGTTGTCGCCTGCTCACCCACGGAGGCAGATAATTCGCTTAAAATACGTTCAATTTCTTGTTTTTCTTTCACACGCAATTGCTGCAGTTCGTTGTTCAATTCCACTACCGATTGTGGCTCGATAAATAACGTAGCCCCAGATGAAGACTGATCGTGTACAATGCCACCATACGTATGGCGATATTCCTGTTTCACTGGGATGACGTACCGATCGTTACGAATCGTAATGATTGCATCTGACAATGTTTTTTGCGCTGATGATGAACGAATAATACTCTCTAACTTATCGCGCACTCGTCCTTCAATCGTGCGCAGCTGATGGCGGAGCGAACGAAGCCGATCGCTCGCTCCATCAAGCACATCTCCGCTTTCATCAATGCAGCGATATATACGTTGTTCAAGTTCAGGCAAAGGAACGATTTGCGCCGCATATGCGATCATGTGCGGAAGATCTGCCTCTGTCGCTTCTAAAAATTTTTTCAGTTGTCTTGCTGCTCGCATCGTACTTGCGATATCAAGCAGTTCATGTGGACTGAGCGTTCCTCCGATGCTTGCACGTTTCGTTTGCATCCGTACGTCAAATATACCACCAAGTGGGACGTGACCACGTAAGCGAAGAACCGTTGCTGCTTCGTCCGTTTCTTCTTGCCAGCGCACCACTTCTTCTACATGTGATGATGGCATAAGCGCTACGACTTTTTCTTTTCCTAACGAGGAAGATACATATTCCGCAAGCTGTGCTTTCACCTTATCAAACTCAAGAATGTGTAATGTTTTTGCGTGCACTAAGTAACCCTCCAGCTGTTTATTTTCGCAAAAAAGAGATAAGTTGTTCGATATCCCATGTATTGATGACCGTTTCTTTTCGAATCCAACCTTTTCGAGCAAACGCCACTCCAAGCTCCATATCATCAAGCATACGAACGTTGTGCGCGTCTGTATTAATCGCTATTTTCACACCAAGCTGCTGTGCTTTTTGTAAATAAGTGTACGTTAAATCGAGACGATGTGGGTTGGCATTTAGCTCTAGCACCGTATTTGTTTCTTTCGCAAGCTGCAACAATTCGTCTATATTTACAGCGTATCCGCTTCGCTCCCCAATTAATCTTCCTGTCGGATGAGCGATCATATGAACGTATGGATTCATAAGTGCTTCTTTTAGACGTTTCATAATCGCTTCTTCTGGTTGTGAAAAAGCAGAATGAATCGACGCAATGACAAAATCGACCGTTTGTAATACATCATCTGGAAAATCTAACGTTCCATCTGGTAAAATATCCATCTCAATGCCAGATAAAATGACAAAGTCATCATATTGTTCGTTCAAGCGAGCAATTTCTTCTTGTTGGCGTTTTAGTCGTTCAACGGTTAATCCATTTGCTACTTTTAAAAACTGCGAATGATCGGTAATCGCGATGTAGCGATATCCTTTTTTTCGACATGCTTCCGCCATTTGTTGAATCGAAAACGCCCCATCGCTCCATGTCGTATGCATATGCAAGTCTCCGCGTATATCAGATAAAGTGAGGAGCGGTGTCCCGTCATATGCATCGACTTCTTTTCCACTTTCACGCAGCTCTGGCGGAATAAACGGCAAACGAAAGTAAGCAAAAAATTGTTCTTCCGTTTCAAACGTTTTCACTTCACCTGTTTGCACGTTTTCTACGCCATACTCGCTAATTTTTTCCCCCCGCTCCTTCGCTAACTGGCGCATGCGAACGTTATGGTCTTTTGAACCGGTAAAATGATGGAGCGTTGTGGCAAAATGTTCAGGAGAAACGAGGCGAAAATCAACGTTGACAATATAATCGTATTGCAATTGCAACGATACTTTCGTTTCACCGTTTGCCACAACGTCATACATATGCTCAAGTTGCAACAACTGCTTTCGAACGAGCGCATCGTCTGTTGTTGCAATAATAAAATCTAAATCTTTCACCGTCTCACATACGCGGCGCAAACTGCCCGCCCGTGAAAACTGAATAATGCCAGCGAAGTTTTCTAGCTGACGCTCGATGTCGGAAGCAACTTCCAACATAAACGCAATCGGCAACCGCTCAGGGCGTGCATTCATGTGGGCAAGTGCAGCTAAAATATTTTCTTCTGTTTTCGCACCGAAGCCGCTTAATTGTCGCACACGTTGAGCTAAACATGCTTCTTTTAATGTTTCTATATCGGTCACGCCTAGCTCATGATACAGTTTGGCAATTTTTTTGCCGCCAAGTCCCGGCAATTTTAAAAGTGGAAATAGCCCTGCTGGAATTTCTTTTTTTAACTGTTCAAGCACATCACTCGTTCCTGTCTGCAACCATTGCTGTAAAACGGCAGCTGTTCCTTTTCCGATGCCAGCAATGGACGTAAAATCATCAATGTCGGTCAAGGCACGTTCATCACGCTCTAGCGCTGAAGCTGCTTTACGAAAGGCGGATACTTTAAAAGGATTTTCTCCTTTAATTTCCATATACAAAGCGATTGTTTCAAGCAAACGAATCGCTTCTTTTTTATTTTTTTCCATGTCATTCCCTTCCTTTCGACGAAAAAACTTCTCTCAAACGGAGAAGTTTTTAAGCCATATATTGCACAAGCATATGTTTTACGAAATTTGATAAAATCGGTGTGTGTTTGACGATGAAACTAGCAATGAATGAGTTGTGAAGCGGTTGTTGAATTGCAGAAACAGGAACAAGTGCACTCACGTATAAAAGCACAAATAAAAGCAAATACACTTCCATAAATCCAAGCGCTCCACCTGCCCAGCGGTTGACGCTTTTTAAAAGCGGCAACTGAGCAACGAAATCTAACATTGAGCCGATCATTTGCATCACAATTTTTGCAACAAAAAATAAAACAGCAAATGCAATCGCACGGTAGTATGCTTCATCTAAATTTGTGCTTTCAATGAGCAATTTCACCGTTTCGCCATCACCAAAACTCGGATATGGCACCCATAATCTTAGTCTTGGTGCTAGTTGATCATAATAGTTATATGCAACGATAAACGCGATAAAAAAACCTGTCATATGAATAAATTGCAAAATAAATCCTCGTTTCAATCCAATCATCAGTCCCATAAGAAGGATGAAACAAATAAGCAAATCAATCATCGCTGTCATCATCCTTTTCTTTATTCATTTTTCGCAAAAGGCGTTCGTATTCATCTTTGAGTTTCATATATTCATGAACGATATTTACAGCCGTTAATACAGCAAGTTTACTCGTATCAAGCGTCGGATTTTTCGCGCTAATTTCACGCATTTTGTCATCGACAATTGACGCAACGAGACGAATGTGACTTGAACTTTCTGTTCCGACGATTGAATATTGTTGTCCGTATATATCTACTGTAATGCGCGTTTTTTGCTGCTCCTTCAAACCGTTTCCCCCATTCATCCGATCTCCCGTTTCGGCAAAATTCTACCTTTTATCTTAACATGATTTGTAGATCCATGAAAAGATATACGAAAAGAAGAGCGGGCATCGACACCCGCTCTTACTTCATAAATGGCCACCAATTCGCCCGTCCAAACGTTTTCACCATCACCGGAATGAATAATGGCAAAACGACAAGCGCATATAAGAAAAGGCCTGTTAAAATAATCGTCGCAATTTGCAAGAGTGATAGCACACCCGATGGATACATCGCCGCAAACGTTCCTCCTAAAATGATGGCAGCAGAAATGATGACTGTTCCCATATGACGCATCGCTTCAAGCATCGCTTCTTGCACCGTTTTGTCACGGTATTCGTTAAAGCGGTCCATTAAGAAAATGCTATAGTCAATGCCAAGTGCCATTAAAATGACGAACGCAAAAAACGGAACCGCCCAGTTTATTCCTTCATATCCAAGCATATTCACAAACACAAGTTCAGTAAATGCCATCGACGTATAATACGTTAAAATAAGCGATAACATTAAGTACGCCGGCATAATAAACGAACGAAGAAGAACAATTAAAATGATCGCAATCCCTGCAAGCATAAATATAGATGTTCGAGCATAATCAGCGGCAGAAATGTCGCGCAAATCGGAATAAATGCTCGTCACGCCTCCAACGCCTACTTTCGCATGCTCAAGTTTTGTGCCATTCACCGCCCGACCAATCGCTTCTTTCACTTCTGCGATTTTTTTCATCGTTGTTGTTTCATACGGGTTGGATGAAAAGACAACATCGAACGTCACGACTTTTCCGTCTTTCGACATATATGCTTCCTTCGCTTGCGCAAATTCCTCGCTCGTCAACAATTGTGGCGGCATATACCATCCTGTCATTTCTTCGTCTGGTGCATTCGCTAAGTCAGAAACGTACTGTTTTGCGGACTGTAATCCATTTTCCACTTGTCGCAATCCATCGACGCTTTGATTTAGTCCTGAAATGAGTTGATCCATTTGACCATTGAGTTGCGAAAAACCTGTAAGCAATTGCTGTTGTCCGTCGTTTACTTTCGCTAGCCCATTTGTCACTTCTGGCAATCGTTGAACAATTTGCCCTTGACCATCCGCTGCTTGCTCTAATCCAGAACGAAGCTTTCCAAGTCCAGAGATCACTTCATCCATGCCAGTCACGAGCGCTTGCTGTCCGTTTGTTACTGTCGCAAACGATTCATTTGCTTGTTGTAAACCATATTGAACATTTTGCAACGCGTTGTTCACTTGAATAAACGCATCAGATAACATGTTCATTTGCGCGCTCATCTGTTGAACGGCTTGCTTCACATGTGCATACTCCGCATCTTCGCGCAAACTCGTATGACGTTCTTCTATGCGGTTGAGCGACTGAGAAAGAGTTGGTAGCTGTTCCGAGATGGCACGTAATCCACCTTCAATTTGTTCATATCGTTCACTTAATTGACGCAGTCCACCGGTTGCTTGCTCATATCCTTTTCGCAATTCATCCGCTCCATCATGCAGCTTTTTCATATTCGTTTGTATCGTTTGCAATCCTTTTTCAAGATCAGCAGCTCCGATCGCTCCGCTTCGCACCCCATCTTCGAGCTGCTTCAATGCTTGTTGTAAATCAGTCATTCCCGTTTTCAATTTTGACGTTCCGTTGACGAGCTCGTGAATACCACCTGTCGCCTGAGCTAACTTCGGAGCGGACTTCGCCATTTCGCTGCTCGCTTCACTTAAACCGGAACGAATTTGCCCGATGCCGTCCGCCCCTTTTCCAAGTCCATCTTTTAACTGTTCCGCTTGCTTTGTCACAAACAATTGATCGATCGGCTCTCCAAGCGGGCGAGTTACTGAACGAACGGCTTCCACGCCATCAATATTTGCCACTTCGCGACTAATTTTTTCAATCAAGTAGTAATATTGTTCATCATCCATCGCTTCGTCATTTTTCATGACGATTTTCGTCGGCATCGCTTCCCCTTCACTAAAGTGGGCTGAAATGATGTTAAATGCTTTAACAGACGCGTAACGATCCCCTATTTCCGCCATCGAATTAAAAGAAAGTTTGCCATCGTACGTCAATAAAATCGGCAATGTGATGATCGCGACAATTGCAAGCGCCCATAGCGGACGAGCGAAAGAAAAACGACCTGCCACATCCCATAATTTGCTCGGTTTATGTTCAAGAGCTCCTTTCATCGGCCAAAACAGCTTTTCACCAAGTGTAGCCATAAAAAACGGCACAAGCGTAACAAGGGCAACAAGTAACACAACGACACCGACCGCTACGGCTGATGCAGACTGATACAGTTTAAACGTCGATAAGCCGATGGACGCAAATCCGATCATGACCGCCAATCCGCTGAAAATAACCGTCTTTCCAGCCGTCTTATACGTCGCGATAATCGCTTCAGTTCGATCTTCCCGCTTCGCTAACTCTTCTTTAAAGCGACTAAGCAATAAAATGCAATAGTCTGTGCCAATTCCGAATAAAACGGCAACTAAAAACGTTTGTGTAAACGTAGAAAGTGGAAAATCAACACGATCAACAAGAAAAGCAACAATCGCTTGCGACACGATATACGTCAATCCAACCGTCAGCAACGGCACAAACGGAGCAACGAGCGAACGGAACACAAGAAATAAAACAATTAAAATAAACACGACCGTAATGCCTTCCGTTTTTTTCAATCCTTCTTGTGAACTTTGCACGACATCTTCATCAATCATCCAACTACCTGTGTAATAGTGCGGCACATCAATATGCTCGATCGCCTCATAAAGGGCTGTGCTTATTTCTTTTGCGGTGCGTTTGTTTCGTTCTAATTGAAGCGAAATGAGTACCGTTGTTTCATCTTTTGAAACGAGCTTTTCTTTGAGCGAGCTGTCATCAAGCGGCGAAACGATTTGTATTAAACCGAGCGATTCTTTTTTCGCTTGCAGCTGCTCTACAGCTTTCTCTATTTCTTTCCAATCCTTCTCTTGTAATCTCTCTTTGCGATGAAAGACGAGGACGGCACTCATTTCTCCTTCCTTATTTTCTTGCTTTTGCACTTCTTTTAATAACTCGCTTGCAAGCGAAGACGAATAGCCGTCTGGGACGGTAATTTGCCCTTTTTCACGCACAAGTTGTGCCATATTCGGAGCAGTCATAACGAGCACGACAGCGGCGACAACCCACGCGAGTAAAACGACCCATTTTCCGCGAATAATCGTTTTCATTTTTTCTCCTCCATTTCTTGTAAAATCTTCGCTAGTTTCTCATACGTTTGAATAAACAGTTCAATTTCTTCATGTGAAAGCTTTGTCATAATTGTTTCAACAAGTTGATATACTTTTCGTTCTGTTTCAACAAGCCATTCCTTCCCTCTTTCCGTAAGCGAAAGCGCAATAATACGACGATCATCTTCATCTTTGCCACGTGCAATCATTCCTTTTTCAACAAGACGATTCGTCATCGCGGTAATCGCGCTTTTATTCACCGCAAACACGTCCGCTAATTCCGTCGATGTACACACCCCTCGTTTACATATGTACCGCAATACATAATATTGATCGTGCGTAATATCGTCTAATTCACACTTCATCAACGCAGCCCCTCGTTTATGAACAAGAAATGAAACGGATAAATAACGCTCAATAAATTGTTGTATGCTTCGCTCCACCGATCAATACCTCCTATCGAAATAGTTCAATTATTTAACTATTTAACAATATAACGATAAAATACGGAATGGTCAATGATGAAGTGATGTGTGATATAATGATGAAAAAAGCGAGGGAGATACGATGAATCCAGAATCATCCAAACTGTATACGTATGCTGACTATATTCAATGGGACGGGCGTTGGGAGCTCATTGACGGGAAAGCTTACAACATGAGTCCTTCTCCAACATGGGAGCATCAATTTGCTGTCATGGAACTATCGTTTGCGTTTCGTTCGCATTTTCAAAATAAAAATTGCTACGTTGCCATAGCTCCGTTTGATGTTCGTCTCTCCGAAAGCGACGACTACACGCATGCAAAACATGTCGTACAACCAGATATTTCCGTCATTTGCAATCGAAACAATTTAACACCAAACGGCTGTTTAGGCGCACCAACACTCATTGTCGAAGTTCTTTCTCCATCTACAGCTTTAAAAGACCGAAATGAAAAATTTAAGCTATACGAGCAGTTTAACGTGCAAGAGTATTGGATTGTTGATCCCGTATATAAAACGGTTGAAGTATTTGGATTGGGAGATGGTTTTTTCAAAAAAAGAGAGGCGTTTGGAGAAAATGACACAATTACATCTTTCCTATTTACGGATTTTTCTCTCGAGTCGAAGCGATTATTTTTTCAATAAAAAAGGCAGCCAATAACCGCATAGCAAGCGGATTGGGCAGCCTTTTTCTTTTTATCATTTAAGCCGCGATAGCGCGCTTTTGGAACATCCACCATGTCACCGCATTAAAAACAGAATGAGCTTTAAAAATTTGATAACCAATATTTTCAGTTCGTGTCTTTCTTTCTTTTCATGAATAAAAGAATTATGAGGAAGCCAAGCAAAATAAGTGTAATCCATAAGGAAATGGAATAAGCCTTTTTAAATAGTTGAATAGTCCACGCTGGTGCCCAAGCATCCTCCCCTAGTAGCCAATATGCGACCACATTTGAAATTCCAATACCCTCTGTATTTGGCTTCAGCGATTGATAATAATTGAGTGCTAAACTAATACTGCAAACTACGGATACGAAAAAAAGTGCAGTAATTGTGATAAAGAGTGTTTTAGATAAATCTTTTGTTCTTTTATGGAACAAATGAGTAAAAACTAAAAGAGTAAGTAGCAAAATATAATAAAAATAAAGTTCTGGATTGAACATCATTTCACTCCTAATTTTTTAAAATTATACTCTTGTTGTTAGTGGGGCAAGAAGCTTATCGGATTTGGATTGCTCGTTATCGATGTTCCGTATGCCACAAGACGATAACCGTGCTCCTGACACTCTTTTTCCTTTATTACCAATTTTAAGAAATAAGTTCTGGAATAGTGTGCTAATTTACAAAGTAGTGAAGATTGTTCAAATACAAAACCTTATTTTTTATCATCCTTCGTTACTTTTGAAAGTTTAAAAATACCAACTAACAGACAAATCATACTTCCTGCCCATAATGCTCCTGATTCACCTAAAAGAAGGGAAATTTCTTCTGACGCCATCGGATGATTAATGTCAAAAGAAATGGCTTTTAATGCCAAGTATACTGCAATAGAGAACGATACAAAATGTACGAAAATCCAAAGAAATGCTGCTCTTTGTGTGGTATTCCTTCTCCAAAGAAAAATTAGTGTAATCATTGCAATGAGCATTATTGTGGAAAAAACACCAATTAACATGTTCATCACTTCTTCTTCCATAGGAAGATGCTGGTGCATGTGGAGAACACCTCACATAATAGATAAATTAATTCGTAGTGCTAGTTGAGAACTAGCACTACGAATATTATGCATTGTTCCCTCCATACCCGTCAAATTTAGTGTTAAGGGTCGTTGTGTCCATACGCAATGTTTGTGATCATTAGCTGAAGAAAAAGAATACCACATGTTTTAGGCATGCCAAATAACCCTCTTGGAGAGGGTTATTTGGCGTTTTTATGAATCTTATCGGGGCGTGACAGGCACGCTGCACAAGCGCCGCCAAGAGCTGCACTTGTCTATTCTAACCAAGGAATCGAGTCCATGTCGCCTTTTTGGTTTGGCTGTAAATTTATGTTAGCTAATTTGCTCACCTACAGTAGAGAAAAAAAGAATGCTGACAAAAATATTAAACCGATCGAAAATATGACTAATATTCCTTTTATAATGTTTACTGGCAACATTCTTAGGATTATATTTAAAAAATACATTATAACAACTTTATTAAAAGATTCTGGAGTGGGATCATTTATATATTCGTTCTGTTTATGAATCTCGTTATTTAAGTGCTTTATTGTCCAATAAAGAAGAGCTATCCCCGATAACAGCACCATACTTGCCGCAAATAAGATAAACATAACAACTCCTTTATATAATTAAAGTATTTTACTTTAATTTCTTTAAAAAACCTAGATATCCTTTAGCCTTATTCCAAATAGCGTTAACTAGTCCAGACCATGTGATAGGGTCTCCCCCTGCTGCTTGCAATAATATATATTCTTTTGCCGCATATGTGACATCCCAGGCAAACTGACCTGCTTTAGCTATTTGAGACTTGGTCATATAACTAGTTCCTGAATCCGTGATGGATTGACATCGACTTTGACTTTTTTGCTGGTTTTATGGATGCGTGATCCACCATTCCCTTTTTATGTTTAAAACAGATGTCATCTTCACTCTCAGAAATGAAATAAATATCTTTTTTAGGTATATCAACCAAAGAAAAAACAAAAAAGGACAGAGGGTTAGGATGAGCACAGAATTGCGAACAATCGTTCGTTATGCTCCTTCTCCCCATTTTATGTAAATGTTCAG
>NZ_JBCNEQ010000062.1:0-21945 GCF_050480245.1 Bhargavaea massiliensis | reverse complement strand
CGAGAGGGTGCGAAATGTGAGATGTATAGCAATAATGAGCGATAAAATATATGGAAGCGAAGCGCGGATGTTTTGTTTTAGGCTGACGCGCGGCACATTGGCTTCGATCACCCATGGCGCATGATTTAACTGAACGGTCACCGTTTGTTTCGACGGGCGAAGTTCGTTTGTTTCCAAAAGGACCGTGCCATTCTCATCGTATAAGCGAAACGAAGCGTTTGGATAAACGATTTTCATACGATTTTGTATATAGTTTGTGCGCAGCTTGGCAACTAAAAAGCCGATCGTCTGTTTCTTTTGTTCATGGATAATCGGTGTAACAATCGTCGTTGTATGTTGACTGTCGATCATCGTCTGTTTTGTCGCTTTCGCTAACCGCATCGCCGGACTTGTACTTTCAGAAAAAAACGAAATGCGTTCAAAGCGAACGTCTTGTTTTTGCAGTTGTTGCAACAAATCATTCATTTCTTCTTTTTCTAGCTTTTTCGCATGTTTGCCGATCACGAGTGCCAACGTTTCAAGTCGGGCAGTCGTTTCCGCAAGAAAGCGGTCCAAATCATTTTTATGTATATTGGCAAACAGGCGCGTCTCTTCTATTTGTTCTTGTTGTTGCTGTGCATCTTGCCAAAGCACAATCCATGCGCTCCCAACGAGGCACGGCACAATGACAAGCAAAATGTACAGCCATCGTTTCGTTCTCCCTCTCTCCATATATGCCCCCTCGACAAAACAAAATTCAAGGAATATTATAACATAAACATGCGAAAATATTGTCTTGTTATGCTGAAGAAGAGAGTCATTTTGATAAAGACGGCGATATGGTGACGGGTTTTTATACGATCAGTGACGTCGAAATCAAAAAAGTTTTCAAAAATGAGAAAGGATACGAGTTAGATAAAGGGGACGTTATCAAAGTGATCGAAAATGGCGCGTTTGATAAAGAAACAAATACATTGTATGGTTCAGCAGGGTATCAGTTGATGAAGGATAATAAAAGCTATCTTTTGTTTTTAAGAAAAAGTACGACACATGATGAGTATACAATCAAAGGTGTATATTATGGAAAGGTGCCGTTAGCTAGTAATCAAATCGAATACGACGGTCATTTGAATAGTAGTAAGCAAGCAAATAATAAACAAATAGAAAAACTAAACCGAATATTTGAAGAGGCAAGGAAAAAATATAAAGAATAAAGATGGTGAGACTATGAACCCCCGCCAAATATGGACGGGGGTTTTGTTATGCCGACTGTTTTTGTTTCGTTTTATGTTCGCTTTGTTGTTTAAGAAGTAGCGGATAAAACAACAAGCTGCTTGCAAGCAAGGCGACGCCGAGCAAAAATGTTTTCATATCGGCTGTTCCTGCTTTGACGAGCCAAATGGAATAAACGGTCGCAAGAAGGGCGATGATGCCGTCTGTCATTCGTTGTTTCGTCGTTTCATATGTTTCACCCGTCCAAACGAGCTTCAATTGGAAGACGGAGGCGATGAAATACGGAACGAGATACGATAATGTTGCAATATAAATGACGAAATCAAATGCCGCTGCCATCGAGTTCGAAATCGTCGAAAAAATAAATAGCTGGGCGATCATATTTGAGACGATTAAAGAAAAACGCGGCATGCCTTTGTTGTTTTCTTGTAAAAAGGCGCGAATAAATAATCCTTGTTTCGCTGCTTGGTACGGCACTTCAGCACTTAAAAAAATCCAGCCGAGCGTTGAGCCGATTAAACTAATTAAACCGAGTCCGGCAAGCAGTTGCGATCCGATAGGACCTAATACCGTACCGATTGCATCGACGAGCGGTTTTTCAGATTGAATGAGCACATCTTGTTTTAACAGACCCATGACGAGTATGCTAATGCCAATATAAATGGCTAAAGCAATGAATAGTCCGACAATCGTTGCGCGTTTGACATCGCTTTGTTTTCGGGCACGCGAAGCAAAAACGATCGCTGATTCAATGCCGATAAACGCCCAAAGTGTGCTTAACGCGACGTTGTTAATTTGCGAAAGCAATCCGAGCGTATGACCTGCTTCATCGTAACGCGGAGCAACAAACGGTTGGACATAGCTTTTTTCAAACGCAAACAATCCGATAACAATGAATAAGAAAAAGCCAAGCACTTTCGTTGCCGTTGCGACAAAGTTCAACTTTCCGGCACTTTCTGCTCCTTGTAAAATGATCGCATGCATCATCCATAAAAGTGCGGTGCAGACGAGAAACGTGAGCAGATTGCCAAGTTTTAATGTAAATGAGCCAACAGAGAAGACGACATGTCCGCTCGTTAAAATAGGGAAGAACGTCGATAAATAACTAGCAAACGTCGTAATGATCGCAACGTTTCCAGCGACGTTGCCGATCCAATAGCCCCAAGAAGCCATAAAACCGGATAAAATGGATGCTTTTGAACCTTTCGGAAACAGTTCCTTCGCGTAAATTTGCGGTCCGCCGTTTAATTCCGGTTTACGAATAGCTAAATTGCCAAAAATGATGGCGATCGTGAGCACGCCAGCCCCTGTGATTAGCCATCCGAGCAGCACGCCGGCGGGGCTTGCCGCCTCAGCAAGCGAGCGCGGAAGCATAAAAATGCCCGATCCGACCATATTGCCGACAACGAGCGCTGTCAATAACCAAAACCCGAGTTGTTGTTGTTGTTTCATGTTCGTCATCCTTTCATTCATGATTATGGCGACGCAGGCGGGCGGAGGGCTGTTGTCATACGAAAAATAAAAAAGTGCACCCTAAGTTTTCAACGGGTGCACAATATATGACACATCCGCATCAAACTTAAGATCGATAGCTCTCCACCGCATGCGCGATGACAGTCCTGCACCTATTCGGTCACAGGCCCAGCTTATAGCGCCAGAGCACGCTATAAACTTCGGCGACAAATCCTTTCATCTCACTTCATCGACGTCTCTGCGTCTCGATGAAACTACTATTATTTGCCGCAACCTCTATCTCATCTTAGTTGACGAGAAAGATTTCGTATGCAGTTGACGTTACCATCGTACAAAAATCTTTTCCTCTCGTCAACGAAAAAATTTTTAGCACATATTTACAAGAAGGGAACAGAATATATAACCTCCACTTCCGCCGGAAAGGTCACGACAATTGTCGGTTTTTTATTGACGCGCTTTATCGTCATGCCTGATTATTTGTGGGATGATGAAAAAGAAATCGAACGGACGATTCAATTTTTAAGAAAACATGATAGGGCATTTTTCTATCATGTTTTTTTATTTTTTTTAAAAAAGGTCTTGAAAATCAAAAAAGGTCAAATTATAATAAAGACAGAAAGGTCAAATATAGTCAAAGTCAAAAGGAGGTTGGTGCCTATGATGTGCCAAGCATGTAAACAAAATAAAGCAAACGTCTTTTTACACGTGCAAGTAAACAACGAAAAACAACAATTACACCTTTGCGATGCGTGCTATGCAAAGCAAAAACAACAATTAAAAGTGCCAGCAGGATTCCACTTCGATCATTTCGATCAATTGTTCTCCGACTTCTTCGCACCGCTTGCTGAACCAACGGTTTCCCGCATCCAACATCACGAACAACAGCCAGAACGAAACGGATTGCTTGATCAATTCGGTCGCAACTTAACGCAATTAGCTAAAGCAGGATTGATCGACCCTGTCATCGGACGCGATAAAGAAATTGAACGCGTCATCGAAATTTTAAATCGTCGCAATAAAAACAATCCGGTGTTAATCGGTGAACCGGGCGTTGGGAAAACAGCGATCGTCGAAGGATTGGCGCTGAAAATCGTCGAAGGGGCTGTGCCTGCAAAACTATTAAACAAAGAAGTGTACGTGCTTGACGTCGCTTCGTTAGTCGCAAATACAGGCATTCGCGGTCAATTTGAAGAGCGAATGAAACAGCTCATTGCTGAATTGCAACAACGGAAAAACGTCATCTTATTCATCGACGAAATTCATTTACTCGTCGGTGCCGGTTCGGCCGAAGGTTCAATGGATGCAAGCAACATATTAAAGCCGACGCTCGCTCGCGGTGAATTACAAATCATCGGTGCAACGACGTTAAAAGAATATCGCAAAATTGAAAAAGACGCTGCGCTTGAACGCCGCTTCCAACCTGTGCTCATTCATGAACCGACGATCGAACAAGCGATCAACATTTTAAAAGGCATTCAGCCAAAATATGAACAATTCCACCAAGTGAAATATACAGATGAAGCGATTCACGCCTGCGTCACATTGTCACATCGCTACATCCAAGACCGCTTCCTTCCTGACAAAGCCATTGACTTGTTAGACGAAGCTGGTTCAAAAGTGAGCTTACAAGCGACGCCGACAAACAAGGAAGCGATTGAACAACGTCTCGAACAAATAAGAAAAGAAAAAGAAAAAGCCGCGCAAGAAGAAAATTACGAATTAGCGGCGAAATTGCGCACAGAAGAATTGAAACTTGAAAAACAATTACAACAAAACGGACAAGCGGAACAACCTGTCGTTGACGTCATTCACATTCAACAAATCATTGAAGAAAAAACAGGCATTCCAGTTGGCAAATTACAAGCCGATGAACATGCAAAAATGAAACATTTAGAAGAAAACTTAGCGAAAAAAGTGATCGGTCAAGAAGAAGCGGTGAAAAAAATCGCTAAAGCCATTCGCAGAAGCCGGGCAGGCTTAAAAGCGAAAAACCGTCCGATCGGTTCGTTCTTATTCGTCGGTCCGACTGGCGTCGGTAAAACAGAATTGTCGAAGACGCTTGCGGAAGAATTATTCGGCTCAAAAGATGCGATGATTCGCTTAGACATGAGCGAATATATGGAAAAACATGCGGTCTCCAAACTCATCGGTGCACCTCCTGGCTATGTCGGCCATGAAGAAGCTGGTCAATTAACGGAAAAAGTGCGCCGCAACCCTTACAGCATCATCTTGCTTGACGAAATGGAAAAAGCGCACCCAGATGTACAACATATGTTCTTGCAAATTTTAGAAGACGGTCGTTTAACAGATAGCCAAGGCCGTACCGTTAGCTTTAAAGACACGGTTATCATTATGACATCGAATGCGGGTACAAACATGGAAGGCGACTTGCTCCAACGTCTCAGTCTATACTTTAAACCAGAATTTTTAAACCGTCTCGATGCGATTATCGAATTTAAACCGCTTGAAAAAGCGCATATGCTGCAAATTGTTGACCTCATGCTTGCGGAGTTGCAACGTACGCTCGCTGAACAACATGTGACGATGACCATTAGCGACAAAGCGAAAGAAAAATTAGCTGAGCTCGGCTATCATCCAACGTTCGGCGCTCGTCCACTCCGCCGTGTCATTCAAGAACATGTCGAAGACGAAATTGCCGACGTGTTGCTTGATGAACAAGATGTGCGCACGATTCATATCGACGTAGAGGACGATCGCATCGTCGTAAAAGCTGAAAAACATGAGAAGGTGTCCTAAAAGATTTGGACACCTTCTTACATTTTCCAAATAGAAAAAGTTAAACGATCTTTCCTTTTAATTGTATAGCTTTTCCTTTCTTTTTAGATGGGTAAGTCCACTGAAAAGGAGTTCCCATTTGTCCTTCTACATTTTGTAATATATTCGTAATCAGTAGCGTTGCATAAAAAATAAAAACATTTTATGCAGAATTTTCTGAATAAAATATTTTATGATAAACGAAAAACAAGGCAGTAACCAACTAAAGGTGATCACTATCTATTTGGTAATAAATGTATTTGTTTTGTTGTTACATGGCTACTGCGCTTCGCCGACTTTTTTCAACTCATTCCCGTTGAATTCGTTCCACTATTTATCTTGTTTCATCTCTTCAATTCTTTGTGTAAATTTAACAGAATTGAGAGGAGTGACCCATTTACCAAATGAAGAAAATAGTGTATCCTTGTCCATTGTAGCAAACATTTGTGATCATTTTGTGAAACCATTGTAACATGGGAGGGGATTAAAATGAAAAAATGGCTACTGTTGTTTTCTGTTCTTCTGCTCGTTGTCGCTGGTTGCGCGAACAAATCTGAAGAAGAAGAGCTGGCGTATTTAGACGTAAAAATGGCGGTTGAAGAAAAGCTTCCAGCTAATCAAGAAGTCGAACTTGCTTGTTTTGTGACATACGGGGATGAAAAAGTGACCGATGCGTCGGAAGTGAAATTCGAAGTGTGGAAACATGGCGATGACAATCGCGAAATGATTGAAGGAAAGCATGCGGGCGACGGAAAGTATGTCGCGCGATATACGTTTTCAGACAAAGGGACGTATTCGGTTGTGGCACATGTGACAGCAAAAAATATGCACAATATGCCAAAAGTCGATATAGTTGTAGAATAAGAAAAACGGCGGAAAATATTCGCCGTTTTTTTCATATATATAGAAAAAATGGACGAGTGGGGGAGAGCGTATGTGGATGAGAGCCATTCAAATTGCGTTTGTATATGTCGGCACAGTCGTCGGTGCTGGATTTGCGACAGGAAAAGAAATTGTGCAATTTTTTACGCAGTACGGGGCGATTGCGGTCGTGACGATTGCAGTAAGTGGAGGGCTATTTATTTTTTTGGGGACGCGTTTAATGATCATGGCGAATCGGCTTCATGCGCGTTCATATGAACAATTCAATGTGTATTTGTTTGGGAAAGTGAGCGTCGTTGTCAATTTGTTTATGTTTGTTGTGCTATTTAGTGTCACCGCGGTCATGTTATCTGGAGCGGGGGCTGTATTTGAAGAGCAGCTTCATATGCGGGCGGATGTTGGACTTGCGCTAACTATGATTCTCGCGTTTGTGACGATGTTATTTGGCTTAAACGGCATTTTAAGTGTTAATATGATTGTTGTGCCGCTTATGATTATATTTAGTTTCGCCATATCGTTAATGAATGAAAGCGATCTCGTATGGACGAAACCGCCGCTGGCTGCTTTTTTTTCTCCGTTTGCGTATGTGGCGTTTAATTTAGCGATGGCCCAAGTCGTGCTCGTTCCGCTTGCGACAGAAGTAAAAGATGAAAAAACGATTCGGCTCGGTGGGGTGCTCGGCGGCGTGTTGCTTATGTTTATTTTATTAAGCAGCCATTTTGCGCTTTCTTTACTTCCAAATTTGCAGTCCTACAGCATTCCGATGGCAGAAGTGGTGAAACGTTCGCTCGCGTCGTTTTACGGGTTATATGTTGTGATCATTTACGGTGAAATTTTTTCATCGTTTGTTGCAGGGGTGTTCGGACTGCATCGAAAATTGGCGCTTTTTTTTCGCAAGCCCGTTTTTGTATTAATTGCGCTTTTGCTTGCGATGTATGCGTTTAGTTTAGTCGGGTATAACGCCTTACTTAGCGTGTTGTATCCATTATTTGGCTATATGAGCATCATATTTATTTTCTTGCTTTTCTATCGAAAAATGCCTAGCTAGAAAAAAAGAAGTGTAGTACATTGAATGTAAGGGGGGAGATCATGCGGCAAACGGTCATTGCAATGTTAGCTTTGCTTATTTTATTTACGCTTGAAACGTTCCACATCATTCAATGGTATCAGGCAAGTGCATGGCCGCTCATTGTATTTTCTTTCGGACTTATTGTTCATATATATGTGTTGAAGCGCGGCGTCCGCAAGCACGAAGCGTTTCTTTTATTTCCAGCAGCCATCGCGTTATGGATGGGGGCGCTTGGGTTTGGTCATTATTTTTTGCTTAACGAAGGAACGATGTACGTATTGGCGTTTACGATCGGCTTATTCGAATGGTGGATGTTTAGCGATGAAGCATGGTTAAAAACGCCGCTTCTCTTTTGTTTCGGATGTAGCGTTGTGGCTAGTTTAGAAGCAGGAAATTTGTTTTTACTTCTTTTGCTTGTCATTGCCGGCATCGGTGCATATGTTTATCGAACAAAAAACGAGCGAGCCAATGCACATTAGGCTCGCTTTTGTCGTTTTTGTGAAATACCAAAACGATGCAAAATTTGTTTGAGCTGGCGCACTTCTTCTGCAAGCACAGCTGCTTCTTTTGCGACTCGTTGCACTTTTTGCAATGCCCTTTTTGCTTGTTTCGATTGTGGCAATATCTTCCCTCCTTTTCCCCTTATTTCAAATATACATAATTTTCTGATAATAAAAAAGTCATAAAACAGAAAAATGAACAAATGATAAAAAGGGAGGTGGGATCAATGACCCAGTCAAAAAGACAAAAGGAGCGGCAATGGACAGTTCGCAAGCAAGCGCAAAATGAACCGCACGGGAAAGTGAAGTCGTTTGAACAACTGGCAAAAGAGGAAAAATAAATGGAAAAGGCTGTCCCAAGGAAGTTTGTGACAGCCTTTTGCGTCGTTATTTTGCTTTTAGTGCACGAATTTCGTTTTCATGTACAAGTGATCGAACAGCAAGCGACTGAATCGCAAGCTCGTGTCGTGCTTGGGTTGCGATGACATCTTCAAGCTTCTCGGACATTTCAGCGAGGTTTTGCTTGATCGTTGGAATTTCGTTGACTGCTTCTAGTATTTCGAATACAGCTTGTTTAATGAGAGGAAGATCTGCGATGTCATCTTTTGTAGCCATTGTTTGTTCAATATGCTCGATGCGCTTGTCGATGGCAGCAATATCGTCTTTCGTAGCCATTGTTTGTTCAATATGCTCGATGCGCTTGTCCATGGCAGCTATATCGTCTTTCGTAGCCATGCGTTTTTCGATGTTAGCGATGTCATCTTTCGTGGCCATGCGGCGTTCAATGTCGGCGATATCGTCTTTTGTAGCCATTGTTTGTTCGATATGTCCGATGCGCTTGTCCATGGCAGCCATATCATCTTTTGTCGCCATTGTTTGTTCGATATGCTCGATGCGCTTGTCCATGGCAGCCATATCGTCTTTTGTCGCCATACGTTTTTCGATGTTAGCGATGTCATCTTTTGTGGCCATGCGGCGTTCAATGTCGGCAATATCGTCTTTTGTCGCCATGCGTTCACGCATCAATGCGAGTTCATCGAAAATACGTTTTAGCATTTCATCCACTTTCACTCACCTCCCCCGACACGATTATATCACCAGATCATAGGAAAATCGACATAATAAAAAGATGCCTCAAACGGTATGAGGCATCCGAATGTTTAATAATTTAAATCAATACGAATTCCTTTGACGCTATATAAAATATTTTCAGCGATGTTTGTGACATGGTCGCCAGCGCGTTCAAGGTTGCGTGTGACAAAAGACAATTGCGTAATTTGGTTTGTAAATTCCGGTTTTTCGCTCATTAAATCAATTAATTCTTGAATAATTTTTCCTTGCAGTTCATCTACGCGGTCGTCTTCAAGCGCAATGCGTTTCGCTTCTTCAATGTCATCATTATGGAACGCATGAAGCGCATGTTCTAACATTTCATTGACGATCGCTGCCATTTCAGGAATGTGCACGATCGGTTTAACCTGTGGTTCTGTGCCGATAAATTTGACGGATTTCGCAATATTGACAGCAATGTCGCCGATGCGTTCAACATCCGATGAAATTTTTAGCGCAACAATTAAACGGCGCAAATCGGATGCGACAGGTTGTTGTTTTAAAATCGTCATAATCGCAAGCTCATTAATTTCGCGCTCTAGTTCATTAATTTTTTTATCATGTTCAATAATTTCATCTGCTTTTGCGATATTTTGCGTTTTTAGCGCTTCGATTGACTCATGTAGCGCTTGTTGAGAAGCAGATACCATTGTCATTAATTTTTCGCGCAGTTGTTTTAGAGCTGCATCAAATGTAGGACGTTTTGTCATGTTAAGTCACCTAACTTTTTTGTTGTTATTATATCCTGAAAACTGTTCACAAATAAAGCATAATTTTTTTGTAGAATGAATATACGTTTTGTGATATATTGTTAGGCGTACAATTGAAGAAGAATTCTACGCCACTTGCGTAGGAGAGGTTCTAGAACACCCTCTATAAAAAAACTAGGGATGGCTATGTCCTTAGTGGGTATAGCTTTTTTGTTTTAGAACGCTCTTTCTTCTCATGATGTAGGAAAGGAGAGCGAAGGATGAAAAAAGAAAAAGCAGTTGTCGTTTTTAGCGGTGGTCAAGATAGCACAACATGCTTATTTTGGGCGAAAAAGCATTTTGATGAAGTCGAAGCGGTGACGTTCGATTACAACCAACGTCATCGGCTTGAAATTGACGTCGCTTCATCGATCACAAAAGAGCTCGGTGTGCCGCATACGGTGCTTGATATGTCGCTATTAAATCAACTAGCGCCAAATGCGCTCACAAGAAGCGACATTGCGATCGAACAAAAAGAAGGACAATTGCCATCAACGTTTGTTGATGGGCGCAATTTATTATTTTTATCGTTTGCGGCGGTGCTTGCGAAACAAAAAGGAGCACGCCATCTGGTGACAGGTGTATGTGAAACGGACTTTAGCGGCTACCCAGATTGCCGTGATGTATTTATTAAATCGCTAAACGTCACGCTTAACTTAGCGATGGATTACCAATTTGTCATTCATACGCCGCTTATGTGGTTAAATAAAGCGGAAACGTGGAAGCTTGCTGATGAGTTGGGGGCGCTTGAGTTCGTGCGCACAAAAACGCTCACATGCTACAACGGCATAATCGCAGACGGCTGTGGCGAATGCCCGGCATGCGTGTTACGCAAACGCGGTTTCGACCAGTATATGAATGAGAAGAAAGGAGCAGATGCGCAATGATTCAACAAATTTATCCGCAAGTCATTCACCCGTTTCGCTATGAGTTAAATAAAGATATGCAAATTGCGGCGGCACACTTCATCCCGCATGAAGCAGCAGGGCAATGTGCGAATATGCACGGTCATACGTATTTTGTCAACATTACTGTTGCGGGTGATGAACTCGATGATTCCGGTTTTTTAATTAACTTTCAACAGTTGAAAAAAATTGTCCACAACCGCTTTGATCATACAGTAATGAACGACCATAAAGACTTATTTAGCGATATAGAGGCAGAACATTTTCCGACGACAGAAGTGGTGGCGCGCAAAATTGCGGAAATTGTTCAAGCGCATTTAGACACGCTGCCAAACAAACCGACGTGCGTCCAAGTGTTTGTACGAGAGTCCCCAACAAGCTATGTCGTATATCGTCCGAAAGCAGGGAAACAATAATGGAGCGCATTCCGGTCATTGAAATTTTTGGCCCGACGATTCAAGGAGAAGGGATGGTCATCGGGCAAAAAACGATGTTTGTGCGCACGGCGGGATGCGACTATCGTTGTCGTTGGTGCGACTCATCGTTTACGTGGGACGGCTCAGCTAAACATGAAATTAAACAAATGACTGCTGAAGACATTTGGCAACAGATGAAACAGCTTGGCGGCGACCGTTTCAATCATGTGACGATTTCTGGGGGCAACCCTGCGTTATTAAAAGGACTTCGTGCGCTTATTTCGTTGCTAAAAGAACATGGGATGCGCATCGGCTTAGAGACGCAAGGAAGCGTATGGCAAGATTGGTTTTATGACATCGACGATTTAACGATTTCACCAAAGCCGCCAAGCTCAAACATGGCAACAAACTTTGCAACGCTTGATATGATCATGAATCGATTAGCGGCGCATCGCGGACATGTGAGCTTAAAAGTCGTCGTGTTTGACGATGCTGATTTTGCTTATGCAACAACCGTACATCAGCGCTACCCAACCGTCCCGTTTTACGTGCAAGTCGGTAACGATGACATACACGAGGTGGATGACGTTGCGCTTCGCCTCAAACTATTGCAAAAGCTTGAATGGCTCGTTGACAAAGTAGTACAGTCTAAAGAGATGAACAACGTCCGCGTATTGCCACAACTACACACATTATTATGGGGCAATCGCCGCGGCGTATAAATAAAGGAGGAAGGAATCATGAGAAAAGAAGAGGAATTACAAGGCGTCACACTTCTTGGCAACCAAGGAACGAAATACGTATTCGAATACAACCCAGACATTCTTGAAGTGTTTGACAACAAACATCCAGACCGCGACTATTTCGTCAAATTTAACTGTCCGGAGTTTACGAGCTTGTGTCAATGAGGGCACACTTCAGTGGTGACACTGTCGGCTAAACCTTGTGAATTCAGGGAAAGAGAAAAAGGGTGGAAATTATCTGAATTTTTATGTACAATACAAACATAGGAACATACGTTTGTGGAGGTGTTTGTATTGTACAATACGCCTTGGAGAGATAAGGAATGGTTTACTAAGCAGTTTATTTACATTGGGAAGAGTATTCATGAGTTGTCCATTGAATTAGGTATGGATTGGTCTAGTCTTGAAAGATGGAGACAAATTCATGGGCTACCTAAGCACTCAGAGAAAGAAAAGATTATTGAAGAGTATGGATTAGATGTTTTTGAAAATGTTCTCCGTGTCATCGTAATATCCATCGGCAAGAGAATTACTATACGAGGATGGAACAAGAAAATCGCCTTATCTATTTATTAGAACCCTATTTCTCCAACCCTGAGCCAAGCCTTAAAGAAGAAAGGGCAATGTATGCAGCCATGTTCTTTAAGGAAGGTGCAGAGACTATCGAAATCACTTTATCACGAAGCGAGTAAAGGTAGTGATAGAGGAAGAGAGTAGAGTACACCACGAAGTATAGTGGTGGAAGCGCAAGGGTTCTTATTCGATATCGCAGTCGAATAAGAATAAGATATAGTCCACCTGCTTTATAAGAAGCAGTTGCCTAAAACCGGACAACCAGATTTTGCAACAATTTACATTAGTTACATTCCTGATAAAAAATGTGTTGAAAGCAAGTCGCTGAAATTATATTTATTTAGCTTCCGCAACCATGGTGATTTCCATGAAGATTGCGTCAATATTATTATGAACGATTTAATTCGCGTGATGGAGCCGCGTTATATTGAAGTATGGGGCAAATTTACGCCGCGCGGCGGCATTTCGATTGACCCATATTGTAACTGGGGACGACCAGGAACAAAATATGAACAAATGGCGGAATATCGTTTGTTAAATCACGATTTATATCCTGAAAAAGTAGATAATCGTTAATGGGGCTGGCTTGCATAAGTCAGCCTTAAAAAATTCAAAAATAATAGCTAGTTTTTTTTCGTAAACGGGTATATAATGACAAATTGTTACGAACCTTTTTTCGTCTGGGGGGTCTTCATTTGGGACAGAGAACTGCTCTTGTGATCGGAGCAAGCGGATTAGTCGGAGGCGAGCTTCTCCAACGGTTGCTTCGTTCAGAGCATTATGAACGAGTGACGGTGTTTGTTCGACAGCCGATGGCATGCAAACATGAAAAATTACAACAAGTCGTCGTTAATTTTGACCACATCGAACAATATGAAGAATATTTCCATGTTGACGATGTGTTTAGCTGTTTAGGGACGACGATGAAAAAAGCGAAAACGAGAAAACAATTTATTAAAGTTGATTACGAATATACGCTGCGTGCCGCAAAACTAGCAGAAAAATGCCATGTCAAAACGTTTTTATTCGTTTCTGCCATTGGCGCTCATCCGCACTCGATGTTTTTTTACAATCGCGTGAAAGGAGAAACAGAAGAGGCGTTGCAGCGGCTTACCATCCGTTCGCTCCACATTTTCCGTCCGTCTTTGTTGACGGGAGAACGACAAGAATTTCGCATCGGTGAAAAAGCAGCGGAATGGCTTTGTCATGGATTTTCGTTTGCGTTTGTCGGCAAGTGGGAAAAATATAAACCGATTGCGGCAAAACAAGTGGCAGAAGCGATGTATCATGCGGCGCTTTCGGAAAAGCAAGGAGTATACATTTACGAATGCAACGAAATGAAAGAGCAATGTAAACAACAAAGAGGGCTGTCTCATCAACAATAAGCAGCCCTCTTTTCATTACTCAACAATTTTGTAATTTTTATGGTTGACGACTGTCCGTTCTTGCAAGTCGAGTTCTTTATAGTTTTCCATGTACGTTAAATCGACAATAACGGAATTTTCGTTTACCTTCTCAACAATCCCCCGCAACCCATTTTTAAATTCAATGACGTCGCCAATTTGCGCTTTTTTCATTGAAAATCCCCTTTACTTTTGAATTTTTAAACCTTTTTTCTATTTTGCATGATTTTTCCTCGTTCGTAAAGGGCATTTTCAACTATTTTTAACGCTGTGGCCAATACGGCATCGGCATGCCTGGCATCATTTGCGGCATTTGTTGCGGCATTTGTTGCGGCATTTGTTGCGGCATTTGTTGCGGCATTTGTTGCGGCATCATTGGCCCCATCGGCCCCATTGGTCCCATCGGCCACATCTGTCCCATCGGCCCCATTGGTCCCATCGGCCACATCTGTCCCATTGGCATACAACGCTCGCAATCGTCTGGCATCATTTGCGGCATTTGCTGCGGCATCATTTGTTCGTCTAAGCGAAAAGGATCGTACATATTCCAGTCATTCATTGTTCATCTTCCTTTCTTTCATTTAGAATCCACCAACATTGTATGTGTGTTTTTCATAGACGTGTGCCAATATAGAAAAATTAGGCATTTGCACACCGTATTGACAACGATTTGAAAGCACGCTAAAACAAAGAAAGGAGGGATGAACATGACTGAGCAAGAAGCGAAGCAACTCATCCAACAGCTGCGTGCACGAGACATTCCACATTTGCTTGTGAAAAAAGAGCATTTTTTAACGTTTCGTCACGTGCTCGTCCAACAAGAAGATTTTAAACATTTTCGTGGCGTTGCCCAGCGCGGCGGCGATGTCATGTACTACTACATGGACCAACCTCGCAGTTAACGTACCGTTTTAGCTTTTTTACAGCCGACATGCGCCATTGTTTGACGGCACTGACGGTGACGCCTTCTTCAGCAGCGATTTGTTTCAACGTTTTTCCTTCGATCACGTGACGAATGAGCCATATTCGCTCGCGCGGCGTTAAGTATTGCATCGCGTCTTCCCAAACGATGTCGGCCAAAAAATCGACATCTTCTTTTAGCACATATGAATCGGGCAACGGAACGTGTACGTTTGTCGTTTCTTGACGCAACTGCGATACCATGCGCCAACGAATCATTTTAAAAGCGAACGAACAAAATGAGCCTTTCGTTTCATCGTATCGTTCATACGCTTCCCAAAGCGCGATCAAACCAATTTGCACATAATCATCGACATGGCGACGAATATGTAACTTGCGAATCATATAAGAAATAAGCGGACGATATTGGTCGACGATTGTTTCAAACGACATAGCCATTCCTTCCTTGAAGGCGCGCCCTCAGCTATTCCGCGGTACATTTAGCCTATCAAAACGGCTTCGTTTATGCGAAAAATAAAACAGGCGGAAACAACTAATTTATTAGTCGCATATACATCGTTTGCCTTAAGGAAATGTAAAAAATGGGGCAGAAAACGGACGGAAAATCAAGTATTTGCCAAAAAAATGTTTTGAACAATGGAAATTTTTTATGCTATAATAATAAAAAATGGAAAGGCATGAGCAAGATGAAAATACGAAAAACATCCATTCAGCAAGATTCTACCCAACAACATGTGTACATTTATGAAAACAAAAAAGAACAATATATGATCGTTGCCATTCCTTATTTAGAATGGTCTATACATGTCACTTATGACGATTTAGTCGATATTGAATCGCGACTACAACAATCGCTTGAAAAAGTGTTAGCGAACGAGCACGTCTTGCCGCTTGTGGCGAAGATAGCGCAATGGATCAGGGAAATGTAAGGAAGGTTTCGTTGCTAGATGAAATACGCTGTTTCCCTGTATGTTGTCGTAAGTATCGTTTGGATTGTATTGACAGACTTTTACGTAGAACTGTTACCGATTCCACCACATATGAAACTGTACGTTCAGATGTTCAAAGGTGCACTTTTTGTTATTTTATCTGCGGTATTTATGTATATCGCTTTAAAAAAACATCGCCAGTTAAAGCAAATGAGCGAAAGCGAGAAAGAATTGTTAACGCTCATTCATGCGATGCCTGATTTCGTATCATTTAAAGATGGACAAGGCCGCTGGTTAAGGGTTAACGATTTCGGTTTAAAACTGTACGGGCTTGAGCACGTCGATTACAAAGGAAAAACCGATGCCGAGCTTGCGGAATACACTCCTCATTTTCGCGAAGCTTTGTTATATTGCATCGATTCTGATGAAGAGGCGTGGCGAGCAAAAACAGTAACGCGCGCAGAAGAGTCGTTTCCGACGCCAAACGGTGAAATGAAAACGTTTGACGTCATTAAAGTGCCACTATTTCATGAAAACGGCAAACGCAAAGGGCTTGTCGTCATCGGACGCGACATTACACAACAAAAAGTTGCTGAGCAGCTGTTGTTGAAAAAAGAAAAGCTATCGGTTATTGGAGAGTTGGCAGCGGGCATCGCCCATGAAATTCGCAATCCGTTAACGTCCATTAAAGGCTTTTTACAAATGATGAAAGAGACGAAAGAAGTAGACGAACGTTTCGTGCAAATTATGTTAGATGAAATTGAACGTGTCAACCAAATCGTCAGCCAGCTTCTCGTGCTGGCTAAACCGCAAATGAAAGCGTACAAACCGCTCGCTTTGCACGATGTGATCGACTATGTCATCGGGCTGTTTACGTACGAAGCGATTTTACAAAACGTACAACTAAAATACGAGCCGCGCACGTCCGCCGTCGTATTCGGGGATAAAAATGAACTCATTCAAGTGTTTGTGAACGTCGTGAAAAACGCATTAGAAGCGATGCCAAGAGGAGGAACGCTCACCATCTCCGCCAAAGATGAAGCTGACTGCGTGTATGTCATCGTCGAAGATACAGGAAAAGGTATTGAACAAGAGCGTTTAAAACATATCGGCGAACCGTTTTATACATTGAAAGAAAAAGGAATGGGGCTTGGTTTAACGACAAGCATGAAAATTGTTCACGAACATAAAGGCACGATGCAAATCGAAAGCGAAGTCGGCAAAGGAACGCGGGTGCATATCACGTTGCCACGCTATAAAAATGACCCGTCTTAAAACGGGTCATTTTTATCACTCTACCCATGTCGTTAATTTGTCAATTGGTAAACGATATGACGGATGAGCAGGAGCGCTCGCTTTACCGATCGTAATGAGCATAACCGGAATGTAGCGATGAGGGATGTCGAATGCTTTCATAAATGCTTGTGTGTCAAAGCCGCCGATGGCGCACGTATCAAACCCTTCCGCTTTTGCCGCAAGCATGAATTGCATCGCAGCCAATGATGCGTTTGTGAAAGCCGCATCGCGCGCATATTGTTTGTTTGTATACGCATGTTCAATTTGTTTTGTGAGTGTTTCTTTCACTTCTTTTGTTATTTTCCCTTCTGCGACAAGCGGATCATATACCGCATCTGTTTTTTTATTGGCTTCTAAGTCACCAAGCACCGCAACAACGGCAGACGCATCAACGATTTGTTGTTGATTGTAAGCGATCGGGAGAAGTTTTTGTTGCGCTTCTTTTCCGTAGATGACGACGAAATGCCAATGTTGCAAATTCCAAGCAGAAGGTGCCTTGCCTGCTAACTGTAACAGTTTCGTTAATTGTTCTTTCGAAATTGTTGCAGTTGGATCATATTTTCGAACGGATTGTCGTTGTTCAATAACCGAAAGCATATATATCCTCCTTTTATACAAACAAAAATATCTTTACTTACTTTTTATCAGTAACAATATTTATGTTAATTTAACTACAATAGGTTTGTCAAATTTCATGTATAGGGTGATTATTGATGGAACATTCGCATGTCTGTCCGAAAATTGAAGCAGCGTTTCAGCTGCTTGGGAAGCGATGGAATGGACTTATTATTCACGTTTTATTTCGCGGACCGCTTCGGTTTAAAGATTTAGCAGAAAGCATTCCAGAAATTAGCCAAAAAATGTTAACAGAACGATTAAAAGAGTTAGAAGAAGAACAAATTGTCGTTCGTCATGTGTATCCTGAAAAGCCTGTCCGCATTGAATATGAATTGACGGAAAAAGGCAAAGATTTGCACATTGTGATGGAAGCTGTGCAAGTATGGGCAGAAAAATGGATGTAGTCCCTAACCTTTTACGCTCGTCGTTGCGATAGTAATAAGTGAAAGGAGGGGAGAGACATGCTTCAACATTCTCAACTTCGCTTAACGTTTGAAGTCGGTGTGACAGAAACGGGCAAACCGCTATATAAAAACAAAACGTATACGATTAAACCGAACGCAACGGAAAGCTCGCTCGTCTCTGTCGCCCAAGCGCTTGCCTCTTTGCAAAGTGCTCCGCTCGTTCACGTGTATCGCAACGATGTGCATGTATTAGGCGAATAAGGAGGGATAACAAGTGAAAACGCTTGAATTACAGTTTGTGAATGAAGAAGGAAAGACGGTTCGCTTAAGCGTTGATGCCCCGCGCGACGATGTGACAGAAACACAAGTGGCTAACGTGATGGACGTGATCATTGCGGCAAACGTCTTTCCATCGAGCGGCGGCGATCTTATCGCGAAAAAGGGAGCGCGCCTCATTGACACAACTGTGACACAATGGACGTTTGCGTAAGCCGTTTAGGTGCCCTCATGTAAAGGGCACCTTATTATGTATATCACATAGAAAGGGATGAGCAAGATGGAAGCATATTTGTCACTTCTTTCCGATGTCGGTTTTCCGATTGCGGTGACGTTTTATTTGCTGCATCGGATTGAAGGCAAATTAGATGCCATCATCGACTCGATTCGCACGTTAGGCGAGCAATGGAAAACACCTAGCTAAATGGGTGTTTTCTTTTTATTTTTTTGTTTTTTCCTCATGCTTTTCGATTTTACGAATGTATTGTCTCGGTTGAAACGGCTCATAATGCCTTTCGTTTACCGTCGCGTAAATGGAAGGCTCAATCTTTTTCTCCACTGTATCATAGTTATCGATCATGATGGTCAACATAAGGAAAAGAATCATTGCGTTACTCCTTTCTTTCTTTTATCATTTATTGTGAAAAAAATGAAACTTTTTATACATATGACTCGTATAAAAAAGAGGATTGTTATGTTAGAAGGGGGTTGATTTTTTTATGTCAACATTACATATGACGATGTTGGCGCCATTTTTGTTGGCGATACTTGTTCCGCTTTTATACAAATTTGTTCGTTCGCTTCATGTCGGATGGTTTGTTCTTCCACTCCCTATCGCGCTATTCATTTATTTTTTGTCTTACATGGACGAAGTGCGCAAATATGAAGTTGTTCGAGCAACGATGCCTTGGATTCCGTCGCTCGACATTTCGTTCGACGCATATGTCGATGGATTAAGTTTGTTGTTTGCCCTATTGATTACCGGAATCGGTTCGCTCGTTGTACTATATTCCATTTACTACTTACAAAAAGGAAAAGAACAGCTTGGCAACTTTTACGTCTACTTGCTTTTATTTATGGGCGCAATGCTTGGGGTCGTGTTATCCGATCACCTCATTGCGCTATACGTCTTTTGGGAGCTGACGTCTATTTCTTCGTTTTTGCTCATCGCTTATTGGTATAAACGTGATCGTTCGCGCTATGGGGCGCAGAAATCGATGCTTATTACGATGTTTGGCGGACTGCTTATGCTCGGTGGATTTGTTGCGCTTGCGATCGCAGGTGGAACGTATAACATTCATGAGCTCATGCATACACCATTAACGGAACATCCGCTTTTTATCCCCGCACTTTTCCTTATTTTGTTTGGTGCTTTTACGAAATCAGCGCAATTTCCGTTTTACATTTGGTTGCCTGATGCGATGGAAGCGCCGACGCCTGTCAGCGCCTATTTGCATTCTGCCACAATGGTGAAAGCAGGAATTTATTTAATTGCACGTTTGACACCGATTTTTGCGGTTTCATCTGTCTGGGTTTGGACAGTTGCGCTCGTCGGGCTTGTAACGTTATTTTGGGCATCGTTTTTAGCATCGAAACAAACCGATTTAAAAGCAATTTTAGCTTACTCAACTGTCAGCCAGCTCGGGCTCATTACATCGCTTTTAGGCGTCGGTGGGCTTGCGTTTCATTACGATTGGATGGAAGAAAATTTATTTATGGTCGCAGTTTTAGCAGCGATTTTCCATCTGTTTAACCACGCGACGTTTAAAGGGAGTTTATTTATGGTTGTCGGCATCGTCGATCATGAAACGGGGACGCGTGACATTCGACGGCTTGGCGGATTAATGACGATCATGCCGATCACGTTTACAATCGCATTGATCGGCTCGCTTTCGATGGCAGGCTTGCCACCATTTAACGGTTTTTTAAGTAAAGAAATGTTTTTTACCGCCATGTTGCGTGCAAAAGACGTACAAGCATGGGCTGTTATTTTACCCGTTGTTGCTTGGGTAGCGAGCATTTTTACGTTTTTATACAGCGTATTGTTAGTGAGTCGAACATTTTTTGGAACGTACAAGCCACATTTATTAGAAAAAGAAGCGCATGAAGCGCCGCTTGGCATGCTCGTTGCACCGATCGTGTTAGCGTCGCTCGTTGTAGTCATTGGCATTGTGCCAAACGTATTGTCCGACTCCGTATTAGCTCCGGCCGTATATGCGGTGTTATATGGATTGTTTGCACCAAATGAAGCGCTTGATGTGTATATTTCTCATTGGCATGGCTTTACGCCAGAGTTGTTTATGACGATCGGCGTATTATTATTTGGTTTAGTGCTATATCGTACGTTTCCAAAATGGAAAAAAATATATTATCGTTTATCCGAACGGATGTCGCTTAACTTTTTTTACGATCAATCGTTCGTCTGGATGGAAAGGGGATCACAGTCGCTCATGTCGCGCATTATGACCGGCTCGATGCGCACGTATTTAGTGTACATTTTTACGGCGAGTGTTGCTTTGCTTCTGTTTACGGTCGGTTTGAAAAAACAATGGCATATCGATTTAAGTCATTTGGCGTCTGTGCGAGTGTATGAAATCGTATTGGCAGTTGCCATGGTCGTTGCAACAGTGACAACAGTTGTTGCTAAATCGCGTTTAACAGCGATCGTTTCACTAGGGGCGGTCGGTTATGGGGTCGCGTTATTTTTCGTGCTATTTCGTGCCCCGGATTTAGCATTGACGCAGCTTGTGATCGAAACGATTTCTGTCGCGCTCTTCTTGCTTTGCTTTTATCATTTGCCAAAGTTTAGCCAAAAGCAAGAAAGCGTCGGTTTTCACTTAGGAAATGCCTTCATTTCGATTGCGGTTGGCGTGACAATGAGCGTCATTGCCTTTTTGGCGTACGCCGGAAAGCATTTCGATTCGATTTCACAATATTATGTCGACAATACGTATGAAAAAGCGGGCGGGAAAAATATGGTGAACGTCATTTTAGTTGATTTCCGTGGCTTTGATACGTTGTTTGAAATATGTGTGTTAGCGATTGCTGCTCTAGGTATTTACGCAATGGTGAAATTGCGGCTCGCGAAGGAGGAGGAAAAATGAGGCGAAATGATGTCATTTTGCGGACAATCACAGCTGTCGTCGTACCAATCATCGTATTGTTTTCGATTCAACTGTTTTTTGCGGGTCATTATTATCCGGGCGGTGGATTTATTGGGGGATTGATGACTGCTGGTGCGATCGTGTTGTTGCTTTTGGCGTTCGACATTGAAACGGTTCGTAAAATGATTCCGATTAATTATAAATGGCTTGTCGCCATCGGATTGTTGTTTGCGGTCGGAACGGGCATGAGCAGCATGTTTCTTGACCGCCCGTTTTTAACGCATGCGTATCAATACGTTCATTTGCCGTTACTTGATCATACATCGCTTCATACGGCTGTCTTGTTCGATTTAGGGGTATATTTTGTCGTTATTGGCGTGACGATGATTATTATCGAAACGATAGGGGAGAGTCAACAACCCAATGACTAAAGTCATGGGCTTGTAAGCCCCATGTTGACCAGACCAAGGCTTGAAACAGAGCCTACGTTATAGATGTCATGACACGTTCGGGTGCTTCTCCAGCCCGTTCCTCTGTCGTGCAAGGTTAAACAAGCGTGGTGGGTAGCGCTAGTGTCTTGCACATAA
>NZ_JBCNEQ010000061.1:0-737 GCF_050480245.1 Bhargavaea massiliensis | reverse complement strand
AGTTGTATTATAAACATCATGTTGAAGATATGAAACGAACAAGTGACAACTTATGGGAAGTAAAAGTACGCAATTTAGCGACAGGGGAAGTTGACGTTCACACAGCGAAGTTCGTCTTTATCGGGGCAGGCGGCGGCAGCTTGCATTTACTACAAAAATCCGGCATCCCTGAAGGAAAAGGAATCGGTGGATTCCCGGTAAGTGGGCTGTTTATGGTGTGCAACAATCCAGACATTATCGAGCAACATCATGCGAAAGTGTACGGCAAAGCGAAAGTTGGGGCACCTCCAATGTCTGTTCCACATCTCGATACACGTTTTATTGACGGTAAAAAAATGTTATTGTTCGGGCCGTTCGCTGGATTTTCACCGAAATTTTTAAAGAACGGATCGCTGTTTGATTTAATCACATCTGTCAAGCCGCATAACGTGTTAACGATGCTTGCGGCAGGAGCAAAAAACATGGCATTAACAAAATATTTAATTGAACAAGTGATGTTATCAAAAGAACAGCGCATGGAAGAATTGCGTGAATTTATCCCGCATGCGAAAAGCGAAGATTGGGATGTCATTATTGCCGGTCAGCGTGTACAAGTCATTAAAGATACAGAAGCAGGTGGCAAAGGCACGCTTCAATTCGGTACGGAAGTTGTTGCCGCCCATGACGGCTCGGTTGCTGCGCTACTTGGTGCATCACCAGGCGCTTCAACAGCTGTTCACGTCATGCTTGAAGTGATT
>NZ_JBCNEQ010000060.1:0-5345 GCF_050480245.1 Bhargavaea massiliensis | reverse complement strand
CACGTCATGCTTGAAGTGATTGAAAAATGCTTCCCGAATGAAATGAAACAATGGGAAGCGAAAATTAAAGAAATGATTCCATCGTATGGTGTATCGCTTATGAAAAACGAAACGCTTTTACGCGATATACAAACGCTTGCTGCCCAAACGCTCGGCTTAAAAGAAAGCATGCCGTTTCAAATCTAGATGACCTAAGAGATAAACGACATAGAAATTACAAGCTTAAAAGAAAGCATGCCGCTTCAAATCGCATAAGCGCCCGAGACAGAAGTCGACTGGCTTCTGTCTTTTTTGTATCGATTATATGTAACGGTTTTATGTTATAATGGGGAAAAAGGAAGTGGGTAAATGATTTACCTTTGTCTAGTCGTTTTGCCACTTATGTCCGGTTTATGGTTTTTCAATTTCGCATTGTTGTTGAAAAAACTGTATCAAGGTCGTGATATTCATAACGAAACGGTGTTAGGTACGGTGTACACAGCGACTTTTGTTTTTTTCTTTACGTACGTATGGATTGGGATGTTATAAACGAGAAAAAAATACTTTTGATTTTTAGTTGCAAAATGCAAATAATAAGCTATAATAAAAGCAAGAGGTGAGAAAATGGAAAATGTTCGCGAACTATTCCACACGATGACGAAACGGCTTGGGTTGTTAGACCGCAACTGCTGCGCCGTTGGTGGGATTGAATTATCGCTCGTGCAAAGCCATATTTTATACGAAATCGACCGCATGAACGAACCGTCGATGCAACAAGTGGCAGATGCGATAGCGATGGATATTACAACGTTCAGCCGACAAATTCAAACGCTTGTCAAAATGAATTTAGTGAAAAAAACACCGTACCCGCAAGACCGCCGCGTCTACATTTTATCGTTAACGCCGAAAGGAAAATACGTCACCGCGAAAATTGACGCGGAAGTGAACGAATATTTAGGAGAAGTATTTTCGCATATGAGCGAATTTGAGCGCGAAACCGTCCTTCGTTCCATTCGCTTGTTGAACGAATGTATGGCAAAATCAAGCGTTTGTTGCAAACCGCTGTTTTAAGGCAAGAGAAATCTTGCCTATTGCTTGAATGAATAGTTGTATAATGCAAATAAAAGGAGAGAGCCTATTTGGAAACGATACAATCATTTTTCTTTTTAGTGTTGGAGCTGACGGCGCTTTCTTTAGCGATTTCGTTTGTCATTAACTTTTTTGAAGGATACATTCCGTACGAGCGCATGCAACAGCTGTTGGCAGAACGCCATCCGTTTATCGGGGCAATGATTGCGGTACTATTTGCCTTTGTGACCCCATTTTGTTCGTGCTCAACGATTCCGATTGTTGTTTCATTGTTAAACAAAAACATCCGCTTCGGGCTGGTCATGATCTTTTTATTCGCTTCGCCTGTACTAGATCCGACGATTTTAACGTTAATGACCGCGTTACTCGGTGTCAAAGTAGCAGCCGCCTATACGCTGTTGACGACAGTATTTTCAATTGTAATCGGCTTCACACTCGAATCGCTCGGGTTTGAAAAGGCAGTCAAACGCGTGATCGTGAAAGGAAACGTTGCCATCGGCAAAAAACGGACGATGCAAGAAGCGTGGCATGAGACACTTCATCTCATGAAAACAGTGTATCCATACTTATTCATCGGAGCTGGCATTGGCGCATTCATTCATGGCGTCATACCAACCGAATGGATTGCGACATATATGGGAGGTGATACGTGGTGGCTTGTTCCGCTTGCGGCAATTGTAGGCATTCCGCTTTACATTCGTCTAGCGACGATGATTCCGATTTCGCAAATGCTCGTTGCGAAAGGAATGGCGCTTGGGCCAGTCATGGCGCTTATGATTAGCTCCGCGGGCGCAAGTTTACCAGAAATTACGCTACTGCACAGCATTTTTCAAAAGAAACTCGTCTGGGCGTTCATCGCCTCGGTTATTTCGATGGCCACGTTATCCGGATTTTTGTTTTACATCATCTAAATGGAGGAGATTCATATGTTTAAAAAATTATTTACACAAAAAGAAAAAGGTTGTTGCGATGTGCAAATTATCGAGGTTAAAGATGACGAGAAAAAGGAAGATTGCTGCGAGGGGAAAGAGGACTGCTGCAAAGAGCAAGAAGATTGTTGCGAAGACGACAAACAAACATGTTGCTAGCAACAAAGCACCAGGGGGCCTGGTGTTTTTTGCATGGGCAGGATTTTTGGTGAGGATGACGAAGTAAAGAAATAAATGAGAAAATTATGAGATAAGTGGTCAAAAAGGAATGGGGTTTGTGAATATACTAGACGTTAGCCATTGGGAAAAAGATGATAAAAGGCAAGCATATGGAAAAAGACAAAAGTTTTGGTTAGTTAGTCCATATAACGAAAAACGATATTTGTTTAAAATTCCTGTATTTGATGCATTTATTGCTAATCAGGATCGCCATTGCGATAACTGGGGAGTTATTGTGGAGGGATCGTGCTACCAACTTGCTCCAGTATATGATAATGGGGCATCGTTAGGTTATCAACTAAATGAAGAACGCATTATAAAAATGTTTGAAGATCAAAAAATGTTTGAAGCTTTTACAAATCGTAGCCGTTCTTTAATTGGATTGCCGAGTAAAAAGAAACCTAAGTATAAGGAGCTATTAAGTTTTATTTATGGGCTATATCCTAAGGAAATACAAGAGATTATAGAACGAATCGGCAGCGTAGATGACAGAACAATTGCTATTGTTCTGAATGAAATTCCATACAGTTGTATGAATGATATTTACAAGCGGTGGGTATCAAAATTACCACTGCATCGCAAACAATGGTTGATCAAATGGTATATGGAGGAGTTTTTAAATTGGTATAGAAATCCAAACAATTACAGACCGGAAAGTCCTTCTGCAAACAGAAGTCATAAATATGAATAACAAGGAGATGAAGTATATGCCGACGGAGAAAGCAGACATTTTTACATTGGCTAAGTTCGGGGATTTAGAAACATTTAAGATTAAATTTGATATCGGTGATATCAATAAAAAAGATGAAAATGGTTCTGGCTTATTACATTATGCTATTTCAGGTAATAAATTTGATATTGCGTTATTCCTTATTAACAATAACATTGATGTTAATATGACAAATTCCGACGGTCAGACTGCATTACATCTTATTTGTATCAATCAAAATTTAAATGTCGCTAAAGAGTTGTTACAAAGAGGTATAGATATAAACTTAAGAGATAAATATGGTAATAATGCTATGTGGACGGCTGTATTCAATTGCAAAGGTAGAAATTACGAAATGGTTGAACTATTAATGAAATATAATCCTGATATTTCAACTAAGAATAATGCTGGAAGGTCTCCTTTGGACTTTGCAAAGCAAGTAGGGGATGAGAAATTGATAAATATATTGTTGAAAAAATAGTATCGTATAATCGTACCTTGATTGGTTATAAGCCTTTCAAGGTTTCTTTTTTATATACCCTCCATGCAATTAAGAAGGAAAGATGATGGGTGGACAAACATAATTACGTGGTACAAAGCCACATTAAGAAACACCATGTAAATAATCCAAAAAAATAAACCAACTTCATTGAACCGTTATTTGTACGCCGATGGAGACCCAGTCAACAACATCGACCCGAACGGCCACTTGCCGAAATGGCTGCAGCGCGGATGGAAAGCAACGAAAAAATGGGCGAAGAAAGGATATAACTTCGCAATTGGCGACGATATTCGGACATTGAAAAGCCCGAAATCGAAGTGGTACCATAAAGCTGGAGCCGCCGCGAGCCTTGCGAGCAACTTCATCCCAGGTGCGGGAGCCGTCAAATGGGGCGTAAAAGCCGTAGAATACGGCAAGAAGATGAAGAAGTCGAGGAAATTCGCTGCGGCATCGATTAAAAAGATGCGGAAGGCGAAGTTAAAGGCGAAAGCCAGCCGCGCTAGGATAAAGCCTAAACTTCGTAGACCAGTCTCCAGGGATAATGTTGGAGTAAATTTAAGAGCTAAGGGTACGGGTAATGGTTATAAATATTGGAATAAGACAACCGTATATAAGAACGTGAAAGTTTATCAGAGAGATGATATTATAGACCCATATATGAAAGATGCGCGTGGTAGAACTAACCTTGAAAGAATGGAAAAGGAGTTAGCACCGTTAGGTCCAGATGGAAAGCCTATAAATCTCCATCACATGACACAAAGAAATGAAAGTTCTATTGCTGAGGTTACACAAACATTTCACAAAGAAAATAGTAAGATAATCCACATTGATTCTAATACTATCCCTAGTGGGATTAACAGGAATGAATTTGATAAATGGCGCAAAGATTATTGGAAACATAGAGTTAGTGATTTTAAATAGTTCGAGGAGGGAAAATATGAGTATGGAAGCATATAATCAAGCTAAAAAAATTATTTTGTCTAATGCAGAACTAAGTGATTTTGTGGGTCCCCGCTCAAGAGAATTAATTATTCAAGCAGAAGAAAAACTTGGGTTAAAGTTCACAGGTTCATATTTGGATTTTCTGTTGTCTTTTGGTGCGGGTAACTTTGGTTCTCAAGAGATTTTCGGGATAATTAGTAGCGATTTTGAAAATTCTTCAGTTCCAGATGCAATATGGTATACTTTAACAGAGAGAAGAGAGAGTAATTTGCCAAATAATTTATTAATAATTCACGATACAGGAAGTGATGAAGTTTTTTGCTTAGACTTTAACAAGATTGATAATAATGAACCTAAGGTTGTTTCATTTTTTCCAGGAGTTGACTTAGACAAACAAAAGTATGAAATAATTGCAAATGATTTCGGGGATTTCTTATTAGATTTAGTTAAACGTGAGCTATAACCTATATTACCTCGATTGGCTATAAGCCTTTCGAGGTTTTTATTAGTTATAGTTAACCAAATATTAACTTCAGAGCCCATGATGGTTCTACCTACATGGAGTTTGGCAGATATGCATGGTAAAGCGACTAAACCATTAATACCCTTCGAGTATGCTTTAAAACACGAGAGAAAGCTTTCTCGTGGCGAGAAAGTGGGGGTAAGCTTTTAACTGGTTGTGACAATAATAAACTGTCAAATTATTATTGTATTGTATTTTCACTAGAGACGGTCGTATAATACTCGTCATTGTTAACAAGCGTTACATAAATTGTAATTTTCGTAACGGGGGGATGTAACATTGAATGTTGTCGGGTATATACGAGTCTCGACACAGGGGCAAGTCAAAGATGGATACAGCTTAAAATACCAAGAGGAGCACTTTTCCTGTAGAATGTAAGTAACCACACAAACAAACCCAGGAAAGAGGTGCTCTTTATGAACAAGCATACCACACTCCCGAATTTGATGCAAA
>NZ_JBCNEQ010000059.1:0-550 GCF_050480245.1 Bhargavaea massiliensis | reverse complement strand
TTTTTACGGGAGAAGTATTCATAATTTTGGATAATCAACAGCCGTGATATTTTATATTATATTATTTGCTTTTAACCATTCTTCAAATAGCTTACTTCCGACTTCATAAGATAAATCATCTGCATCAACAGTAAAAATCTTGTAACCATATTTTTCATGGAAATCATACTTATCTAATATTTTTTTAACTAATGTAGTATCTTGTTCATTATCTAAAAAAACTACCCATTTATTTTCATTCTGAATTTTATATGCGACTGCTTCTAAATCAACATTGTTCTCATAATATCCTAAATGAAGATGCTGATTTGGATCAAATTTCACGTTTATTCACTCCCTATAATTAGCGAACGGTGCCAGGCACTGTTCGTAAATCCACTGCTTCTAACGATAACAATATATCGATGCGGTCGTAAATCGGTCCGGAGATACGTTGGCGATAGGCGTGGATCTGTTTTGGGCTACATATGCAATAGCGTTTTTTCGAACCGAAATAGCCGCATGGGCAAGGGTTCATATACAAATACACAAAAATAATTATAAAGTAGTT
>NZ_JBCNEQ010000058.1:0-4094 GCF_050480245.1 Bhargavaea massiliensis | reverse complement strand
CTGAACAAATGAGAACAGGGGAGTAATCCTGTTCTTTTTTGTTCGATTATGCTAAAATCTTGACAGCATTTTGCGGAAGGTTGCAAGCAATCGTCATCATCCATTATTGGTGAATCATGTTTTTCTCTTAAAACAAGAAGGATTTTCTATGACAACATTAGAATTAAGTCTACAAACATGGATTCCATAAAATAGATGATTGTTTTCATAAATCCTTACGACGATTACATATTTTTGTGAGGAGGGCTTCTAACTCTTATCTAAATTTGTTTATTGGAAGGATTAAATGACGGAGAATCAGTTAAAATGGACCGGTTTTTTGTAACCGTAATAGGAGTTGTTGGATTGGTTCTCATTTTTTAGTGTTGATTTTGGAACGTCCTTGGCAGACTCATGGGTAGCAAAGCAAGGCGGAGCGAGTACGGAGCGTTATCATATCATATTAGAAAGTTATATTCATAGCTTTCTCATTGCTGGAAGCATACTATTTGGATTCAGTCTCTTATTCGCTATTTTTACTTATTTTGCGTTTATGTTGTTACCCAAAAGGTAGAAATTTACTGAACGGACGATTGGTTTGGTTTTAAAGAGAAAAAGATGGGGCGCCTGTTTCCTAGGCGTTTTTTTATTTCACAAAAATTGACACGAAAAAAATTACAAAAAAGTGTAGGGCAAACGGCTAATGATTTCGTCTATATAAGTGAAGACAGATAGAAAGGGGGAGAGTGAGATTCAGGACGAAGCATTAATCGCGAAAGCAAGGAAAGGAGACGAGCATGCATTTCGCCTGTTAATCGAGAAATACCGCAATTATTTATTTAAAACGGTGTACTCGATTATTCGCAACGAAAAAGATGCCGAGGATGTTACGCAGGAAGTATTTGTGCGGATTTATCTTTCACTCCCCCGATATCAGTCACAAGGCTTTAAAACATGGATGACGCGCATTGCTGTGAACTACGCGATTGATGTCAAGCGGAAAATGCAGCGGCAGCTTGAAGAAGTAATGGAATCCATTGAGGCCGAAGCCGATGAAAGGGTTGAGGTTTCGGTTATGAAAAAAGAGGAGCGAGAGCGAATCCGCCAACGTCTTGAGGAAATTCCGCTTAACTATCGAGATGTTATTTACGCCTATTACATAGATGAAAAATCGTATCAACAAATTGCGAAAGAACAAAATGTCGAAGTGAAAACGGTCGAGACAAAGCTTTACAGAGCACGCAGCTGGCTAAGAAAGCATTGGAGGGAGGAGGATTTTCAATGAGTCATTACACGAACGAAGAATGGCGGCAGTTCATTTGTGATGTACTGCCAGAGGAAAAAAGAGAGGAAATGGAGAGCCACCTTTATAGTTGTGATCAATGCTTAGCGGTATATATGGAGCTCATTGAAGAAAATGCTTCCGACTTGCCGAATCCTTCCGATGAAGCTGTTTCAGCCGATGTCATTCTTGCACAAGTTGAACAATATAAAAAGCCAAAGCGTACGAAGCAGACACAGACGAAGCAAAAATTGCTTCATTACGGAATTGCCGCTGCGATTACGATTGGGTTTATGTCTTCGGGAATTTTTCAATTAGTCACAAATGCCGGCGTTGTTGGAACAGATTTATCAGAAAACAGGCCGGCCTATACGGAACAATGGATGGATAAAACATTATCATTTCTCGATTGGCTAAAGGTAAATCAAAAGAAGGAAGGGAATAATCGATGAACAAAAATTCGTTAGTTGCGTTCTTTTTATCATTTATCCCTGGTGCTGGGCATTTTTATTTAAATAAAAAAGCAAGGGGAGTGTTTTATAGCTTTTCCTTTTTTGCGCCGATTGTGCTCGCGGTCGGTCTTGTCTTTTTGACACATAATAGTGGACCGCTGGCGATCGTCCTCTTTTCTTTATTGATTTGGTTGATCAGTATTTTAGATATGATTCTTACACTCATCAAAAGACAGCCGGAGCATACACTTGTCCAAGGAGAGGTTTTACAGGCAAATCAGGACAACGAGAAGTTTTACACGATTCTTCTTTCCTTCATTCCCGGGCTCGGGCATTTCCAGCTCGGCTTGATGAACCGAGGGTTAACGTTATTAATCAGCTTCTTTGGGCTTATGATCATGATATTTTTTGTAACGGTATTGATGCATGAAGGCAGCTTCTTAGTTTTTTTAGGAATTTTGCCGATCGTTTGGATTTACAACATGTTTGATATTGTTCAACAGCTCAATCGAAAACAAAACGGCGAGTCACTGGTCGATCGAACGATTTTCGAAGATTTTGAAGCGAAACGCGAGGATGGAAGGAAAAGCAAAACACTTGCGACTCTCCTTTCGGTTTTTCCGGGTGCGGGTCATATGTACTTAGGATTACAGCGCAGAGGCTTGCAGTTAATGGCCGCCTTTTTGCTGGCGATTTATGTGATGGATGTGTTAAGACTGTCTGCCTTTTTCTTCCTTATTCCGCTCATTTGGTTTTACAGCTTTTTTGACGCATTGCAGAAGGCGTCGAAGTATGGCGAAGAAGAGCTTGAGGATCAGCCGATCGTTTCCTACTTTATCAATCATCAAAGATGGGTTGGATTCGGATTATTGTTGTTAGGTCTTTATTATTTGCTTGACAGCATCCTGCTTCCAGCATTTGCTTCGCATCTATCAAAGCTATTACAAATCGATATTTATTACTGGTACAATCAATTTTTCCAAACAACGATCGTTTGCATTTTGTTAATTGGCGGCGGCTTCAAGCTGCTTTTAGGCAGTAAAGAGAAGAAGGAGGGGACGAAATGAGAAAATGGCGCGTTGGGACGGTGTCAATGGGAGCCTCTCTTATTTTGCTTGGCATCGTGTTGTTTATTTCTCAATGGGAAGGAATGGGAGCTGCAGACATTTTTGCGAGCTGGTGGCCGTTTCTCTTAGTGTTGCTTGGCGTTGAAATCCTTGTGTATCTTTATTTTTCGAAGCAGGAAAATACATTGATCAAATATGATTTTTTGAGCATCATCTTTATCGGGGTGCTCGGTTCGGTAGCCGTTTTATTTGTATTGCTTTCATCAACAGGAATATGGCAAGAAATTCGCACGGTCGTTAGTGCAGAAACGAAAGTCTTTCACCTGCCGAATGTCCGGCAGTCTGTTTCGCCTGAGATGAAGAGAATTGTCTTACAAACAGGGAGCCAACCGATTGTGATTGAAGGAGGCAGCAACGGTGAAATTCAAATCTTTGGAACATACCAATCTCTTTCAGCCAACGACATCAAAAAGCAGGAAGATTATGTAGCGATGAATATTGTCGGGGATACGATGTATATTACTATAAAAGAAATGCCGCGGAAGGAAGGACTGTTTCATACGGTGAACGCGATGACCCCGACTGTCGTTATTCCGCAGCATCTTTCGCTCGAAGTACGCGGGAACTATAATTCAGTGCTTCTTTATCCGCGGAAGCTTGCCGCCAATTGGACTGTTTCAAAAGCGGAGGATGTTCAGATTAGCCTTGATAAAAATACAGATATTCTCGTAACAGCTGTGACGCGTGAGAGTTTAGAAGACGGAAATATCGCGTGGCAAAGAGAAAGCGGAGAGACAGAAAAAACGTTGCCGGAGCAAACGTTTAAAGGCAAGGTTCAATTAGGGGACGGAACTCATCATATTTATGTTTTTGATTCACAGCATGCAGCGGTGCATGTGTCAAATTAAGTAACTAAGAACCACCGAGGTGTCAGCGTATTTTTAATGAAAACTTTTGTCCGTTTTTGATATAATATTTCAGCTATAACATCTTTCCTTTTTAAAGACGAAAAAATTGCAACAGCCTTTTTTATCATGTTAAATAGTGGAAAATATGTATTTATTTAGTATTGGGGCAAATAGGATGATGGGGATATGAAAAGAGCGAAGAATTATTTACAATCCAACATGAGGACGTGAGTTGTTTAAAAAGCATTAGCCTGATGTATTAATTCAGCTGGAACAAGCCGGTTATGAAACGTCATGTCATGCGACAACAGGGGCAGGGGATGCGACAGAGGCAGCGAGAAAAGCGGTCGAACGCGAATTTGACCTTGTTATTGCTGCTGGTGGAGATGGCACGATTAACGAAGTC
>NZ_JBCNEQ010000057.1:0-16125 GCF_050480245.1 Bhargavaea massiliensis | reverse complement strand
TGAATACTTCTCCCGTAAAAATGGGCATGCTCAAATAAGACAGCTACCATCTCTGATTTCCAATCGAGAGGAAGTTGCCCAAATAAAACCCGACGAACGAAAGAAATGAACGTACGAACGGTGCCTGGCACCGTTCGTAAGGATTTTCCCACGATCACACCCATCAAATACACAATGATTTGATATTGGGTCTTGATTATTTCGAGCAAATAGGCTAATAATTGAGGTAACAAAGCTTGTCACTCCTTTGTTTTGGCTGTTGGGTGTCGTTACCTCAATGATGGCCGAAAACAACGGGGGTGGCAAGCTTTTTTTCTTCCAACCGTTGAAACTCAAGGGAAAACCGTGAGTGTGGAGGATAAACTTTTGACAATACCCTAATGTTATAAGAGGTGACAAGGATGAAATATAAGGGAATGATTGTTTTACTTCTGCTCACTTTGATCATTTCGGCTTGCAGTTCCAATAAAGAACAATCACATCAAGAGCATTCTTCCAATGGGGATTTGCAAGAAAAAACTGCTTCTGCTGACGTTTTACCGACCTTTTTGAAAGGTCAAAGTGAAGAGGTCCGCTTGGTATATCAAGCTGCTGGCAAATCAATAGAGTTGTTACAATGGATTCCTTGTTATTGCGGTTGTGCCGAGAGTGCGGGACATAAAAGTAGTATGAATTGCTTTGTCAAAAAAATCAATAAAGATGGTTCTGTTGTCTGGGATGACCACGGTACTCGTTGTGGTGTTTGCTTACAAATCGCAGCGGAATCCATTAAAATGAAACAAGAAGGTAAGTCTATAAAGGAAATTCGCCATTACATTGATGAAAAGTACAAAGAAGGTTACGCAAAACCAACTAAAACTCCAATGCCTTTATAATAAACAAACCTCACTTTTCCGAAAACGAAGGCTTTACAATCCTCCCACGGCGGAGGATTTTTTTTGTTTTCTTAAGGCATATTTTATGGTTTTGATAGATATACAAAGTAAAGACAACTAGTACAAGGGGGACGATGGGTGAATTCACTTGGGCTTTTAGGGTTTTCTGCTTCTGCTATTGGAATGTTATCTGGTGGAGTGATTGCTTGGTTGTTTAAAAGTTTACAAAAAGGAATGCCGACCATTTTTTCAATATGTAGTGGAATGATATTTGGATTGGTCACAATGGAAATTTTGCCTGAAAGTATAGAAATCGGAGGTTGGTTTATTGTTATTGTCGGATTGGTTTTTGGTTATTTTATTTACAAGCATCTAGAAAAGGTTTCTCATAATGTGATCATTATTACAAATGACGCTAAAAAAGACGTATTCGTACATTCTGGTCTATTTTTAACATTCAGTATTGCCCTGCACAATTTTCCAACAGGCATTGCACTTGGAACTAATACTCACGCTTCATTGACTAAACCAATGATGACTACGATTATGCTTCACAATATTCCAGAAGGGATTGCTGTTTTTACTCCCTTGTTGATGGCTGGGTTTGGAATTCTCAGCATCATACTTGGGGCAACCATAGCCTCCGCCCCCGTAGGAGTTGGAGCCTTCATAGGAAGCAATTATGGAATGGGGGTTCCTTGGCTAGTAGCAATGATTATCGCATTGGCGATGGGGGTAATGCTTTCAGTGACGGGAAAAGAAATTTTTGGAACAGCTTTACGCACATCTACAAAAATATACTGTGTTATAATGGCTATAATTGGTTTTGTATTGGTTTCATTTTACTTATTTTTTCTGTAAAAAACTTGAGGATAACGTCATACGGGAATTTGAATAAGAATTTACAATAGATGTGCTTATATTTTAAAGGACAGCTTACTGCTGTCCTTTTTATACCCTTAAATCGGTATGTTGTAAGTCCGATTTTTCCACTTGAATTGTCGTATGCAAGATGTGAAATTCTTCTTCAATCCGTTGGATGGACTGTTTCAAAATGTCCTGACTATCCTTGGTATCATCAATGAGCAAATGGCAACTGAGCGAATCCAACCCAGAGGTGATTGTCCAGATGTGTAAATCGTGAACATCTTTTACGCCCTCAATGGATTGAAGAGTTTGCTTTACTTTGTCCATATCAATTGTAATCGGCGTTCCTTCCATAAGAATGTGAAAGGAGTTGCTTACCACACCCCAAGCGCTTCTCAAGATTAATAGCGACACGACAACACTGATGATGGGGTCAGCCACATACCAGCCGAAAAAGTACATTACAATCCCTGCCACAATTGCCCCAATCGCACCTAATGCATCAGAAATGATATGCAAATAGGCACTTCGCACATTTACATTTTCTTTGGTATCACTTTTTTTTGTCAAAATAAATGCGCTGGTGATGTTTGCCAACAATCCAATGGTAGCAATGAGCATCATTGTACCACTTGCGACTGTTGGAGGTTCAAAAAAACGTTTATAAGCTTCGTAAGAAATAAATCCCGCAATGACGAATAAGAGAAGTCCATTCAACATAGCTGCCAGTATTTCAAATCGGTAAAAACCGTATGTTTTTCGTGGAGAAGGGGGTCTTGCGGCGAACCACATAGCAAACAAGCTCAAAGCTAGAGAGCCAATATCGCTTAACATATGCCCTGCGTCCGATAGTAATGCTAGGCTATTCGTAAACAGTCCACCAAAGAACTCCAAAACCGTTATCCCCGAAGTAATAAGAAGAGCGATCATTAATCCCTTTTTGTTATCTGATACGTGGGAATGATTATGATTGTCTCCCATATCATCAGCCTCCTCTCATTCATTATGAGCTAAATCACCCATTTTCATTAAAAAACATTTCCTAAACTTGACAAAAAACTGAATTTAAAATATTATTACATACATATGAACATATGCTCATATATAATAAATAAAGTGAGGGAAATCATAATGAAAACCGAAGACCATTCTTTCTTAAAATCTGAAACCATTGAAAATGTATCGCAAATATTTAAGGTATTAGCCGATCCAACAAGAATCAAAATTCTTTATTTGTTATCGCAAGAAGAGTGCAATGTAGATCACATTGCAGAAGTATTGGAAATGTCTCAATCAGCTGTTTCCCACCAACTTAGTATGTTACGAAATCTGAGACTGGTTAAGTATCGCCGTGAAGGAAAAACACTATTTTACTCCTGCGATGACGAACACGTTATTTCATTATTAAAACAAGCCATTGACCATTCTGAACATCATTAAGGAGGCGTTTTACAATGCATAATCATCATCACCATCATTCTCACGATCACCACGGTCATCACCATCATCACGGTCACGGACATCATCACCACGACTTCGGCAGAGAAGGTAATAAAAAGGGGCTTACGATTGCCCTTCTCATCACCTCTGGAATTATGTTGTTAGAGTTTTTCGGAGGTTTAATCACAAACAGCCTAGCCCTTCTTTCTGACTCTGGTCATATGCTTAGTGATGCCAGTTCACTTATTCTTAGCTTAGTTGCAATTTGGTTTGCAACCAAACCAGCTTCCCCCAATAAAACGTATGGCTTTTATCGTTTTGAAATCTTAGCCGCTTTATTTAATGGAGTTACCTTGTTTGTTATCGCTGGATTTATCGTATGGGAAGCTATTCAGCGTTTTTACAACCCGCCAACTGTAGCTAGCGGTTCTATGATGCTGATTGCATTCATTGGACTTTTTGCCAACCTTTTAAGCGCCTGGGCGTTAATGAGAAAAGGTGATGTTAAAAATAATGTCAATCTTCGTAGTGCCTATCTTCACGTTATCGGAGATGCTTTAGGTTCTGTTGGAGCCATTGTTGCAGGACTCGTTATGTGGCTCTTTGGTTGGTATATTGCAGACCCCATTATTTCAGTTTTGGTTGCTTTATTAATTTTGAAAGGTGCTTGGGGAGTTATTAAACATACGGTTCATATTTTGATGGAAGGAACGCCTATTACCATTGACCAAAATGAAGTGAAAAAAGCCTTAGAAAGTATTGAAGGAGTGATTGACGTTCACGACCTTCATATTTGGACAATTACTTCAGGGTTGGACTCATTAAGTTGCCATATTTTGATTGAAGATCATCAAGACAGCCAAAAGGTTTTACAAGAAGCGATCCATTTTATTGAGGAACACTTTAAAATTCAGCATACAACCATTCAAATTGAAACCTCTCAAATCCATCACGGGGAAATGAGAATCTAACCCTCTTCGGAGCTGGTTGATTCTGTACAAGGATTATATTTCTTAGGATTGCCGTGGCAGTATCGAAGAGGATCCGCTCTTATTGGAGGAGTGGGTGCCGATGCAGAGTATTTGATAAATGATTTTTTAAACCATTGAAGGTGATGGCAATGTTATGGTTAGAACTTTTTATAGCCCTTCTAAGCTTAACGTAAGTGGGAGAGTATTCATTCAAACATAAGTTTCAAATATTATTAAATGGTTTGAACAAGGTCAGTACCTTGTTCAATATTTTAGAGAGCCTAAGAACTAATAAGTAATAAAAGTTTCCCTTGACTAAAATTCTTTCGGAGGTACAATTTATTTAGGCAACATTTTCTTTGCTCTTACATATATCTAATTCTAAGTGTAGGAGCAATTTTTTTTACCCTAAAAGTTTCCTTTATGCAAAATATTTAGTACAAACCAATTACGAACAGTGCCTGGCACTGTTCGCTTAGAAAACGTTTGCGCTATTTTATGCGTATTACGCGATCGAACAGAACAAAAGCAGATGGAAGCGGCGCTGCAAGAAAGCGAAAAATGGTTTCGGATCATCGCTGAACATTCATCCGACTACATTTTAATTCTTTCTAATGAAGGAAAAGTAACGTATATTTCTCCTTCTTTTGAAAACACGTTCGGTATCGTTCGAGAAGAATGCTTGAAGAACGATTTGTTTCGTTACGTACATCCGGAAGATGTGTTGCTTTTGCAAGAAAAATTACAAATGTTATATGGAACGAACGAGCAACAAACCGTAGAATTTCGTAGACTCAACCAACAAGGCGAATGGGTATGGATGGAAGCTCATGGAAAAGCGATTTTAAATGAGGACGATCAGCTTGATTACATTGTTGTTACGGCGAAAAATATTAGTGAGCGCAAAAAATATGAAGAAAAATTGCATCAGCTCGCTTATTTTGATTCGTTAACTGGCATTGCCAATCGCAGTTATTTTGAAAAATATATACGTCAGCTTGTTGAAGCGCAGACGACGTTTGCCTTATGCTATTTGGATTTTGATAAGTTCAAATGGATTAATGATCATTTTTCGCACCAGGCGGGAGATTATTTTTTAAAAGAGGCGGTGAAGCGGGTTCAAGCGGTGTTGCGTGCTGATGATTTTTTTGCGCGAATTGGCGGAGATGAATTTGTGCTATTGTTGACGAATGCAACAAAAGAAAAAGTGTCCGAGTTAGCGGAGCGGTTGATTCAGGCGTTTCACCAGCCGTTCCGTTACGAAAAACAAATGATTCAATCGACGCTTTCGATCGGCATTGCGTTTTTTCCGAGTGATGCGGACGACCAAGAACAACTGATGAAATATGCCGATCAAGCACTTTACTATGTGAAAGATCGCGGAAAAAACGGCTATTATTTTTACCAGCCCGTTCAAAACCAGGCGGCGGTGATTAAGCGTGATCTTCCGTTTGCAATTATGCGTGAACAATTTTATTTATGTTATCAGCCGAAAATCGAATTAGGAAGCGGCTCTGCGATGGGGGTAGAAACGTTGCTTCGCTGGCGGCATCCGAAACTTGGAGAAATTCCGCCGCTTGAATTTATTCCACTTGCAGAAAAAAGCGGATTTATTTTTGAAATTACCTTGTGGGTATTAGAGCAGGCATGCCGGCAAGTAAAGGAGTGGCAAGTCCATTTTCCGCAGTTAAAATTAGCGGTAAATTTATCTCCATTTTTGTTGAATCGAAAAGAACTGGTCGGTCATGTCATTTACATATTGAACGAAACTGGCTTTGCGCCGGAGCATTTAATTTTAGAAGTGACAGAAAGCGGATTGATGGAAAATATCGAAACAGGCAGGCATATTTTAACGGAGTTGAAAAACATCGGTGTGCAAGTGGCGATCGATGACTTCGGTACCGGTTTTTCATCGCTTGCCTATATCCGTAATTTGCCGGTGTCGATGTTAAAAATTGACCGCAGCTTTATTCAAGGGATTGTTGAAAATTCAAAAGATGCAACGATTGTCGATACGATTATTCATTTAGCGAAAAGCCTTGATATTCAAGTACTTGCAGAAGGGGTCGAAACGAATCACCAATTATCTCTCCTTCAACAAATGCACTGTGATTTTGCCCAAGGCTTTTATTTCAGCAAATCGCTCGAAGCGGAAAAGTTAAAGCAATGGCTTGAGCAATATAACCGAGCAAACATGCCCTCTAACACGTAATGGTGAGAGGGTATGTTACAAGGGGGGACTAGCGTGCTTATGCTATATTTGACAAGACATGGGGAAACGGAGTGGAATATAGAGAAGCGCATGCAAGGTTGGCAAGATTCGCCGCTGACGGAAAAAGGCAGGGAAGATGCGCGCCGGCTTAGGAAAAGGTTAGAGGAAGTCGATTTGACAGCAATTTATGCGAGCACAAGCGGACGGGCGCTTGATACAGCAAAGATCATCCGTGGGGAGCGGTTGATTCCGATTTATCAAGAGGAAAGATTGCGGGAAATCCATCTCGGGGATTGGGAAGGAAAAACGCATGACGAAATTCAGCGGTTCGACCCCATTTTGTTTCACCATTTTTGGAATGAGCCGCACTTGTACGCCCCGAAGCGAGGGGAACGATTTAGTGACGTGCAAAATCGGGCGTTTGCTGCATTAACTGACATCATCAATGAGTACCGTTCCGGCAATATTGTAATTGTAACGCACGGAGTTGTCTTAAAAACGATCGTGACTCGTCTGAAACAAGCCCCGCTGGAAGAACTTTGGGCTCGGCCGTTTATGCATGGTGCGAGTCTTACAACCGTTCGAGTGAAAGACGGGCGATTGGAGTTGCTTGTAGAAGCAGATGTGTCGCATTTAGAGGAAGTGAAAGAGGTATAACAAAATATCCCGCTTGCCTTTTAACTAAGGAAGCGGGATGTTCATTAAAGGAGCCCTAGCCACTGTACGATATGGGCGGTTGTAAACGTTACGGCAATCGCAATACCTGTTGGAAGTGCGAACGCCACAAACGTCCATTTTTTGCTTTTCGTTTCTTTATAAATATTGATGAGTGTTGTCCCGCACGGATAGTGAAGCAACGAAAACAGCATCATATTTAACGCCGTCAGCCATGTCCAGCCGTGGTCGAGGAAAATTTGTTTCAGAGAATGAAGCCCATCAACTTCGGTTAACGCTCCTGTCGATAAATACCCCATCAATAAAATCGGAAGCACAATTTCATTGGCAGGGAGCCCTAAAATGAACGCCATCAAAATGTAGCCGTCGAGTCCTAACTGGCGGGCAAACGGATCAAGCAAATGGGCGACATAAGCAAGGACTGTTGTATCACCGATATGAATGTTAGCTAACACCCATGTCAACACGCCAGCTGGAGCAGCGACTGTTACAGCCCGCTTTAAGACGTAAATGGATTTATCCAATGTGGAGCGAACAATCGTATCCCATATTTTTGGCCGCCGGTATGGCGGAAGTTCGAGCGTATAATGGGTCGGCATGCCGCGTAACGCGGTTTTGGATAACACCCAGGAAACGGTGAGGGTGACGACGATTCCAAATACGACCATCGCGACGACCACACTTGCTGTCATCAACGTCTTCCAGCCACCTGTATAGCCAGCTGCCATAAATAATGAAGCAAGCAAAATTAACGTCGGCCATCTGCCGTTGCAAGGGACAAAGTTGTTCGTTAAAATGGCCAGCATTCGTTCACGTGGCGACTCGATAATTCTTGTGGACATGATCGCCGCAGCGTTGCAGCCGAACCCCATCGCCATCGTCAGCGACTGCTTTCCGTGCGCTCCTGACTTTTTAAATAACCGGTCCATGTTAAAAGCAACGCGTGGAAGATATCCGTAGTTTTCGAGCAAAGCAAAAATCGGGAAGAAAATCGCCATCGGCGGCAACATGACGCTCACGACCCACGTTGTGCCACGGTACAATCCTAGCACGAGAATTCCGTGCAGCCACTCTGGGGCATGCATTTTCTCAAGAGCAAGCGTTATATATCCTTCAAACCATCCGAAAAATTCAGCGAGCAGCGAAGAAGGAACGTTTGCGCCAGCGATTGTGATATAAATAACGACGGCAAGCATGGCGAGCATAATAGGAAATCCCCAGATTTTTGAAGTAAAAATACGATCGAGCTTTTCGGTTTCATGCAGCTTTTCACGTTTTGTGTACGTAATAGTTTCTTTGCAAATGTCTCTTGATGTTTGGAAAATAGCGGAAACAATTTGTTCCCTTGTATCGCCGTCCGATAAACTTTTCGCATAATCCATCAATTCATCAAATGGATTTAGCGGAACAGTGGCACGCATAGTTCGGCACCCCCTTTAACAAATGATGCGGCTGATGCTGCAAGGCGTGAAGCAATGACGTATCTCCGTCTAATAAACGAAGCGCAACCCAGCGCGCCGGATATTCCTCCCCGACAATTTCTTTAACAAGCGGGAGAAGTTTGGTGATCTTTTCTTCGATCGCGCGACTGTATGAAACAACGATCGGTTTTGTTTTGATTTCCCCGTGAACCATCCGGACGATTGTTTCGAGCAATTCCTCGATGCCTTCTTTATTACGCGCCGCAAGCGGTACAACCGGAACGCCTAGTTTTTTGGAAAGTTTAGCGATATCAATGACAATTCCTTTCTTTTTCGCTTCGTCCATTAAGTTGAGGCAGACGATGACACGGTCGGTCATTTCTAATACTTGCAACGCTAAATTCAAATTTCGCTCCAGCGCCGTTGCATCCAACACGACGAGCGTAACATCAGGCTTGGCAAAAATGATAAAATCCCGCGCCACTTCTTCGTCCACGGAGTTAGAGTATAACGAATACGTTCCGGGAAGATCGATGATTCGATATTGTTCATCTTTATAGGTGAAAAAGCCTTCGGCGTGAACGACCGTTTTCCCCGGCCAGTTTCCTGTATGTTGCCGCAAGCCCGTTAACACGTTAAATAACGTACTTTTTCCTGTATTTGGATTTCCTGCGAGTGCAATCGTATATTCACGATTATTCATTGCCGATCCTCTCCCCGTAAATATTAGAACTTTCTTCCTTTCTTAAAGCAATGGTCGTATGGCTGACACGATAAGCCGTTGGGTCACCTAACGGACTTTTTTGCAAGACTGTTACTTCACAGCCGGGCACAAACCCTAAATCAAGCAGTCTCCGCTTCATTGTTCCTTCTATATTAATCTTTGTGATACGAAAACGTTCTCCTGGTTGAGCATCACATAAACGTTCGAGTTTTGCTTGAGTCATAACAGTTTCCCTCCTATTAACAATTTGTACAGAGGTTATAATTTTTCCCTAAACCAACTTTTAATCTTATCTTATTCAGCGAATGTCATTTTGTCAACGATTTTGCTTGTTTTTTGGCGAAAAGAGCATATTCCTTACGAACGGTGCCTGGCACCGTTCGCAATTGACCTTTTGCTTTCCCAAAGTTAAAATGAAAGACAATTAAGGGAACGAAGGAGTCAGTATTTCTATGCCTAGCTTTCAATATGGCAAGACAACAATAGATTATGCAGTAGAGTATAAGCCGGAAAAGCGGGATGTGACGATATCGGTTGAATGGTTAGAGGGGGTAAAAGTCGTAGCTCCTGAGGGGATAGAGCCTACACTTTTACATTCTATCCTTTATAAAAAAGCTCCATGGATTATTGATAAATGGCAGGCGTTAAATCAAATTTCTGATCCCCCTGCCCCAAAAGAGTTTGTAAGTGGAGAGAAATTTGCTTATTTAGGGCGCAATTATCGGTTAAAAGTATATAAAAGTGAAGAAGTTACAAAGCCGGTTCTTATGTTTAAACAAGGGAAATTTATTGCCACGGTGCCACCGCATTTAACAGAAGAAGAAAGAATCTCATTTTTCCAACAAGCGTTCAAAGATTGGTATATTCTGTACGGAGAAATGAAACTACAAGAACGTTTAAAAATTTATTGCCCTAAAATGGGGGTAACTCCTGCTAAAATTAAATTAAAAGAACAAAAAATGCGATGGGGAACATGTACAAACGAAGGAGCCATATATTTAAACTGGAGAATTATGATGGCACCAATGCCGATTATCGATTATTTATTAGTACATGAATTAGCACATATTAAATATCCGAATCACTCCAATGATTTTTGGCATTTTGTTAAATCTGTGATATCGGACTATGAACAAAGAAAAGAATGGTTGCGTATCAATGGCCCAACCTTAACTTTATAAATGACGAAAGCCTCCCTAGATTGGTAGGAGGCTTTCATACGTTTATCGTTTATAATGAACCATCGCTAATGACATAATCTGTTGCGTTACATTTTCTATCTGATCTTTAGGGATAACACTTGCCCGCAACTGCTTCTTAATTTTCTTCCGCATTTCTCGTTTTACATCTTCTTTGTTTATCCAATCAATGACTTGACTTTCCTCGGCAATCATGTCTGTCACAAGATGCGTCAACGCATCGATTGTATCTTTATGTTCTTCATCTGGAAGAATTTGTTGAAACAACTGGTAAAATGGATATTGTTCCCGTGTAAAGCCAAGGTTTTGTGCTTGTTGGTTGACATTACGCATATCGTTGACCATGCTGCGTAGCTTTTCTACCAATTCAGCGATATCCATCATTTTTTTCCGTCTTGCTTCGATTAATTGTTCAAGTTTTTCCCTTAACGACGTGTAGTATACAGGGTTTTCTTCCAGCTTCACTTTAATCTCATGACGAATCGCATGTTCCATTTCCGCCGCCTGTGCTTCTTTTGAAGGGGCTTTTTCCAACCGCTCATCAAACTTATTGGACAAAATATCAATTGGTTCATGGATGACTTCGACAGACTCAGCATATAAATGCTCTGCGATTAATTGTTTGACCTTCTCGCCACACTCGGAAATGTCCATTTGTTCGTCACGATATAACGTTTTTGCCATTTGCCGTACTTTCCCTAAAAACTTTAAGTCTTCTACATATGGAGAAGCTTCAGGGTTCGGTAAAATCATATCCATTCGTTTGGAAAACTCTTTAAACGCTTTTTCAAACTCATGACGCACATCTTCAGGCTCTAATACTTGAACGCACGCATCGGCATCGCTTCGGTTAATATAGTCAAAAAAGCTCATCGCTTTTCGGTGGGCTTGTTTTAACTTTGGCAACTCGCTTTCAATCGGCAACAGCGCTCCTTGAATATCTTGTTTAGAGAAAATCGCGAGCGCCTTCTCTAAAAATTTCGATACCCCAAAGTAGTCAACAATAAGCCCATACGTTTTTCCTTCATACGTACGGTTTGTACGAGCGATTGCCTGAAGAAGGTTATGCTCTTTTAACGGTTTATCTAAGTACATCACTTGTTCGATTGGTGCGTCAAAGCCTGTTAGAAGTTTATCACAAACAATTAAAATCGCTAGTTTATCTTCTTCAAACGGCTTTTTGAAGCGTTCAATTAATTGTTTTTCTTCTTCACGAGAAAGGGAGTAGTCTTTTAATAATTCATTGTTTTTATCTTCGGGACCTGTTGAAATAATTAATGCTGTTTCATATTTTCCATTAATGAGTTCATCTAGCTTTTGTTTATAAATCGCCACCGCTTCACGGTTCACCGCCACCACTTGCGCTTTAAAACCGTTTGGTAAGATATAATTTTCAAAGTGTTCCACAATATCTAAAGCAATTTGCTCAATGCGGCCCGGAGCCGCTAAGATGGCTTCTTCATCTGCATATTTCTTTTTTATTCGCTCACGGTCTTCTTCGCTATAGTCGCTAAATTTACGATCAAATAAGCGATCTAGTGACTCGCCTTGCAAATGAAGGTTAACCATTCGAGCTTCGTAGAAGATTGGAACGGTTGCCCCATCATCGACCGCTTGTTCAATCGTATATTTGTCAATATAAGAGCCAAACGTTCGTGTTGTACTTTTATCTTCTTTATCAATCGGTGTTCCTGTAAATCCAAGGTAACATGCATTCGGCAATCCTTTCCGCATGTTCATCGCTAAACCTTTGTATTGCGTACGGTGCGACTCGTCGACTAGCACAAAAATATTTTCCGACCTTGAAAGTTCTGGATACTCGTCTTGATCTTTGTCTGGTTGGAACTTTTGCACAAGCGTCATAATCGTTGAACCAGGTCCTTGTTGTAATAGCCTTTTAAGGTCTTTAACGCTTTCCGCTTGTTGCGGATTAGGAAAGCCGCATTTACGGAATGTTTTTGTAATTTGGTCATCCAAATCTTTACGGTCGGTTACAACGACAATCGTTGGGTTTTGCAACTCTTTAATTCTTCTAAGTTTTACGGCTAAATATAACATGGTTAACGATTTACCTGAACCTTGCGTATGCCAAATCACCCCACCGCGATCTTTTGGTGTTTTTGCATGTAAAATGCGATGAATCGCTTTATTGACCGCACGGAATTGTTGATAACGAGCAATCTTTTTAATGACCCGACCGCCATCAACTTCAAAGACAATGAAGTTTTGAATCAAATCAAGCAAGTTTTCTTTTGCTAACATCCCTGCCACTAAAATGTCTTGTTTTGTTGGGGAGTCGCCAAGTTCAGGCACCGTTCTTGGATACGGATCTTTCCACTCGCCGTAATGTTGCACTTTCGCACCAATCGTTCCTGCTTTCGCTCGATAATTGCTTGTCGCAATCATAAATTGGTTATAGTAGAACAGCTGCTCATGCGTTTCTTGATAGCGGCGTAATTGGTTGACCGCCTTAGAAATTTGTGTATCTTCTTGTAACGTTGGGCTTTTACATTCAATTACGACTAAAGGCAATCCATTCACAAAAATAACAACGTCAGGACGAATCGTGCCCCTTGCATTTTGAATACGGAACTGGTCAACAACAAGAAATTCATTGTTATAAGGGTTATCAAAATCAATGAGTTTCACCGTTTGATTCTTTTTCCCTTTTCCTAGATCTTGTTGAATCGAAATGTAGTTCACAAGCATTTCATGAAACTTTTCATTCGCTTGCATTAATCCTGTTGCTTCGATGTGAGTAATGTTGTAAATCATGCGGGCAAGGTTGTTCTCGTCAATCCATGGATTCAAACGTTGAATTGCTTTCTTTAACCGTTCCTTCAAAATGACTTCACTTAACGAATCACGTTCAGACTCAAGAGCTGAGCCTGTGATATGTTCATAGCCCAACTCTTGAAGCTGATGAATCAAACGTTTTTCCACGAGGTTTAACTCATTCCATTCACTTGCGGCGGTCACTGTGACATCACCTCATCATCGACTTTGACACGCACTTTGCCTGTGAGCAGGACTTGCATGAGTCCCATTTTTATTGTTTTTAACTTTTCTAACTTCTCAAGTTCAAGTTTCTCTTTATTTTCAACAGATCTAATGATGCTAGAAATTTTGTACTGTTCCTCAATAGGCGGTATAGGTATAAAAATATTAAAGAAGTCATTAACTCCTACATTTAATAAACCATGACTTCTTCCACCCTCTGGAGCAATTGCACTTACTTCCGAGTTCCACAAATTACTCTCAAAATAGTATCTAAAATAATCTTTACACATATTTTCATTAATTCTAAAGCATATATACAGAGTTGAAACAACCCCATCCGGGTACCTCTCAAGCATTTTTATAGCACCCAACGGGTAACCATCAGAATAACTTTTATTATATGCAAAGTCACCCTTCCTTAAATAATAGTAACCATCAATATTTTTGCTCGCCACCGATTTATTAAAATACTCTGTTTGGCTAACTAAGCCGTGCAGTCCAGATATCGTTAATACTCTATCCGTTTTTCCTTTATTCTTCTCAGTAATACGAGTAGAAACTTGGTTTAATTTTCTAATCTCCCACTGCTCCGGAATCTCGCCAATCGCTGTCTTTTTAAACTTCGTATGCCCAATTCCTTTTGTAAGCAACTGTTGCATTAGCCCCTTTTTCACTTTCTCCGTTTGCTCGATGATGGCTTCTGTTTTCTCGATCGCTTCATCAACGGAGGAGAGAATGGCTGCGATTTTGCGTTGTTCTTGTTTAGTAGGTAAAGGGATTTGTATATTATCCAGATTTGCTTTACTTAAACTAGGAACTCCTGTAGCTTCGTTAAGACGTTCAAGTTTATAGTTATCTAGAAAGTAATATAACCACTTTATGTCAACCTTTTCATCATCATGCACAAGACCAAATGCTGTATCAATTATCCAACAATCTTCGCTAATATAAATGGGTTTATCGATTGTTCCTTTTCGACCAACTAATATTACTGGTCCCTTGAAGAGAGGTTTTTCTGCGAATCCGTTAATACCACTGGTACCATAAATCGGATAAGGAGAACTCTCTACCTTGACATCCTTAGGGGACTTTCCGTATTTTAATTCAGCGATATCCTTTAATTGAACATTAATCCATTTTGACGCAGGCATTTAAAATCCCAACTCCTTTAAATACCCATACATCACCTTCTCGATTTCATCCCGTTCTTGTTCGAGTTGACGAAGTTGACGAAGTGCTTCTGCGACATCAATTTCCTCTTCTTCTTCGATTGTATCAATATAGCGGGCGATGTTTAAGTTGTAGTCATTTTCTTTAATTTCCTCTAGTGTAACGACACGGCTATATTTCTCGACATCTTTCCATGCATCATATGTGCTAACGATTTTTTGAATATCTTCATCACGAAGAACATTTTGATTTTTTCCTTCTTGATAGTCCCGTGATGCATCAATGAAAAGAACTTTTCCTTTTTTATGCTCTTCTTTGTTTTTGTTGATGATAAGGATACATGCTGGAATACCTGTTCCGTAGAATAAGTTCGCTGGTAAACCAATAATCGCTTCAATTAAATCTTCTTCTAAGATACCTTGACGAATTTTCCCTTCCGCTCCGCCACGGAAAAGAACGCCGTGTGGCATAACAACTCCCGCTTTTCCTTCATCGTTGAGTGTGGCAATCATATGTTGAATAAACGCATAGTCTCCTGCGTTTTTTGGCGGTAAACCAAAACGGAAACGGTTAAATGCGTCTGCTTCTGCTTCCTCACGTCCCCAGTTTTTTAAGCTAAACGGAGGATTAGCAATGACGCGATCATATAATAGGAGCTCGCCATTTTCGTCTAATAGTTTCGGTTCGCGAATCGTATCGCCTTTTTTAATTTCATGGTCGCTTAAGCCATGAAGCAACAAATTCATTTTACAAATCGCCCATGTATTTAAGTTTTTCTCTTGTCCATGCAATGTAATGTTGCGCGGATTGCCGCCTTTTTCTTTTATATAGTCAACCGATTGAATGAGCATTCCACCAGACCCTGCGGTTGGATCGCATACACGCATACCTTCTTCAGGTTTAATTAGTTTGACAATTAATTTAACGACTTGGCTTGGCGTATAAAACTCGCCACCTTTTTTCCCTGCATCGTCAGCAAACTGCTTGATAAGATATTCATAAGCACGACCAAGGATATCAGGTTCTGATAAGTTTTCATTGCGTAAGTCAATTTGTGAGAAGTGCTGTACTAATTGAAGAATTGTTTTATCTGATAATTTCTCTTTATCGTTAAAGTCAATATTCGCTAATACCCCTTGTAGGGAAGGATTTTCATCTTCCAATAGTTCAAAGGCTTTATTAATAACCGCCCCCACGTCTTGCGAATGGGATTGAATATAACTCCAACGTGCTTTCTCAGGTACGAAAAATTGGTGTTCATCGCGATCATACCAACCGTAATCTTCCCCTTCTTCTTTTTCAATCCGCTCAGCGGTTTCGACAAACACATCGTTTAATCGTTTTAAAAACAGCATTCCGAAGATATAGTTTTTATAATCAGAAGAATCAATACTACCACGCAATATATTCGCAGATTCCCAAAGATGAGATTCAAGTTCTTGTAGCGTTAACTTGCTCATACTGTTTCCCCCGTTTTTTCTTGTTCTTTCATCTCTTCTAACTTTAATCATAACAAAAATTCCTATTTGTAGACTACTGTCATTTGACAACAAATCGAGTAGGAGGAGGTG
>NZ_JBCNEQ010000056.1:0-1723 GCF_050480245.1 Bhargavaea massiliensis | reverse complement strand
ATAACCTTTTTATTGTACAGTGAAGACAGTTGACGAATTCAAAAGAACGTGAATGGCGTCGTTACGAACTACCATTACCAAGGGGACAGCCTAAACGTTCTGTATGAAACCGATGTGGATGGAAATGTGGTAAGATCATATATATACGGAGAAAACGGGCAACTCCTTGCCATAAAAAAAGCAATGCGACGTATTTTTACCACTATAACGCGCATGGCGATGTCATCGCCCTGACGGATGAACAAGGAAACATCGTTGCCCGTTATCAATACGATGCATGGGGGAATATTCTCTCTCAATCCGGTGCCTTGGCGGAGGAAAACCCATACCGATATGCGGGATACCAATATGACAAAGAAACGGGTCTTTATTACCTGATCGCCCGGTATTATCGCCCAGAACAAGGTGTGTTCCTATCCTTGGATCCAGACCCGGGGGATGCGGACGATATCTTGACGCAGAATGGATACACGTACGCAAATAACAATCCGGTGATGTTGGTGGATCCGGATGGGCATTTTGTTTGGTTGGTGATCAATGCCATCAGCGCAGGGTTTACGGCGTATGAAGTGTATAAGGCATACAAATCAGGAAAAGGATGGAAATGTGTCGCAGCTACGGCGGCTATCGGTTTTGTTGGTGGAGGAAAAGTTAAACTTGTTAGAAATACAGGAAAATATGTTAGATTTGTCAGACTTCTTGGTAAAAACCCTAAAAAGCATAAAACTAGAATCAACACTGACCTGCCTGGAGGAAAGGCAGTAGCCAAAAGTATATTTAGGCACTATACAAAGAGAAAAAAAGTGAAACAATTCTCTAAAGGAAATACTATTAGGAGATTTACTCCTGACGGAAGATATCAAATTCGGTATACAAGGAGAAAGGATGGGACATTAAAGATCAACTTAGATTTCAAACGAGGTGGTATTTACGAGGATATACACTTTTAAGTGAGGTGTAAAATATGTCATCTATGACACATTATGTGATTCCTATTCAAACGAAACTTGATAACTTATATCGTATTTCGCAGTCCAAACATGTAACGGTGTTTACGGATGGGCTAGACCTTCTTTCTAACTATAGTGAAGTTATTAGCTGTCTTCAAGTATTATTGCAGATAGGCGATAGAGAGTTTTATTTAGTTACAGCAGAACAAACGGAGATAAACTATAATGCAGAAATTGATCATCTTGTCATTGTAAAGGAAAAAGAAATACCGAAACTGTATTCGTTTAATCCTAAAGAAAAACCAGAATTTATAAAAATTAAAGATATGCAGTCTCCAAATGGGTTTAAATTGATTACTTTTTTAGAAGAAAACTATTATTGTAAAGCTAACTCTAATACTCTTCATTTCACTTTTGAAGCAGGTATAGCTATTTTGTTAGAAGGAGAACACGAAAAATTGTTAATTAGTTTTGGTCGTACTCCTCAAGAGTTAATAATTACTTCAAATACAGACGATATTGCCAGAATTTTATTAGAAAAGGAGTTAAAGCCTTATACATTAGAGGTGAAATCTATCATTTAAGTGGGGGGACAAATTCCCCCTTTTTCTTTTTAGATAGATTTTTACAAATAATTCAATTTACAAAAAACGTTAAGGTTAATTGTTGCGATAAAGGGATGTATATTTCACTAGGCGAACAGTGCCTGGCACTGTTCGCCTACAGCGTTCATACAAGACGCGCATCGGTCTCCCTCCCTGCTTCGTTCTCAA
>NZ_JBCNEQ010000055.1:0-98678 GCF_050480245.1 Bhargavaea massiliensis | reverse complement strand
TCACCTCCTCCTACTCGATTGGAAAAACATTGTTTAAAAGCCCGGAAAATAATATACTATGTTAGTGTGCATGTATGAATAAAAGAAAGGAGAATAACGATGAACGAAAAACAACGTTTACAGTACACAGCACAAATTGAGACGGATCATCCAACGGACAAAAAATCCGCTTTGGATGGCAATTTACAACGTCTAAAGCAAAAAACAAGTCAAGACTATGAAAAATATTTTTCAACCGTATTTGTGCCACCATCTTTGAAAGAAGCAAAAAAACGCGGAAAAGAGGAAGTGAAATATCATAAAGATTTTTCTATTCCTGAAGAGTTTCGTGGCATGGGGAACGGTCGTAAGTTTTACATTCGTACGTATGGCTGTCAAATGAATGAACACGATACAGAAGTGATGGCTGGAATTTTTATGGCGCTCGGTTATGAACCGACCGATCGTCCAGAAGATGCGAACGTCATTTTATTAAATACGTGTGCGATTCGTGAAAATGCGGAGAACAAAGTATTCGGAGAAATTGGTCACTTAAAGCCATTGAAGCAAAACAACCCTGATTTATTGCTTGGTGTATGTGGCTGTATGTCGCAAGAGGAATCGGTCGTCAATAAAATTTTAAAACAATTCCAATACGTTGATATGATTTTCGGTACGCACAATATTCATCGTCTTCCGTATATTTTGAAAGAAGCGTATATGTCGAAAGAAATGGTTGTTGAAGTATGGTCAAAAGAAGGCGACGTCATCGAGAACTTACCAAAAGTGCGAAAAGGAAACATTAAAGCATGGGTCAATATTATGTACGGTTGTGATAAGTTTTGTACGTACTGTATTGTTCCGTATACGCGCGGAAAAGAACGTAGCCGTCGTCCAGAAGATATTATCCAAGAAGTGAGGCATTTAGCAGCACAAGGATATAAAGAAATTACTTTATTAGGGCAAAACGTGAATGCGTATGGAAAAGACTTCACTGATATGAAATATGGTCTTGGTGATTTAATGGATGAGTTACGCAAAATTGATATTCCACGCATTCGTTTCACAACAAGCCATCCGCGTGATTTTGATGATCGTTTAATCGAAGTATTGGCTAAAGGTGGAAATTTAGTCGAGCACATTCATTTGCCAGTTCAATCGGGAAGTAGTGAAGTATTAAAAATGATGGCGCGCAAATATACACGCGAACAATATTTAGAGCTTGTTCGCAAAATTAAAGAAGCGATTCCTGGTGTAGCGCTCACAACAGACATCATCGTCGGGTTCCCGAACGAAACGGATGAACAATTTGAAGAAACGTTGTCGCTATATCGCGAGGTTGAATTTGATTCTGCATTTACGTTCATTTACTCGCCACGTGAAGGAACGCCAGCAGCAAAAATGGCCGACAACGTACCGATGGAAGTGAAAAAAGAACGTTTACAACGATTAAACGCATTAGTAAATGAAATTTCCGCAAAAAAAATGAAGGAATATGAAGGACAAGTTGTCGAAGTGTTAGTAGAGGGGGAAAGTAAAAACAATCCGGATGTTCTTGCTGGATATACGCGCAAAAACAAACTCGTCAACTTCATCGGGCCAAAGTCTGCGATTGGTCAACTTGTAAAAGTGCGGATTACCGAAGCAAAAACGTGGACATTAAACGGAGAAATGGTAGAAGAAGCGATTGAGGTGAAATAACGTGGCGAAATATACAAAAGATGACATTGTACAAAAAGCGAAAGAATTAGCTAAAATGATTGCTGAAACAGAAGAAGTTGGGATTTTTAAACAAGCAGAAGCGAAAATTCATGAAAATGAAAAAGTGCGCACGATGATTGCTAAAATTAAATCATTACAAAAACAAGCTGTAAACTTGCAACATTATGGGAAAACAGAAGCGTTAAAAAAAGTGGAAGCAGAAATTGATGAGATTTACGAACAGCTATCGGAAATTCCAATTGTAGAACAATTTAAACAATCGCAAGTAGAAATTAACGATTTATTGCAACTTGTTGCTTCCACTATTTCAAAGACAGTAACAGATGAAATTATTACATCAACGGGCGGAGATGTGTTGCGAGGGGAAACAGGAGCCCAAGTGAAACATAGTCATTGTGGCCATTGTCATTGAAGAGTCCATTTTTTCATGGGCTCTTTTTTTATGTTTTTCGTACATATTTTGAATCGGCCGCATACAATGAACTATACGGAATGATTGTTTTTTTATGTACACTTTTGTGTTTCTAGTGCATAGGATAAAATGAACAATGCATTTTTGAGGAGGGTTTGTTTCATGTCCCAATACAGAGAGATTATTACAAAGGCGGTTGTGGGAAAAGGGCGAAAGTTTACGCAATCGACGCATACAGTTTCCGCGAAACATCGTCCAACGAGCGTGCTCGGTTGCTGGATTATTAATCATCGGTACGAAGCAAAAAAAGTGGATCGTAGTGTTGAAATTCATGGCAAGTATGATGTGAACGTTTGGTATTCGTACGACGACAATACAAAAACGGAAGTGCTCACAGAAACTGTATCGTACACCGATGTGATTTCGTTAAAGTATCGTAACGAAGAGCTCATTAGTGAAGAACAAGAAGTGATCGCGCGCGTTGTTCAACAACCAAATTGTTTAGAATGTACGATTGCTTCAACTGGAAACAAAGTAACTGTTGAAGTAGAGCGAGAGTTTGTTGCAGAAGTCATCGGAGAAACAAAAGTACGTATTGCAGTCGTCGATACATCATCAGACGAAATAGAGGAAGATATTGAGGCGGAATTAGAACAGTTAGATGAAGAGCTTCTTCAAGAAGGAAGCAATAAAAACTAGGAAGTTTATTCTTCCTAGTTTTTATTTTTTGTTATAATAATTGAAGTCAATATCTCGGACGTTGGAGGAAAGATGATGGCTTATACACCGATGATTCAACAATATTTAGCGATTAAGTCACAATATAAAGACGCTTTTCTGTTTTTTCGCCTCGGTGATTTTTACGAAATGTTTTTTGAAGATGCAATTAAAGCATCCCAAGAGTTAGAAATTACTCTGACAAGTCGTGACGGTGGAGGCGAAGAGCGCGTACCGATGTGCGGGGTGCCTTATCATTCAGCCGCCATGTACATCGAACGTTTGATTGACAAAGGATATAAAGTCGCGATTTGTGAGCAAGTCGAAGATCCAAAAACAGCGAAAGGAGTTGTGCGTCGAGAAGTCGTACAACTCATTACGCCTGGAACGATCATGGAAGGGAAGCAACTTGAAGAGAAAGCAAACAACTATTTAGCTTCGTTAACATCATTTAAAGATGGCACATATGGCCTTGCATATACAGATTTAACGACCGGTGAGAGTCGCATGACAATGCTCCGTTCGTTTGAAGATGTATTGAATGAAATTTATTCTATTGGCACGAAAGAAATTGTCGTTGCAACTGCGTATAAAGAGCAATGTCAATCGTTGCAAGAACGATATGTTCTTACGATTTCATGCGAAGATGAAACAACTATCCCACCTGTGTGTGAGTCCATTGTTTCTCATTTGAAACAAGAAAAATTACTTGTGACGTTTGGAAGATTATTAAATTATTTAATAAAAACACAAAAGCGGAGTTTAGCTCACTTACAGCCAGTAGAATTGTATGAAGTCGATGCATATATGAAAATGGATGTATATTCCAAACGAAATTTAGAGTTAACCGAAACGATGCGCACAAAAGGCAAAACGGGTTCGCTTTTTTGGCTTCTTGATGAAACGATGACAGCAATGGGAGGACGATTGCTGAAGCAATGGATTGATCACCCGTTGTTAGATCGTGAAAAAATTGAGCAGCGATGGCATCTTGTTGAGCAGCTTCTTTTGCACTATTTCGAGCGGCAAGAATTGCGCGAATATCTTCGCGGAGTATATGATTTAGAACGATTAGCTGGACGTGTTGCATTTGGAAATGTCAATGCGCGCGACTTAATTCAATTGAAAAAATCGTTAAAACAAGTGCCGTTGATTGTTGCGCTTCTTATGCAAATTGAAGACGAAAACGTTCAATTATTCGCACAACATCTTGATGCATGTGAAGAACTTGTCCAATTGTTAGAAGCAGCGATTGAAGAAAATCCACCACTATCTGTTAAAGAAGGTGGAATCATTAAAGATGGTTATAACGAAGCGTTGGATCGATTTCGAGATGCTAGTCGGAACGGAAAAACATGGATTGCGCAGTTAGAAGCGAAAGAACGGGAATTAACTGGAATTAAATCGTTAAAGATTGGTTATAACCGAGTGTTTGGATACTATATCGAAGTAACAAAAGCAAACTTGCATTTGTTGCCAGAAGGACGGTATGAGCGTAAACAAACATTAGCTAATGCTGAACGTTTTGTGACAAAAGAGTTGAAAGAAAAAGAGGCACTTATTTTAGAAGCAGAAGAAAAAAGCATGGAACTTGAATATGAGTTGTTTGTTTCGATTCGTGAACAAGTGAAACAATACATTGTACGTCTGCAAAAATTAGCGAAATACATTAGTCAATTGGATGTTTTACAATGTTTTGCAACGGTTAGCGAAAAATATAACTACTCTAAACCGCAGTTTTCCGATGATCGCCGTCTTGTTATTCAACAAGGACGCCATCCTGTTGTTGAAAAAGTATTAGGATCAAATATTTATGTTCCAAACGATTGTTATATGGATGATGAACGAGAAATATTGCTTATTACAGGACCGAATATGTCTGGAAAAAGCACGTACATGCGTCAAATTGCATTAACAGCTATTATGGCGCAAATCGGATGTTTTGTTCCAGCGGAAAAAGCGATATTGCCGATTTTTGATCAAGTGTTTACGAGAATCGGAGCAGCTGACGATTTAGTTGCAGGCCAAAGTACATTTATGGTTGAGATGTTAGAGGCGCGTAACGCGATCGTTCACGCGACACAAAATAGTCTTATTTTGTTTGACGAAATTGGCCGCGGAACATCCACATACGATGGCATGGCGCTTGCTCAAGCGATGATTGAATACATTCACGACCGAATTGGCGCAAAAACGTTATTTAGTACGCACTATCATGAATTAACAGCACTTGAAAAACAATTGCCACGTTTAAAAAATGTTCATGTTAGCGCGATTGAAGAAAACGGAACCGTTATTTTTTTGCATAAAATGAAAGAAGGGCCGGCAGATAAAAGTTACGGTATTCATGTAGCGCAATTAGCAAAGCTGCCGCCAGAATTAATTCAGCGGGCAGAACAAATTTTACGCGAGTTTGAAACAAATCAGATGACGATCATTAAAGAAAATAGAGAGAAGTTTGAGCAACTAAGCATGTTTGAGGAGCAGCAAAATGAAGGGCGTTCGAGTGCATCGAAAAAAGAGAGAGAAGTGATCAAGCGCATTCAGTCGCTTAATTTGCTTGATATGACACCGCTTGAAGCGATGAATAAACTATATGAAATCCAAAAGCTATTAAAGTGAAAGGAGGGAAAACGTGGGGAAAATTCGTAAACTTGATGATGCATTAGCAAATAAAATTGCGGCAGGGGAAGTCGTTGAACGTCCCGCTTCTGTCGTAAAAGAGCTTGTTGAAAATGCGATTGATGCTCATAGCACCATCATTGAAGTCGAGTTAGAAGAAGCGGGATTGGCGAAAATTCGCGTGATTGATAACGGGGATGGGTTAGAAGAGGAAGACTGTTTTTTAGCGTTCGAACGACACGCAACAAGCAAAATTAAAGATGAGTCCGATTTGTTCCGCATCCGTACGCTCGGTTTTAGAGGAGAGGCATTACCGAGTATTGCTTCGGTCTCACATTTAGAGTTAAAGTCAAGCACAGGTGAAGGGCCAGGGACGTTGATCGTCTTAAAAGGAGGAGAGCTTGTGCAACATGGTCGGACAAGCAGTCGAAAAGGAACGGATATCACGGTTTCGCATTTATTTTTCAATACGCCAGCTCGCTTAAAATATATGAAAACGATTCATACGGAACTTGGTCATATTGTTGATGTCATGAATCGCTTAGCTCTTGCGCACCCACATATTTCTTTTCGATTAACACATAATGGGAAACAGCTGTTTTATACGAACGGGAACGGTGATGTTCGGCAAGTGTTAGCAGCTATTTACGGATTTGATGCGGCTAAAAAAATGGTTGCCATCCATGCAGAAACGATCGATTTTACCATTGACGGTTACGTTGCTTTACCTGAGGTGACGCGCGCTTCCCGTAACTATATGACTACGATTGTAAATGGGCGATATGTTAAAAACTATTCGTTATATAAAGCGATTGAAGAAGGGTATCATACGCTTCTTCCAATCGGACGACATCCGATTGCATTTTTAAATATTGTTATGGATCCGCTTCTTGTGGATGTGAACGTTCATCCGGCAAAGTTAGAAGTACGTTTTAGTAAAGAAGCCGAGTTAAACGAGCTTGTTCAACAAACGATTCGCCAATCATTTCAAAAAAAGACGTTAATTCCTGAGGTAACGGCACCGCGAGTAGAAAAAACGAAAGCAGAACAACAAACGTTTTCGTTTGAACATATCGTGAAAGAATCAAATACGATGTCACCACGTGTAACGGAGATATATCGTGATCAAGAAAAGAAAACAGAAGAGCGAATCGTGTTGGAGAAAAGTGACGAACGTGTTCGTGATCAAGATGTCAAGCCGCTTGATGTAGAATCCGTTGTTCCAAGCGAACATGTAACAGGAGAGATGGATCAAGAACGCATTCCGCCATTATATCCGATTGGACAAATGCACGGGACGTATATTTTAGCCCAAAATGAAAATGGATTGTACATTATTGATCAACATGCTGCACAAGAGCGAATCAAATATGAATATTTTCGCGAAAAATTAGCAATGGTCACAAATGAGTTACAACCGTTGCTTATCCCGTTGACGTTTACTTATTCATCAAGTGAATATTTGCTCATTGACAGTCATCGCGATCACTTAGCTGCGTGTGGCGTATTTTTAGAGCCATTTGGCCATAACAGTTTTATTGTCCGTTCGCATCCTCAATGGTTTCCAAAAGGGGAAGAAGCAACAATTATTGAAGAAATGATTAAGCAAGTGTTAGTGATGAAAAAAGTGGACATCAAACAGTTGCGTGAAAAAGCAGCGATTATGATGAGTTGTAAACAATCCATTAAAGCAAATCAATTTTTGCGCAACGATGAAATATTTGCGTTGCTTGAATCGTTGCGGAAAACGAGCGATCCATTTACATGCCCGCACGGTCGGCCAATTATGATTCACTTTTCTACTTATGAGTTAGAAAAAATGTTTAAACGTGTCATGTAAAAAAGCGGATGTTTTTCGTTCGCTTTTGGAACTAAAATTTTTTGAACATAGATGATAAAATGTATATTGTTTGTCTATAATAAATGAATGTGAATTAGAATGGAAAGTAGTGGTATTATATGGGAGAGAAAGTCGTTGTGTTAATTGGTCCAACGGCTGTGGGGAAAACGAAAATGAGCATAGAGCTAGCCAAGCGTTTACAAGGGGAAATTATTAATGGTGACTCGATGCAAATATATAAAGGATTAGATATTGGAACCGCAAAAATTCGTTCAGAAGAAATGGAAGGCATTCCCCATCATTTAATTGATATAAAGGAGCCGTATGAATCTTTTTCTGTGGCGGAGTTTCAGACGCTCGCTCGCTCCCTTATTACAAATATTACGAATCGGGGAAAGCTCCCGATAATCGTTGGGGGTACAGGGTTATACATTCAATCTGTTATTTATGATTATCAATTTTCGGATGCACCATCAAACGATTCATATCGACAAGCGTTAGAGCAATGTTCATCGGATGAGCTTTATGAGCGACTTAGGCACATTGATCCGATAAGTGCTGAGCGTATACATCCAAATAACGTCCGACGTGTCATACGTGCCTTAGAAATTTACCATTGCACAGGAAAAACGATGACGGAATGGTTAAAAGAACAAAAACGACAACTCGTTTACAACGTTGCGCTCATTGGGTTGACGATGGAACGAGAAAAACTATATGAACGCATTAATCGGCGAGTAGATGAAATGATTGCTCAAGGATTGATTGAAGAAGTGAAACGATTGTATGACCAAGGTGTGCGTGACTGCCAAGCGATTCAAGCGATCGGTTATAAGGAGTTATATGCATATTTTGATGGGTTAATTACGCTTGAAGAAGCAATCGAACAGTTGAAACAAAACTCTCGTCGTTATGCGAAGCGCCAACTTACATGGTTTCGTAATCAAATGCCCGTTCAATGGTTTGATATGACGGATGATACGAAGTTTGCGACGCGAGTGAATGAAATTTTGCATTACATAGAAGGAAAGTTTCGCTTTCAATCGAATATATAAACGTAATGTAGAGAAAAAGAGGAGGACGAAGCAATGGCAATAAACATTCAAGATCAGTTTTTAAACCAATTGCGGAAGGAAGAAACAACGGTTACTGTATTTTTGCTGAATGGATTTCAATTGCGTGGGTTAGTGAAAGGATTTGACAATTTCACAGTATTGTTAGAAGTGGATGGAAAACAACAATTAATTTATAAACATGCCATTTCCACATTTGCACCACAAAAAAACGTAAAAATTGAGATTGAGTAAGATATATCGCTCACCGCATATCGGTGGGCGATTTTTTCGTTAGGCATTTGTCACGAAATGGGCAACTGAAGCGTATATTAATAAAAGAAGCAACGATGAAGGAGAGGTGACGTCGCCTTGTCAGAGTTGACGATGAAGCAAACAAAAAGTCAAATTAATATCGTGCTTAACGCAAAAAACGTCAATTACTTGCCGAAAGAAGAAACGCCAAATCGAATTGATTACCATCAACATGCGGTGTTGAAAGAGATTCAAAGAGAGCTAGATGAATTAGTTGGACTAAGTGAAGTAAAAAAATTAATTAAGGAAATTTATGCTTGGTTATATATTAATAAAGCACGTCAAGCGAACGGGCTAAAAGGAAATAAACAATCGCTTCATATGATTTTTAAAGGGAACCCAGGTACAGGAAAAACGACAGTTGCTCGTATTCTTGGAAAGTTATTTTTAGAAATGAACGTTTTATCTAAAGGGCATTTTATTGAAGCAGAACGTGCCGATTTAGTCGGTGAATACATCGGTCATACAGCTAATAAAACGCGCGATTTAATTAAAAAAGCACGCGGAGGGATTTTATTTATTGATGAAGCCTATTCACTCGCACGTGGAGGAGAAAAAGATTTTGGAAAAGAAGCCATCGATACGTTAGTAAAAGGAATTGAAGATTTTTCTGACGATTTAGTTGTTATTTTAGCCGGATATCCGGCTGAGATGGAGTATTTTTTATCGTTAAACCCAGGATTGCCATCACGTTTTCCGTTAATGCTCGAATTCCCGGATTACACAACAGAGGAACTTGTGCAAATCGCAAAACAAATGCTTCACATGAGAGAATATGAGCTTACTTCCGAAGCAGAACGAAAGCTACGTGAACATATTGAACAGCTGTTAGCTGGGGGATATCAAAGAAAGTTTAGTAACGGTCGCTACATTCGAAATTTGATTGAAAAAGCAATTCGGAAACAAGCAGTGCGCCTGTTGCACGAAGGGCGTTATGACAAAAAAGAATTGATGATTATACGAGAACGCGATTTAGTTGTTGAATAAATAGGGGAGGGAAACCTTCCTTGTGGAAATTAACGAAGCGTTCGCTTCTGTTGTCCTTGCCTGGCAAAAAGAAATCGGTGTCCCACTTTCCAAAGTCAACGTCAACGGTGGTGCGATTGCGTTAGGCCATCCGCTTGGGGCAACGGGTGTGAAACTGATGACATCGCTCGTTCACGAACTTGAACGACGAAAGGGACGCTACGGCTTATTAACGATTTGCATCGGACACGGCATGGCAACCGCGACAATTGTCGAGCGGTGGGAAGGATAAAAAAGCAGGAGACCTCAGTGGAGGCTCCTGCTTTAGTTTTCTGTTTTTAATGATTTATTCGGTAATTTCCAGTTATATGTATATGATAAAATGCGCAATGTGGCAACAACGCCAAACAATATATACAAACCAAACGAAGAATGCGCGATCCCGGTTCCAACTGCGATACCGGCTAAAATGGCCCAAGCAGCGTAAATTTCTTCACGCAATACGAGCGGTTTTCTTCCTGCTAATATATCGCGAATCATCCCACCTCCGCTTCCGGTTAACACAGCAGCAACAATGACTGCACTTAATGGATGATTCATTTGAACGGCATATAGCGCTCCTTGAATGGCGAAAGCGGAAAGTCCGAGGGCATCGAAAAAGTTCCCCCAACGTTGCCAATGAGGCAACATTTTTTGTGGAAACAAATAGACGATAGTCATCGCGAGAAACGCGATAAAAAACAGCGTTTGTTGTTGCCAAAGAATTGACACGGGTACACCGATTAACACGTTGCGTACAGCTCCGCCACCGAATGCGGTTACGATTCCAAGAATGTATACGCCTAAAATATCGTATTCTTCTTCCATAGCGACAATCGCTCCGCTAATTGCAAAGGCAATTGTGCCGATTATACTTAATACTTCCCAAGTCATGATCGCAATCCTTTCTGTTATGTAAAATTACGTTACAATTTTATGTACAAAACAAGAAAAAATCAACGATCATTTTTCAGTCCATAGCACTTTTCAATAAGATTTGTTATGATGAGAACAGACGTTCAATAGGAAAGAGGGAAAATATGCAAAAAGAACGGGAACGAGTGATGATTGTTGGGTGTCAATTACCTCATATGAACGATGAACGATTTTCGTATTCGATGGAAGAGCTTGCTTCACTTGTTCACACCGCAAACGGTGAAGTCGTCATTAGCCTGACGCAAAAGCGAGAGACGATTCATCCGGCGACATATATCGGTAAAGGAAAAGTTGAAGAGCTTGTTCAGCTTGTCGAACAGTTTGAACCAGATGTTGTTATTTTTAATGATGAATTGTCACCAAGCCAAAATCGAAACTTAACGAAGCTATTAAATGTGCGCGTCATTGATCGGACGCAGCTTATTTTAGACATTTTCGCAAGCCGCGCGCGCTCAAAAGAAGGAAAATTGCAAGTCGAGCTTGCTCAGCTACAATACATATTGCCGCGGTTGAGTGGACAAGGAACAGAACTTTCGCGATTAGGCGGCGGAATCGGAACGAGAGGACCGGGAGAAACGAAACTAGAAACAGACCGTCGCCATATTCGCCGTCGCATTGATGAAATTAAAGCGCAGCTTAAAGCTGTTGTTGAACATCGCGAACGGTATCGCGAGCGGCGAAAGAAAAACGTCGTGTTTCAAATTGCGCTAGTTGGTTATACGAACGCGGGTAAGTCCACGCTTTTTAATCGCTTAACGAAAGCGGGTGCGTTTGAGGAAAATTTATTGTTTGCGACACTAGACCCGCTCACAAGGAAACTTGTGCTACCAAGTGGCTATACAGCGCTTTTGACGGACACGGTCGGTTTTATTCAAGACTTGCCGACAACGCTTGTCGCAGCGTTTCGTTCGACGTTAGAAGAAGTGAAAGAGGCTGATTTTATTTTACATATTGTTGATTCGTCCAATCCGGACTATATTCAACATGAACAAACGGTTTATCGTTTGCTTGAAGAATTGGAGGCGACGACCATTCCAAGCGCCACCGTGTATAATAAACGCGACATCGTTCTTCCAAACTTTGTGCCAAGCCCGAGAACAGATCATATATTAGTAAGTGCGTTTAACGAACAAGACGTCCAACGTTTGCGCGAGTTTATTGAAGAAAAGATGACAGAAGCGATGGAGCGTTACGACGTGGCAATTCCCGCGTTTGAAGGAAAATTGCTCGCGCAGCTAAAAGCAGAAACGATTGTGCGGCAACTTCATTTTAATGAACAAAACGGCATGTATGAATGTAGCGGCTACATATTGTCAGAGCATCCGCTGTTGTTACAACTAAGAACATACAACAAATAGAAAGGGTTTTGTTATGTTTCAGCATTTCACACATGGAGAGAAAATTGCTAGGCTCGTTAAAGAAATGGAAGCACAAATTGCACCGATTCATCAAGCGATTGATGAGCGCATTGATTCTAATCAATATCGCGTATTACAAAGCTTTCGCCGCCATCAAGTAAGCGATGCGCATTTTATTCCATCGACAGGATATGGCTATGATGACATCGGGCGCGATACATTAGAAAAAGTGTATGCAGATGTATTCGGTGGGGAAGCAGCGCTCGTCCGTCCACAAATTATTTCTGGCACGCATGCGATTACAATCGCCTTATTCGGTGTGTTACGTCCGGGAGATGAACTATTATATATTACCGGCAAACCGTACGATACGCTTGAAGAAATTGTCGGTATTCGTGGCAAAGGCATCGGTTCGCTAAAAGAGTTTCATATCGGCTATAGCAGCGTACCACTCACTTCGGAAGGTAAAGTCGATTTTGCAGCGGTAAAACAAGCGATCAATGATCGAACGAAAATGATTGGTATTCAACGGTCAAAAGGGTATGATCCACGTCCATCATTTACAATTGCTGAAATTAAAGAAATGATCGATTTTGTAAAAGGGATCAAACAAGATGTTGTCGTTTTCGTCGATAACTGTTATGGAGAATTTGTCGAGGAGCAAGAGCCGTGTCATGTTGGTGCAGATTTAATGGCTGGGTCACTTATTAAAAATCCTGGTGGTGGATTGGCGAAGACAGGAGGATATCTCGTTGGTAAACGAGAATATATTGATATGTGTGCTTATCGTATGACGTCACCAGGAATTGGTGCGGAAGCCGGTGCTTCTTTATACAGTCTACAAGAAATGTATCAAGGATTTTTCTTAGCACCACATGTTGTTGGCCAAGCGTTAAAAGGTGCGGTCTTTACTGCAGCTATGCTTGAACGAATCGGAATGAACACGTATCCGGCATGGAATGCGGTACGCACCGACTTAATTCAGTCCGTGCAATTCGACGATGCAGAACAAATGATTGCGTTTTGTCAAGCGATTCAATTTGCATCCCCTGTCAATTCGCATTTTACGCCGTATCCAAACTACATGCCAGGCTATGAAGATGACGTCATTATGGCGGCAGGAACGTTTGTACAAGGTGCAAGCATTGAACTATCAGCTGATGGGCCGATTCGACCACCTTATGTGGCGTATGTGCAAGGGGGATTAACGTATTCACATGTAAAAATTGCTGTGTGTATGGCGATTGATCGATTGCTCGAAAAACAATTGATTCAATTATAAAATCTTTCAGAAAAAAATATGTAATAAAATATAACGTATCATTGACATATAGAGTAACATAGAATAAAATGAAAATACGTATTACGTAAGGAGGGGTCGACATGAATAGTCACATTCGTCGCTCCATGCCGTTATTTCCAATAGGCATCGTTATGCAATTAACAGATTTATCAGCGCGGCAAATCCGCTATTATGAGGAACACGGTCTTGTTTCACCTGCGCGGACAGAAGGCAATCGCCGATTATTTTCGTTTAATGATGTGGATCGTTTACTTGAAATTAAAGATTTAATCGAACAAGGTGTTAATTTAGCAGGCATTAAACAAATTTTTGCTTCGCGTCAACAACAACATACGGAAACAACTCCATCTGTTGCACCGAAAGTGATGAAACAAGATTTGTCGGAAGCGGAGTTGCGCAAGCTGTTGCGTGCCGAGTTGATGCAAGCCGGTCGTTTTAATCGAGCATCGCTTCGCCAAGGAGATATTGCTCGCTTTTTTCACTAAAAATTTATGTTTTTTAACATAAATGATCTTTTTCATTTTGGGGGAGGAATATGTATGGCTAAGTACACGAAAGAAGACATTTTTCGTATTGTTAAGGAAGAGAATGTAAAGTATATTCGTTTGCAGTTTACAGACATTCTCGGCACGATTAAAAACGTGGAAATTCCAGTTAGTCAATTACAAAAGGCGCTCGACAATAAAATGATGTTTGACGGGTCATCGATCGAAGGGTTTGTTCGTATCGAAGAGTCAGATATGTATTTATATCCAGACTTAGATACATTTGTTATTTTCCCATGGACAGCAGAAAAAGGAAAAGTGGCGCGTTTTATTTGTGATATTTACAATCCAGATGGTACGCCATTCGAAGGATGTCCACGTTATAACTTAAAACGTGTGTTAAAAGAGATGGAAGCGCTCGGATTCACAGAGTTCAATTTAGGACCAGAGCCGGAGTTTTTCCTATTCAAGCTCGATGAAAAAGGAGAGCCAACGTTAGAATTAAATGACCATGGCGGTTATTTTGATTTAGCTCCAACGGATTTAGGAGAAAACTGCCGTCGTGACATTGTATTAGAGCTAGAAGAGATGGGATTTGAAATCGAAGCATCTCACCATGAAGTTGCACCAGGACAACATGAAATTGACTTCAAGTACGCCAATGCAGTCAAAGCGTGCGACGATATTCAAACTTTTAAACTTGTCGTAAAAACAGTCGCACGTAAACACGGTTTACATGCGACATTTATGCCAAAACCGCTTTTTGGCGTGAATGGTTCAGGTATGCATTGTAACTTATCGCTCTTTAAAAATGGCGAAAATGCCTTTTTTGACCCAAATGGTCAATTGCAGCTAAGCGAAACAGCGTTGCAGTTCATTGCGGGTGTGTTAAAGCATGCGCCAAACTTTACAGCAGTAACAAACCCAACGGTGAACTCGTATAAGCGGCTTGTCCCAGGATATGAGGCACCTTGTTACGTCGCGTGGTCAGCACGCAACCGAAGCCCGCTCATTCGCATTCCTGCGTCACGCGGCATGAGTACGCGCATTGAAGTGCGTAGCGTAGACCCTGCAGCAAACCCATATTTAGCGATGGCTGTATTATTAGCAGCTGGATTAGATGGAATTAAAAATAAATTAACACCGCCAGCGCCAGTGGATCGCAACATTTATGTGATGACAAAAGAGGAGCGGCTAGAAGAAGGAATTGTGGATTTGCCTGCAACGTTAGCAGAAGCCTTGCAAAACTTAAAATCGGATGAAGTGATTGTCAATGCGCTCGGCAAACATTTATTTGAGCACTTTGTCGAAGCGAAAGAAATTGAATGGGATATGTTCCGTACAGCAGTACATCCATGGGAACGTGAACAATATATGAGCCTTTACTAAAAAAGCTAACGGTTTTTCCGTTAGCTTTTTATGTTCTCCTTTTTTCTTAATGAATTGCACGGTATACGCCAATCACTTTTCCTAAAATCGTAGCATTTTGAACGATGATTGGTTCCATTGATGAATTTTCAGGTTGTAGACGAATGTGATCTTTTTCTTTAAAAAATCGCTTTACTGTCGCTTCATGATCTTCAGTCATGGCTACAACGATATCCCCGTTATTCGCTGTTTGTTGTTGACGGACGATTACGTAGTCCCCGTCTAAAATGCCGGCCTCAATCATGCTTTCTCCAACAATTTGCAACATAAATACTTGATCATCTGGTGAGACGAACCGTTCTGGAAGAGGGAAATATTCTTCAATGTTTTCTATTGCGGTAATTGGTTGTCCGGCTGTCACTTTTCCAACGATTGGGACGTTAACGACATTTGTTTTTGGAATGGACTCATACTCGTCCAAAATTTCAATGGCACGAGGTTTTGTCGGATCACGACGAATGAAGCCTTTACTTTCTAAACGTGCTAAATGTCCGTGAACGGTAGAACTCGATGCTAAACCGACCGCTTCTCCGATCTCCCTTACTGACGGTGGATACCCTTTTGTGCGAACTTCTTGTTTAATAAAGTCTAAAATTTGTTGTTGTCGTTTTGATAATTTCGCCATTATTATACACCTCTTCCTTTTAAATCTTTGCACACATTATAACATAATTTTGCATGTTAATACAAACATAAGTTCGAGAAAAATAGTTGACACGAACAAAAGTTCTTGTTATCATAAATACAAACAAATGTTCTAGGGGGGTAGATGGCATGGGGAAAATACATTATGTGATGATGTTTTTATTTAGTGTGTTATTTGTTTGGGCGTTTCTACAAGCAACAGAATCTGTTGATAAAGAGAAATATGTTCAAATTACAGTATCAGCCGGTGATACATTATGGGAGATTGCAGATAAATATAAGCACGAACATCAGTTGTCCCATGAACAATTTATTCAATGGGTCATGGAAGTAAATAAGCGCTCAGATGATCGATTAATTGTTGGTGAGAAAATCGTGATCCCTGTGTTAAAATCAAATATCGAGAATCAGCTTGTTGCTAACAAACCATAGTCAATAGAAAGGGATGACGGATGAACGCAATGATTTATTGTCGTGTAAGTACGACAAAACAAACACAAGAAACGTCGTTACAAAGGCAAAAAGAAGAGCTTGAAAAGCTAGCAGCTGAATACGGAATGAATGTTGTCAAAATCATTCAAGAACAAGCGAGCGGTTATGATGTTGAACGTGAAGGAATTATTGAATTGCTCGATGCAATCAAACAACATCATATTGATGTTGTTCTTGTCCAAGATGAAACAAGATTAGGACGAGGAAATGCAAAAATTGCGCTTCTTCGCTGCTTGAAAAAAGAAGGGATCCGCGTATATACGGTTAGTCATCGGGGAGAGCTTCAGTTATCTGAAGCGGATTCGATGGTGTTAGAAATCATTAGCATTGTAGAAGAGTATCAAAGGAAAATACATAACTTAAAAATTAAACGTGGGATGCAGCGGGCAGTTCAAAATGGTTATCGGCCGGAAAACAATTTGCGCAATGTTGGGGAACACGCTGGTCGCGACCGAAAAGACGTGCCGATTGAAGAGATTGTTCGTTTACGCCAAAATCGCTTAACGTTTGCTGAAATTGCTGCTACGCTTCGGTCGTTCGGTTACGATGTTTCAAAAGCAACCGTTCACCGACGATATAAAGAATATGAGCAGCTTGCCAACGATGAAAAATTTTTGTATGATGATACGGGCCAAAAGTAATTTCATACAAAGGAATGACGATGAATGATATCTCGTGAGAAAATTGCACGAATTAATGCATTAGCTAAAAAAGCAAAACTAGAAGGGCTGACAGCAGAAGAGAAACAAGAGCAGCTGCAGCTCCGCGCTGAGTATATTGCAGCGTTTCGCGAGTCGATGATTGAAACGCTTCATACAGTAAAAGTCATTGATCCAACTGGAAATGATGTAACGCCAAAAAAATTAAAGGACAGTAAGAAGAAACGCCTGCATTAATGTACGTATTGTGGAGAACATACAAGTATAGATGTTCTCTCTTTTTTTATCAGTTTGTCAAAAAAAAAGTGTTGTGAATTGTTGTACATTTCATGTACTTTTCTATATCATAAAAGATGAGAATGTTTGCAAATGAAAGGATGAAGATGATGACACACTCTATCGAACAATTGTCGATTGCGGCAATTCGCACATTGTCGATCGATGCCATTGAAAAAGCAAATTCAGGTCACCCAGGAATGCCGATGGGAGCTGCACCAATGGCGTATACGCTATGGACAAAGTTTATGAACCATAATCCGCGCAACCCAAAATGGTTTAATCGTGACCGCTTTGTATTATCGGCAGGACATGGTTCGATGTTATTGTATAGCTTGCTTCATTTAAGTGGCTACGATGTTACGATGGAAGACATTAAGCAATTTCGCCAATGGGGAAGTAAAACACCGGGGCATCCCGAATACGGTCATACACCAGGTGTGGAAGCGACGACTGGACCGCTTGGGCAAGGGATTGCGATGGCTGTTGGAATGGCGATGGCAGAGCGTCATTTAGCAGCTACATACAACAAAGACAATTTCGAAATTATTAACCATTTTACATATGCGATTTGCGGCGACGGTGATTTAATGGAAGGAGTTTCTGCTGAAGCTGCTTCGTTAGCTGGTCACTTAAAACTTGGCCGCCTCATCGTTCTTTATGATTCAAATGATATTTCGCTAGATGGCGAATTAAATCTTTCGTTTTCAGAAAGCGTTGAGCAACGTTTCAAAGCGTATGGATGGCAATACATTCGCGTGGAAGACGGAAATAACATTGAAGAAATTGCTCAAGCGATTGCTGAAGCTCAAAAAGATTTGGAGCGCCCGACGTTAATTGAAGTAAAAACAATAATCGGTTACGGTTCACCAAACAAAGCGGGAACAGCAGATGTACACGGAGCTCCGCTTGGAAGAGATGAAATTAAACTAACAAAAGAAGCGTACAAATGGACGTTTGAAGAAGATTTTTATGTTCCGAACGAAGTGTATGCCCATTTTGAAAAAGTGGTAAAAGAAGCAGGAGAGAAAAAAGAAGCAGAATGGAATGCTTTATTTGCTGAATATGAAAAGGCGTATCCAGACTTAGCGAAGCAATTGCGCATGGCGATTGATGGCAAACTTCCTGAAGGATGGGAAAAAGCGTTACCGGTATATGCAGAAGGAAAAAGTTTAGCAACACGTGCTTCTTCCGGTGAAGTGTTGAATGCGATTGCAAAAGTTGTGCCACAATTTTTAGGTGGATCTGCAGATTTAGCTGGTTCGAACAAAACGTTAATTAAAGGGGCAGGAAATTTCTTGCCGGAAAGCTATGACGGTCGCAACATTTGGTTTGGTGTGCGTGAATTTGCCATGGGAGCTGCATTAAATGGAATGGCGCTTCATGGTGGGGTAAAAGTTTACGGCGGTACGTTCTTCGTGTTTTCGGATTACTTACGTCCGGCGATCCGGCTTGCTGCACTTATGGGATTACCTGTCACATATGTATTTACGCATGATAGTATTGCCGTTGGAGAAGATGGTCCAACGCACGAGCCGATTGAACAACTTGCTTCGTTAAGAGCGATGCCGAACGTATGTGTTATTCGTCCGGCAGATGCGAATGAAACAGCAGCTGCTTGGCGATTAGCGGTAGAATCTACGAATCGTCCGACAGCACTTGTGTTGACACGCCAAAATCTTCCTACTCTAGCTACGACAGCTGAGCGCGCTTATGAAGGTGTGAAAAAGGGAGCGTACGTTGTTTCGGAAGCGCAAGGAGAGGTACAAGCCTTATTGCTTGCATCTGGTTCGGAAGTGAGCTTAGCGGTAGAAGCGCAAAAAGCGTTAGCAAGCGAAGGCATTCATGTTTCTGTTGTAAGCATGCCTTCATGGGATCGTTTTGAGGCACAACCAGCTGAATATAAAGAGAGCGTGATTCCAAAGCACGTGAAAAAGCGTCTCGCTATTGAAATGGGCTCATCTCTTGGTTGGGAGCGTTATACAGGCGATGAAGGCGATATTTTAGCCATTGATCGCTTTGGAGCTTCTGCCCCTGGAGAAAAAATTATGCAAGAATACGGATTTACAGTGGAAAACGTTGTTGCCCGAGTCAAAGCGTTGTTAAACAAATAATAAAACGGGGAGATGAGCTCCCCGTTTTATTATCGCATAAAGATTTTTTACTGAACATATTGTACAAACCGTTATTGTTTAGTATAGTGTAATGTAGACAACATGAAGGAGGAAAAAATATGTGGGAAATGATTTTAGTAGGCATTGTAGCGCTTGCTGCTGGCGTTGCGCTCGGATTTTTTATTGCGCGTAAAACAATGATGAACTACTTAAAGAAAAATCCACCAATTAACGAGCAAATGATTCGAATGATGATGATGCAAATGGGCATGACCCCTTCGCAAAAGAAAATCAATCAGATGATGAAAGCGATGAACAATCAATTAAAATAAAGGGTGAGGCACTCGTGATGAGTGTCTTTTTTAGCAAACAAAGAAGATGTTGCTCATATTTGTATTTTTTTGATAAAATATAGCCAAATGAAGAAGAAATGGAGTGCCAACCATATGGACGTTCAACTGTTTGTTGCGTTTGGGGCAGGTGTGTTGTCGTTTATTTCTCCTTGCTGTTTGCCGCTTTACCCAGCCTTTTTATCATATATTACGGGAATTTCAGTTAGTGATTTAAAGTCTGATTATGCATTGTTACAAAAAAGAAGTTTGTTACATACGTTATTTTTTTTGCTCGGTTTTTCTTTTATCTTTATTGCGATCGGTTTCGGCACATCGATTCTTGGACGTTTTTTTCATACGTACCAAGATCTTATTCGGCAAATTGGTGCAATACTGATGGTGTTTTTCGGATTTGTTATTATCGGCATCTTTAAGCCGACCTTTTTAATGACGGATCGTCGTTTATCCTTTCAACAACGTCCATCAGGTTATATCGGATCTTTCCTTATTGGCATGGCGTTTGCTGCCGGTTGGACGCCGTGTACAGGTCCGATTTTAGTATCCGTGATTGCTCTAGCAGCGACAAACCCAAGTTTAGGTGTAGTGTATATGACGGCGTATTCACTCGGTTTTGCTTTGCCTTTTTTGCTTTTATCGTTTTTTATTGGGAAAATGGGTTGGATTCGGAAACATCATGTTAAGCTAATGAAAGTCGGCGGATATGTCATGGTGGGAATGGGTGTTGTGTTGTTCTTTGATTGGATGACAAAAATAACGATTTATATGACGAATATATTTGGTGGTTTTACAGGTTTTTAGTTTTCAAAGGTGTGGAGGGAAAGGGAATGGCGAGAATTTTAATTGTGGATGATGCAAAATTTATGCGCCTGACATTAGCAAATATTTTAAAAAAAGCGAATCATGAAGTAGTTGGGGAAGCGGAGAATGGAAAACAAGCTGTTGATTTTTATATGGAGTTAAAGCCAGATGTCGTAACGCTTGATATTACGATGCCCATTATGAGCGGGCTTGAAGCGGTCAAGGAAATTAAGCAGCGCGATCCGCAAGCGAAAATCATTATGTGTTCAGCTATGGGGCAACAAAAGATGGTCGTTGAAGCCATTGAAGCAGGAGCGCTTGATTTTATTGTAAAACCATTTGATGAGAGCCGTGTTATTGAAGCCATTCAGCGTGTGTTGCAGTAAAAGGAGAAAGGACGATGGAGTTTGGCGATTTTTAGTTCGGTATTTGCTGTATTTATGGCTGGAGTTGTTTCTTTTATCCGAATGAAAGCGGCAGAAAAACCAACGAATGAAAAAAAAATTATATTACCACCTATTTTTATGAGCACAGGTGCACTCATGTTCCTTCACCCGATGTTTCGGGTAACAGTGCTTGAGTGTGCTGAAGCGATGATTATAGGGGCACTTTTTTCTATTTTGTTAATAAAAACATCTTCATTTGAAGTTCGAGGTAATGAAATTTATTTAAAACGCTCCAAAGCGTTTGTTTTTATTTTTGTTGGTTTAATTGTGCTACGCTTAGCGCTAAAAACGTATTTAAGTCGCTCCATTGAATATGGGGAGCTTGCGGGAATGTTTTGGATTCTCGCCTTTTCGATGATCGTTCCATGGCGCGTGGCGATGTATGCATCATATCGTCGCCTTGAGCGTGAAATAAAAGAACAAGGCTAATCCGTGCGAAGAAGGATTAGCTTTTTTTTGTCAGTAAATGTTCGTACTTTGACAAGTCAATTTGTTTGGTCTGAAGTGCCTTAATTAAAAATTTATGATCGCGTTTTGGTGTAGCGAGAATATAACCACGGACAACTAAATCTTCTGTAATTCGATCCGCCTGTTCTTGTAAAGCCAATTCTCCAATTTTACCAGCGATTTTTTGTCGAGCAACATCACGAAATAGCTCAGGAACAGGGCGGACTAAATCTTCGAGCAATGCTCTTTCTTTTTCAGACCATAGATGCCGTGTTTGTTCAATGTAATATTGTTGCCAGTCCAATTCCGACTTTCCATCTTCTTTTGGTAAGCGTTTTAAAAATTTCCGAAACATAAAAAAGCCACCGATTGACATCGTAACAAGAAGAAAAACGACCCAAAATAAAATAAACCATAAAAACCAACCTGTTAGCATACATTCCACCTCAACGTTTATTATGTAAAAAAACAGAGATGGAATCAAGCAAAAGAGATGACTGTTGCGTCAGCTCTTTTACATATCGTGACTTGAGTTATGTTTTTGACGTGTATGGTTTTGATTTTTTACTTTTTTCGATCCGCTAAGCGGCTCTGGTTGTCCTGGTTGATCTCCTTTTGGAGCATTTTTGCGCATATCTTTACTTGTATTTTTGTTCATAAGATACACCCCTTTCTTTCATATGATGACATAATGAGTAGAATTTATGCATATTTCGCTCGTGAATAGGCACGATAATACTAAAAAGGGGGAATGAACGATATGCCTTATCATAAAAATAAGCAACAAGCGTTTGAAGCCGCGCAACAAGGAACAATGGAGGCAAAAGAATGGTATGATCATCTTGTGAGAAGTGATGCAGACTATGGCAGTCAGCTACATCATTTAAAACAAGAGGTCAACGAAGCGTTCGAACAAATTAATAATGCGCTTGAAGTAGCTTCTGGAAAACAGCGCAAACAGCTTGAACAGTTTCGCGATGATTTGCAAGCAATTGTGGAAGAAGTAAACATGTATGAATAATCCCGCTCCAGGCGGGATTATTGATTTTTCTTACGTTTTTTGTTATTTTGTTTTTGCGCTTCTGTAAGCGGTTCATTAGAGAACTCTTCGTTGTAGCCGGCACCTTTTCCTTGTGCGCTTGCGTCGTTCATGCCAGGGATTACATGATTTGCTTTTCTTTTTACCATCTTTTTTCACCTCCTACAACTATTATTAGAAAGAGAGCAAAAAATATGCATTTATCTGAAACTTATAAACAATTATTATTTACTTATGTAGAGCATTGTATTAAGATAAAAGCGTAGGAATTTTGTGGGTTTGGGAGAAGATGACTTGTTATAAGGGGGTAATACATAATGGTAAAAAATGATGTATTTCAAGCGCGTTCTACATTTGAGGTAAACGGAAAAAAATATCATTACTATCGCCTACAAGCGCTTGAAGAAGCAGGGATCGGAAACGTATCACGCCTTCCGTATTCCATCAAAGTACTTCTTGAATCCGTACTTCGTCAAGTTGACGGACGCGTCATTACGAAAGAACATGTTGAAAATTTAGCGAAATGGGGAACGAGCGAGTTAAAAGATGTAGATGTTCCGTTTAAGCCATCTCGCGTCATCTTACAAGACTTTACAGGTGTTCCTGCCGTTGTCGATCTAGCTTCAATGCGAAAAGCGATGGCGGACATCGGCGGAGATCCGTACGAAATCAACCCCGAAATTCCTGTCGATCTTGTTATTGACCACTCTGTCCAAGTTGATAAAGCTGGAACAGAAGATGCGCTCGAATACAATATGAATTTAGAGTTTGAGCGCAATGCGGAACGCTATAAGTTTTTAAAATGGGCACAAAAAGCGTTTAGCAATTATCGTGCTGTCCCACCGGCAACAGGCATTGTGCATCAAGTAAACTTAGAGTATTTAGCAAACGTCGTTCACGTTATTGAAGGAGAAAATGGTGAATACGAAGCGTTCCCTGATACACTTGTAGGTACAGACTCCCATACGACAATGATTAACGGCATTGGCGTATTAGGTTGGGGAGTTGGCGGTATCGAAGCAGAAGCAGGTATGCTTGGACAACCTTCTTACTTCCCGGTACCAGAAGTGATCGGTGTGCGCTTAACAGGAAAATTACCAAATGGAACAACGGCAACAGACCTTGCGCTCAAAGTGACACAAGTGCTTCGGAAAAAAGGTGTCGTTGGTAAGTTTGTTGAATTTTTCGGTCCAGGTGTTGCAACATTGCCATTAGCTGATCGTGCAACAGTAGCAAATATGGCGCCTGAGTATGGTGCAACGTGCGGCTTTTTCCCAGTCGATGCAGAGGCGTTGGATTACTTGCGTCTGACAGGTCGTGATGAGCAACACGTCCAAGTGGTTGAAGCATATTGTAAAGCAAACGGCTTGTTCTATACACGAGATGCACAAGAGCCTGTATTTACAGACGTAGTTGAAATTAACTTATCGGAAATTGAACCAAATCTTTCTGGACCAAAACGTCCGCAAGACTTAATTCCGCTTTCAAAAATGAAAGAATCGTTCCGTCAAGCAGTTGTTTCTCCGCAAGGAAACCAAGGCTTTGGCTTGACAGAGACGGATTTTGATAAGGAAATTACAGTCACGTTAAACGGCGAAGAAGTCAAAATGAAAACAGGTGCGATTGCGATTGCGGCGATTACAAGCTGTACGAACACATCTAACCCATATGTGTTAATTGGAGCAGGTTTAGTAGCGAAGAAAGCGGTAGAAAAAGGATTAAGAGTACCGAAATACGTAAAGACATCGCTTGCACCTGGTTCAAAAGTCGTGACAGGTTATCTAAAAAATTCCGGGCTTCTTCCTTACTTAGAACAAATCGGCTTCAATATCGTTGGTTACGGTTGTACGACATGTATCGGTAACTCTGGTCCACTTGCCCCAGAGCTTGAAAAGGCGATTGCAGAAAACGATTTGCTTGTAACAAGCGTATTGTCTGGTAACAGAAACTTTGAAGGGCGCATTCATCCGCTCGTCAAAGGTAACTATTTAGCATCACCGCCGCTTGTTGTGGCATATGCACTAGCTGGAACAGTCGACATCGATTTATTAAATGAGCCGATCGGTAAAGATCAAAACGGAAATGATGTGTACTTTAATGATATTTGGCCATCTACGGAAGAAGTGAAAGAAGTCGTGAAACAAGCGGTGACACCAGAATTGTTCCGTAAAGAATACGAGCGAGTATTCGATGACAACGCACGTTGGAATGCGATTGAAACGACGGACGAGCCGCTTTATCAATGGGATGAGAATTCAACTTACATTCAAAATCCACCATTCTTTGAAGGATTATCACCAGAAGTGGAAGAAGTGAAACCACTTACTGGTTTGAGAGTAGTTGGTAAATTTGGCGACTCTGTCACAACAGACCATATTTCTCCAGCTGGATCAATCGGTGTAAACACGCCGGCAGGACAATATTTAATTTCCAAAGGTGTCGATCCGAAAGACTTTAACTCGTATGGGTCTCGTCGTGGCAACCACGAAGTAATGATGCGAGGCACGTTTGCGAATATTCGTATTCGTAACCAAATTGCACCGGGTACAGAAGGCGGCTATACAACGTATTGGCCAACGGGAGAAGTCATGTCAATTTACGATGCATGCATGAAATATAAGCAAGATGGTACAGGACTTGTTGTCATTGCTGGCAAAGACTACGGAATGGGAAGCTCACGTGACTGGGCTGCAAAAGGAACATACTTGCTCGGCATTAAAACGGTTATTGCTGAAAGCTTTGAACGTATCCACCGTTCAAACCTTGTGCTCATGGGTGTGTTACCACTTCAATTTAAAGAAGGGGAAAATGCTGAGACGCTTGGATTGACGGGTAAAGAAGTGTTTGAAGTGCATATTGATGAAAACGTTAAACCGCGCGACTACGTAAAAGTAACAGCGACGGACGAGCAAGGAAACAAAAAGGAGTTTGAAGTGCTTGTTCGCTTCGATAGTGAAGTAGAAATTGACTACTATCGCCATGGTGGTATTTTACCGATGGTATTACGTGAGAAATTAAAACGATAAGAAGAGAGCGAGTTGCTCTCTTCTTTATTTTGTGTTCGTCTTTTTAGCTGCATGTTCTAACGCGCTTTTTGGATCAGGGGTAAATGTGGCATCATATCCTTGGGGATTGACGCTTGGAGCGTTCTGCCCACGATTTCTTCCGTTATTTTTGCTCATCATGTCCACCTCCTGCGCATATTGTGTCCGTCTTTTTCGAAAAATATATACAAGAGGAGGCAGTGACATGAATCGAGCCATTCAAACCGCATTATGTACAATTGTGTTAGCACAATTTTTAAAAATTCCATTGACGAAAAGAAAAACGAAAAAATGGGATTGGTCACTTTTTTTTGAAACGGGAGGCATGCCAAGTTCACATTCGGCGGGTGTTACTTCACTTGCCACATATGTGGCTTTAAAACGAGGGGTGCATAGTATAGATTTTGCACTTGCAGCCATTTTCGGTTTAATTGTTATGTATGATGCTCAAGGAGTACGGCATCAAGCAGGGGAGTTAACCATTCGTGTAAATGAATTGACAGAGGAAATTGAAAGGCTAAAAGGTGCCCCAGATGAAGGCAGGCTTGATCGAAAAGAAGAGTTGTTGCGCGAACGGCTTGGTCATCAACCGATAGAAGTCGTTGGTGGAGCATTTCTCGGTATAGTCACAGGGGTGTTATCGTATGCGATAGGGAGATGGAAGCGCTCGCTATGAAAGGCGAGCGCTCTTTTTTCTTTGCCATGTATGTTGAGGAAGTTCGGATAACACCATCCCTAATAAAATAAGCCCAGCTCCAAATAAGGCAGCGTGTTGAAGACGTTCATCATTCCATATATATGCAGTGAAAGCAGCGAAAACAGGTTCTAGAGCGAAAATTAAAGCAACGCGTGTTGGTGAAGTATACTTTTGGAAATGTGTTTGGATAAAGAAAGCAATCGTTGTTGCGAACAGTGCGGTGATGAGTAGAGCCATCCATACATCAAATTCGAAAAATGTTGAGAACGGAATAAGGGACCAATCTTCCAAAAAATACGAACATATAAAACAAACGATGGATACTGTTTGAACTTGAACCGCTGTTAGTAAGACAGGTGAAAATTTTGTCGCATATATGCTTGTCGAGATGATATGTAATGCAAAAGCGATAGCGCATAAAAAGACAAGCAAATCGCCCTTATTCATTGTTAGATCTCCGCTTGTGGTCAAAAGATATAGTCCACATGTAGCTAATACGCTTCCGACAACAGCGTTAAACGAGGGCTTTTGTTTTAAAATGATGAATGAAAGAAAAGGAACGAGAACAACACTTAATCCTGTAATGAATCCAGCTTTTGACGAAGTAGTGTACAATAAGCCAATCGTTTGAAAGGCATATCCAAGACATAACCATATGCCAAGAATAAATCCAGCACGGATAAGTTGTCGATCTAGTGGTTTACGTTCGAAGACGAGTATCCAAATCCATAACAACGCGCTTGCGATCGCAAAGCGTACGCCATTAAACATCAACGGAGGCAAAAAAGAAATGGCGTTTTGAACAGCGACAAACGTAGCGCCCCAAACAAATGCAACAAATAATAAACTAACGTCAGCTTTGTACTTCATGTGTCTCTCCTTTACAAAAAATGTTGTATAAGACCGAAGTCTCGTACAGCATTTTACCATCATTCCATATATTTTTCCATATATTTTGGGGATATTTTTTTTCGATATATACAAAAGGGGTATCCCATATAATGACATACAACCGACATCATTTTTTGTCTAAACTGTTATAATAAAATAAAAAGAAAAGGTGAGCGATATGAACGTGTTTATGGAGTGGATATATGTAACATCGAAAAAAAAGGAAACGGTTTGGATATCAAAAGAAATGGATGTGGCAGAGGCTTTAACTTTTGCAGAAGATATAGAGAAAACAGGGAGAGTAAAACAACTTTTATTTTATGATGCACGTGGTGTGGCGTGGACAAAAAAAGAGTTGATTAAGCTAATGAAAGAAGTGGAAACAGAGCCTCATGATGTTGTTGCGTATTTTGATGGTGGGTTTGATCGTCAGTCCAAAAAAGCGGGAGTCGGAATTGTGATTTATTATAAACAAAACGGCAAATTATTTCGTATGCGCGCGAATGCGCAGTTAGATGAATTGCAATCAAATAACGAAGCGGAGTATGCGGCATTTCATTTTTTACTTGAGCAACTTGAACATCTTGGTGTTCACCATTTACCCGTCGTGTTCCGCGGGGATGCGCACGTCGTATTTCATCAATTATCTGGCGACTGGCCTGTATTTTCAGAAGAGGGAAGATGGGCGGAGCGGATTGAACGAAAAATGAAGCGACTCGGTATTTCTCCAATTTATGAACCGATTGTTAGAAAAGAAAATAGTGAAGCGGATCAGTTAGCGACACAAGCGCTCCGAGGGACGATGATTAGAAGTACAATACAATTGGAGCGTGAACGATGAATCGAAAAGACGTGTTGCTTCGGTTAAATGAATTATTTGATACGTATTGCGAAGGTTGTTTTGTAAAGAGAACGTTTCGTAAAGAGTGTGGAAAATCGTATGCGCAATCGTTTTGTATTCAAATGTGTACAGTAGGAAAAAAAATCCAACAATACGGCCAGTTGCTCGTTAAACAAAAAAAGTAACAAGGTGCCCCAAGTATATGGGACACCTCGTTGCTACATATGATTCATCGTTTCCGTTAATTGATGGTGTGCATCTGTTAGTTCTTTTTCGCATTGCAAAAGCAATGGATCTTGCTTGCTTGTTTTGGCACGCGTAATCGCTTCTTTCGCGTTTTCAATCGCCTGTTTTGCATGATCAAAAGCATGTTCATCTAAGCTCATCGTTGCCGCTGCAACCATCTTTTTTGCCGATTCAACCGCTAAATGTGCATCTTCAATTTTCGTAGATACGCTATTTGATTGAAGATGTGGTTTTTTTGGGTTTTGTGTCATCGTCATCCCTCCTCGTTTTGTAGTATTTGTGTCAAAAGAGGAGAGTATGTAATAAAAAAAGACCAGCATTTGCTGGCCTTTTCCGTCGAGCTATATATGAATCATCTCAGACGATTATAATTTCACTACGTTTGCAGCTTGAGGGCCACGGCTTCCCTGAACGATTTCAAAAGAAACGGCTTGACCTTCTTCTAACGTTTTGTAGCCTTCACCTTGGATTGCTGTGAAGTGTACGAATACATCGTCTCCGCCTTCAACTTCGATGAATCCGTAACCTTTTTCGTTGTTAAACCATTTTACTTTACCGTTTTGCATAATACTGAATCCTCCTAATACCTTTTAGCCGAATGGGCTAGTAAAAAAATTTTTCATATAACGGAATATACTCACAGCAACCAATCGGTGCAGGACATATATTCAGTTAGATGATAATTAGACTATACACGAACAACAAGGAAGAGTCAAGACAAAAAGGCGATTTTTTCGAAAAATTTTTTTAGAGGAGGATTTTCACCATAAGTGCATAACATTAACAGTAAGGAGAATAGAAAGGGAGTGAACGGCATGTATCGTGGTCAAATTCGCGGGAAAGAAGTGATCATTAAGTTAAGCAGTCATGTACGGAAGCAAAAAGTCGATCAAGAAAAGCTATATCAAACGGTTTTAGCATTTAGCGAAGCAGCATTTGATCACCAGAAAGAACAATTCGGCATTGTAAGCAAGCAAGGGTTAATTGTTGCTTCTGTTGAGCAACATGATTTACCTGTCATTTCGGTGGATTATATTATTCCGTCTCATCACGTATATGACTAAAGCCCAGAATGATCTGGGCTTTAACTGCGCTAGGAGCTGTTTAGTCATTTGGGAATTTTTTTATAGAAAAGAAATGTGAAAATATGTATGATCATAGATATACAGGATAAAGGTGGGGAGATATGATGTTGAAACAATGGACTATTCAGACGACGAAACGAGATGAGTTTGTAGACATTACTTCACTTGTTCAATCCTTTATTACAGAGAGTGGTGTACAAGAAGGAGTTGTTGTTGTTTATTGTCCACACACGACAGCAGGAATCACGATTAATGAAAATGCTGATCCAGATGTTAAACGGGATATGATTCGCCGTTTTGATGAACTGTATCCTTGGCATCATTCGCTCGATCGGCATAGTGAAGGAAATACAGCTGCTCATATGAAAGCAAGCACAGTAGGGTCATCTGCGCATGTCATTGTCACAAAAGGTCAGTTGCTTCTTGGGACATGGCAAGGCATTTATTTTTGCGAATTCGATGGACCGCGAACACGCACATTTTATGTGAAGGTGATCGAAGGATGAACGGACAACGTATTTTGCCAGCAGTGCGCTCGATGAAAGATTTTGATAAACTAATAAAGATGAATTATGAATACGGGGTGTTTTTAGACATTCATATCGGTATGTTGAAAAGTGTGTATACATATGCAAATGAGCATGGGAAAAAAATGTTTCTTCACGTTGATTTAATACAGGGGTTAAAAAGCGATGAATATGCAACAGAATTTTTATGCCAACTCGTCAAACCATACGGATTGATTTCAACAAAAAGTAGTGTAATTACTAAAGCAAAACAAAAAGGAGTTGTTGCGATTCAACGCACATTTATTATTGACTCAAATGCATTTGAGCGAAGCGTTCAGCTTGTAGAAAAAACAAATCCTGATTATATTGAAGTATTGCCTGGCGTTGTCCCGAAAGTCATTACTCAACTTCATGAACGGATAGGCAAAAAAATTATCGCTGGAGGGTTAATTGAAAACGAGGCAGAAGTAGAAGCAGCACTTGCGGCAGGAGCTGTTGCGGTAACGACATCGAATGTCGAACTTTGGCGGTGTTTTGAACCAAAATAATACAAAAATCTATTGACAGCGTTTTCAAAGTTCGTTAAACTTGTAAACAAGTTAATCAACTTTGTGACGGAGAAAAGGAGACTCACGCATGTTCCATGTAGCAGGGATATGTGTGAGTCTTTTTGTTTCCGTCAAAAAAATAGCAAAGGGGAGGAGAGGCTATGACACCATTTATAGCCGAAGTTTTAGGAACAGCGGTATTAATTATTTTTGGAGGAGGGGTTTGTGCAGCAGTTAGTTTGAAGAAGTCATTTGCCCAGAATGGCGGTTGGATTGTGATCACAATGGGGTGGGGACTTGGAGTCGCTATTGCAGTATATGTCGTTGGGCAATATAGCGGTGCTCATCTAAATCCTGCGGTTACATTAGGTTTAGCATTTAATGGAGATTTTCCATGGAACCAAGTTCCTGAGTATGTTTTAGCTCAAATGATTGGCGCAATGATTGGCGCAATATTTGTATTTTTGTACTATTTGCCACATTGGAAAGAAACAGAAGATCCAAATGTGAAACTCGGTGTATTTTCTACGGGTCCAGCAATTCCGCATCGTTTTGCGAATTTACTTAGTGAAATATTGGGGACATTTATTTTAATTCTTGGAATTTTAGCAATCGGAGCTAATGAGTTTACGGAAGGTTTGAATCCATTGATTATTGGATTTTTTATAATCAGTATAGGTCTTTCTCTTGGTGGAACGACTGGATATGCGATTAACCCTGCGAGAGATTTGGGGCCAAGAATTGTACACTTTTTATTGCCTATACCAGGGAAAGGGAGCTCGAATTGGGGATATGCTTGGATCCCGGTTGTCGGTCCAATATTAGGCGGTTCGTTAGGTGGACTTTTTTATAAAGCGGTGTTTAAAGGTCAGGTGACACAATCGTTCTGGTATGTTCTTGTCTTAACAGCAGCTATTTTAACGATGGCTTTTTTAGTAGAACAGAGAAAAGATGACAATGCGCAAGTTAGAAGTAAAGTAACTATGTAGTCATTAGTAGAAGAAAATTAAGGAGAGGAGAAAGAAGTATGGATAAGTACATTTTAGCTCTTGATCAAGGAACAACAAGTTCACGTGCTATTTTATTTAACAAAAAAGGGGAAGTTGTGCACATTGCTCAAAAAGAATTTACACAATATTTTCCACAGCCAGGATGGGTGGAGCATAACCCAAATGAAATTTGGGGTTCTATTTTAGCTGTCATTGCAACGGTATTGTCAGAGGCAGCTGTCGAACCAAAGCAAATCGCCGCAATCGGTATTACAAACCAACGTGAAACGACAGTCGTATGGGACAAACAAACAGGACAACCGATTTATAACGCCATCGTGTGGCAATCGCGCCAGACAACACAAATTTGCGAAGAGTTGAAAAAGAATGGATACGATGACCTATTTCGTCAGAGAACAGGTTTGCTAATCGATGCGTATTTCTCAGGAACGAAAGTGAAATGGATTTTAGATCATGTCGAAGGAGCACGTGAAAAGGCGGAACGCGGTGACTTATTGTTCGGAACGATTGATACGTGGCTCACTTGGAAATTATCTGGAGGTAAAGCGCATGTAACGGACTATTCTAATGCGTCAAGAACGTTAATGTTCAACATTTATGAACAAAAATGGGATGACGAACTACTTGATATTTTACGTGTGCCAAAAGCGATGTTGCCAGACGTTAGACCATCTTCGCAAATTTATGCATATACCGCACCGTACCATTTCTTTGGGCAAGAAGTGCCGATCGCTGGAATTGCAGGAGATCAACAGGCAGCTTTGTTCGGGCAAGCATGCTTTGAAGAAGGAATGGCGAAAAACACATACGGCACAGGTTGCTTTATGTTAATGAATACAGGTGAAAAAGCAGTTCAATCTAAACACGGCTTATTAACGACAATTGCATGGGGAATTGATGGAAAAGTTGAATATGCGTTAGAAGGAAGCATTTTCGTTGCTGGATCTGCCATTCAATGGTTACGTGACGGATTACGAATGATTAAGGAAGCAAAAGATAGCGAAGCATATGCAACGAAAGTACAATCAACAGATGGTGTATATGTGGTACCGGCGTTTGTAGGACTTGGAACACCATATTGGGATAGCGATGTACGAGGAGCGGTATTTGGCTTGACACGCGGAACGACAAAAGAGCACTTTATTCGCGCAACGCTTGAGTCACTTGCATATCAAACGAAAGATGTGCTAACTGCAATGGAAGCGGATGCGGGGATTACGTTAAAAACGTTACGTGTTGATGGTGGAGCGGTAAAAAACAATTTTCTAATGCAATTTCAAAGTGACATCCTCGGCGTACCCGTTGAAAGACCGGTTGTGAACGAAACGACTGCTCTCGGTGCTGCTTATTTGGCAGGACTAGCGGTTGGATATTGGGGAAGTAGAGAAGAGATTGCGAAACAATGGAACATCGACCGTGCTTTCGAACCAAAAATGAACGCTGATACTCAGCAACGATTGTATGATGGGTGGAAAAAAGCAGTTCGCGCTGCACAAGCGTTTAAATAAAAATAAAACCGGCTGCTTTTTAGGCAGTCGGTTTTTCTATAAATAAAACTATGTTCTAAATAATCAGTAAGAAAGACGAAATATTTCGTCAATATAATCGTTTTCATAGAAGATTTAGATGTTGTTGAAGAGCAGTTGAAACTGTTGCTTTATAAAGTCGAGCCATTTATCCAAATGATTGAAGAATATTATCCAGAAAAAATTGCAAATGCAAATGAAGCTGTCTCAATGTGAGGCAGTTTTTATTTTTTTCTGAAAATTGACCGTTTGTGAATGATATATGGATTAAAGTGATTATTTTTGATTAAAATCGATCGAATTTGGTTGATTTTTTGTATGTACTTCGGTATGATAAAAATGTAAGCGATTTAAAAAAGGAGGTGTAAAGTTGTTAACACCGGAACGACATCGTGTTATTTTACAGTTGTTGCAAGAAAAAGAAGTCGTAAAGTTGCATGAATTTGTTGAAGCTACACAATGTTCAGAATCAACAATTCGGCGCGATTTAAGACAGCTAGAAAAACAAAAAAAGCTAAAGCGTGTCCACGGCGGAGCAGCGCTATTACAACAAAAAAGAGAAGAGTTGAGCGTTTTTGAAAAATCGACCAAAAACATTCATGAAAAACAGTCCATCGGCAAATATGCGGCTAGTCTTATTCAAGATGGAGATTGTATTTATTTAGATGCGGGAACGACAACGTTACAGATGATTCCTTATATCGAAGCAAAAAATATCGTCGTAGTCACTAACGGTATTATGCATATTGAGGCACTATTAGAAAAAGACATTCCAACATATCTCGTTGGGGGATTCATTAAGAAAAAAACGAATGCGTTAATTGGTCGAGGAGCGATCCATTCGTTGCAACAATATAGCTTTGATAAATGTTTTATTGGAGTAAATGGTGTTCATATTGACTTTGGGTATACAACTCCAGATCCTGAGGAAGCATTTATGAAACAAACAGCGATTCATTTATCCCGACAAGCTTTCGTATTAGCGGATCATTCAAAACTTAACGAAAGCACATTTGCGAAAATTGCAGAATTACAAGAAGCAACAATGATTACAAATGAAACGGATGAAGAATTGCTAGCGATGTACGAAACAAAAACGACAGTAGAGGTTGTGAAATCATGATTTATACATGTACGTTAAATCCTTCTGTTGATTATGTTGTTGAAGCACAACAGATTGAACTAGGGCAATTAAATCGCGCGACAAAAACAGCATATTTTCCAGGTGGGAAAGGGATTAATGTATCACGCGTATTGAAGCGACTACATGTTCATAATGTTGCGCTTGGTTTTATTGGTGGATTTACGGGGCAGTTTATTGCCGATGAATTGAAACGGGAACATATTTTAACGGATTTTATTGCTGTGCCTGGACAAACGCGATTAAACATTAAGTTAAAAGGGGAGAAAGAAACAGAAATAAATGGCGAAGGGCCTGTCATTAGCGATGAACATAAAGAAGCGCTGATAGACAAAATTAAACAGCTAAAAAAAGGAGATATACTTGTTTTGGCAGGAAGCCTTCCGCCGTCAGTAGATGATACATTTTACGTCACTATGATAGAAGAAGCAAAAAAACGACGGGTTTCTGTTGTTGTTGATACGAGTGGAAAGGCACTAAAAAAAGCAGTGGCATACGAGCCGTTTTTACTTAAGCCGAACCAAATCGAGCTTGGAGAATTGTTCGGAGCACATATTCATAGTCACCATCAAATCATCGAATATGGAAAAAAACTAATTGACAATGGCGTGCAACATGTCATCGTTTCCCTTGCAGGAGATGGGGCGATTTTATTCCATAAAGATGTCATATTAGTTGCTCAAGCACCAAAGGGAATAGTGAAAAATTCAGTTGGTGCTGGTGATTCGATGGTAGCTGGATTTTTAGGTGCATATGTGAATGAAGCATCGCTTGAAGAAGCGTTTCGATATAGCGTTGCGGCAGGGAGTGCGACGGCATTTTCTGAAGATTTGTGTACAGAAGAAGAAGTTCATCGCTTGCTCGGTGAAGTAAACATCACACGAATGGAGGATGTTGTATGAGAATAACTGATTTGTTGACAGAAGATACGATTGTTCTTGATTTGAAAGCACGAACAAAAAAAGAAGTGATCGAAGAATTAGCAAATGTTCTTGAGAAAACGGGGAAATTGCACGATCGTCAGACGTTTATCGAAGCGATTTTTGCTCGTGAAGCGCAAAGCACAACAGGGATCGGTGAAGGAATTGCCATCCCTCACGCAAAAACAAAAGCGGTTCGTATGCCAGCTGTTGTTTTTGGACGCTCGAAAGAAGGAATTGATTACGATGCGTTAGACGGAAAACGCAGCCACTTGTTTTTTATGATTGCAGCGCCAGAAGGAGCCGATAACACACATTTAGAAGCTTTATCCCGATTATCAACATTATTAATGGATTCATCATTTCGATCAAAAATTGAAAACGCTTCAACAAAGCGACAGATCATTCAAGCAATTCAAGAGAAGGAGGGGGAAATGGTGGAAGAAGAGAAGCAACAGTTTGGAAAGAAAATATTGGCAGTTACCGCTTGCCCGACAGGCATTGCGCATACGTATATGGCAGCTGACGCCTTAAAGGCGAAAGCAAAAGAAATGGGAGTCGACATGAAAGTAGAAACGAACGGCTCTAGCGGGGTGAAAAATGAGTTAACACAACAAGAAATTGAAGAAGCGGTCGCTATTATCGTTGCGGCGGATAAACAAGTAGAAATGGATCGATTTGATGGCAAATATGTGATCCAAGTACCTGTTGCCGATGCGATTCGTAAACCAGAGCAACTCATTGAACGAGCATTAAAACAAGATGCCCCGATTTATCGTGCAAGTGGTGGAAACCATTCGTATGCGTCAAAAGAACGAACAGGTTTTTATAAACACTTAATGAATGGCGTATCGAATATGCTTCCATTTGTCGTTGGTGGCGGTATTTTAATTGCGATCTCGTTTATTTTCGGCATTAAAGCGTTCGATCCAAATGATCCGTCGTTCCATCCGATTGCAAAGGCGCTGATGGACATTGGTGGGGGCAATGCTTTTGCGCTTATGATCCCTGTGTTAGCTGGTTTTATCGCAATGAGCATCGCAGATCGCCCAGGATTTGCGCCAGGGATGGTCGGAGGATTTATGGCAGCAAATGGTGGTGCTGGTTTTTTAGGTGGTCTTATCGCTGGCTTTTTAGCAGGTTATCTCGTTGTAGGGTTGAAAAAATGGTTTAGTCGCCTACCGCAATCACTTGAAGGAATTAAACCTGTTCTCCTTTATCCGTTATTCGGTATATTGCTCACGGGGCTTATTATGATGTATGTCGTTATTGATCCGGTAAAAGCGTTAAATGAAGGAATGAAAACATGGCTTGAAAATATGGGAACAGGCAACCTTGTTTTACTCGGTCTTGTCCTTGGAGGAATGATGGCGGTTGATATGGGTGGACCGATTAATAAAGCTGCCTTCACGTTTGGTATTGCAATGATTGATGCGGGAAATTATGCACCACACGCAGCCATTATGGCGGGTGGAATGGTTCCGCCTTTAGGATTAGCGATTGCGACGACGTTATTTAAAAAGAAATTTACAAAAGCAGAGCGAGAAGCTGGAAAAACGTGCTATATTATGGGGGCTTCGTTTATTACAGAAGGAGCCATTCCGTTTGCGGCAGCCGATCCAGGACGTGTCATCCCATCAATTATTGTCGGTTCAGCGATTGCAGGGGCGTTAACAATGATGTTTGGCATCGGTCTTCCTGCACCACATGGTGGCATTTTCGTTATCCCAATCGTAAAAGGAAATCCATTGTTATATGTACTTGCGATTTTAGTTGGTTCACTTGTGACAGCGTTTATGGTTGGATTATGGAAAAAAGAAGTAAAAGAATGATAAAAGTAAGCGTGCGATGACAACATCGCGCGTTTTTTCTTCTTGAAAATTGACAAAGATAATCATTATCATTTAATATAATTATTGAAAGTGATTATCACTTATATACATAGGGGGGACTATGCGTGCCAAAGGCAATAATGATATTTACAAGCATGACAGGAAATACAGAAGAGATAGCAGAGGCGATTGCTGAAGGTGTTCGTGAACAAGGAATTGAGTTAGAAGTAAAAGAAGTATTAGATGCCACAGCAACAGAGCTTGAACAATACGATGGCATTTTACTTGGAGCGTATACGTGGGGAGATGGTGAATTACCAGACGACTTTTTAGACTTTTATGATGAATTAGATGATGTTGATTTAACAGGAAAAAAAGCGGCAGTTTTCGGTTCGTGCGATTCAAGTTATGAAAAGTACGGTGCAGCTGTCGACATTTTAATCGAAAAACTACAAGAACGTGGAGCCGAAGTCGTCCTCGCGGGACTGAAGATAGAATTGACGCCGACAAATGAAGAGAAGCAGTTATGTATCGCATTTGGTCGTGACTTTGCAAAACAGTTATAAAAGGTCGTTTTCCACACGACCTTTTATTAATTGAACTATGTTCTAAATAATCAAAGTAAAAAAAGAACAAATCAACAACCAACTCGTTCATCAACAACCAACTCGTTCAAATTGGGATCGTTTTAACGTTTTTTCGACATCTGATTTATAATAGGACGGAAAATACATATATACATCTGTTCCTTCACCAACTTCGCTATGAATAAATAGATCGCCTTCCATTGTTTCAACAATGCGATAAACGACCATCATTCCAAGGCCTGTCCCTTTCGTTCCTTTTGTTGTGAAATAAGGTTCTCCAAGGCGTTCAATTTGTTCTTTTGTCATTCCTACTCCTGTATCGCCGATATGAATCAGCACATAATCTTTATCAATGGATACGTTAACATATAACGTACCTCCGTTTGGCATCGCTTCAATCGCATTTTTCATTACATTGAGTAAACATTGTTGAAACTTTTGTCGCTCTCCTTTCACTGCAAATGGTAAGAGAGATGTTTGAATTTCAATGCTGCTCATGTTGGCAAGAGGCCGTAAAATATCGATTACCCGTTCAATTTCCGTTTTTACATTTAATTTTTCGATATGTTCTGGCGCTGGTTTGGCGAATGTTAAATAGTCTGTAATAATCGCTCCGGCGCGATCAATCTCTTCGATCGCAATTTGAATATATTGTTTATCTTTATAATTCATTCGTTCGCTTTGTAGTAGCAATTGCATAAATCCCCTAGATACGGTTAATGGATTACGCACCTCATGTGAAATCGAGGCAGCTAAATGTCCAACGACTTCCATTTTTTCAGCACGAATAATACGACGACGAAGATCGCTATGTTTTCGAATCGTTTCGGTAATATAAGCACCTAAAAATGCTGCGAGTGGTTGCGTTGGGAAATATGCTGAAATCATATGTATGAGCTCATATTCGTCATTCATCCATATGCTAGAAAGTATAATCGTTAAAAGAGCTGTTCCAACGGATAAAATAATAATAACGGTTATTCGTTGTTTTGAAGATAAGGAAGTTTGGAATTTTTGATAAAACAAGAAACAAATCAAGACTTGTATGATCGTAACAATCATCGTTACAATCATACCTTCTGTCCCACCGATAATGATATGATAAATAATAGTGAGTACCGGGAGAAAAAGGATCGAAAATACCCCACCATATAGGCAGCCGATCCAAATAGCGACTTGACGCAAATCAAAAATAAATTCATTTGTTTCTTTGATGGGAAATGTCATACAAAATATGATGCATATTCCGATCGCCATCGTTTTTAAAATTGTTTTCATATGCTCGGATATACGACGTTCTTTAGGCCAAATCGGAACGATCAATAGTGCTAATATAATAAAAAATAAGTTCAACAAAATCTCTTTAATAGGCCAAGGCATATAAAGCCGCTCCTTTCGACACATGTTTTGAATAATTTGAATATTTTCGTCGAATCATCTCCTTCATTGTAAGCTAAGTTAGTAATGATGTGAATGTATAACAGTTCGATGTTTTATGTCATGTTTCAACAAAATTTGCGTTATTTTGCGTTTTTTATATGATATGATGTAAAGAAAAGGAGATGAGAAAAATGATCGAGAAAGCATTAGCGAATAAAAAAATTGTGTTATGCGCTTCGCGGAAAATTGAAGAGATGAGTGCGCTCATTGTCAAACAAGGAGGCATTCCGATTTCGCGACCGACTCAAGGCACGACGTTTTTCAATGAAGAGTTAAAACAACAACTTCATCAAATTGTTCATGAACAAAACGATTGGTTTATTTTTACGACGGGAATTGGCGTAGAAGCGTTAATAAAAAAAGCGAATGAATGGGCAATAGGAGAAACGTTACTTCAGGCGATTCGCCAAGCGTATGTGGCAGTGCGCGGCTATAAAACGATGAACGCATTACGTGCATATGGCATAAACCCACATATATGTGCAGACGATGGAACGACACAAGGTCTAGTACGCGCGTTAGAGGAGGTGGATTGGACAGGTAAACATGTTGTTGTTCAGCTTTATGGCGATTCAGCGCCATCGTTAAAGCAATTTTTAGTTAAACGCGGGGCTTTGTATAAAGAAGTGTGGCCATATCTTCATACACGACCTGCACCAGATGTGATAAAACAGCTTATTGACGAAATTGTTTCTCGTTCTGTGCAAGCGGTTTGTTTTACATCAGCAATTCAAGTGCGTTTTTTCTTTTCGTTTGTTCGTGAGCACGGATATGTCGAACAGATCAAGCAGGCTTTTGCTGAAGATATCGTAGCTGTTGCTGTTGGAAAAGTAACGAAAGAAGCGTTACAAGAGGAAGGAATTAATCGTGTGATCGCACCGGCTCATGAAAGAATGGGAGCGATGGTCATCGAGTTAGCAAAGTACTATAGCATGATGTAGACGTGCACAAATATGGCACGTCTACATACGAAATGACTCAACTGTTGTGCGGAGTTGCTCGTCGAGTTTGGCAAGCGTTTGGGCACTAGAAGTGATTTGTTCGTTTCATAGCTAATTGTTCTTCAACTGTTACTATGCTTTCATTACTTCTTTGCATCACTTGCTCAGAAAGTTGCTTCAGTTGACTCATTGTTTGAGTTAGCTCGTTGGAAATGGCGGTTATTTGCTCGATAGCTGCCGATGTGGTTTGTACTTTAGAAAACACTTGTTCCACAGACTCGTCAATTGCGCAAAGCATCACGCATGTCATATGCTTGTGCTGTAACTGTTTGAATGGCCTGTTTTCCTTTATTGACTGAGTCATGTGCTCGCTCAGCTGAAGTCAGTAAGTCCTCGCTACTTTATGCGATTTGATTCATTCCTATTGCTAGTTCGCATAATGACAAATCGCATTGTTGCAACATGTGAAGTTGTTTCTGTGCTTCTGTAAATGAGAGTTCCGCCATTTCTGCCGCTTTTTCTGCTGATTTTGTACTTTATTCTGCGCTTGCTGCAAATTGCTCTGCTTGAGATGCGATTTGGAAGGATACGTCTTTCATCATTTGAATCGTTTCTTTTAATACGTTGCTGATCATCTTTCAGTAGTGCTTTTTGTCGTTGCAACATTTTTTTGCTGTTTGTAAAAAGAGTTCTCCAGTTTTTTGTAGTTCAGTGACAACATGTGCGCGTTCTTGTTCATGAGCTGTGCGTAAAAATTGTTGCACGAGTAGAAAATATTGATATTCCAGTTTCTTTAGCCCTATTTGTTCAATCATTATATATGTTTGAAATAAGAAGTGGTTTGTGTGAACAAAATAAAAAAGCATCCCAAATGTTAACTTGGGACACTCTTTTTAGATTTCGATAGCGATAGGATAGAAATAGTCCGATGTTCGCGCGCTTGACCGATAAACAGCAAGCTAAGTGGTGTAGCATGTATAATATAGCAAACACCAATGGAAACGATTGTTGTAATTGTAAATAATATAACAGCTTGCAACATCGAATACATCGTTGTCGGAATGATCGGTGCAAACACGTATAAGAAAAACATATGTGCAATATATGCCCCATAAGTATATCGACTAATGAAACGTAACAACGTATACAATCGAGATTTTGTTTGCACAATGGTAATCGATAAAGCGTATAGCAAGAAAATTTCTGATGTAACGTATAACACCATCGAAGGTTTTAAATACGTAATCGCCGTTAAATCAATCGAAAAGATGCTTTGTGACGTAAACAGTTCATAACCAACAACGATAAAAAGCGATAAAAATAAAAATGTGTTGAACGGAATGGCTCGAATGACAAACTTTCGCCATGCTGGTAACGTGTATGCAGCCATACCACCTAAACAAAAATAAAAGAAATAAGCTAAAAACGTACGGTCTACATAATGTATATATGATTCGCTTTGAACAATTGGAGAAATGAACGTAATGAAGCCAATGTAAATAATTGCGCTAATGATAATAAATGATTTCCAATACTTTTTTTGGTCAAGCCAACGGAAAAATGGAACAATGATTAAAATGAGTAAATGAAATTGTATAATCATTACGACGTACCATAAATGCGGTGCTGCCTCGCCGAGCAGTAGTTGTTTCATTGCATCAAGTACATGCAGATGACTAGAAAATAATATAAAGTAAACAAATGACCATATGATATACGGAATCATGAGTTCTACCCATTTATGGGATACGTAACGTCGATAATGAATCGCTTCTTTCTGTTGCACCATATGAAATCCAACTAAAAATACGAATACAGGAGCGGAAAATTTGACGAAATGAAACAACATGCCGATCATAATCGCTTCCTCAGGATGAGGTGAACGATGATTCATAACGTATAATAATGCACTTTGAAAAACGACAGCTAAAAATGCTAAACTTTTCATAACAATTAGTTCTGCAGGTGTTTTTTTTATCATTTTTTTCTCACCAGCTTTATTTGTCAGTTTGTTCATATATTAGTATAATGCTAATAGTTTCACAAAGTTAGTTTAAGAGGTGAACATTTATTGAAAAAACAGTCGCAAATTCATGAATGTTAATAACGAATATTATGTAAAACGTTTACAAAAAAAGAAGGTGAAAAACAATGCGTTATCATACTCATATTGTTTCGTCATTAGCTATTGGTGCTGGAATTGCTTCATATACACCTGTTTCTTTTACCATTGCTTATGCAGCGGGATTAGCGCTTGGCGGGTTACTCCCTGACATTGATGAACCGAATTCGTATATCGGTCGTCGTTCGCTTGGCATGGCAAAACAAGTGAAAAAAGCGTTCGGTCATCGAGGATTCACTCACTCGTTATTAGCGTGGGGGGCAATTACTGCTGTTTTATTATTACAACATTTTTCTCCTTTTACGCTCGGATTATGTCTCGGTTATGCGTTTCATGTTCTAGCTGATTATTGTTCGAGTCAAGGCGTTCCGTTATTATGGCCATTTTCTAAAAAGCGATATCGGTTTATTGTTACATATCGTACGTCAAGTTTTTTTGAAACGTTGCTTTTTTATTGCTTTCTTGCTTTATTCATTTATTTTTTAACAAACGGTGCGATCGAAGAGAACCGCTCGTTCTTCACGTTTTTATTTATTGATTTTTTAGAATAGATTGACTATTATTATGATGAGATTGATAAAAGTGGGGGATGAGGATGAAAACGGCAGATTTATGTGATCAATACGGGGAACGTGTACGAGTTTGTTCTTCGGCATTTCAACATTATGGAGGAAAAAAATCGTTTTATGGACCTATTGCAACGGTAGATGTCTTTGAAGATAATGTACTCGTTCGAGAAGCGCTAGAAACGGTGTCCTCAGGGAGTGTAGTCGTTGTTGATGGAAAAGGTTCGAAACAATGTGCACTTGTTGGTGATCGTCTCGCACAAATCGCATATGACCGTCAATTAGCGGGCATTATTGTACATGGGTGTATTCGTGATTCAAAAGAAATAGGGAATATGCCAATTGGCGTACTTGCGCTTGGGACATGCCCACGAAAAAGTAAAAAAGAAGGAAAAGGGGCGCGAGATACGATTGTGCATTTTGGGGATATTGAGTGGAAGCCGGGTACATACGTATATGTTGATGAAGATGGTGTGATCGTTTCAGACGATCCATTACATGAATAGCAATGTTTTAGGTTATCCTATCGTCTAAAGGGGGAATAGACGATGGATAAAAAGCGAACAATTATAGAAGACGAAGTAGCATTTGCTGAACACGAGATAAACCGTTATTTTTATGACCATCAATCAGAAGATGTTGTCCCATTTTATATCGGCAACAATACGCCAGCCATTCGCATTAGTAAGCAAGGAGAGTAAGTCGGGCGATTAGCCCGACTTCAGCTTGTCGACTTTGTCGACAAGCTGTTTTATGGTATTATGTCAAAAAATAATATGAATCTTTTTGATTTGCTTTTTCAATGCTTCCTGTCTTTTCTTTTGTTGACTTTCTGGTCGTTTGACCCATGCATAGCATCCACTTCTTGAAACGCCGAAGACTTCACATATCTTCGCCACGCGAAACTCCTTTCTATGCGTATGAATAAATGCATAAATTACTTCTAGTTTTTGGCGAAGATGCTCATGGCCTTTTTTAAGATCGCGTTTTCCTCCCCCAGATTCCGAATACGTTTTTGAAGTTCACGCTTTTCACGATCTTCTGGCTTGAGGTTTCCACTCCCGACAAAGCTATGCTCAGCATCTTTTTTATAATCTGCTACTCATTTATGAAGCGTTTTTGGCGAAATATCGAGTTGTCTTGCGGTTTGAGCGACCGCCTTTCCTTACTTCCAACAAAAGCTTTGGGGAATGAGGAGAAATCGTGGGAGATTCGGTTCTTGCGACAGTGATGTTAGATCGACTACCGCATCATTCTATTATTTTCAACCTAAAGGGGGAAAGCTATCGATTGCGGGAAAAAGGGCTCCAACAAGAAAAACAGAAGGGTCAATGAGGTCCTTCTGGGGAATTTTGAACCGGCGATTTTTTGGGGAAAATAATCGGTCTTGACACATATTGCTAGGTGAAATAAGATGGAATATTATATTATAATACATAATTGTGTGAAAATTAATAAATGTTAATATAAAAAGTAAGATTTTGCTTATTCCTAAAAATGGTTAGGAGTTGTAAAAATGGATTATCTTTTTCATCCATTGGGTGATAACGCAGTAATAATTGAACTGGGCGAAGATATTAATTTAGAGACTCATCAAAAGGTAAACATGGTTACAACCTTGTTTGATCAACAGCCATTCGAGTGGATGATCGAATATGTTCCTGCATTTACAACAGTAACTGTGTTTTATGATCCGTTAAAGATTTCAGATTTTAGCTCTCATACACTCCCGTATGATTACGTTTGTGGGCAATTGAAACCCTTATTGGAATCACTTAAGATCGGTGAATTTTCATCTGAAAGGATTGTGGAGATTCCAGTTTGTTACGGGGGAGAGCTAGGACCTGATTTGGAATATGTTGCGGAATATAATGGTCTCACGCCTGAAGAAGTCATTCATATCCATTCCAGCGGTGATTATTTAGTGTATATGATCGGATTTGCCCCTGGATTTCCATACATAGGAGGCATGTCGGAGAAAATTGCCACACCGCGAAGAGAATCTCCGCGATTAAAAATTCCTGCCGGTTCTGTTGGTATTGCTGGTAAACAGACCGGTATTTATCCGATCGAAACGCCAGGAGGATGGCAACTTATTGGCCGAACACCGATAAAGCTGTTTCGTCCTGATGACAAATCACCTAGCTTATTAAAGGCGGGGGATAAAATCCGGTTTAAACCCATCACTATAGGAGAATACAAACAATGGAAGGAGGACGTCAGTGATAAAAATCATTAAGCCGGGCCTCCTTACGACCATTCAAGATTTAGGAAGATACGGTTTTCAAAAATTTGGAGTGATTGTAAGCGGGGTAATGGATTCACTGTCACACAGAATTGCAAATCTATTAGTTGGTAACGAAGAAAATGTCCCTACTTTAGAAATAACAATGGTAGGTCCTGTTATTGAATTTGAAAGGGATACACTAATATCTATTTGCGGAGGAGATTTATCGCCTTCTATTGATGGAAAATTTGTTCCGTTATGGCGACCAGTTCTTGTAAAGGAAGGTAGTCAGCTTCGTTTTGGACAATGTAAAGCAGGCTGCCGAAGCTATCTAGCTGTTGCGGGAGGATTCGATGTTCCGCGTGTAATGGGGAGTGCATCCACCTACCTTAGAGCGGGCATCGGCGGATTTAAAGGACGTCCATTAAAGATCGGTGACGAGTTAAAATTATCTCCCCCTAATAATCGATCGGTCCAAATGATTCATGATTTTTCTACAAAAATAGGAGATCGAAAGTTTGTAGCGACGAAATGGTCGGTATCTGCTGAATTTATTCCCATTTCTAATAAAATCCCTTCCATTCGGGTAATAAAAGGGAGACAATACCAACTATTTTCAAAAGAAAGTCAAAAAAGTTTTTTCCGTGAACCATTTGAAATTACAACCCAATCCGACCGGATGGGATATCGTTTGAAAGGCCCCATTTTGTCGTTAACATCCGCGGAAGAAATGATTTCGGAAGCCGTAAATTTTGGTACCATTCAAGTTCCGCCTGATGGAAATCCGATTGTGCTTCTAGCTGACCGGCAAACGACAGGTGGTTATCCGAAAATCGGACAAGTTGCCACCGTGGATTTACCATACATCGCCCAATTAAAACCGGGTGACAAAATAAAGTTTGTTGAAGTTTCTCATGAAGAAGCACAAAGACTTTATTTAGAAAGAGAAAGAGAGATCCAACAACTGAAACGAGCATTATCAATAAAATGGAAAGGAGAAATGTAACATGCATGTTGTCGATTTGAACTGTGATATGGGAGAGAGCTTTGGTGCTTATAAAATGGGGAGAGACGAAGAAATTTTAGATTATGTTACATCAGCCAATATCGCTTGTGGTTTCCATGCGGGCGATCCGTCAACGATGAGGAAAACAGTCCGTTTAGCCCTTGAAAAAAACGTCGGAATTGGCGCTCATCCCGGATTTCAAGATTTAGTGGGATTTGGTAGAAGAAACATCGATATTACTCCTCAGGAAGCTTACGACATTGTTGTGTATCAAATTGGCGCCTTATATGCATTTGTAAAATCTGAAGGTGGAAAGCTTCAGCATGTAAAGCCGCATGGAGCATTATATAACATTGCCGCTAAAAACGCTGCGATTGCTCAAGCCATTGCAGAAGCGGTTTATAAAGTAGATCCGGAATTAATCTTGTTAGGACTAGCGGCTGGAGAGCTTGTCAAAGCGGGAAAAAAAATCGGCCTTAAGACCGCTAGTGAAGTGTTCTCTGACCGCACTTACCAAGAGGATGGGTCCTTAACACCAAGACGGGAAGCAAATGCTCTCATCAAAGACCATGACGTATCTTGCCGGCAAGTTATTCGTATGGTAAAAGAAGGGAAAGTTACATCTCTTCAAGGGAAAGATGTATCGATTCAAGCCGATACGATCTGCATACACGGAGATGGGGAACATGCACTAGACTTTGCAAAATATATACGTAAAGCATTGAAGGAAGCCAATATTACAGTTACAAAACTTGGTGATTTTCTAAAATAAAGATTCATAAGTTCTTAGGAGGGATAGAAAATGCAACAAAAAAAGAATATAAGTGTACTTTTAGGTGCGGCGTTTTTGATGGCTACTTCGGCCATCGGTCCTGGATTTTTGACACAAACGACGCATTTCACACAAGTGCTTGCAGCAAGCTTCGGATTTGTTATTTTAATGTCCATAATTATTGATATTGGAGCACAAATGAACATTTGGCGCATTATGGCGGTCGCAGAAAAAAGAGCTCAAGATATTGCCAACGAAGTATTGCCGGGATTGGGATATTTTCTTGCTGCACTTATTGTCGCCGGTGGTCTAGCTTTTAACATTGGAAACATTGCCGGTGCTGGATTAGGGATCAATGTATTATTCGGGATTTCTCCGGAAATGGGGGCATTATTAAGCGGGATCGTCGCGATCGCTATTTTTATCGTACGGGAAGCTGGAAAAATTATGGATCGCTTCGCGCAATTGATGGGTTTTGTCATGATTGCTCTAACGTTATATGTGATGTTTACAGCTAAGCCACCTATCGGAGAAGCAGTGGTAAAAACCTTTGTTCCAGATACGATCGATGTTCTTGCTATTGTTACACTTGTTGGCGGAACGGTTGGAGGATATATTACGTTTGCGGGCGGGCACCGCTTATTGGATGCTGGAATAAAAGGAAAGGAAGCACTTCCTGAGGTGACCCGTAGTTCGATTTCAGGAATCGGTATTGCATCTATCATGCGAATTTTCTTATTTTTGGCATCTTTAGGTATTGTCGCGCAAGGGTTAACCCTTGATCCTTCTAACCCTCCGGCATCCGTATTTAAATTAGCTGCAGGCAATATTGGTTACAAAATATTCGGAGTGGTTATGTGGGCAGCAGCCATTACTTCCGTTGTAGGCGCCGCGTATACATCGGTTTCATTTATTCGTACATTTCATCCAATTTTGGAAAAGTACCAAAAGTGGATTATTATCGGATTCATTGCCATTTCAACGTTAGTTTTCGTTTTAGTCGGAAGACCAGTGAAAATCTTAATTTTAGTAGGCTCATTAAACGGTCTGATCTTACCAATTTCTCTAGGCGTGATGTTAGTGGCGGCATACAGAACAAAAATTGTCGGAGATTACAAACATCCATTATGGATGACCATTTTTGGCGTTATTATAGTTATTGCTATGGCTTATATGGGTGTTTACTCTTTAATTAATGGTATACCAAAACTATTTGAATAAGAATCGATGGGGATCATGGGTGCCTACTTTAGTGGCACTGGAAGCTGATTTGCGCGTGGATCTCCCAAAGTACCGAATTTATCGGAATGGCGAATTAACATTGGTCTCGTTTCGATCGTTCAAAGTGTTTTTGTTCACCGAATGCCTATCGCAGAAGGTCCTGCTGTTTTATGGTGGGGAGTTTCCTCGTTTTTTAGGTTTAAATGGAACAAAATGGGTTTCAGACATTCGTCTGAAACCCATTTTGCCAACAGTCTGTAGTCGGACTAATCGCCCGACTTTTTTAATGTTCGGTTTTATCGTTTTGACTTTTGTTTTGCTTCCGTCCTTTGCTATTGTCTCCGGTATGTCCGTGCAACTTCCCATGTTGTGCTGGGGCATTTTGATTTTCGCTTCCTTGACTCACCTTTTTTGTCATGTTTCTCGCTCCTTTCTGCTACAATAGACGTAATATGTTTATTTTTTCGAAAAGGGGTGGAGTTATGCACGCGTGGCATAAAGAGGCGGAAAAACAATGGGACGAACGAGCGGAATGGTGGCATCAAAGCAGTGAAGAGATGTGGGGGCGTGGAAGCCGGAAGACGATTGTTCCGTTTGTTACCACATATATGCCGAAAGAGGGATATATTGCGGATATTGGTTGCGGTGATGGATATGGGTCATATAAATTGTGTGAACAAGGATACCGTGTGATCGGATTAGATTTATCAAGTGAAATGATTGAGTTAGCAAGAAAACGAAGATCCCATGAACACCTTCATTTTCAACAAGCCTGCTACAATAAAAGAAATATGTTTGGTTTGTTCAACCATCTTGCATGTCTCCTTTCTTCATGTATACGAAACATTATACATACTTACAAATAAAAAAGCTCTCGCAGAAAAGCGAAAGCTTACTCCCAAATGTAGGGGGTTTCCTGATACACGTAATAATTGAGCCAGTTGACGAACAATAAATTAGCATGAGAGCGCCATGTGTTATATGGTTGTCTATTTGGATCGTCATGTGGAAAATAGTATTTTGGGATTTGAATATCCAACCCTTTAGCCACATCTCGTTCATATTCTTCTTTTAGCGTTGTGGCATCATACTCTGGATGCCCTGTTAAAAACACTTGTTTGCCATCGTTTGAAATGACGAGACAGACGCCAGCTTCTTCGGATGAAGATAAAATCGTTAACTCTGAAACCGCTTCGATATGTTCGCGTTTTACATCTGTATGGCGTGAGTGTGGAATCTTATGAATATCATCAAACCCACGAATAAGTTTGACGTGCTTTTGTTCTAACATATGATCAAATACACCGAAACATTTTTGTGGCAAGTCGTATTTCGGAATGCCGTAATGATAGTACATTCCTGCTTGTGCACCCCAACAAATATGTAACGTGGATGTGACGTTTGTTTTCGTCCATTCCATAATTTTTGTTAACTCATCCCAGTAATCGACTTGTTCAAATGGTAAGTGTTCAACAGGTGCACCGGTAATAATCATACCGTCATATTTTCGGTGCTGAACATGTTGGAATGTTGTGTAAAACTGATCAAGATGATGTTTCGATGTCGTTTTTGCTTCATGTGTTTCGGGACGTAAAAAGGTAATATTTACTTGTAATGGTGAATTTCCAAGCAAACGTAACAGTTGTGTTTCTGCTTTTTCTTTTTGCGGCATTAAATTGAGAATGATAATATTCAAAGGACGAATGTCTTGAGAATAGGCGCGATCCTCATCCATGACAAAAATATTTTCTTGTTCTAATATTTCTTTTGCCGGAAGATCACGTGGAATATTAATTGGCAATGTCCTCAACCTCCATTTTACATCATATAAATACATTAATTATAAAAATTTTAAAAAAATTATTCAATGTTTTTTTATTTTATTGATTTTTCTATTTACATTGTTGTATTCTTGTAAAAGCAAGAACGATTTGGAGGGATGTACGTATGTTTATGTCATATGAAGAATATATGCGCCAAGTTATACAACCGATGCGTGATGAATTAGTAAACGGTGGATTTAAAGAATTGCGCACGAGTGAAGAAGTGGAACAGTTTATGGAACAGGTAGAGGGAACAACTTTTGTTGTCGTTAATTCTGTTTGTGGTTGTGCAGCAGGGCTTGCGCGTCCAGCGGCTATTCAGGCGGTACAAATGAGCGAGAAAAAACCGAATCATCTCGTTACGGTTTTTGCAGGGCAAGATCGAGAAGCGACAGCTAAAATGCGTGAGTATTTTGTCGGTATCGAACCTTCTTCTCCATCGATGGCATTATTAAAAGGTAAAGAAGTTGTTCATTTTATTCCACGTCACGATATTGAAGCGAATTCAATTGAAAATATTATGCAAAATATTATGCAAGCGTTTGAAAAACATTGTTAAGGGTGTCCGATTGACATCCTTTTTTCTTTTGAGGTGAATGCATGATTGTGACGACAGCTGGCAGAACAAATGAACAGATGATTGAAAAAGCGAGGCAAATTGCGTTGGAATTACAAATTTCATATGTACCACGTCGAAAACGATCCATTGCTTCGATTCAACAACAAATACACGAACCGATTCTTGTCGTCGGAAAAGAAAGGCTAGAAATTCATTTCCCACATGGACAAGAACCGTTATTTTTTCATCCTAATTCTGCTTCTTTTCGAGCAAAGCGCATTTTAAAAGGAGAAAGTGAACCGTTTTTACAAGCTACGAAGTTACAAAAGGGGATGACGTTTTTAGATTGTACGCTTGGATTGGCGACCGATAGTATTATCGCCAGCTTAGCTGTTGGTTCGGAAGGAAAAGTGGTAGGAATTGAGGGGAGTGTATATATCGCTTACTTAACAAAACAAGGGTTACGTCATTGGGATAGCGATGTAGTTGAACTTAATGAAGCGATGCGACGTATTTGTGTGCATCATGATGATTTTCGCTCATTTTTAGCGCAATGCGATGATAAATCATATGATGTTGTTTATTTGGATCCGATGTTTGAAGTAAGTATTGAAGAGTCGGATGGGATAAAGGGATTAAAACAGGTAGCGCTATATACGAACGTAACAAAAGAAGATATCGAACAGGCGAAACGAGTAGCCCGTCAACGAGTTGTGTTGAAAGATCATTGGCAAAGCTCGCGATTTCATCAATTTGGTTTCTCTGTTTATCGAAGAAAAACAGCAAAATTTCATTTCGGTACGATTGAACTTTCGTAAATGGCACAAAATAAAGCAGTAGGGGGTGAATCAGATGGGAAAACGAAAAAAAGATGCTTCGAAAGCGGGATTAAGCTCACCGGAGATCAAAGGGCAAGGTACGACTGACTATGAAACAGGAAACATTGAGTTGGATTCAAGTCGTAAAAAAACAAAGCGCGCGTAGGCTACCACATCATTGTGGTAGTTTTTTTGTAAAAAAAAAGAAATTCAAATACTTTTCTAACAATTATACTCATCCTTTCTTTACAATCTTAAAAAAAACATTTAGAATTAGATGGGTCCTCTCCCTTAACCCTTTTACCATGCGAAGTTGAATACGTTTTACAGCAGCAGAAATTGATGGAGGTGTGGATATGTCGATGACGAAGAAAATTTTACTTGGAATGCTTACAGGAATCATCGTAGGTCTCGTTTTTAACCTAGCCCTTCCGACAGAATGGTTTGACCTCGCAAAGACGTACGTACTTAATCCACTTGGCACAATATTTATTAACTTAATCAAATTGCTCGTTGTTCCGATCGTACTTGTATCTCTTATTTTAGGTACAGCGGGTGTCGGTGATCCGAAAAAACTTGGTCGTATTGGTATGAAAACAATTGCATTCTTTTTAATTACTACATTCCTTGCGCTCGTTATCTCTTTAACGTTAGGATCTGTGATCCGCCCAGGAGAAGGGAATTTTAATTTAGAAGGAGCAGCGTTTGAAAAAAAAGAAGCTCCACCTGTTGTAGATACGTTATTAAACATTATCCCAACAAACCCATTCCAAGCCATGGTAGAAGGAAATATGTTGCAAGTGATTGTTTTTGCGGTGCTTGTTGGAATGGCCATTGCTCATTTAGGTGATCGGGTAAAACAAGTACGAGGGATAATAGAGCAAGCGAATGATATTCTCATGTACTTAGTAGAATGGGTCATGAAGTTTGCCCCATACGGTGCGTTTGCATTAATTGCGATTGCGATCGGTGGACAAGGATTCGATGCAATTGCGGCGATGGGGAAATACATGTTTGCGGTATTGTTAGCCTTGTTTATTCATTTCTTTGTCGTATACGGCATAGCTGTGCGGACACTTGGAAAAATGAGCCCGATTGCGTTTATTAAAGGGTTTTCTCCAGCAATGGCTGTAGCATTTAGTACATCAAGTAGCAACGCTACATTACCAGTATCGATGGAAACCGCACAAAAAAACTTAAACGTCCCAAAAAGCATCAGTGGTTTTGTCCAGCCGCTTGGAGCGACAATTAATATGGACGGAACGGCCATTATGCAAGGTGTGGCAACAATGTTTATCGCACAAGTGTACGGTGTAGATTTGACATTAAGTGATCTTTTGACAGTCATTTTGACGGCAACACTTGCTAGCATCGGTACAGCAGGCGTTCCGGGCGTCGGCTTAATTATGCTTTCTATGGTACTGACATCCGTCGGCCTACCTGTTGAAGGAATTGCCCTTATTTTAGGAGTTGATCGCTTGCTTGATATGACGAGAACAGTTGTGAATATTACAGGTGATGCGGTATGTGCGGTGATTGTGGCGAAATCAGAAGAGAAATATGAAAAGGCGAGATAAACGAGGGAATCCATCCCTCGTTTATTATTTATAATAGATGAGATGAGAGAAACAATGACAGTCCGATGAACCGAATTTTTTCACGAGCCATGTTCCTTTATATTGTTGTAAAAGTTGTTGGGCACGCTCACATTCGCTAAGCTCAGAAGAATATGTTTGAACGTGTGTAATTTCTCCATATGGACGAATGTAATCGATATGCCAACGTTTTCGTTTTTCCAGTTGCATATGACGTCGAATACGTGATTGAATGTTTCGTTTCGCACTCCCTACATAAATATAGTTTCCGCTCGGGAATAAAAAAGTGCCTAATTTACCTATTTCAACGGTTACATCACTAGATATTGTAAAGAAAACTGCATAAATAGTATGATGATTATCAAACATTTCTCACACCTCTAAAAAAATTGTCATTGAAAAATGAAGATCTTAGCAATACAATAAAAGGAGCGTATGTATGAAAAAAAGGAGATGACGTTATGCTTTCAAATATCGGAGTGCCTGGTTTAATTTTAATTCTTGTCATCGCTCTTGTCATTTTCGGACCGAAAAAACTGCCTGAAATTGGACGTGCTTTCGGTGAAACGTTGCGTGAGTTTAAAAAGTCAACAAAAGGATTGCGGGATGAAGTATTAGAGGAGCTTGATGAAAATAAAGAAGCGCGTAAATCATGAAGCGGCAACGATGTGTTGCCGTTTTTAACATGGAAAAGGTTGGTGTTTACGCTCGTGAAAGAAAAAAAACGATATGAAGATAAAGAGATGACGTTAGTCGAACACTTAGAAGAGTTACGCAAGCGCATTTTTATTGTTGTTGGAGCACTGATTTTATTTTTTATTGTAGGATTTGTTTTTGTTCAAGATTTATATCGTTGGCTGATCGCCGATTTAGATGTCAAGCTAACGATTTTAGGGCCGACCGATATTTTGTGGGTATATGTGATGTTAGCTGGGGTATTTGCGATTACAATGACGATTCCGGTATTTGTGTGGCAAGTATGGATGTTTGTTAAGCCTGCTCTTACTCCAAGAGAACGAAAAGTAACGTTATCGTATATCCCAGCGACGTTTTTGTTATTTGTTCTCGGTTTATGTTTTGGTTACTTTGTTGTATTGCCGATGGTGTTCCACTTTTTAATGAGCCTTGGTGAAAATTTGTTTGCAACGATGTTTACAACAGAAAAGTATTTTCGGTTTATTTTAAACATGACCGTTCCGTTTGCTGTATTGTTTGAGTTGCCAATTATCGTAATGTTTTTAACAAGTATTGGCCTTATCAATCCATACGCGCTACAAAAAATGAGAAAATACGCATATTTTGTATTAGTTATTATTGCGGTAACGATTACACCTCCAGATTTTATTTCTGATTTTTTAGTGACAATTCCATTATTGGTGTTATATGAGGTGAGCATATCCATTTCAAAATTCGTTTATAAACGAAAAGAAAAACGGTTTGAGCAAGAAGCGTCTTCAGAGTAGAAGGCGCTTTTTGTTTTTTAATTATTTGGCTAACGAAGGAAAAGTAGTCATGATCGTACCAAAAGAAGATGAACAGACCATTCTTGATGTACTTCGTTCCCAACTAGAAGGAAAAGACGTAGCTGTGATCGGAACGGTTCGAGCAACAAACAAAGGTCAACTCTTATTGCGAACACCGCTCGGTACGACACGACGACTATATCGATTAACAGGACTCATGCTGCCGCGCATTTGTTAAAACCGTGAGGAGAAATCCTGCGGTTTTTTGTCTTTCCTACTTTTATGCTTTATGTCATAATAAGTGAGAGCAAATAAAAAAGGGTGAGAGTATCATGAAGCAATATTTACAATTACTTGAAGATATTTTGCAAAACGGTGTGTATAAAGACGATCGTACAGGGACAGGGACGCTTTCTGTATTTGGACGTCAATTGCGTTTTGATTTACGTGAAGGGTTTCCTTTACTTACAACAAAAAAATTACATATTCGTTCCATTATTCATGAGTTGCTTTGGTTTTTGAGTGGGGACACAAATATTCGTTATTTAAAAGAGAATAGTGTAACGATTTGGGATGAATGGGCTGATGAAAACGGAGATTTAGGGCCGGTATATGGAGCGCAATGGCGTTCATGGAAAGGAGCGGACGGCCGAACGATTGATCAAATTAGCGAAGTGATTGAACAAATAAAAACAAATCCGAACTCCCGCAGACTTTTAGTGAGCGCGTGGAATGTGGCGGAATTAGATCGTATGAAATTGCCACCTTGTCATTACGCTTTTCAGTTTTACGTGGAAAATGGCATGTTATCATGCATGTGGCAACAGCGATCTGTTGATACATTTTTAGGTCTTCCGTTCAATATTGCAAGTTATGCACTACTTACGCATATGGTTGCTCAACAATGCAATCTACAACCGAAAGAACTCATTTTTACCGGTGGTGATGTTCATTTATATATGAATCATATCGAGCAAGCCAAATTGCAATTAACGAGAGAACCGCGTCCACTTCCGAAATTAATAATAAAACGAAAGCCAGCTTCTATTTTTGAGTATCGTTTTGAAGATTTTGAAATTGTTGATTATGATCCACATCCGCATATTAAAGCAGATGTGTCTATATAAGGAAGTGAGTCAATTGATTTCTATTATTGTGGCTATGGATCGAAATCGGGTCATCGGTTATAACAATACGTTACCTTGGCATTTACCAGCAGATTTAGCTTATTTCAAGCGGGTAACTATGGGACATCCGATTGTCATGGGGCGAAAAACATTTGCATCAATCGGTCGACCACTCCCAGGGAGAATCAATATGATACTTACACGAGACAAAACGTTTTCAACAAATTCGCATGTTGAAGTCATTCATTCGATGGAGGATATTAAGCAAATTGAACAGCAATATGGACATGTGTTCATCATTGGAGGGGCGCAAGTATTTGAACAAGCGATGCTATTAGCGGATCGATTGTATGTCACACACATTGATGCAACGTTTACAGGAGATACATTTTTCCCACCGATTGATGAAAAAGAATGGATGCTTCGTACCGCTCAACCTGGTGTACAAGATGAAAAAAACCGTTACCCGCATACATTTTGCGTATATGAACGAACAGCTCGCTAATAAGCGAGCTTCATCTTTCTAAATAATTTTTAGAAAATTTACTTTTCTTTATCCGAAAATATGATATATTTTAGAATAACATAATTTTGACACCGAAATTATAAACGGAAAGGAAATGAGAAGATGGAACAACAAGTGAAACGAAAACAAGGTGTATATGTAGAAGATATTTTAATTGCTTATCAAACGTTAAAAGATGTCGTGTATCATACCCCTTTACAAAAAAATGAATTACTTTCAGAACGTTATGGTTGCCATGTATATTTGAAACGTGAAGATTTACAAGTCGTTCGATCGTTTAAAATTCGTGGAGCATATTATCGCATGAAAAGTTTACGTGAAGAAGAAAAGAAAAACGGAATTGTTTGTGCAAGTGCAGGTAATCACGCACAAGGAGTTGCTTATTCGTGTCGAGCGCTCGGTGTGCATGGGAAAATTTATATGCCTTCTACAACTCCGAGACAAAAAGTATCACAAGTACAATTTTTCGGGCGGGAGTTTGTCGATATTATTTTAGTCGGCGATACATTTGACGATTCTTATGGACAGGCACTCATTTGTGCAAAGCAAGAGCAGCGAACGTTTATCCACCCATTTGATGATGAAGCTGTCATCGCAGGTCAAGGGACGGTTGGTGTGGAAATTTTAAATGATTGTGAAGAACCGATTGATTATGTGTTTGCAAGCATCGGTGGAGGGGGGCTCATTTCTGGTGTCGGCACATATATGAAAAGTATTTCTCCGGCAACAAAGCTTATCGGTATTGAACCTGAAGGAGCACCGTCAATGAAAAAATCATTCGAAGCAAAAGAAGTGGTTACTTTAAGTGATATTGATCCGTTTGTAGACGGTGCGGCGGTTAAGCGTGTGGGTGAAAAAACATTTGCGTTAGCGAAAGAGCTTGTTGACGATATTGTCGTCGTTCCTGAAGGAAAAGTATGTACGACGATTTTGCAACTTTATAATGAGAATGCGATTGTTGTCGAACCTGCTGGAGCGTTGCCGTTGGCCGCGCTTGATTTATATAAAGAGCAAATCCGCGGTAAGACCGTTGTTTGCATTATTAGTGGAGGAAACAACGATATTGGACGCATGCAAGAAATTAAAGAGCGGTCTATGATTTATGAAGGGCTACAACACTATTTTATTGTGAACTTTCCACAACGGGCTGGAGCTTTACGAGAATTTCTTGACGAAGTGTTAGGGCCAACGGATGATATTACACTTTTTGAATATACGAAAAAAAACAATAAAGATAGTGGGCCGGCTCTCGTTGGTGTCGAATTAAAATGTCGCGAAGATTATGGTCCGCTTGTTGAACGAATGAAGAAAAAAGGGTTCCCGTTTATGGAAGTAAATAAAGATAGTAGCTTATTTCATTTGCTTATTTGACAAAAATTTTTTATAAATTAACGACGAAATGTAACATACTTCAACTTAAAAATCGTGTATAATGTAAGTAAATCGGTCAAAAAAGAGGATTGATATTTTGTTATTTAAAAGCCTAGAGTTTAAAAACGGAGATGGGCAAAAAGTAAAAATTATCGAAATTCCGTTATTGGAGGACGATAACCCTTATCAATTTATTGTAAAAGTAAGATTACAAATGTTTATTGCGCAAGTGTATGCGAACCAACATCCGAAAAAGGTATACTCGTTTAAAGAATACTTAAAGCGTGTGTTAAAGTGGCCGGTATACGAACAAATATTTAAATCTGAAATTTTGAAAAACAATGCATAAATGGTTAAGGAGCTGTTTTGCTAATGTGCAAATCAGCTCTTTTTTTTACAAAAAATTTTATGAAACTGGCGACATATCGGAGGATTTTATTATATAATTTCACCGTACGAAAATTTTAGAATGACATATAGGAAGTGAAGAAAATGAGTAAAGTAAAGATTGTGACAGATTCTACAGTCGATTTGTCAAAAGAGCAAATGGAGACGTGGGACATTCGTGTTGTACCATTATCTATCTCCATTGATGGTCAAACATATTTAGATGGCATTGACTTAACTCCACAGCAATTTATTGAAAAAATGAAGCAGGCAGATGAGCTACCAAAAAGTTCCCAACCGTCTACAGGTCAGTTTTTACAAGTGTACGATGAATTAGGTGAAGCAGGATATGATGTCATCTCGATTCATATGACAGGTGGAATGAGCGGTACTGTGCGTTCAGCGGAAAGCGCAGCGGCTATGACAAAGGCGAACGTCACAGTCATCGATTCGCGTTTCATTTCCCTTGCGCTTGGCTTTCAAGTGTTAGAAGCGGCAAAAATGGCTGCTGAAGGAAAAACGGTAGCAGAAATTGTTTCACGTCTTGATGCGATCCGCGCAAATACACATTTATTCGTCGTTGTTGATACGCTTGAAAACCTCGTCAAAGGTGGACGAATTGGACGAGGAAAAGCAATGATTGGTTCGCTATTGAACATTAAACCGATCGCTTCATTAGAAGATGGGGTATACACACCAGCAACAAAAGTGCGTAGTCAGTCTCAAATCGTTAAATATTTAACAAATCAGTTTGTTGAACATACGAAAGGAAAAACGATCCGAGCCGTAGGGATTGCTCATGCCGATGCACTTGATTTAAGCGAACGATTAAAGCAGTCGATTGCGGAAGCAACAGGATGGACACAAACTGAAATTGTGTATACAACCCCGATTATTTCTGTGCACACAGGTCCAGGGGCAATTGGATTTATGTACTATACGGGGTAGGAGGAGTTATCGTTGAGACGTGTACGTTTATGGTTGTCCGTTCTGTTATTAACCTTGCTTGTTGCTTGCCAACAATCGATTCCAGATGCAAAAAATTGGCCGATTGAAGATTTTGCATTTACTGATCAAAATGGTCAAACATTTGGTCTAGCTGATTTGAAAGGAAAAGTGTGGGTAGCTGATTTTATTTTTACACGATGCGCTGATGTGTGCCCACCAATGACAGCAAATATGGCAAAACTGCAAAAGATGGCAAAAGAAGAAGGGTTAGACGTTCATTTTGTTTCATTTAGTGTAGATCCTGAGCATGATACACCAGAGGAGCTCAAAGCGTATATAAAGAAGTTTCAAGGAGATTTAAGTAATTGGCATTTGCTTACAGGATACACGCAACAAGACATTGAACGTTTTGCTCAAAAAAACTTTAAAGCCGTTGTAAAAAAGCCGCAAGAAGGAGATCAAGTTATTCACGGTACAGATTTTTATCTTGTTGATCAAAACGGAACAATTGTTAAGTATTATAGTGGTTTAAATAACGTACCTTACGAAGAAATTTTAAAACATATTGACATGTTACAAGAATAGAACATGCAGGCAAAAATGATAACCCTGTCATTTTTGTCTTTTCTTTTATAGAGAGGGGATTACATGTGAACAAATTTTTTCTTCTGTTCTTTTGTATGTGTTTAGTCGGATGTTCTTCTTCACCAACCATCACGACCATCACGAAAGAAAATAAACAAGAACAAACGAAGCCGCGTGATTTGCAAGTTGTGGCGTTAGGTGATTCATTAACAGAAGGAGTAGGCGATGAGAAAGGAGGATATGTTACATTAATCAAGCAATATTTAGAAAATCGTGACGATGTGAATAAAGTGTTTGTAAGCAATTTCGGCAAGCGGGGACTACGTAGTACACAACTTGCAGACGTCATGTTGAATAACGAATCGGTCATTCAGCAAGCGGATCTTATTTTTATTACGATTGGCGGAAACGATGTTATGAAAGTGGTTCGTTCACATTTTTTATCTTTAACATATGATTTGTTTGTTAAAGAACAACAAGCGTTTGCTTCACGACTTGATGAGCAGTTGCAGTTGCTTCGTCACATAAATAAAGACGCTTACATTGTATTGGTTGGGTTATACAACCCATTTTCGTCGGTTTTTCCTAATATATCGGAAACGGATAAGATTATGCACATATGGAACGAGGGAAGTAAGGAAGTCATTTCCCGCTATGATCGTGCATTGTTTGTACCTATTGCGGATTTATTTGAAGGACGTGACAATGTATTGTGTGACGACCAATTTCATCCAAATGCACTTGGGTATGAACAAATCGCACAACGTATATATGAATACTTGCAAAAACGTAGCGAGTGGATAAAAGGAGAATGAAATGTGAAATGGAAAATTTTATTTTTTAGCTTGTTAACAATCAACGGTTTGATGATCGTGTTATTATTTTTTTATATGTTTCAGCCATCTTCTGTTCCAAATATTCCGAATGTCAAAAAGGAAGGACCGATATTTACTGTTCAAACATCTAAACAACATCTTAATACGTTAGTGAACGATTATATTCAGAAACATGGAAAAACAGGCAAATTATCTTATGATGTTCAATTAGCTGATCGTCTGTACGTAACAAGCACCATTCCGATATTCGAAAAATCGGTCGATTTGGCCATGGCGTTTGATCCGACTGTTGATGAACATGGAAATATTGTGCTTGCTCATCCGACGATGACGTTAGGTCAACTTCATTTACCTGTACCGTATGTGCTAGGGTATATAAATAAGCATGCTTCTTTACCAAATTGGGTGAAAGTGGATGCAAAACAAGAACGCATCTACATTGTTGTAAGCAACATCCATATTAAAAAAGGATATGTGTTAAAAGCGAAAACGTTCGATTTAAATAAAGATGATATCACTTTTACAGTTACTATAACAAAATAAAGGATGTCCCTCGCTACAAGGGACATCCTATTTGACCCGTAACCCTTTAGGATAAAAGTTTTTTACGACTCCTTTTACTTCTTTTCCCCAACCGAGTGGATATCCTTCAATCGTCATTAATATCCAACCACGATCGCCATTCGTTTGTAATGTTTCTCCTTTCATATATCGGATGCTTTCCTCAAATGTAAGAGAAAGATGTGCTTGTGCTTGCTGTTTTGTTAATGCCATCGCCAAAGCATGGTTTGGTTCAAAGCGATTTTTTTTCCATTCCCCGATGTGAAGACCCGGCCGAATAACTTTTAAGCCGTCTAAGCGAGGGCAAGGATGTGGGAGAGCGAATAAGTGTGTTCCAAACGCATACATCGTTCCTTTTATTGTCGCTCGTATCGTATCGTTCATAAACGTTTCGTAATCGCGCCACATCGCTTTAGATATGTTAGAAGTGGCCAATTTCCCATTCCATTGCTTCGCTTCGCCGCGTTTGCGCATTTTCGCGACGAAATGGCCTTCCCCTTTTATATGATGAGGCCATAATCTTGCTGTATGTGCGATTTGTTCATTGTTTGTGGTTGTCCAATCGGCAACGCCTGGTTGAATGCCATGTTCTTTTTGGATCGGAAGTAATTCGATATCAGCATAAGTCGTCAAAAACCAATCGATAATTTGTTCATTTTCTTCAGGAGAAAATGTGCATGTCGAATAAACGAGTGTTCCACCTTCATTTAGCATTTTGTAAGCGCACGATAAAATATGTCGTTGTGTTTGTGTACATTTTTGAACATGGTCTAAACTCCAAAATTGAATCGCTTCCTCGTCCTTTCGAAACATCCCTTCACCTGAACATGGGGCATCAACCAAAATTTTATCGAAAAACCCTTCAAATGTTTCCGATAGTTTTTCAGGTGTTTCATTTGTGACAACAGCATTTGTAATTCCAAGTCGCTCAATATTTTCTGATAAAGCTTTTACGCGTTTTGGATGAATTTCGTTTGCTAATAAAAATCCTTCGTTATTCATCAAAGCGGCTAGCTGTGTCGTTTTTCCTCCGGGCGCTGCACATAAGTCCAGCACTCGCTCTCCTGGAGATGGGGCAAGCACTTCTGCTACAAACATCGCACTTGGTTCTTGAATGTAATATAGCCCAGCCGCATGGTATGGATGTTTACCTGGTTGAGCGTTGTAATAATAAAATCCTGTTGGACAAAAAGGAATAGGTTCAAGTTTCCATGGACTTATATTTAAAAATGATGATGGGGAAATTTTCAATGAATTGACGCGTAAACCATTTATTTTTTCTTCCTTATACGTCGCAAAAAAACGCTCCGCTTCGTCTCGAAGCAAAGCATTCATTTTCATGGTGAATTCTTTTGGTAAATGACATGCTGTCACGCTATAACCACTTCACTTTCGGTTCAGTTTTGTTTAAAATTCGTTTAATATTTGCTCGGTGGCGATAAAATACAAAAAGCGTTAATATGGTGACGACAATGCGCAAAGGAACGTCATCCGTCCACACGAATGCGTAGATGGTCGCATACACGCCCGTTAACATGGATGAAAGCGAAACGTATTTCGATATATATAAAATGAGCAAAAAGACGGCTAACATCGTCATAAAAAGAACATGCGAATAAAACAACAATACTCCACCAGATGTAGCAACCGCTTTTCCACCGCGAAATTGCGCGAATATTGGATATGTATGACCAAATACGGCACACATTCCTGTAATAAGCGGATGAATATCGACAGAAAACAATAAAGGTAGGCTTGCGGCTAACGTTCCTTTTAAAATGTCGGCAATTGTAACAACTAATCCCGCTTTTACACCGAGCACGCGAAACGTATTTGTTCCGCCTAAATTGCCACTTCCATGTTCGCGTATATCAATTCCGTATCCAATTTTTCCAACGAGCAACGCGAACGGAATTGAACCAAGTAAATAACCAATGATCATAAGCAAAATGGACATCATATGCACCCTTTACTTCATTAGTATTACCTCGTATGGAGGTCATGCTTTTATTGTAACACGCTTTTTTAAAAAATGAAGGCAGGATTATTTTTTTATATGAAGAAATACTAGTTTATCATGGGAGGCAGATGATATGAATCCAAGTCGTGAACAAATCAAACAAATTTTAAACAAAGCAAAGCGAATTGCTGTGGTAGGACTGTCAGATCGTCCGGAGCGCACATCTTACATGGTTGCGAAAGCGATGAAAGAAGCAGGGTATGAAATTATTCCGGTCAACCCGCTCATTAAAGAATGGGAAGGTATCCCAGCCGTCGCGACATTAACAGATATTGAAGGGCATGTAGATATTGTTAATGTGTTTCGACGCTCCGAACATCTACGTGAAATTGCTGATCAATTTGTCCGAATGGATGCAGACGTGTTTTGGGCGCAATTAGGTGTGTATGATGAAGAAGTGTACCGTGACTTAACAGAAAAAGGCTATACGGTTGTGATGGATCGCTGCATCAAAGTAGAACATGCGCTCACACGTTAAAAACGACCATTCTTTTGTAATGGTCGTTCTTTTTCTTCATGACGTTGGACGTTTTACGAATGTATGTTAAAATAGAGAAAGTCAAAAAAATAGAAACAAATGTTCTTGTTGTGAAAGGGGAATGATTGTGACAGATAAACAACTTCTTACATATAACGAAGATACGATTCAAGTGTTGGAAGGATTAGAAGCTGTTCGTAAACGACCGGGCATGTATATCGGAAGTACAGATAGTCGCGGTCTGCATCATCTCGTATATGAAATTGTTGATAATGCGGTCGATGAGGCGCTCGCAGGATATGGGAGACGCATTGTTGTAACGATACATAGTGATCAAAGTGTAAGCGTCCAAGATGAAGGACGTGGGATGCCTACAGGTATGCATAAATTAGGAAAACCAACCCCAGAAGTCATTTTAACGGTTTTACATGCAGGCGGAAAGTTTGGTCAGGGAGGATATAAAACGAGTGGCGGTTTGCATGGCGTTGGCGCCTCTGTTGTGAACGCTTTATCTGAATGGTTAGAAGTGACGATTCAACGTGACGGATTTGTGTACTACCAACGGTTTGAACATGGTGGAAAACCTGTGACTACCCTGGAGAGAATTGGAGTAACAAAACAAACAGGAACGACAATTCGATTTAAACCGGATCCAACGATTTTTAGTACGACAACGTTTCATTATGAAACGATTAGTGAGCGTTTGCGTGAATCTGCATTTTTATTAAAGGGCTTAAAAATCGAATTATATGATGAACGAACAGGTTTACATGATACATTTTACTATGAAAGTGGAATTGAGGCGTTTGTAAAATATTTAAACGAAGAAAAAGATGTGTTACATCCTGTCGTATTTTTTAGCGGTGAGCAAAACGGCATTGAAGTAGAGTTTGCCTTCCAATTTCATGACGGTTATGCAGAGCATATGCTTTCGTTTGTTAACCATGTGCGAACAAAAGACGGGGGAACGCATGAAATTGGAGCTAAAACGGCCATGACTCGCGTGTTTAACGAATATGCACGAAAAGCAGGTTTATTGAAAGAACGAGATAAAAATTTAGAAGGTGCAGACATTCGTGAAGGACTATCTGCCATTGTATCGGTTCGTATTCCTGAAGCGCTCTTGCAATTTGAAGGACAAACGAAAGGAAAACTAGGAACACCTGAGGCTCGTTCCATAGTCGAAGCGGTCGTTAGCGAGCAGCTGACGTACTTTTTAAATGAAAACCCAGATGTTGCAACGATGTTAATTAAAAAGGCGATTCGTGCGTTTCAGGCGCGTGAAGAAGCTCGAAAAGCACGGGAAGAAGCACGATCTGGAAAAAAGCGCAAAGGAAAAGAACATGTATTAAGCGGAAAATTAACCCCAGCCCAAACACGCAATCCACAAAAAAATGAATTATATTTAGTCGAGGGGGATTCAGCAGGCGGTTCTGCTAAACAAGGGCGTGATCGTCGTTTTCAAGCTGTATTACCTCTTCGAGGAAAGGTGATTAACACGGAGAAAGCGAAACTCACCGACATTTTTAAAAATGAAGAAATTAATACAATCATTCACGCGATCGGTGGCGGTGTGGGAGCAGATTTTTCGCTTGATGATATTCATTATGACAAAGTGATCATTATGACTGACGCAGATACGGACGGAGCACACATTCAAGTGTTGTTGTTAACTTTTTTTTATCGCTATATGCGTCCGCTCATTGAAGCTGGTAAGGTGTTTATCGCCCTTCCACCACTTTATAAAGTGAGTAAAAAAGTTGGCAAAAAAGAAGTGGTTGAATATGCATGGACAGATGAACAACTACAATCGATTTTGAAAAAGATCGGAAAAGGATATACGATTCAGCGGTATAAAGGACTTGGGGAAATGAATGCGGATCAATTATGGGAGACGACAATGAACCCTGAAACGCGGACGCTTATTCGTGTTCGTATTGATGATGCAGCACGTGCTGAACGTCGCGTAACGACATTAATGGGTGATAAAGTAGAGCCGAGAAGAAAATGGATTGAGTCCAATGTACAATTCGGTTTAGAGGAAGACGTAAACATTTTAGAAAATGATCATGTGATGACAGCTGAGGGGGAATAAGAACATGGAACGTGTATTAGATTTACCGTTTGAAGATGTCTTAGGAGACCGATTTGGTCGATATAGTAAATATATTATTCAAGAACGTGCTCTGCCTGATGTGCGCGATGGATTAAAACCGGTGCAACGTCGCATTTTATATGCGATGTATGTAGATGGGAATACGTACGACAAACCGTTTCGCAAATCAGCCAAAACCGTCGGAAATGTCATTGGTAATTTCCACCCGCATGGCGATTCTTCTGTATATGAAGCGATGGTTCGCATGAGTCAAGAATGGAAAGTAAGAAACGTGCTCATTGAAATGCATGGGAATAACGGAAGTATTGATGGGGATCCACCAGCAGCGATGCGTTATACAGAAGCTAGATTATCCGCCATCGCCTCGGAATTATTGCGCGACATCGATAAGGAAACAGTAGAGTTTGTACCGAACTTCGATGATACAAGCAAAGAGCCGGTTGTGTTGCCAGCGATGTTTCCGAATTTGCTTGTTAATGGTTCAACAGGCATTTCAGCTGGTTATGCGACAGAAATTCCACCGCATCATTTAGGAGAAGTCATTGATGCCGTCATTATGCGTATTGATCATCCAACTTGTACGGTCGATGATTTAATGACTGTATTACAAGGGCCAGATTTTCCAACGGGCGGTATCATCCAAGGAAAAGAAGGGATTAAAGCCGCCTACGAAACCGGAAAAGGGAAAATAATTATTCGCGGCAAAGCAACGATCGAGCAAGGAAAAGGTGGCAAACAAGCGATTGTTATTACGGAAATCCCTTACGAAGTAAATAAAGCCAATTTAGTTAAAAAAATTGATGAATTGCGGCTTGAAAAAAAGTTAGACGGAATTATTGATGTGCGTGACGAAACGGATCGCACAGGGTTACGTATTGTCATTGAAGTGAGAAAAGACGGGAATGCAGAGGGCATTTTGAACTATTTATATAAAAACACAGATTTGCAGATCACGTACAATTTTAATATGGTTGCTATTCATGAGCGTCGCCCAAAGTTATTAAGCTTACCACAACTATTAGATGCGTATATTGAACATCAAAAAGAAGTCGTTACCAATCGTTCGCGTTATGAATTGGGAAAAGCAAAAGAACGTGCTCATATTGTTGAAGGGTTAATGAAAGCTATGTCGATTTTAGATGATGTCATTGCAACGATTCGTGCTTCGCAGGATAAAAAAGACGCCAAAGGGAATTTGATGAATCGCTATGGATTTACAGAGCCTCAAGCGGAAGCAATCGTTACATTGCAGTTGTATCGTCTAACAAATACAGATATTGATGATTTGCGTGAAGAAGCAAATGCGTTAAATCGCAAAATCGAGGAATTAACAGCTATTTTAGATAGCGAGAAAAAGCTTCTATCTGTAATTAAAGCTGACTTAAGAAAAATGAAAAAAATGTACGGTGACGAGCGAAGAACGATGATTGAAGAAGAAATAAAAGAAATTAAAATCGAAATGAACGTTGTTGTTCCAGAAGAGGATGTGATCGTCACTGTTACAAAAGATGGATATATGAAACGAACAAGTCTTCGCTCTTACAGCGCCTCTAACGGACAAGATATTGGTATGAAAGAGGGAGATAGGTTGCTCGGGATGTTTGAGATGAATACAACACATACGTTATTGTTATTCACAAATAAAGGGAATTACTTATATTGTCCTGTTTATGAACTTCCTGACATTCGCTGGAAAGATCTCGGTCAGCACATCTCTAATATAATCCCGATTGATCGTGATGAACAACTAATTAGCGCCATCCCGATTGTAGATTTTTCAAATGGATATTTATTATTTATTACGAAACAAGGATTGGTAAAAAAAACAAGCCTCGTTCATTATAAGGCACAACGGTATTCTAAACCACTTGTAGCTATGCGATTAAAAGAGGATGATGAAGTTGTGCATGTGTATCGAACAGATGGCGTTGGACGTGTATTTCTCATGACACAATACGGATACGGTTTGTTATTTCAAGAAGAAGAAATCGGAGAAGTTGGTGTTCGTGCAGCGGGAGTAAAAGGAGTCCATCTAAAAGATGGAGATTGTGTCGTTTCTGGTCAACAAGCGACAGAGGAAAACGTTGTTCTTGTAACAAAACGTGGGGCGGTGAAAAAAATAGCTCGAACGGAAATTGACGAATCGACTCGCGCGAAACGGGGCCAGCTTCTTATTAAAGAAGTGAAAACAAATCCGCATCGAGTAGTAAGCTGTCATTTCCTTTCACACGGACATGTTGTTTTAAAAACAGAGAAAGGAATAATTGAAGAAGTGAACGTTGACGAGCTACGATTAAGCGATCGATATGGCAATGTGACATACGTGCTTGATTGTGATGAAGTTGGTAACGTTACGGATACGTGGGTGAAATGGTCATAATTCCCTTGAATTCATTTGGGATTTCAATTATATTGAAAAAGGTGTATAATTTTATGTGGGGGATTTATGATGAGATTTAAACGCCAAGAGCCTTTTCGATATCAATTTGGTCAACCGCTTCCATGTACGTTTCGTATCACACGTATCGGTGAACGAGAAGTCGAAACAGATAAAGGAGCAGCTGAAATTCACGACATTAGTCCACGCGGTATTCGACTGGAGACAAACTTAAATTTACCCATTGACTCCGCAAAAGGTGAAATCGAAGTGGAGTTGCAGTTTAAGATTGTCGATCAACCAATAGTCGTTCGAGGCATTGTGATTTGGAAAAAAGCATATGCAAATGAGTTTCAATACGGTCTTTCATTAGAGATTTCTAAGCAAGATGAAATGCGATTAATTGGTGAAATTAAAAGACATGCGGCGATGTATGCACAAAAAAAAGAAAGTAAATAAATGTGAAAAAGATGTCCACATGGGCATCTTTTTTCTTTAACAATCGTAGCCGGAATGATGCCGACTACGATTGCAGATGTTCTTTCATAAATTGCGGCAGACAAAAGCATTGGTTTAATACATCAGCATTTACGTATTTCGTTTGTTTTGCAAATGTATTGAGGCGCTCAAATGAAACAACTTGTTTTGTTCCGAGAGTAAAGCTCCATAGCCCACCAGGATATGTTGGAACAGTAGCTGTATATACGTGTGCGTACGGAAATAAATGACGAATATTTGTATATGTTTGTTTCAATACATTCATATGGAAAATAGGGGATTGACTTTGACAAACCATCATCCCGTCTTCTTTTAATGCTTCATGTACACTTTTGTAAAAATCGTATTCAAATAATACTTGAGCAGGGCCGATTGGATCAGACGAATCAATAATAATGATATCGTACGTATTGACGTGATCTTTTACAAACTGAACGCCATCTTTATATACGTATTGCACACGTGGATCAGAAAGATTTCCAGATACTTCAGGTAAATACGCTTTACATGCTTGAACAACAAGTTCATCAATTTCAACGAGATGTATTTCTTCTACCCCTGCATATTTCGTCACTTCGCGAGCTGCGCCGCAATCGCCCCCACCAATAATTAAAACTTTTTTTGGCGACGGATGAAGAGAAAGAGGGACATGTGTGATCATTTCATTATAAATATGACCATCGATCGAAGTTGTTTGTACGACCCCATCTAGCACGAGCATTCTTCCGAAGTCGTATGAGTCTAAAATCATGACATGTTGAAATGGTGAGTGCTCGGAGTAAATGACTTTTTTTATGCGATAACTAATTTTTAAATTTTCACGTTCATCTTCTGTTAACCATAATTGACCGTTCTCTTCTTTGATGTAGTTCATAGCTTCCTCCTATAACAAAAATTTTACACCCTTCTTATATTAATATATTTCTGCGTCAATTTGCAAAAGGAGAGAACAACACGACAAAAAATTGCAATAGTTATTTTTGCGCAATCGCTTACAAAAATAAAGTGTTGACAGTTCTTTTAACATTTACATAAATACATTGAAAAACAGAAGGAAGAGAGGTAGGATAGAGTGTGAAAAACATCACAAAACAGAGAAAGAGAAGTGAGGGAACAATGGAAGCTTTACAAACGTGTAAGGAGCTAGCATTAAAGAAACGGGAGATTTTGCGCAAATCACCGCTTCAATACATGATTCGTGCCGCTTTGGCAGGTATATATATCGGTTTTGCTCTTATTCTTTGTGTGCGTGTCGGCCAATATTTTTATGAAGCGCACTCACCAGCAACTTATTTAGTGAGCGGCATCTTTTTCGGAATTGCCCTTGTTCTTATTATATACGGTGGAGCGGAGCTGTTTACAGGAAATACAATGTATTTTACTGTTAGCACGTTACAAAAAGAAACGACAATTGGAGATACGCTTCGTAACTGGATAACTTGTTATAGCGGTAACTTGCTTGGTGCTATTTTATTTGCCTTTTTAATCGCACAGTCGGGTATTTTTCACGATATTCCGATGGATCATTTACTGTTCAACATCGCATCGAAAAAAATGCATGCAACAACGATGCAATTATTTGTTAAAGGGATTTTGTGTAACTGGCTCGTTTGTTTGGCTATTTTTATTCCAATGCAAATGAAGGAAGATACCGCAAAAATGTTTGCGATGATTTTAATCGTTTTTATCTTTTTTGCTTCAGGATATGAACACTCTATCGCGAATTTTGTTATTTTCTCTCTTGCTCTGGCTGTTCAACATCCAGATACGATTCACGTGGCTGGAGTTATTCATAACATCGTACCTGTCACACTTGGTAATATTGTTGGTGGTTCATTATTTATGGGTGCATTATATACGTATCTTTCTTCTCCTGTTAAACAGCCTGCTTCTATGCGGAAAAGGGCGTTTGGATTATGGAAAATACCGAGTAAAAACAAATAGTCGAGACATGTTCTCGACTATTTGTTATAATATTTGCTATTATCATTTTTCTGTCAGGGGGAGGAAGTTATAATGTATTTTCAGCAGAAACACGTTCAAAAGTTTATGGACAAATATAAACATCGAGCACGTTTGCTTATTTCATGTCCAGATCAACCAGGAATCGTTGCTGCTGTCACAACTTTTTTGTATGAGCAAGGAGCTAATATTGTTGAGTCGAGTCAATATTCGACAGATCCTGAAGGTGGTACGTTTTTTTTGCGAATTGAGTTTGATGCCCCAAATATATCCGAAAGAAAAGAAGAAATGGAAAAGAAATTTGCGGTGATTGCGCAACGTTTTGAGATGAAATGGCGACTTAGTTTGCATACGCATATAAAAAAAATAGCTATATTCGTTTCAAAAGAGGAGCATTGTTTATTAGAGTTACTGTGGGAGTGGCAAGCGGGTGAATTGCTTGCGGATTTTGCTCTAGTTATTAGCAATCATGAACAAATGAGAGAAACAGTGGAGTCATTTGGAATTCCGTACTATTACATACCTGTGACAAAAGAAACAAAACAGGAAGCAGAAGCAAAACAAATACAATTGTTAAAGGAATATGGTATTGATGTCATTGTACTTGCTCGTTATATGCAAATTTTATCGCCTCAATTTGTTGCAACGTTTCCAGCGCAAATCATTAATATTCATCACTCGTTTTTACCAGCGTTTATTGGTGCTCGGCCGTATGAACAAGCTTATCAACGTGGGGTGAAGCTGATCGGGGCCACTTCTCATTATGTAACAGATGATTTAGATGAAGGACCAATTATTGAACAAGATGTCGAGCGAGTCGATCATAAACATCATGTAGAAGACTTAAAACGAATAGGACGCATGATCGAAAAAACCGTCCTTGTCCGCGCATTAAAATGGCATTTAGAAGATCGCGTGATTATTCATGAAAACAAAACAATTGTGTTCAAGTAAAATAGAGAAGAAGAGGGAATCCCCTCTTCTTTTTTGTGAAAATTTATATAATAAAACTATGTTCTAAATAAAAATTGAATAAAAATAAAAATGTTCAATTATAATGAAGTAAGGAAGGGATTTTCTTTTAGATGAAGAATGTGTCATGTGAAAGGAGGAGGAAAAAAGATGAGTGAAAAAAGAAGGCCGAGTGGATTTTTACTAAAACAACGAGCGTTTTTAAAACTATACTTAATTACGTTAACAGAACAAGAACGACTGTACGGGCTTAAATTGTTAGACGTACTTCGCGAAGAGTTTCAACCATTTGGTTATCGTCCAAATCATTCCGAAGTGTATAAAGCATTACACGATTTAATTGAAGATGGAATTTTAGAACAAGTGAAAAAGAAGAAAGAAGGGATGAAATATCAGGAGGTTGTTTATTATCGTTTTACTGAGGAAGGATATAAAAAAGCCCAGCTATATAAACGACAACTAAAAACAGAACTGGATCGCTGTGAAGCGCTCATTCGTAAAGCGATTAAAGATAATTTTAGTTGACAAAAGAATGATGTTTCATTTAATATACTTATAAGGGTATATAAGAAAGGGAGTTCGATAAACATGACATACGATAACCAAGTCAAAAACCGGTTAAAACGAATCGAAGGACAAGTTCGTGGTGTGCTCAAAATGATGGACGAGCAAAAAGACTGCAAAGAAGTTGTCGCGCAACTATCAGCCATTCGTAGCGCTGTAGATCGTGCCATTGCAGTTGTCGTAAGCGCTAATTTGGAACGTTGCATTCGCAAAGATATTGAAACAGGGTCATTAGAAAGTGAAAAATTAATTCAAGAAGCAGTTGAGCTACTCGTCAAAAGTCGATAAAGCCGAGTGGCTCTCCTTTTTATATTTTGTTAACATAATACAATTATGTTAAACTGTTCTTTTGTTTGCACAAATTCATTTGTTTTTTGTACAATACGTACGTATGAAAATATAGAGAGGAATGACATCATGATTTATACACAGTCATTTACACTACCAGAAACGATTGAAGCGATCGTTAAAGAAAGAAGAGAGATGTTTAAAAATAACATAGACGAACAGGCTGAATATACGGCATATACACCCGCTCATGAGTCCATTTTATATGACGCAATTATTGCTTTGGCTCTAGGAAAAAATGTGTTGTTAAAGGGGCCGACAGGATCAGGGAAAACAAAACTAGCCGAAACGTTATCGCTTTTCTTTGGACAGCCAATGCATAGCATTAACTGTTCGATCGATTTAGATGCTGAAGCGATGCTTGGATTTAAAACAATCCAACAAACGAACGGACAAGCGACGATTGAATTTATTCCTGGACCGGTCATTCAAGCGATGACAAAAGGGCATTTATTATACATTGATGAAATTAATATGGCTAAGCCAGAGACGTTACCAATTTTAAACGGAGTGCTCGATTATCGAAAAATGATTACAAATCCATTTACTGCTGAAGTTGTAAAGGCAAAACCAACATTTGGTGTTATTGCAGCGATTAATGAAGGATATGTCGGGACGGTTCCGCTAAATGAAGCGTTAAAAAATCGCTTTGTTGTTATTGATGTACCGTATGTTCAAGGGGAGGCATTAAAACGTATTTTACAACAGCAAACGAAGTTAACAAATGAGACATTATTAAATCGTTTTGTTACGTTGTCTGCCGATTTAATTGTTCAAGTGAAGCAAGGATATGTATCAGAGGAAGCAGCATCGATTCGGGCATTAATTGATGCTTGCGATTTAGCTGTGTACATTCCACCGTTACGAGCGATCGAGCGCGCTATTGTTGAAAAATTAGAAGATGATCGCGAAAAAGCTGCTGTGCGTAATTTGGCAGAAACGTTGTTTGATGAATGAGGGTGGCTAAATGAATCGTTTTATTATGTTTAACGATAAAAAAGTCGATTCTTTTTTGTTTATGGAGCTATCTGATTTAGTGAAAACATTAACAAAAGATGAGCAAATGGAGCTCGAATTTGGTTATCAGTCGTATCTTGATCGGAAACATAAAAAAGTCGTTGTTAGTCATTTTTGGGATAATCGTCCGAAAGAGCATTACGTATATGGATTAAAAAGCGATGTATTTTTGCGAACGATTGGGAATTTTTATCATACAGATGATGATGATATTATTTTCTTTCTTAATCAAATCCAGCCGTACTCTATCCCGAATTTTGCGAAACAATTGTTTGTTTTGCTCGAAGATCTTCGTTTAGAAGATATATGTCGACTTGATCGCGCTGGAACGAAAAAAGCATTCGCAATTCGGAAGCATGTATATCGTCATTATTTTCAAACACAATGGAATGTAAATATGGTAAAAAGCGTCCATACAGATGCGTTGTTTAATTATTTATATTTACTATTAACAGCGGAACAACCAGCGCAAAACGATTTTCTCCCTGAACATTTACGATTAGCCCTCCCGTTTATTGAGCGTGAAATACGATACGTATATGATGCAAAATCAACTGCTCATATTTCACGTATTGTCCTTACAATCATAGATGTGTTAGAAGAATTATTAGATGCCGATATGCTAAATACGTATTTTCATCTCCCTGCATACATTTACATTGATCAACAAGAAGAAAGAGCGGATATTCGCCGTAAAGATCCGCTAAAAAATCATGATGTGCTTGATAAAAAAGCAGAAAATGAAGACGTTTTTCAAGAGGTGATGCATACATGGCATCGCGAAACAAGCGATATGACGAATAGTTTTTTACAGTTTGATTTAGAACAAGGCTCACAGACGGATTTACTCGGGGAAGGCATTCGGCAAGGTGAAGCGGGAGATCAAGCACTTGGAATTGTGCATGGCTCATCACAAAAAACGACACATAATGATTATGCACAACTAGAACAACAAGAGCAACGCCAAGAACTTGTTGGACGTTCAGTGTGCGAATACGGAAAAGAGAATCGGTATGCTAGGCCGATATTTGTGACTGCCTCGCCACCGACAGTAGAGCAAATCAGAAAATATGAACACCATCGGGAAACGATTGTACCATATCAAAAAAAATTAACGCAAACGATCGAAAAAGTGCTTGAACATAAAAAAATACACCCGCGCACAGACTTGCATGCAGGACGTTTAAACAAAAAGCTATTACGCTTTTTTATGGAGGAACATCCGCGTTTATTTTATAAAAAACATGAAACATCTCCATTGTTAGATGCTGTTTTTGTATTGCTTGTCGATTGTTCGGCATCGATGTATGACAAAATGGAAGAAACAAAAAGGGGAATTGTTTTATTCCACGAGTCGCTCAAATCGCTCCGTGTTCCGCATAAAATTGTCGGTTTTTGGGAGGATACAAACGAAGCAAACTCATCTTATCAACCAAATTATTTCCAAACCGTTATCGATTTTGATATGTCTTTAAAAATGAGACATGGTACGGAGATTATGCAACTTGAACCCCAAGAAGATAATCGTGATGGTTTTGCTATTCGGTTAATGACGCAAGAGTTGCAGAAAAGAAGTGAAAAACAAAAATTTTTACTTGTCTTTTCTGACGGAGAACCAGCGGCTTTCGGGTATGATCAAAACGGAATTGTAGATACACATGAAGCGGTCATGGAAGCGCGGAAATTACAAATTGAAGTAGTAAATGTGTTTTTAGCTAACGGAATGATTACCGAAAGTCAACAAAAAACGATCGAAAATATATATGGGCATTATAGTGTACTTGTTCCAAATGTAGAGCAATTGCCAACATTTTTAGCGCCATTGTTAAGGAAATTATTGTTATACAAATTGTAAAAACACCCAATGTTTCGGGTGTTTTTATTTACAAACTTTATTGTAAAAGTTTACAATGTTGTAACAGTTTCAATCTTTATTGTAATACAGATTTACATTATAATAATGAATGGTTGAATATAAAAGAAAAAGAAAGGAGGATTTATATGAAACAGTACATTTTCACTTTTAGCACACATCATCAACAACCAATTGTATGGGAAGAAGCAATTATTGCTGATGGAATGATGGATGCGTGCACAAAAGCAAAAAAATTATGTCGCCAGCATGAGCGTGAGAAACAAATTCCGATCCGCATTCAATATAAAGGTGTTCGCTATTACAACGAAGATATTGCTTAATTTTATTTTTTGTGAAATGAGAAAGGACGGATAATGTGGTGCGTAGTTCATCGCCAAACGCAGCTGTTCGTTTTTGTAGTTAACTATAAACAGCAAACAGCTGCGTTTATATTTTTTTTGTTTTGTCTCAAAAACAAAAGTTTACTTATTTATTGAGATTTCTTTCTTTCAACTTCCTATAATTTATGTTATGTAAACTTATCAATTTTCCCGAAATTTGAGGGTTTCTTCCCTCAAGTACCCATAAAATCAATTATCCGGAACTTGTTAACCTAAGTTCCTCATAATTTTTTGTGTCTACGAATTATCATTTTTTAAACGAGTTATCATTATTTTTTTATCGATTATCATCGGTCGTTGATTATCAACTGGAGGTGTTTTTTATGTTGTTTCGACAAGCCATTGATGAATTTGTGTTGTACTTGCAAATTGAAAAAAACTATTCACTTAACACCGTTGATGGTTATGCTTATGATTTGAGATGTTTCGAGAACTTCTTAATTCAACACGGTTATTCTGTACAACTTCATGACATTACAAAAACGCATGTTCGTCGCTTCATCCAGCATCAGATTACAAAAGAAAATGTCAAGCCTAGAACGGTCTATCGGAGAATTTCTTGCTTGAAATCGTTCAGTAAATACTGTGTCAAAGAAAATCTAATCGACAGCGATTTTATGATCGGAATTGATACTCCTAAAACGGATAGCAAATTACCGACTTATATGTCTTTGTCTGAACTACGAAAGCTGTTCCATTTTTTGGAGTAAGACAATAGCCGAATGGCGATGCGAAACCATCTTCTATTTAAACTGTTAGCCACTACGGGTATGCGAAGATCTGAAATTGTTGAACTAACTTGGGAACAAATTGATTTATCGAACAACACGATACGCATATATGGGAAAGGAAAAAAAGAGCGCTTACTCCCTCTTCATCCCATGGTTGTCCCTTTAATTAAGAGCTATATGGGAAGTTTAGAAGAATATCAGCTCCATCCTTCCCAACCGGTATTTTTAAATAAAAACGGCAAAAAACTGAATCCGCGTGGTTTACATAAGATATTTAAAGAAATCTTACACATAGTCTTAATAAACAAAAGTATCAGTTTACAAAGTTCTTAATTCGATCTCACAATTATTCAGAAAAGTTTTTAATAAATTTAAATCGAACAACCTCTCCCTTAGAAAACACTTCTCAGCGAATTCGGGCAAGTATTTTTGAAATTTCGCGATTTTGATATCTCCAACATAATGTACTAATTCTAATAATTCATCTTCACTAGTATTGTTTTTTATCTGATCAAGTATTTGTTCAAGTCGTTCGGATGGATAGCCTTCCAAATTAAACTTTACTTTTTGGTAATTTGATTTTACTTCTGCACCTGTGTAATGTTTTAATAGTAGTGCCAATGTAAAATTGACTTCATCTCCTGCAAAAGTATGAAGAGTAAATCCTTTAGGTTCCTCCTCAATTACCATCATTCCGGGTTTCATTCCGAAGTATTGAAAATCTGTTCGATATTCTTGCAATTTTTCTTTAGCATCTCGATCAATATAGGGATACTCATCGTTACTTGAAAGAATCTTTAATATCTTTTGGGCAATATGAAATGATGTTTTTTGGCTAGAACCTTGCCATAATGGAATGGCCCCTTTTTCAGCTCTTTGTACATGGATTATAAAGCGTTTTTTATCGATTTCAACTGCTTTCCATACGTAACCGTTTAGAATAAAAAGAAACGGCTCATTTCTCTTGTAAAAAGCTTGTACGAACCACGAATCTAATGATCCAATATCTCGATTTTGATACTTTACAACAAACTCTGGAAAAGTCTCAAAGACCGAACATAACTCTAAGAAGTTCTTTCGAGCAAATTTCTCTTCTAACTCGTCTGATAAAAAATACACTCCATCCACAATTGATAAATAACCTACTTCAATTAAGCCATTTAAGAGTTGTCGGAAGCTATCTTCATTTATACTGCTGAAATTTAGATTTCCCTTTAGCAAAGTTAGCAGTTGCTTTTGAGTGGCACCTTGTTTTTCTCTAATAGTCGAAAAGATTTGTTGGATTAATACATGATAAGAATGAGTATAGAATCTTACAGATTCCACCCACTTTTCGCGAGCTAACTCTACTAAGGCAATGCTTCTTAACAAAGCTTCTCTGTCAACAGTTAGAAATTCATAATGAGCAGGCCTTCCCTCTCTCCGTCCGGTTCGTCCCAACCGCTGTAAAAAAGAAGAAACAGTATTTGGAGCATTATACTGTAAAATGACATCTAGGTCACCTACATCTATTCCTAACTCCATTGTGCTAGTACAAGCTACCATAAGTTCATTTTCACTTTGCAAAAGGGATTCTGTATATTCTCGATGAATTTTAGATATCGAAGAGTGATGAAGTCGGCTCTTAATACCTAAATTATTCACTGTATTTGCGATTTTTTCAGCTAGAGATCTACTATCAGCAAAAAACAAACTTTTTTGCTTTGTTAATACTGGAATTACTTTTCTAGAGAGTTCTTCGTCGGACCATTCCTTCATATATCTAACAAACAATTTTGTTTTTCTTTTACTATTTGGTTCCGGTTGTATCCACGACTGATTTCTTTGACTAGTACCTTGCATCCAATTTAATAATTCATTAGGATTTCCAATGGTTGCAGATAGCCCAATTCTTTGAATATCATATTTAGAGTATTGTTGAATCCGCTCAATAATTGACATTAGTTGTATACCACGATCATTCCCTGCAAAATAATGTACTTCATCAATGACAATAAATCGAAGATTCTCAAATAGACTGTTACAACGATTAGTTCCATTCATCAAAAGAACTTCTAATGATTCAGGTGTTGTTGCCATGATATGCTCAGGGCTTTTTTTAAATTGTTTTTTATCACTTGACGAAACTTCGCCATGCCATTTAAATGCATCAATACCAACTAATGAGGTAAACCTCTTTAAACGATATTCTTGATTATTTAATAATGCTTTTATAGGACTAATATAAATAGCTGACAAAGGTGCTAAACCTTCATCGTGTATAATACTTAATATAGGGAGGAAAGCAGCTTCTGTCTTTCCCCCCGCAGTCGCTGCTTGTATGATGGCATTATTTCCTGATAATATTTCTGGAATACTATTTTCCTGTACGCTTCTTAATGATTTCCAACCTAATTGATCGATAATACCTTGTTGAAGTCTCTTAGTTAACAATCGAAAGGACTGGCTCATAATTCTAAATCAACTGCCATTTCTCTTCCACCAGCAACTTCAATATTATGTTTTATTCTCTCTACAGTATTAGAATCTATATTTAACAATGATCTAACATCATTTCCTTCTTTTGCCGCATCTAATACAAATATGAATTCTCTCAGAAATGTTCGAGGCAAAACTGTAATCTCTTGGTCAAACGCTACAGTGAACGACTTGACATATTGTGAAATAAAAGAATCATCAATAACCGTACTTGGTACCCATTCATGAACTATTCCGTGAATATCACGTACTTTGTAGGAAATTTCAATTAATTGATCAGTTGAAAAGCGATTCAATTTCATCAAAGGAGTAGAAAATACTTTATTGATCCCGTCTTTTTGCTGTAAAGAAAGAGGTTTGATTCTTGAAAATAAGGCATCGTGCTCCTTAATTGATCTATCCTCATTTTCAATTAGCTCTTCCGTACCTGTAAACAACATGTAACATCCTTTTAGACGGTCTTTACTTACCATATCGATTAAAAACCTTAAATTTTCAAACGCTTGATATCTCACATCTTTACGCTCTTTCCGTACCGTTTCTACTTCATCAATAATGATTAACAATCCTTTATATCCAGACAATTTTAAAATATGAAGAAGTGCAAGTAAAAACTCAAAAGCATTAGTTTTATCAACCTTACCAGTCACTCCAATTTTTGCTTTAGCCGCTCGATCTATACTACTATCACCAGCAAGCCAACCTAGTGCCCAGTCAGAAAGCTGCCGGTTACCGTCCATTAATCCTTTATAAAAACTATGAAAGGCTTGAACAATACCGGGTGTCGTTGCATTTGCTTTTGATAATTCATCGCTAATTCTTTGTTCTAAAAGTTCCATCAATTGTTTCTCATCTTCATCACTTTCGTCTGGATCAAGATTAAACTTACGAAGAATATCTTTCTTTTCTTTTGAGAGCCATTCTTGAATTATTTGTCTAAATGCAGAATATTCCCTTTGAGAACTAGTCCTCAGTCCAGTCATGATTGCTTGGTATACTGTTTCAAAATTTTGGAGTTGAACAGCTTTACTTATTACCACTTCAGATACCACAAATCCTTTTTTAAATGCATCTTCTTTTAGTACTTCACATAAAAAAGATTTTCCGGAACCATATGGCCCATAAATAAATTTAAAACCAGCATGCCCATTGTCGTTTTCAAATGAAATATAGTCTAATTCTTTGTTTAAGTATTCTTTTTCTTCTTTATTTCCGGTAAGTAGCAAATGTGTTCCAACACTTGGTACAGTACCATTGCGTAATGCACGTAATATAGCTTCGCCAATATTTTTCTCCATACTCTCACCTACTTAATTGAATATTCATAAATTGTGCCATTGATCATTTCAACTTTAAACCAATCTTTTCCTTGATTTTTTAACATTTCAATTAAATCTGACATAGCTTCAGATACTAGAACAGATTTAAACTTAATTCCTTTAGAAGAAGCTCCCTGAATAAGCTCATTTTCATTCCATTTTGAACTATCAAGAAAACACTCTAACAAGAACTTTTCACGTTTAGACAGGTTGTCCCCCTGTACCATTAGGAATGATTTAATTTGTTCTTGTACATTTAACGTTTCATCCATTTTTGTAAGTTCTTCTAAAACGGATTGTTCTTGCTCTAATCTAGGATCGATTATATACTCTTTCTGTTGTACTTTTGCTGAAACTACTAGAACAGGGAGTATTAATTCTTGAACTGATATTCCTCCATGACTAAACTTAGCTCCACCACTTGCTGTAAAATAATAATTACTCAAAGGATAATACTGATACAAATTTCCATCATGGTGTGACCAAGACAATTCCTTAACAATCCAATCTCCCTTTACCTTATTAGTCGCAATAGCGTATCGCCGAGATTTTCTTACCGTTTCAATTTCATTTGACAAACGTATTTCATTCCATCCTTCCAGTCCGTTTGTTAGTAAAAATCCATGATCTGCAGTAATTACTACTTTTTCAATCCCTGATTTTAATAATTTTTCCGTTACAATTTTAATTTTTTTCAAAAGTTTAGGGAATAAATAAACAGCAGAATCTTCAATGTTTTCTCCAGTAGCATCAATTTCATTAGTATATATGATGATTTTTTCTTTATCATTGATTTCATCTGAAATTTCTTGTTCTGAAAGGCGATAAAAATTTTCAAGGTTATAGACTTTACCAATGTTCCCTAAAACGTTATCAAGAAAATGGACACGGTCAGATTTTTTATTCATCGGGATATTGTCTTCTGTGTAGATTTTATAATCCCCTTTTTCACTCTCCCATTTTAATATTGATGACGATAATGGTAATAAAGCTGTCATCCCAACTTTAGTGATAGACGGCAATGATGAAAGTAGTGTATCAATTTCAATATTCCATTCTTCATCAATCATATGCTGCAATTCAACGCCCATTTCATACCGTAAAGCATCGACAAAAATAACAGCTGTTTTGCCACGTGAATCCTTAATGTAATTACGCCAAAAATGCCTTTGATGGGTAATTCCACTAATTGAATAATCTTGTGTAGATTCGAGACATTGTTGAAATTGAGTATTTAATGGTTTTAAGAAATGGTGCACGTACTGACCGTTGGCATATTTAATAAGCGATAAAATTAGTGAGTTATTTTCATTATAGAGTTCTTGAGCTTTGCGGAAATGATAATCTATTGCCCACCACTTTTGCTGGATATATTCTTTTACAATCCGTTCAGCATCTTGAAAGCGTGATCCTTGATTTATGTAATCCTTGAATTTGTTTAATTCCAAGATAAAATTCAATAACTGGGACAAAGCATCCCACTTTTGAATAAACTCTTCATCTGTTGCTCTTGTAAGTCGCGCATTCGCAATCAAAATGAGTTGATCTATTGTCGGTGATTTTAAAACATCAATATTAATACCATCATTAGTAAGAATTTGTTTTTCCATTCTCTCCCATAATTCCTCATCAATGATTGGGAATCCTTTTATAGTATATAGTTCCTCAGTATCTTTTACGGCTATCTTCTGCTTATATTTATCGGATAAACGTTTAGACCATTCTTCAAAATGACTACGATAAAAATCATGTTTAGACCAAAGATGAAATAGTTCCTCTCGTCGGTGTGCTATTTTAGGATCAGTTTCTTTATACTGTATATCATCTGGCGCATCTAAAGAAAGTTCCGTTTTAATTAATGCATTTGCGATTACCTCAACAATTTCCTCATATGATTGTTGCTCATTCAAATGGAAATCGTAATATTCGTTTGCAAGCTGACAAAAAGCATGTAAGTTTTCTAATTCTTTCAAAGTTTGATAATAAGTTTGATCTGTCATAAAGCGGAGAACCGTTTCCTTTTTATCAAGCTCATCCATAGATAAATGATCGTTTAAGATAAATTGTTCCAATGTTTCTTCGTTTAAATTTTCGATTAGATCTTCTGATAAAATATCCCATTTTGTTTTTACAAACAATAATTTTTTTTGTAAACGTTCGCCATCGTTCAATGGTAAATGAATATTATAGTGTTTTGATAATAAATCTTGAATGGAATCGTCAAATACTTCAGCTAACCAAAAGTATTCTTTTAGTAGCGATAAGTCTTGGACCCTACCCGGAATGTAAATTAATATCGGTTTTTCAAAGTTTGGGGAGTATTTAACGATATTGTGTCTCAATTGAAGCGAACTTCCTTCAAACACGAATCTATTTAAATTTTTTTCTTGAATGAACCTTTCGTATTCAGCTGTGAATGATTGATAGAGATCTAACCAAATTACAACTGATCTTTTTTGAAAACATTTATTCAAATCACTTTCGATCATGTCGTAAAATGTCTTTTTCATATTTTGTATAAAAGCACCTACAATAATCTGCAGGTGCTTTCTTCTCTTGCTCCTTTCCGTTACATTATTTTTCGATTTTTTTTGCTAAAATCGGATTCAGTGGTTTGATATTATATAAAACACCTTGATCAATGTCTGGTTCATAACCTGAAGCGATAATATCATCGATTTGCTTATCAAAAGCTTCCAAATCGTCCACTTGTTTTTCTAATTCAATCACTCTTTTTTCAAACTGTTTTGCTTGTTTTTTATCACCAGCAGTTTTCATCTTCTCACGGTAAAAACTTAAATCCTCACGTATGTTTTCTAACATCGGTTTTAAATAATTAGACTTTAGCTTGTAAAGAGTATCAGAAGTTAGAGCATGGTAGTATATAAGAGCATTAAATGTCTTATTAGGACTGCAAACATGCCAGTAAATAGGTCGATTTTGATATTGTTCTTTCTTAATATGTTCGGCAAAAAAATCTTTATTGAACCATTCCAATAAATCCTTTCCCATTATTCTCGGAAATTCATTCTCGATAATATTCTCAAAATTATCTTCACCGAATATTCGCTCTATTAAATTATAAAATAAATCTTCGATAAAATTCTCATCCAAAATAATAATTCCGTCTTTTTGTACATTATTAAATTGATTAATATTCCATCTTCCAAATAAAATGCCCAATACAATTGAAACGAAAGTAGTAAAGTAATCCTTTAAAATTCTGTTCGGAAGAAAATTATTTTTTTCAATGTATTCAATTAAATTTAGTCGATTAACATTTTTTCCTTCTTTATCAAACCATTTTTCAAAATTTTCTTTATCCTCTATTTGGTCAATTGTTTTTCTAATCTTCTTAACTTCTTGTGTAATAAAATCCCTCGTTTGTTCTCCAATACCATATAAATCAAAAACCAAAGAATTATTTTTTTCGACTAACTGTAAGTACTCCTTCTCAATTTTAAGAATTTTTTTTACTAGATCAATAAATGAACCATTGTTATCTAAGTAGTTCTCAATTTTGAAATTTCTCTCTTTATCGTCAAATGATAGTATTTCTTTCTTTAACTGAATTATTTTTTTTACATTGTTCGATATTTTTTCGTGAAGTTTTTCATTATAGACTGCTGGAAGTCTATGTATATCATTGTTTTTAAAATTAATTGTAGGATTGTACAAATTTAATAAATAATCGACAAAGTCAGAAGCTAAAATCCCAAGAATATAGTAGATATTATTATGATCCTTTATATTGATAAAAGATCCACCTGAATCAAATATATATCCCTCTGGCAAAAATCTTATTCCAAAACCTTTACTTCCCACACCAGAAAATGTAAGACCCTCTTTAAAAAAGAGATTTTGATTCATTAGTCTGCAACCTTGATATTCTTTCATTTTTTCCGGTCGCCAATCAACAACCGTTCTTAGCGCTCCATAGAATTTTTCTGATCCCCCACCTTTAGCATATGGTACAAAATTTCTTTCGGATTCTCCTTTAACTTCCCACCAAAATTTCACAAAATAATCATTATTGCCTGTGTTAATTCCTGTTTTTGCTTCACCAAAAATTTCAAGAAAGGAAGGATTTGTTTCTAAAATTTCTCTTATCTCATTTGGAATATAGTATAAAAATGGACTTCCTTCAAATTTTCTAAAGAAATTTTGCTGAATAAAGAAATGTTCTTTCTGATTATTGAGATTTGCTCTTTTTTCCTCTGAATTAGAATAATGATCTAATTTTATAAATAAACTATTAGAATTTTTTCTTATACCTCTATTTTTTTGTAAAACAAACATAGCCGTACTTACTCGTTCTCCGCTTATATCATCAAATGCTCTGGTTCCCAAGTGAGCAAACTTAAATATAAAGGAATTTTCTAAAATAAATTCCCTCAATGAAATATAAGATTTAATAAACATAAATGATTCTTGAGTAATCATCCCGATGAATCCGTTATCTTTTACAAAGTCAAAAACTCTTAATATAAAGATTGAGTATAAATCCTGATTAGCAATAGAATAATGATTATTTACGTAATTCTTTAGAATGTCATTCATGTTAGATTTACCCATATAAGGAGGGTTTGTCACCACAATATCATACTTTTGGAATAAAATATTCAATAAATGTATAGATTTTTTAGCTTCATTCGCAAATAACAAATTGTTAATATCGTTTGCTCTTATTGCTTGAATATATATTTGCTCTAGATATTGAAGCAATTCTCTCTCACTTTTTGTCAACACTAATTCTTCTTGCTCTTTTTCAAACCCTTCAAGTCCTTCAAAAAAGCCCAAGTCTTCCTTTTTCTTGCTTTTTTCCAAGTCTTTTTGTTTTTGTTGTTTATATTCCTCTATTAGTGTTATTAATCTTTTTTCTGGTTGAATTAAGCTTCCCTTTAAACGAGTCTCAGTAAATTCCTCATAAATAATTTTAATCATTTTGAGAACAGTTGGATTGTTTTCAAATTGTTTTTTCAGTTTTGCTAAACGTTCGCCATTTAGCAAAACTGCATCTGCACAAACTAGGTTAACTGTAATATTCTCGGTTAGTTCATTAATACCAATATTTTTTAGTGATGTTCTTACTTTAATATACAATATCAGTGCTGTAAGTTGTATTGCTCTAGCATCAATATCAATACCGTGTAAGTTATGACGCAGTATTAAAAATGGAATTTTTTCTTTAGGATACCCGTCTTCAACATAATATTTATAAAATAAATCATATGCTTTTACTAAGAAGTGGCCGCTCCCACAAGCAGGGTCCAATAGCTTGATATCCTCAAGTTTCTTATACTCTCGTTCGCCATTAATAATTTCTTCCCGCAGTTTCCCTAAAGAGTTATTAACGATCCATTCAACAATCCAATCTGGCGTAAATAATTGAGTCGCCGCTGGAATATCAATACTTCTTATTTTTTCCTTTTTATTATATAAACGATCAAATACATTATCTTTTTCTTTTTCATTAAAATACTGATAAATCCAACCAATAATCTCATCTTGCTGCCATGCATCTTCATCAATTTCAGTAGTTAATAGCCGAATCGTTTCAATCAAAGCTTGATTACTTGGTGAGATGATCGAATATTCATCATCGGTGTTAAATAATAAACCAATATCTGATGATATTTCGTTGAAAATTAACGAAATAAAGTAAGATAACCCTTCGTCAGATTGCGATTTACAAAATTCACGAGCTACTTCAAAGAAATTTCGATGTCCGTATGAACGATTGCCATATTCATCTCTTTGAATAAGCACTTCTTCCATTAGTCCCCGTACTTCCATTACCCGAAGTGCTGCAAGCCGGTTTAGGTACGTATAGGTTACTTCACGTATGTAGGAGATTAGGGCTTCCTTTTCAGAAAGCCCACCTTTCATTTCCTTTGCAATTGCATCACGAAGATCTTTATATATCTGCTCTTGTTCGTCTGTAAGTGATAACTTATCCTTTTCAATCCAAGGTTCATCTATAATAATTCCATATGTTATAAGCTGATTTTCTATATCTTTCTCTAAGATGGCACGACACTTTAATATCGTACGATTTATCGCTTTTTTTTGTTCAGGTTTCATAACTTCATCCCTCTTGCATTTTTAGGATAAGAAGAAATAATCCACTTTTCTCAATTCTTCTTTTAATTTCTTTTCTAGCGTATTTAAGTAATCTTTCAATTCTTCTTCAGAAGAAATTTGTCTAGTTTTCATTATTTCACTAACTCGAATATGTTTAAATTTCGGCTTTTTATCGGCTTTGCTATCCCCATCATTTGTATCTGTTGAAGGCGAAACGGGCCTATTTAATTCCTCAATCAATTGACCATATATTTCAATCGATGCCTGTTTATAGCTAGGCAAAGCGTTCTCCAGTTGCTCTAGGAAATCATAATTACGTCGATCTTGTGATGGATCAGGTTGATAGTGTCTATTTAAAGGTTCTAAAACTTTCCTTTGTTCAAACGCATCAAATCTATCAAATAATGGAAAATGTTCGATTTCTTCCATTGTTTCCTCTATTCTTTTCATCACACGTGAATGAAGATTATTATAGATCACTTCATAATAATTTTTTAAATCTAAATAATCTGTTTGGATACTGGTCCAATTGTCTATAAATGTGTTTGATGCTATTTCAGTAATTATAGCTTGTACTTTTTGCTGTCGAAGCTCATCTTTCGGAAAATGCTGCGGATTCCAAACATCGGAAATAAATTTTCGTATTTCTTGTAGGAATTTTAGGTTTCCATTTTCAACAAATCGTTCAAACTTTCTCATAAAAGACATTTCTTCTCTTAATTTCTGATAAACATCAACGAAAGTAATAATGGCTTCGCTGGAATGATTTTTATTTACAACACTTCTATAACCATCTTCAATTTTTTTCAATCTATCAATAATATTTAATTGATTTTCTCTAGCAGAAATAATTAATCCATTAACTTGAAGTAAAATTCGGTTGGCTACCTTGACTATTTTCTGATAATACTCAGGAATTGTATCCGTGTTTACAGTTTCATCAAAATCAGACTCTAATATCTTTTTACATTGTTGACGTATGGCGGGATCGACATTTTTCACTTCAATAAACTGACACGCTTTAAATTGTGGTTCTTTTTCAAATAGTTCTTTTACGCCTGATTCGGTATAGCTTCTAATGGTCTTTCCTTTCAATTCAATCTCAATAAACCCGCCGCGGAACAGTAATGCTGTAAAAAAGCGGATAGCTAATGAATCCCAACCATATTGATTACCACCAAAATAGTCTAATAAATCACTTCCCGTGCAAATGCCGAAACGATTGTATCGAGATTTTATTTCATTTAGAACCTCGCTTAACACTTTAGAACTCAAATTAATTTGTTGTTCATCGTCCAGTACATTTAAATCTTTAAAAACCGAAGAGACTGAGTAAAGTTTTTCTTTAAAGCATTCTGCAATATGAGATTGATCAATTTTTACCCCAACATCGTCAAAACGAGTATAAACGGTTGGGATAATAAGACTTATTAATGCGTCGAATATTGATTTGATTTCTTCTCCTTTAGGAAGGTCATATTCTTTTCCACGGTAAAGATAAGAACCGGAAAGAAATGCTGCTCTTATTTTTCGTTTTATTTCAGCGGCTAAATTTTGATTTTTTTGTTCCTCTTTTCTTAAAAAGAACATTCTTTCTTCATCAGCTTTCTCGCGCTGTTTACTTATTGCTGATTGACGGGCGAGATATTCTCGAACCATGTCTTCTATTTCGTCATTTGGTTCAGCAAGCCAATATATTCGTCTCTCGTCCTTTATAGAATCTCTTTTCTTTTTATCCCTTAGAGATTCATCATTTGCAAGCACAACCGGGCTCAATGATTCAAAAGTGATTTCGCTTCCTGTTAAATATTTTTCATCATCTGCTACCATATTTACTGAAAAGGTGCGAATTTGTTTATAGAAAACCTTGTTTTGATTAAATAACTCTTTTACGATATCCCGTACGTATATTGAAATCGCTCTAGTTCTAATATATTCTTGTTCAGCTAAAACTTCATGTCGAAAATTTTGCTCTTCCGGTGACAAGAAACTATATATTTCCCCTTCTTTTTCTATCAAACCAGCTCTTAAAAGTTTCTTGAGGGAAGATTCTACATTCCCTTTTAATTCATGAAAGTTAAGCTCAATATCACTAAAAAGCATCTTTGTCAAATTATCAGCAGTTCTTGGTATATAGCTAATAGAGTCAAGCAGATATAAAACTTTCAACACTTTTTTTGTAAAATCGGGATTTTCCGGATCAGCTTTATCTACCTCATTTATAGTATCGATGACAGTTGAAGGAACGAAATTTGCTGCTCTTGCCTCTGCAAAAACTTGATCTAGTGTAACTAGCGATCCAACGTTAGCTTCTTCAAAACGATTTTCAGGATTTATTAATATGCCTTGTGTTGTTTTAATCATGCTACGGTTAGTACCACCGAGTTTCTTGTTTGACTCAGTACGTTGAAGGAATTTCACGAATATATCTTTGATAATTCCTAGCTGATAAGGAAGAAATGGGTACGCCTTAACAAAAACTTCTTTCGATAATTTAGGTAACTTTCTGTCTGCATCTGTGAATTCTAAAATGGTTTCTAATTTGCCGGAATACTTATCATACTTATTTTCTAACTCTTCTTTTGCTTCTGGTTTTTTCTTTAAAATTCGTTCGTACAGTACAGAATCTAAGTTTTCAGGTGTTAAATGAATTTTCACCTCAAAACGATCAGCAATTTTACCTAGTTTGTCATTAAATTTTATTGCATCTTCAACAATAGCTTTTAATTCTTCCTGCGCCGTTACCCCAAGCCATATTTTTCCCTGACCTGTTATTTCTATTTGGTGGGCAATTCCTTGCAATTCACTAATTTTTTGGTCATCTCGTGCTATAAATTGTCCCATCTCATCAATAAGTAGGAATAACCTAGCTTCTTTCCCATTTAGACTATTTCGTTTCTCAACATAGGATTTTAGAATTTCAATTAATTTTTTAGGTGACATTGAGAAATCGTTTTGAATACTATTGATTGCGTCACTAGCAATCGTTTCTGACGGATAATCATCTGGATTAACCTTGCACAACGCTTTCGCTATTTTTGTTTTTTGACGATGTGGTTTTTGGCGTGCCTCAGTCCAGCTCTTACCGCTTATTTTTTCAAACTCATTTTTAAAGTCCTCATACAAGCCCTGTTGAAATAGATCATATTCGAGTTCCCCAACCCATAAAATATCACTATAAAAACCTAAAAATTGGAGAAATTGCTTGTAAATTGTTATGGAGATGCTTTCCTGTTGCCCACTTTGGTCATATGCTGTGGCTTCTAAAATATCAAACATTAATACTTCGGTGTCATATTTATCACGAATTTGCTCAACTAGCGGACGTAACTCATTTGAATCATCCCTACTTAAAAATTCGTCGGCACTTGTCGAATGTTCAAATTGATAATTACCTAGTACATGTCCAAATAATTTCGTGAAATGGGATTTACCCGATCCGAACCATCCAGAGATCCAATAGCAATATTTATCACCATGAAGATATTTATCAAAAGCTTTTTTGAAATGCCCTCGAATTTGCTCCGTTATGACATATTCGCGTAATTCTTGACGAATATGCTTTAAATTGTCGTCCTGAACTTTGACAACTGAATTAATATCCCTTTTTATATCATCACGAAATATTGAATGTATCTTTGTCAATAATCTCACCTCTCTAAAATCTCTCTATAAGTAAAACGCCCTTGAACCACTAATGTCTATATCGTCAAGCATCATAAATTTAGATGAATTAACAGTACCGGGAATGAAAAAACATAATGGAATAGAAACTTTGTTTTCTAGCCTTGAAAGTAATTGAACAAGCCTAATATGTGGAGCTATACTCCCGACACGTGTAAATAAAATTCTTCCATTTGGACCTAATTGATCAACTTTTTCTAAAATCCAGTCATAAAGCAATCTAAACATAATCCCTTGCATTTCTTTTTTAAACTCAATGTATTCTTCCTTTTCAAAATCGTAAAGGTCATTTAAATCTCCATCTTCATCTTCCAGTAAAAGATCGTAGAGTAGCTTCTCGATATTAACAATTTCTACCTTGTATCCTTGTGCTTCTCCATCTTGCTTTATATCTTCAAGTTTCGGCAGCAAATATAATTGTTCACTAGGATTAATAGCAACTAAAATAAACGGTACACCTGAATGTCTACTCCACGATAGTTGATGATTAAGAATCATGTTTTTTACACGATTAATCTTCTCCGATAACATAATGGATAACAAACTCCTTTAAAGATGGAAATTTGTAATTTATTTTTGTTTCTATTTGTTCTTCTAGGTGAATAACTCCACTAACCTCTAGTTCTTTAATTAACATTTTTCGCTGTTGTCTATCTAGAAGAAAAAGCTCAAAATCATCGTGTTCGTAAACATCTTCTAGAGTTTGGATTGAGTTGATATTTGAATAAAGAACATAACCAAAAACTCGACTTGATAAATATATGTCATCATTAAAGGTTGGATTTTTTCTATTTTTTAGAAAACCAACTTCCAATAATACAGTAATCAATGCACTTTTTAAATCTCTAAATGTTCGTTCGGTCCAATTTCTCATCTCTTCGTGTGTTTTGGAAGAAGCGATTAAAAATTGTTCTGAATCCTCATTTGAAACTCCAAGAAAGCCTTGTATGTAGCGAGGATAAACCACTTCTTTTACAAAATTAAACAAGAGTCTATCCGAACGACACATATGGTAATAAAGCAAAAAGTAACATTCCTCTTTACTTAAATATTGTATTGCCAATAATAAAGGATTCACAGATATATCTTGTTTTTCGAGATTGTGTAGATATCGTTTTTTTATTGATCTGTATACATTCTCAATACGGCGTTTAGATGCTTTAAGTAACAGATTATTCTCAAAAAGTTCTTTTTCAAGAGCATCTATACTTTTCAATTCGCTTAACCTTTTAAGTATTCGGAGTGAATCATCTAGTACTGGTCCTGTTGTTTTTAAATCTGCAGTAAATTTTTCGTTCATTACTCCACAGCAACCCTCTTGTAATATGGTATAGTAACAAATCCTTTTTTGGCGTAATCATATACGGAAATAAGATTATGAATTACTTCTTCTAATTCTTCTGGATAAATATAAAAGTATCTTCTCTTTGTACCTATTTCAAACGATTCACCAGTCACATTATCAAATGATTCTAATCGGGGTTCGTTGAAAAATTCCCTTGCCCAGTGGGGTTCAAAAAAAATGTTTTCAAGTTTTTCCACTTCATCAAGTATATTTTTCCAATCAGGTCTCTCTACTAGCATTCTGATAGCAGGATTGAATACATTAGTTTCAAAATCATAACCAAAATGAAATAAAGTAATTACTTTGTTTACCTTGATAGCGTCAATTTCTTTTTGGCGAACAACTTTTTGAGCCATATCAAATCTTTGCTTATAAAACGTCTTTGGAAGAAATGGCAACAAATTTAAACGTCCAACCGAACTCAAAATTCGTGATTCCCACCAAAAATTATTATCTTCTTCACCGAGTCTAGCAATCATTAAACGGTAATAAATAATCTTAGCAAGATGCTTTTTTGAAACACGTCGATCCTGTATATCGCTGTCTTTCAGAGTATGTAAAATCATTTCATAAACTTTTTTCAATGCAACACACCTCTACAACAAATAATCTATCTTTTATTATGGCATAGAAAGAAGTAGTAAAAAAGATCCATGTCGAATAAAATACGATAAAAAACATGCATTTTTACTAATAATCGTAAAAGTGCATGTTTTGTAGCAGTAAATTATTTTCTGTTTCAACACCTAATTCAACACCTAAATGACTAATCAATTTTATCTTCAAAGAAAAATCGATATAGCGGCTTAAAATACGTGATAAAGTTTCTAGAGTTAATTCTGCGTCATTCTCTAGAATGGCGTAGCTATCTCTCTTTATCTTCATTTATTTGCCGCATTAAAAGATTTTTTGGGGGCTTAGCCATGCGTAAGGTTGGTAAGTAGCTAAGCTTGTAAGGCGTACATACATTTATTTTTGAAAAGAAGTGATAAACACATACAGCGCTTTCTTTTGTTCATAATTTAGTGAAGCTAAAACTTGTTCTAATTGTTCGTTTATAAGACTATCTCCCGCTTTCTCATCCTTTTCTAACGACCTAAAAAAGCTGCTTAGCGGAATATCAAACCTTTCACAGAATTTTTGGATTAAGCTAATAGGAATTTCCTGATCTCCATTTTCGATTCTCGAGAGTCGCGGCTGTGAAATTCCCAACTCATCCGCTAATTGCATCATTGATAAATTATATTTTTTTCGAACTTCCCTAATGCGTTCTCCTACTTTTTTGTTTATATCCATCACTACATCCCCGACTTTTACTTATTAGTTCGTATTTAGTTTATCGTTTTCTCATTTTACCTCACATTTCGCACCCTCTCGACAAAAATCGGGAGGATTTTTTTATCTTCCTGTCGAATAAAACCTTGGAATACAAGGAAAGCAAAGGAGTTTCCACACCATGGACGTTCGAATTCGTGCTATTTATGAAAGTTCCTATTTGAAATAATAAGTGCCATCTTCAAGGATCTTGGCCTCCCTCGGTTGATTGATCGTCTCGTTCCCGTGGACCCTCAATGCCAAACTCGAGCCAGCGACGTTGTCTGGCTGCTTACCTTGGATATCTTGAGCGGTCGGCAAGCTCATTTGGAACGATGGGCGCATGAAATCGATTTGCCCAAGCTGATCCGGCCGGAGCTCCAGCCTTCTTGGTTCAATGACGATGCCATCGCCCGCCATCTGGATCGCCTGTATGATGCCAACATCCATCAAGTCATTTCGGCTTGCCTTGTGCAGATCTACAAGAAGGAAGGCATCCCCCTCCGGGTGTTCCATGCCGATACGACCGATGTATCTGTTTACGGCACGTATGAATCGGCCTCGCCGGATACCCTGCATATTGCCCATGGTTACAACCGACAACACCGTTGGCAAAAGCAGATCGGCTTCGGACTGATCGGCAACGAGGATGGCGTTCCTTTTTATGGAGATGTGCACGACGGCAACCTGCCGGACAAAACGTGGAATCCCGAGGTGCTGTCCCGTGTCCATGAGCAGCTGAAGCAAGCGAAGATCGAGGACGAATGGATTTACGTGGCAGATTCCGCCGCGATGACGAAGGACACGCTGGCGCAAACGAAAGCGGCGAACGCCTTTTTGATCACCAGAGGCCCGTCGTCGCTCCGGATCGTGAAAACCGCGCTGGCCGAAGCCGATGCCAGGGACACGACGTGGAGCGATCCATTTTCGCTGGCGGAGAAAAACGGCGCCACGTATCGGGTATGGGAAACGACATCGACGTACGAAGGTCATTCGGTTCGGCTGGTCGTTGTCGAATCGAGCGCCCTCGACCAACGGAAAGGAAAGACGCTCGAAAAAGAACGAGCACAAGAAGCGGAGTTTCTTCACGAGGAACAAGCCCGTTGGGAGCGCCACCCGTTTTCGTGCCGGGAAGACGCCGAACAAGCCTTGGCATCCCTCAAGGCATCCCTTCGTCCCCGGTTCCATCGAGTGGAGGCCGTCGTCGAAGAGATCGTGCGTCCGAAAAAACGGCGCGGACGGCCGAAAAAAGGGGCGGAACCGGAAATGGAGACGCTGTACATCCTTCGCCTGAGCGTGGAATTCGACCAAGACGCGTGGGAACAGGCGAGACGGAAAGCGTCCCGGTTTGTTCTCGTCACAACGGTGCCGGAGGAGTGGAAGGACCGAGGACCGACGAATGGACGCGAAAGAGATCTTGAAGCTGTATAAAGGGCAGATCTCGGTGGAAATGAACTTCTCCTTCCTGAAAGATCCGTTCTTTACGGACGAGATTTACGTGAAAAAACCGGAACGAGTGGCGGTGTTGGGCTATTTGTTTCTCCTCGCATTGGCCATTTACCGCGTCTTCCAGCGCCGGGTGCGTCAGTTTATTACGCCGGAGCGCCCGTTAAAGGGCGTAGGGGGCCGCAAGCTGACCCGTCCGACCGGGCAGGCGATTTTTCAGTTGTTCTGGTATGTGAAAGTCGTCCTGTTGGAGCTGCCGGATGGGAAAATCCAACGCGCGTTGGGTAAACCGCTCACCTACGAGCAGCGAAGGATTCTGCAAGAGTTGGGAATGGACGAAAGCATTTATGTCTAATCTCATAAGGAATGATGAACGATGGTAAAAAAAGGATTGCCGTCGCTTGTTGTGTTGGCTCAAAAAATATTTTAAAAAAATGAATAAAAAATCCTTTGTTTCTGCACTGCTGGGGTGCGAAATGTGAGTTAAATGAAAGTAAGTGTAATTTAATTAAATGCTAGTATGAGGAGTTGCTTAATTTTGTATGATCACTTTTACACTTCTAACATTTCATTACTTTTACAAGGATTCTTTTGCTTTCTAAGAATACAGGATGTAGAAAACCCAAAAACAACTATCTCCTTGATTCTTACAAGGTTATTGTTTTTGGGTTTTTAATGATTTAGGAATTTGAAGAGGTGATATTATTCCATTTCATATCCAAATGACCCAAACTCGATAATTTTCCTGTTGTGTCAACTTCAATATGTTATTCAAAATAAACTTATTCACCCATAATTTTCTTTTCTAGTACTTTTTTCAATCTTTTGAGATATTCATCGTTTCCTTTGAATACTTTGTCACACAGCAAAAAAAGTTTATCTAACCATTCGATTTTTTTCTCTTCCCCTACTAATACATCACATAAGTACTCTAATAATTGCTCTACGTTTTCCGTTTGTTCTTTCGACAACCAGTCTAGAATTTCTAATACTATAGAGAAGACGTATTCTCTGTTTACTTCTTCTTCCCGAAGGTATCTAAACAACCATTCAACCTCTTCTTCTAAGTTAAATTGGTTTTTCCTAAGAAAATAAATGAAAACATCCGCTTTTGCCGTGATATAACGGTACCCGATCATGATTAATTTTCCAATCGTTTCATAATAGGTTTCCTTATCTAACACCCCTTTTAGCAGTAAATAATTCACAAAATCAACAACTGAAAACGTATTGATTTCATATTGAGACTTTGCATATTTATTTACTATAAAACTGTCCACCATCATGGTAAATAAACTATCTTTGCATAATTGAAGTTGGTCATCTAAAAAATTCTTCTCTTGTTTGTTGGATGGATTAATAAAGGCTTTTCCAACTTTTCTCCCGTTTTCATTGATCCACTTTATGAGCTTTTCCATCTTTGCAAGTGACTCTTCTACTTCCTTCGACGTCCATTCATGAGCTATAATTCGTCCATTAGCATATGAAATACTCGTAAGTCCTTTATAACGAGACAACTTTAACTGCGAATGCTCAAAAAACAGGGAACTAAATTGTTCTTGAAAAATATAAACACGAAATTCTTTAGATAAATGTTCAAGTAAACCTAAATAATCAAGTGTCAGAATGGAAAATAAATCACATAGTATATTTTTTGATGATAAAACACATTGTAGTCCCTTTTGAACTTCCTCAATATTTCCTGTTTCGTACGCCCAAAAATGGAGTTTTCTTTGGCTAGCTACGTATCCCCATAGTAAATATGGCTTTTCTTTCGTTAAATCACAAAAAATTTGTAAAGGCATTCTATATTTTATAAAAAGCTTCTCTACCTCTTTTTGTGAAGTTTGAAGGGATTCAAGTTTTGACAGGAAGTGTTTTGATAATTGACCATTTTCAATCGCCTGAAATTGCTCAAATAATTTTTCTTCTTCTGGGAATGTTTCGTGAAATTCTTTCATAACTTTATGGAAAGAATTAACATGCTCTTGTTTAGGTTTTTCAAGTATTTGTGTTATTTCTACGAATTGCCAAAAATAAGCACGCCAAACATCAGGGTTTTTTTCTCCGTATTTGAAGGTCTGATAAGCATACTCCAATGCTTTTTCATATTCCATGGCATCCAAATAGGCAAAGGTTAGTAGTTGCAAATCTTCAATAGAAGCATTCTCACGGACTTTCTTTTCTGCTAATTTTAAGGTGTTTAAGCACCCTTCTGTATCACCAAGTCGGAAAAGACAACTAGAGTATCGAAACAAGAACTTGATATCTTCTGTTTGATGGAAAAGATTTTCATACATTTCTTTTGAAATCTCGTACCAATCTGATTGAAAAAATATTGTAGCTACTATATCCTGAACAAATACAGTTGGTTCTTTTAATTCGTTATAGTAAAGAGATATAATTTTGTCGTATTGACCAAGCTTGTACAACGAGAGAATATAAGTGTTAACAAATAATTCATAATGAATCCAATGTGGAATAGTAGGAATTAGTTCTGTTAACTTTTGATAATCATCAAAGGTGCCTCTTTTTCTGTAGGCATCCACTAATTGAATTTTTATTTCTAATAGATTTCGGTCCTTCCAGTGGTTTACTGCATACTCAAAATTTGAAATTGCTGTATCCCAGTCATCTAGTAAAATTGCATAATATCCCTTAATAACAGCTTTAAGGTGATCTTGGCCTTTTTCTTCCACTTCTTTGATAAAGGAAATGATTTCTTTGTGCTTAAATAAACGATAGAGAATCTCAAGTTTCACAAAATAATATTCTATTGGGAGATTATCATCTAACTCTATTGAATCTTCATAATCACTTAATGTCTGTAACGCATTCTTTGGATTTCCTGATTCCATATAAATTCTAGCTAATAAGGTGACATGTTCTACATGATTGCTATCTTTAATCTTATTCTCAAGTAATTCAATTGCATTTTCCCATTCCTTACAAAGATAATAAGACCAAATCAAATTCTGAAAATAGGAATCTTTTTTATCATCCGAAGTAAGTTTATATAACTCTTCATAACATAAAGCTGCTTCCTTAAAGCGTCTTGTTCGGAAGTAAAGAGCAGCATAGAGCTCCTTTACTCTTCTTAAATGTCTTCTGTTTTCATTTTCTTCCTCAATTTTCTCCAATAGCGGGATCACAAGCTTGAATGTTTCTTCGTGGTTTACTAGCATTCCTTTCGATATTAAATGTTCCGATTGCAAAACATGAGCCTCTGCTTTTAACAACATCCATTCTTTTGAAAGAGGGTTTTGATTTAGTTCCTCATTAGTCAAATCTAAGACTTGATCGAATTTATTTATGAATAGTAATATTCGAGCTTTTAATTCTCTTACACCCGTATCACCATGTTTTTCTAATAAAGAAAGGCATTTCTCATAATCCTTTTGTAAAAAATAAATATTTAAAAGTAGTTCAATATTTTTTGGGGTATAGCCTTCCAAAGATACATTTTTATTAACATATACAAGAGCCTCATCTAGTTTATCTTCGATGATTTTGATAAGAGCATATAGCCGATTTTTTCTTGGTTCATCTTGACAATAAGAGATGGTTGCATATAGATATGGGATGGCCTCATTTTCGTTACCAGAACTCATATAACTGTTTGCTATCACTGCATTTAATTCTAGCTTTTCTTCATTAGAATGAGCGTGCTTTATTCGTTCCTCTGCTTTTTTTCGTGCAGTAGTGACTTTTTCTTTTTCAAGGAGTTCTTTTAAATCATCGTATCCAACTGGACCAAGTGCATTAAGAATTGTTGACTGTATATTTTTTTGAATTTGATTCATGTTTCTTTCATTCTGTTTTTCTAAACGTTCGAAGCCAGTTCGAAGTTCCTCTCTTATTCTTTCCATCCCATGTAAGATATTTTGGAATTCTGGATCCCAATTTTTTTCTTTATACTCATTTATTTTTAGTAGTATCAATTGAAAAAACGGCAGTAATTTATCCTGATGTTGAGGATATTTTTCAAAATAAGGATCCAAAAAGAAATGATCTGGTTTAAAGTCATCATCCGATGTTCCTTCAATAATCCATCTAAAAATTTCTTGTCTATTTATTTTATCTTCAAGTAAATCCTTTATTATCTCATCAGGGAGATCTAAAATCGCTTTTGCATCGTCTACACCAGCTTGAAACATAAGCGTTATTTTCTGTGAATAATTATCCTTCATCCACTTATCTTTAAAATCACGAACAGCTTTTAAATTTTTTAGTTTGGGTATAGTGAAAGTAAAAAAAGCACTTGCTAGACCTTTTAGTAGTAAACTTATATCCACATACATCACCTAATTTCCTTGTTATTAACGTTATTAACACTGTTAAAATCTTATATCTTTTTATAACTTTACTCTAAAAACATGAATCCTTGTGTAGTCAACATGTCTCACATTTTTAGTTGTGTTGTAAAGAATTATAAATGATGCTCATAAACCGCTGATCTATGTTTCACATACTCATCATCTGGGCGAAGTTTTAAAGCGTATTGAAATATGCTTCTGCCCGTTCGTAATCCCTTTTTTAGTCGTACAGTCGTACAATTGTTCATTTTATTCTCTTTTTTAAGATCTCTTTGCTGATTTTATGACTCAATTTTTATAATGTTTTTTGATTTCGTCTATAGATACAGCAAATTTTCTTGAAGCTTCTGCAAAGGCTTTGTCTTTAGATTTTCCTTCGAGGATTAATTCAATTATAAATTTAATAACTTTTAGCCAGAATGTTTTATCTTTTATTATGCTCATTTTTATTCCCTCTATCTCCTTATGATTTTTAAAATGGATATTTTAGTAATTCTATTTTATCATCATTAACCATAAATAGGAAGAGTTGATTTATTCTTCTTATTATAAATCTATGTGATTTTTTATGTTATTTCCGCTCCACTTTCGACCGAAAAAGATTTTTCAATCATTTATACTAACTCATTAGCCCCCTAATGTCGAGGAGAAAACAGTAGGTGGGAGACGTCCAACACTCGGCTACTCTCTAACGACAACTGGTGATAAAGTGCCAGACGAACAAATCGAAGAATGGCTATCTGAGATTGTGATGGGAGAAGGATTTGCCTACGAATATCGCAAGCTGACCATTCAGTTAAGAAGAGATCATCAGCTTGTCATCAGTGCCCCATCATAAACGAAAAAATTTCTTACCTTCACTATAAACGTTGTTAGACCGCTCAGCAAATGAGAGTTTGAACATAAATACGGATTGATCCCCCCTATTTTTGGACACATCCTATCTTATTTTAGGTTATTCTTAAAATTTCTCGTTGCATATCTAGATGATGTATAAAAGTTTGTGTAAAGCATTTTGCTAGAACAAAAGAAAAAAGGGAGCATTCCTGTTAGAAAGGTTTTCGGGGACTTGAAAGAAAAAAGCCCTCTTGGTATGATGCAGGGGTACCAACAATCACCTATCATCAGACCAAGGAGGA
>NZ_JBCNEQ010000054.1:0-12407 GCF_050480245.1 Bhargavaea massiliensis | reverse complement strand
TCCTTGCGTAAGTTTCGTGAAAGTTGATGACGCATATATGGGCGGTATGGCTGGCACTTTTGCTCGATCGTCTGCTCGCCGATCCCCGCCGCTTCCATCCGGTTTGTTGGATTGGGCAAATGATTGCGTATATGGATCGTCGTTTTAATAAAGGAAGATGGCGAAAAGGAAAAGGAGTGTTCACCCTTTTTGTCGTCTGTACGTTCACATTTGTAATGAGTTATGCATTGATTGCAAGCGCATATCGACTTTCTCTTATAGTGGGGGTTTTCGTTGAAGCGATTATCATTTTTACTTCGATTGCGCCAACATCATTAGCAAAAGCCGCATACGATGTACTTGATCCGCTAAAAAGAGGTAACATCGATGAAGCGAGAAAAAACGTGGCGATGATCGTTGGACGTGACACAGAGAAGTTACAAGAAGATGGAATTGTGCGTGCATGTGTGGAAACGGTAGCGGAAAATACGAGCGATGGAGTAACGGCGCCCCTTTTTTATGCTTTTCTTGGCGGGGGAGCGTTAGCCATGTTGTATCGGGCGGTAAATACGTGCGATTCGATGCTCGGATATAAAAATGAACGGTATGCCCAATTTGGCTGGGCTTCAGCCCGTTTAGACGACGCGTTCAATTACGTTCCTGCGCGACTGACAGCGTGTGTGATGTTGCTTATTCATCGCGCAAACATACGCATGTGGAAACTATTATTTCGCGATGCTCGCAACCATCCAAGCCCAAATAGCGGATGGTGCGAGGCAGCGATGGCTGCCCTATTAGGTGTTCAACTCGGAGGGGTGAATACATACAACGGGGTCATATCCGTTCGTCCAACGATTGGCGATGCATCCGTTCCGTTGAAATGTGAGCATATTAAGCAAGCGGTGGCGATAATGAGACGTACAACAATAGCTTTTACGATCGGGGGGAGTTTGCTTGCAGTTGCCTGCACATGGGGCTAATCCGCGTCGTTTATACGAAGCGATGCAAATGGAAGCCCCGCGTTCATATATTGATTTTAGCGTCAATGTAAATCCGCTTCAGCACGAACATGTGACAATAGAACAACAGTGGTTGCGTTGGATGAGTGAATATCCAGAAGAGCGAAGTGAGACGCTTCGTACGATTATTGCGGAACGAGAGCATGTCATGCCGTCAAACGTCTTTGTTGGAAATGGTGCTGCTGAGTGCATTTATTTGCTTGCTGAACAATTTGCAGGAAAACGTATTGGCATCATTGAGCCAACGTTTTCAGAATATCGTCAGGCATGTGAAGCTTACGGTTGTACCGTTCACTCGTTTATGTTAGATGAACATTGGCAACCACCGCTAGACCAAATGGTTGCGAACTTGCCGTCTTTACACGCGCTATTTGTTTGTCATCCGAACAATCCGACCGGTACCGCATGGTCAGAAGAAACGATGCATACGTTGTTAAATGCAGCGCATGATGAAGGAGTATATGTTGTCGTTGACGAAGCATTTTATGACTTCTGGATTGACGGTTATTCCGTTTCTTCTTTTTTACGTACGTTTGATCGTTTAATTGTGTTGCGGTCGTTAACGAAAATGTATCGATTGGCAGGTGTACGACTCGGCTATGTGCTCGCACACGAACACGTCGTAAAAAAGTTAATGAAAAAACAGCCACCGTGGAGCGTCAATACGATTGCTCAACAAATAGCGAAACAATTATTAAAAGACGATGCATTTGTGGAGCGAACGAAAGTGTACATTGCATCGGAGCGAAAACGAGTATTTGAACAATTGAATGAACTTGGCTACAAATATTCACCGTCTGTCGTCAATTTTTATATGTTATACGACGAAACGATCACGCTTTTTCCTTTTCTTTTACAACATGGTATTGTCGCGCGGCATACGCTTAATTTTCGAGGGCTGGACGGAAAATATGTCCGTTTTGCGGTTCGAACGAAAGAGGAAAACGATCACCTCCTCTTTTATTTAAGAAGGTGGAAGCAATGATTGTATTTATTAGCGGAGGGGTGCGTAGCGGAAAGTCTTCATTTGCGGAGCAATGTGCGAAGATGATGGCGAAAGCGGGCGATTCGCTCCATTATATCGCCACAGCGATGCGGACGGATGAAGAAATGGAAGCACGCATCATTCATCATCAAGAACAGCGAAAACACGATCGTTGGCAAACGTGGGAACAACCGTATGATCTCGATTGTATCATGCCGATGTTTGGTGGGTGTGATGTTGTTTTACTTGATTGTTTAACCAACTTATGGGCTAATGAGCTGTTTCGCGATTATATATGGGATGTGAAGGAAAAAGTACCACGTATCGTGCAACAAATTAAGCAATTAGGGAACAAAGCAAAAGGGCTTGTGATTGTAAGTAACGAAATATTTTATGACGGTATACCAAACGAACGAGGAACGTATACGTATATGCACGGTCTCGGTTTATTGCATCAACACATTGTTGCGTGTAGCGATGTAGCCATTTTGATGCGTTACGGCTTGCCCATTGTGAAGAAAGGAAGATGGCCATGTGGCACGGAGTGGTCTTAGCGATACAGTTTTTAACGATCATCCCTATTCGTATGCAAGTGGATTGGAATGAACGAACAGCGCGTGTGGCTGTCCTTTCGTTTCCTTTCGTCGGTGCAATCATCGGACTTTTTCTTGTTGCCATACATGTGGTACTGTCCGATCACATTTCTTCGCTTGTTTTGTCGTTTTTATTATTATTTTCCTCTATCTTTCTTTCAGGAGGATTGCATGCAGACGGTTGGATGGATTGTAGCGATGCATATTTTTCGTATCGCGATCAACAACGACGTCTCGAAATTATGAGCGATTCACGTGTTGGGGCGTTTGCGGTGTTATCCATTTTATTTTTGCTTGGCTTTCGCTTCGTTTTTATGTTTGAAACGATCGCACATCTCTCGCTATTTTCTCTTTTTTGCCTTCCGTTCCTTTCGCGTCTCGGGATGACGTTGCTTTTATTGACTGCGCCGCTTGCGAAACAAACGGGTATGGCGGCAGCCTTCCGCCAACATATCGATCATCGGTATGCGCCATTTCTCGTTGTATACGGCCTGATTGCTTTGTTATCGTTTGAAACGATCGTATTATTCTTATCATTAATGTTGTTTTATGTTGCAGCGCGCGCGTTTGCGGTGAAGCAGTTTGGCGGGATCACAGGAGACGTGCTTGGTGCGTTTATTGAAGGGAGCGAAACATTTTTATGGCTCATCATTTGGCTATTACATACATTCGTCATTTTGTAACGAAAGAAAATGAAGCGAAGCAATATATCGGTTGGACGAATGTGCCGATTATACAGGAGCCACATATGTCGCATCAGCTTGAAGCAGACATCGTCATGACGAGCGATTTGCTTCGTTGCCGACAAACGGCACGTCTTTTGTTCCCAAACGTTGTCATTGAATGTTCGTATCGATGGCGTGAATTGAATTTTGGTGATTTTGAAGGAAAAACGTATGAACAGTTGAAAACGGTTGAGACGTATCGTCGCTGGTTGGCTGACCCGATTCGCTACGTTCCGCCAAACGGTGAAGCTTTTACTGAGTTTCAAACGCGTATCGAACAAGCGATTAGTAATGCTGTAAGCCGATCGGCTTCGCATATTGTTGTTGTGACGCACGGTGGAGTGATTCGTTATGTGTTATCGCAGTACGCACCAGACGTACGTCCGTTTTGGGAGTGGCACGTCCCTTTTGGTGAAGGAGTAACACTTTACAATACGAGAGAACGTTGGAAGGAGAGAAAACGATGCATTTCGTTAGCGGCGGTGCGTTTCAAGGAAAGCGAAAATGGGTAAACGCATATTATTCATTAACGCATACGCCACACGTTTGGCATTGTGCATATGAACAGCCGTTTCCACTTCCAAATGATCATGAAAACACATTTATCGTTGTGCTTGAAGGGGTAGAACAATGGATTCGCAAACGATTCATCCCTTACACAGAGCGGGAAAAAGAAGTGATCATGTCGTATATATGTGCATGGAGAGAATGGGAAAAAAGGGGAGATCGGACGGTTATTTGGATCGGCTGTGATATTGGGCAAGGTATTGTGCCGATGGATGCGCATGAACGAGCGTGGCGAGATGCGGTCGGTTGGTCGTATCAACAATTGGCGCGCATATGCAGCCGTGTTGATTACGTATGGTGTGGGATAAATGAACAAATAAAATAGGGGTGGTTCATATGAAATTGTACACAAAAACAGGAGATCAAGGGCAAACAAGTTTAGTTGGTGGGAGAGTCGATAAAAATCATGTGCGTGTCGAGGCGTATGGAACGATTGACGAAGCAAATTCGGTCATCGGTTGGGCGATGACATTATTACAAGATGAACGGTTTCGCGATATTTATCAAGAATTACAGCGCATTCAACATGAATTGTTTGATTGTGGCGGCGATTTAGCCATCGTTGGCGAGAAAATGCCATACAAAGTAAAGCCCGATATGGTCGCGTTTTTAGAGGAACGGATTGATGCATATATTCAACAAGCGCCGCCGCTAGAACGGTTTATTTTGCCAGGAGGGTCGCCACAGGCAGCTGCGCTGCATATGGCGCGCACGGTGACGCGGAGGGCAGAACGTTGTGTCGTTGCACTTATGAAACAAGAACAAATAAATGAAGTTGTTTTGCAATATATTAATCGTCTATCAGACTATTTATTTGCGGTCGCGCGCGTCGTCAACGCTCGCCTGCGGGTGAAAGATGTAGAATACGAACGAAGCGCCATTGTGTTTCGTGATAAAAATGAAAAGAAAGGAGAATGATGATGCGACGTTTTACGTTGCTTGTCATGTTTATTAGTTTGTCGGTCATTGGTTCGCTTATCAAAATCCCATTTACAATCGGAAGTATTGCGCTCGATAGCGCACCTGCGGTTGTAGCAACTGTTTTGCTCGGGCCAACAGCTGCTGCGGTTGTGGCAAGTGTTGGACATGTTGTATCTGCTTTATTTGGCGGATTTCCGCTTGGCCCATTTCATATACTTGTGGCTATTGAAATGGCCGCTCTTTTATACATTGTCGGTTTGTTGGTAAGACGAGGATGGTTCATTTTTAGTTATATATGTTTTTTTATCGGTAATGCACTACTTGCACCGTTACCTTTTGCATGGATCATGAGCCCGGAGTTTGTACTTTCTATCATTCCGTCTCTTGCATTAGCTACGGGCATCAATTTAGCAATTGCTGTTGTCGTGTCGAAAGCGTTGCAACGCGCGTGGGGGAAGCAGCATGCGTGACGTATTATGCGTGCCATTTGATGAACAACATGAGCTCGTTTTTGCCGCTGACTGTTCAGGTGGAATTGGCTTAAAGCAATATGATGTTGTTCAAGCGCCATATGATGTTGTTAGTTACTATGGAGCTCGCGTTTCGCTTATGGAACTGATGAGCATTGGAGCAACGCCAAAAGCTTTTGTACTACAAAACTTTGTCGATGATGGATCATGGGATAAACTTGTCGCAGGAATCCAACAAACGATGGTGGAGTTACAGTTGTCGCTTCCTATAACAGGAAGTAGCGAATCAAACATGCCGCTTATGCAATCAGCTGTTGGAGTTGTTGCTGTAGGAACGGTAAGGAAAGAGGAAAAGAGAATAAATATTACACCAATGGATGCACGTTGGGCTGTCATCGGAGAACCACTCGTTGGTGAAGCGGTCATACATAAGAAAGATCGAATCATTCCGCTTTCTTTATTTCGCATGTTGCTGCAGGTAGATGGAGTGTATGAAATAATCCCAGTTGGTTCAAAAGGGATATCGCATGAGTGGAAGCTTATGCATGGGGAACGCCCACTTCGTTGTTCCCTTCCGTCACATGCTTCTGCTGGCCCAGCGACATGTGTGCTTGTAAGTTATCATCAAAAGCAAGAGCCGTTATTGCAGTCACTTGCTGGAACGCTTTTTTATCCGATTGTAAATGAATTGTAAAATGTCATGTTTTATCGTTCTAACCGTTCATTTTTTCGCATACAACATATATGGTCATTGGTGAACGGGGGGAATAAACGATGGAAGATATGATGAAACGAGTGCTCGTTGTTGTTGGCATGGCAGCATGCATTCATTTATTGTTTCTTGTTGGATTAAACAACTAGAAAAAGAGAACGTTGTACTATATAATGAAAAACAATACGAGAGAGGGGGAGAAAGCAATGTTAACAGATTACCATAATCATTTAGAGCGCGGCACGTTAACGCTCGATTATTTAAAGCAATTTACGGATGAAGCTGCACGGAAAGGAATTGAACATTTCGGTATTTCCGAACATGCGTATCATTTTTATCAGACGAAAAACATTTTGTCGAATCCGTGGATTGAAGAGCGTCGCTATTATGACATGGCTGACTATGTTCGGCTATTTCATGAAGCGTGGGATGCTGGAATTGATGTGAAAATGTCGATTGAAATGGACTACACGCCAGGCAAACATGAAGAAATGGCGCAATTCATTCGCGCTTACGATTTCGATTATGTCATCGGCTCGATTCATTGGGTTGATGATTTTGGCATTGATTTAGCTGAGTTTCGGAAAGAGTGGGATCGTCGTGATATATACGATACATATCGAAAATATTTCGATCAAGTTGTCACGTTAGCTGAGTCGAACTTATTTGACATTATCGGTCATTTAGATTTAGTGAAAATTTTTAAATATGTGCCAGAGGACGAAGAGTTTTTGCTTGAACAGTACGATCGTGCAACAACAGCGTTAGCGAACTCTAAAACGTGCGTAGAAATTAGTACAGCAGGATTGCGTAAACCGGTCGGTGAACTGTATCCTGATCCTCGCTTATTACAAATGTGCTACGACAAAGGCGTTCCGATCGTGTTGTCGTCCGATGCGCATGTGCCACAAGATGTCGGTGCCGATTATGACAAAGCGATTGCTTTGGCCAAAACAGTCGGTTACACCGAAATTATGACGTTTTCGAAAGGGGAACGACAAGCCGTTCCACTTGGATAAAAAAGGTTCAGCCAAGAGGCTGAACCTTTTATACTTCCAACTTTTTCACAGCATCAATATCGCTAATTTGCTCAAGCGTTTCAACAAGCGCATCATCAAGCGGTTTATCGAGCGAAAGCATCATAATCGCCTTTCCGCCTACTTCTTGACGGCCAACTTGCATCGTTGCGATGTTTACTTGATGGGCACCTAAAATGTTTCCGACTTTTCCGATCATTCCTGGTTTGTCATGGTGTTGAATATACAACAAATGTCCTTCTGGAGCAAAATCGATTGCAAAACCGTTGAAATGAACGATCCGATCACCATAGTGAGCGATATGCGTGCCTTTCATCGTAAACGTTTTATTTTCACCATATACCGTTAATGTAATGGTGTTGTTGTAGTCGTTTCCATTTGCTGAAAATTTTTCACTAAAGGCGATGCCGCGCTCTTTTGCGATCATGGCTGCATTTACTTCATTGACCGTTGAAGCGACGCGAGGCTTTAAAAATCCAGCAAGCAAGCTACGTGTAATAAATGTCGTTTCTAAGTCGGCAACAGAGCCTGAATACGTAATGGCAATTTCTTGGACGGGTTCGCTCATATATTGGGAGGCGAGGATTCCCATTTTTCGAGCTAATGTATAAAATGCTTGAATTTTTTCATATACATCTTTTGAAAGTGTCGGCAAGTTAATGGATGATGTGACTGGTTTTCCTTGTAAAAACTTTAATACTTCCTCAGCTACTTGTGTCGCTACATTCACTTGCGCTTCGACCGTTGACGCCCCAAGGTGCGGAGTGACGATGACGTTATCAAACGAAAGAAGCGGATGGTCTCCCGGCGGCTCTTGTTCAAAAACATCAAGAGCAACGCCCGCCACGTGTCCGTTTTCTAAAAACGGAATAAGTGCTTGTTCGTCGATGATTCCACCGCGGGCGCAGTTAATTAAATATACCCCTTTTTTCGTTTTTGCTAAGTTTTCTGGACCGAGAAGTCCTTTCGTCTCTTTTGTTAGCGGTGTATGTACAGTAATGATATCTGCTTGTGCAAGCAACTCATCAAGCGTGCAAACATCGACACCAATTTTTTCTGCTCGTACTTTCGTTAAAAATGGATCGTATACGTGGACGTGCATGCCAAATGCCCGCGCTCGTTTCGCTACTTCAGAACCGATGCGACCAAATCCAATAATACCTAAATGTTTTCCGAATAACTCGACACCGACGAAAGCGGAACGATTCCATTCACGTGATTTGACTGAAATGTGTGCTTGTGGAATACGGCGCACTAATGAAGCCATCATCGCAAATGTATGTTCCGCTGTCGAAATTGTATTGCCGTTTGGAGCGTTAATGACGACGACACCGTATCGTGTAGCTGCATCGACATCGATATTGTCCACTCCGACGCCAGCGCGTCCTACAATTTTTAAATTCGTCATTTTTTGCAGTAATTGTTCAGTCACTTTTGTCGCGCTACGAACGAGCAGCGCATCGAACTGATCAAGTTCGCCCTCCACCTCGCTTACCTTTTTTTGCACGACTTCGATCGTTGGATCAGCAAGAAGTGGGGCAAGTCCTTCTTCGCTCATTGCATCAGCTACTAAAATGCGAACCACAACTATCCGCTCCTTTCAAATAATAAGTTTTTAAATTTCTGATAATTTAACATAACCGTATACATGTGTCAATAACTTTCGGAAAGGTCATACAAATGTAAGCGTTTTTATATATAAATGTTCGGAAAAGGACAAAAAGCTGGCTTATAGCCAGCTTGAAAAACGAAATTTATTTATTTTGTTCGTTGTAGCGTGCGATGCATTCATCAATGAGTTTTGCAGCCGCTTCCGGACCTTCCCACGTGCCGATTTCTGTTTTCTTTCCTTCTAAGTCTTTATAACGTTCAAAGAAATGAGCGATTTCTTTTAATTTATGTTGTGGAAGATCTTCAAGGCTACGCACATCAGCAAAGCGAGGATCGTCAACCGGAACACCGATTAACTTCGCATCTTCTTCCCCACCATCTACCATATTTAAGTAACCAAGTACACGTGTTTCGATGACGCAACCAGGGAATGTTGGGTTTGTCACGATAACTAAAATATCGAGCGGGTCGCCATCTAATGCAAGAGTGTTTTCTAAGTAGCCGTATTCTGCTGGATAAAACATCGGTGAATATAAGACGCGATCAAGCTTGAATACGCCGCGTTCTTTATCATATTCGTACTTGTTTTGGCTACCTGTTGGAATTTCAATAAACGCTTCAACAACTTTGTTTTCAAACGCCATGCCAAATTCCTCCTTTTTTATTATGTATACTTTTTTATTATAGTCGATTGGACAAATAGTGACAATGAGTGAACAAAAGAAAAGGGCAAGCTCCGTATGAAGTTTGCCCTTAGATGTTCTTATTCAAATTTGTTTGGATCGCCATCAAATGGCTCGTCCGCTACTTTAATTGAGTCTGTTGGACAGCCTTCGAATGCATCCATCATATCATCGATTAATACGTCTGGCACTTCAACAATTCCTTGGTTGTCGTCTAATGTCACGTAAGCGATACCTTCATCATCGTAATCGTAAATATCAGGTGCAGCTGCTCCACAGGCACCACAGGCAATACATGTTTCTTTGTCAACAATTGTGTACTTTGGCATACAATGACCCTCCTTAATTATATGGAACCAATCGTCTCATATGAAACGTTGGAAACGTATTCCTCACACTTTTATAATAAATGTGTTCTGAAAACTTTTCAATAAAAAACTCCATTGAAAATGCTTATCATCACATAGTTTCCCTCACATCCTCTCGCCTAATCTGGTAAAATGAAAGGGAAAATGGAGTGAATGTTGCATGTTACAACATATCGTTTTATTTTGTATTGATCGTTTTCGTGGCGAGCGTTCGCTTGCTGCAATTGATCATTTACTAAACGGAAAAAAAACAGCGCAAACGCTACAAGATAGTAAATGGTATAACGTTAGCCGTCTTTTTGGAACGGTACCGATTGATCGTTCACGTTTACTTCATGTCGCACATGAGCTAGAAACAAATGGATTTATTTACCAAACAGACGAACATATATATGACGTTACATCAAGCGGAAAAAAAGAGCTCCGTCATTTCGTTTTTCCTCCTTATATCGATGGGTGGAAATATATGAATGAAGCCTCTTTATTTTGGAAAAGGCTATCGTTGCTTATTCAAGCGATGGCAAACGTCATTCATCGCACATCGTTTGAGCCTATTCATCGCGATGAGCGCATTCAGTCGTTTGTTAAGCGATGGCTATTTCAACATAAACATATACAGGCGATCGCTCGGTCATTATATGAAGAAATGTATGAGCTACTTAGTCAAGTGGAAGAAAAAGATGCCAACATCTTTGTTTGGCGTTTGACAAGCCATGAGCGCATCGGATGGACGAACGGACAAATTGCTTATGCTTTAAAGGAAGAAGAGATCGCTATTTTGTTGTCGTTTCAAAACGCGCTTCACTTTATACTTGAAATGACGGAGCAAGAAAAGGAAAAATTTCCGCTCTTATATTCGTTGCGTGAACAGAAGCGCGCACAATTGACGAGTTCAGCACAAAAAACGTATAAGTTGCTAAAAGAAGGGTATTCACTCGAACAAATTGCTCAATTGCGCAAATTGAAAAAAGGAACGATTGAAGATCATATTGTAGAAATCGCGACATATATACCGTCGTTTGTTACGGCACCGTTTTTAGAAGAAGAGAAACGCAAGCGCATTATACAACAAGCGCACAAGTTAAAAACGAAAAAATTACGGGCAATTAAAGAGGCGCTTTCAGATGTTTCTTATTTTGAAATTCGGCTCGCGTTAGCAAGGTGGGATCGGGAAGATGTTTGACATATTAAAGGAGCGATTCGGTTACAATTCGTTTCGCACCGGACAGAAAGAAATTATTGAAGATGTGCTGAGCGGGTGGAATTGTGTCGCTATGCTTCCGACCGGTGGTGGAAAGTCGCTTTGTTATCAGCTCCCGGGTTATATATTAAACGGCAGTGTGTTAATTACTTCCCCACTCATTTCGCTTATGGAAGATCAAGTACAGCAGCTTAGAAATCGTGGTGAAAAACGTGTTGTAGCGCTCAATCGTTTTCTGTCTTATCGCGAAAAACGAGATGTGTTGCGTGAGTTAGCGTCGTATCGTTTTATTTATGCTTCGCCTGAAATTTTACAATCCCCTTTACTTATCGAAGCGTTAACACGTATAAACATTTCGTTGTTTGTCGTAGATGAAGCACATTGTATTTCACAATGGGGACATGATTTTCGCCCTGACTTTTTAAAGCTCGGTCTTCTTCGCCAAACGCTCGGCAATCCGCCATGTTTAGCGTTAACGGCTACAGCTACACGTCAAGTTATCGCTGATATTGTAACGACGCTTAAACTCGACGACGTGAAGCAACATATATACCCGCTCGATCGCCCAAATATTTGTTTATACGTGCAATATGTTCAAACGGTAGAAGAAAAAATCAAGGCGTTAAAACAGCTTGTCGCCACGTTACCTAAACCGGGAATTGTGTATGTAGCTAGTCGACAATGGGCAGAAACATTAGCAGAAGTGCTTCGTGAGGATCATCGCGTAAGCTATTATCATGGAGGGATGGATGGTGAACAGCGACTTCTTATTCAACAACAGTTCGTTTATGATCAGTTAGACGTCATTTGTTGTACAAATGCGTTTGGAATGGGTGTTGATAAACCGAACGTTCGCTTTGTTATCCATTTTCACTTGCCGACACAACCAGAAGCATATTGGCAAGAAGTTGGGCGCGCTGGGCGCGATGGAAACGAAAGTATTGCCATATTATTGTATGCCTCAGGCGATGAACAAATGGGACAATTGATGATCGATATGGAATTTCCAACAAAAGAACAAATTGTCTATGCATTGGACGCTCTACGCCATGGGCGGAAGGAAATGGGGTTAACAGACGTACAACAACGTCTTTTATTGTATTGGCTAGAACAAATGAATATGCAAGAAGATATACACACTTTAGCTAATCAACTATACGCCCATATAGAACAAAGAAAACAAGAAAAAATAAAAAAATGGGTATTTATGCAACGATGGATAAACGAACAAACTTGTCGTCGGCGTACAATGCTTTCATATTTTGAACAACAACCACTTCCGAATGAGCGTTGTTGTGACCGGTGTGGCGCTGATATATACGTAAACGCTCCTGTAAAACATATTCAACAAATACATTTGCGCCCGTGGCAGGAAGAGCTCTGTTCCATGTTTGCAATAAAGGTCAACAACCCAACGACTAAAATCGTGGGCTTGTAAGCCCCATGTTGACCAGACCAAGGCTTGAAACAGAGCCTACGTTATAGATGTCATGACACGGTGGGGTGCTTCTCCAGCCCGTTCCTCTGTCGTGCAAG